>NZ_BAED01000019.1 GCF_000241345.1 Gordonia amarae NBRC 15530
GGAGATCGTGTCGGAGAAGACCGGCTACCCCGCGGACATGCTGGGCCTGGACATGGAGATGGAGGCCGAACTCGGTATCGACTCCATCAAGCAGGTCGAGATCCTCTCGGCGCTGCAGGCCCAGTACCCCGGCGCCCCCGAGATCCCCGGCTCCGAGCTGGCATCCATGCGGACCCTGCAGGACGTGGTCAACTCCGTCGCCGGCTTCACCGGTGCTGCCGCACCCACGGAAACCGCTGCCGCACCGGCAGCCACGCCCGAGCCCACACCCGCGGTAGGTCTGAGCTGCACCGAAGCTCGTCTGCGCGTCGTTCCGCCTGCCGGGTTCGCGATGGGCGGCCTGCAGGACGGTGAGGTCGTGATCACCCGTGAGGACCCGGCGTTCGCCGACGCCCTCGAACAGGTCCTCGTCACCCGCGGCATCAAGGCGCGCGCCGTCGACGAGGTCCCCGAAGGTGCCGGTTCGGTGATCAGTCTGGCCGCGCTGGGTGCCGTCCGGACCCCCGAGGAATGCGTCGACATGCACGTGCGTGCCTTCCACGCCGCCCGCGCCGTCGCCCAGAGCAGCGCCGATACCCGAGTGTTCGTCACCATCCAGGCCACCGGCGGCACCTTCACCGGCGGCGATGTCCCGACGGGCATCGCGAGCCTGGTCAAGACCGCCGGCTGGGAATGGCCCAACGCCTCGGTCCGCGCCATCGACATCGAAACCCTCGACCCCGAGCGCATCGCGGCCGAACTGCTCGCCGGCGGCAGCGGCGTGGAGGTGGCCCTGCGTGCCGACGGCACTCGCCTCGTCGCCGTCGAGGAGGTCGACGCCACCGAGGTCGGCGAGACCATTCCGGTCCCGGCCGAAGGTGTCGTCGTGGTCACCGGCGGAGCACGAGGTGTGACCGCACGCTCGGCGCTCGCGCTGGCCAAGCAGCACGGGCTGCGCCTGGCACTGCTGGGCCGCACCGCGCTGCAGCCCGAATCGGCGGACGAACCCGCGGGCACCACCGCCACCGAGATCGCCACGGCACTGGCGTCGGCGGCCCGCGCCCGCGGTGAGTCGCTGAGCCTGCCGCAGGCCCGTGCCGCCGCCGAGAAACTGCTGGCCACACGCGAGGTCCGCGAGACCCTCGCCACCGCCGCCCAGCAGGGGACCGTCGCGCAGTACTTCGCCGCCGACACCACCGACCGGGAGGCGCTGCATGCCTCGCTCGCCCAGGTCCGCCAGAGCCTGGGCCCGATCGTCGGCCTCGTCCACGGCGCCGGTGTCCTCGCCGACAAGCGTCTCGAAGATCTCGACGACGACGGTTTCCTGCGGGTGTTCTGCACCAAGCTGATCGGTGCCGAGAACCTGCTGGCCGCCACCGCGGGCGACGAATTGCGGTTCATCGCGCTGTTCTCGTCGATCGCCGCCCGGGCCGGCAACCCCGGCCAGGCCGCCTATGCCTCGGCCAACGCCGCGCTCGATTCGATCGCCGCCCGCGAAGCGCGCCGCCGCGGAGACAACTGTGTGGTCCGCGCGTTCGGCTGGGGACCGTGGGACGGTGGCATGGTCGACGCCACCCTCAAGAGCCGGTTCACCGAGGCAGGCGTGGGGGTGATCCCGATCGGTGAGGGCGCCGAGTTCTTCGCCCGCCACGCACTCGGCCGGGCACCGGCCACCGCCGTCGTCGTCGCCGCACCGGCGAAACCGCAGCTACGGTCCACCACGCTGGCCTGGGATATCTCCGTGGAGAACCAGCCGGCCCTCGCCGACCACCAGGTGCGCGGCAATGTCGTGGTCCCTGTCGTGTTCGCCCTCGACGCCATGCTGAACGCCGTCCGCGGACTGATCCCCGCCGACGCACCCGTGGTGCGTGACTTCCACGTGCTGTCGGGAGTCACCTTCCCGGCCGGGGAGCAGCACGCACTGAGCATCGAACTCACCCCGGACGAGGCCACCTACGCGGTCGCCGTCCGCGACGCCGCCGGGCGCGCCCGCTACAGCGCGCGCATCGACTCGGGATCGGCCGCCGACCAGCCTGTGTCGGTCGCCGACGCCGGACATGGGGCGTGGCCGTTCGGGGTCGCCGAGGCGTACGCCGGACCGCTGTTCCACGGACCCGCGTTCCAGGTGATCGACGAGCTGACCACCTTCGGGCAGGCCGGAGGATCGGCCCTGCTCAAGGTGAAGGGCGAGGCCGGCTGGACCGGCGGCGAGTGGGCAACCGATCCCGCCGCCCTCGACGGTGCGCTGCAACTCGGCATCCTCTGGGCCTCCGCGCAGGGCATGCCGCTGGTGCTGCCGATCAGCATCGGGCGCGCGGTGTTCACCGCACCGTTCCCCGCCTCCGGCGACGTGCGGTGCCGCCTGGCGGCGTTCCCGCTCGGCGACAAGCGCGTCGACTACGACATCGTGTTCGAGACCACCGACGGCGCACCGATCGCGGCGCTCGAAGGTGTCGAGTTCTATGTCGCCGGCAATGCCGACGGTGCCACCGCGTGAGCGATTTCGCGCCGATCGCCATCGTCGGCCGCAGTTGCCTGCTGCCCGGAGCACCGACACCGCAGGACCTGTTCGACGCCACCCTGGCCGGGCGCAGCCTGCTGGCGCCCACCCCGCGCGATCGCTGGCGCGGGGTGGATCCGGCGGCACTCGCGGCCAGTGACAGACCGGGTCTGCGGGTGGCCTCGGCCACCGGCGGCAACGTCGACGACTCGGCGCTGAACCTGACCGGACTCAGCTCACCGATCCCTGACGTCGAGCGCCTGGATCCGCTGGTGCGGTGGGTGGCTCACTGCGCACAGCAGGCGCTGCCCGCCGGTGCCGCCCGGGAACGGACGGGTCTGATCGTCGGCAATCTGTCGTATCCGTCGACGATGAACACGGCATTCGTCGAAAGCGTGTGGACCGGCGGCGACGTCGATCCGCGCAACCGGTTCTCGTCCGGGCTGCCGGTGCACCTGGTGGCCGGCGCGCTGGACCTCGACGGGCCCGCCTTCGCCCTTGACGCCGCCTGCGCGTCGTCGCTGTACGCCATCAAGCTCGCCTGCGACGCCCTGCACGACGGCGACGCCGACGTCATGCTCGCCGGGGGCGTCAACGGCGCCGACGACCTGTTCCTGCATCTGGGCTTCACCTCGCTGCGCGCGCTGAGCCCGTCGGGGCGGTCCCGGCCGTTCCACGCAGAGGCCGACGGTCTGGTGCCGTCGGCGGGTGCGGCGCTGGTCGCCCTCAAACGCCTCGCCGACGCCGAACGCGACGGCGACCGCATTCTCGGGGTCATCAGGGGTGTCGGGCTGTCCAACGACGGCCGCCAGAGCGGCATCCTGGCGCCCGCCGCGTCCGGGCAGACCGCCGCGATGCGTGCCGCGCTCGCCCAGGCCGGGCTGAACCCGGCCGACGTCGACTACGTCGACTGCCACGCCACCGGGACCGTCCTGGGCGATGCCACCGAACTCGACAGCCTCCGCGACGCCTACGGCGACGCACCGCTGAAACTCGGTGCCCTCAAAGGCAACCTGGGCCACACGATCACCGTCTCCGGTGCGGCGAGCCTGGTGAACGTGCTCTCGGCGATGGAGGCCGGCGCGCTGCCGCCGTCGCTGTGCGACACCCAGACCCCCGCGCTGGCGGACACCCCGTTCACCCTGATCACCGAACCCACCCCGTGGGAGGGGACCGTCAAGACGGCGGCGGTCAGCAACTTCGGGTTCGGCGGCAACAACGCCCACCTGATCGTCCAGAACTATGTGCCGGCCGAACACCGCGCTCCGGCGATCGCACCGACTCCACCCGCGGGTGACATCGTCATCTGCGGTCTGGGCGCGGTCACCGGCGACACCGCCGACGTCGACCAATTCCGCAGGCGTGCACTGGGCCCCGAAGCCGAGCCGGCCGCCCTCGAGGAGGTGCGGCTGGAACTGGCCGGACTGGGTTTCCCGCCCAGTGAACTCAAGGGCAGCCTCGCACAGCAGACCACCGTGCTCGGCGCCGCCGCACAGGCACTGCGCGGGATCGGTTCCGAACGAGAGAGCACGGGTGTCGTGATCGGCATGGGCTGCGACGCGATGATCGGCCGCCAGCGCCTGCGGGTGCTGCACGCCGACGACGACGCCTGGCTGGAGGCCAACGCCGCCGCGGCACCGCAGCTCACCGCCGACGGGGTGGTGGGCACCATGCCCAACATCCCGGCCAATCGTGTTCACGCGCAACGAGATTTCCGTGGTTTCGGGTTCACCGTGTCCAGCGAGGAATTGTCCGCGATCACCGCGCTGCAGATCGCGGCCCGCGCGTTGCGCAGCGGTGAACTCGATACCGTGGTCGCCGGCGCCGTCGACTTGTGCCGTGAGGCCGCCCACGAACGGGCGGCCGACGCGGTGGCGGGCGATCCGACGTTGCCGCACGGCGACGCCGCGGTGGTGTTCGTGCTCAAGCGTCGTGCCGATGCCGAGGCGGCGGGTGAGCCGATCCTCGCGGTCCTCGACACCGACAGCCGCCCGGACACGACCTCGGCGGCATTCGCCACCGGCCGGTTCGGGCGCACCCACGCCGCGTCGGCGGCCGTCGAGATCGCCGCCCAGGTGATGGCGCTCGGCTCCCGTGTCCGCGTCGAACCCAGCGGCGCCCAACCCGCACCGGGGGAGAACTCCGCGCATATCAGCGTGTCCGCGCTCGGTGGCCGTACCGGCGGGATCGGTGTTCGTGTCGACGTCGATGCACCGGCTCCGCTGGCGCGTGGTCCGGTGCCGATCTCGCAGCGGTATGCGGCGGCCGGCCGCGCCGAACTCCTCGACGCCCTGCAGCGCGGAGTGCCCGGTGGTGACGGGCCGGTGCGCTGCGCCCTGGTGGCCGACAACGAGGTCACCCTCGACACCCTGCGCCGTGGGGCCGCCGACCAGCTGGCACGGGGGGCGGCCCCGGCCGGACCGGGCATCGTGTTCGCCGACGCACCCATCAGCGGAGAGATCGGATTCGCCTTCACCGGTGCGGCCGCCGCCTATCCCGGTGCCGGTCGCGACCTGCTGCTGGCCTGGCCCGAGGTGGCCGAGGCGCTCGCGCAGCGGTTCCCGGGCGGAGCTGACCTGGTTCCGGAGCTGTTCGGCGACGGCATCACCGAACTCGACGCCTACGCCCAGCTCACCGGCTGCGCCGTCGTCTGCCAGACTCAGGCCGAGTTCTCCCGCACAGTGCTGGGTCTGCGGCCGACCGCCGCGATCGGTCTGTCTTCGGGAGAAACCAACTCGCTCATGGCATTCGGTGTGTGGCGGGATCTGCGGCCGATGCTTGCCGAGATCACCGAGTCCGGCATGTACGGCCGGCAGATCACCGGCGACTGCCGCATCGCGGGCGAAGCCTGGGGTGTGGGCAGCACACCCACCGAGTGGGAATGCTGGCGGATCGGGGCCCCGCGCGAGCAGATCGACGCCGTGCTGGCCGCCGAACCGCGCGCCTACATGACCATCGTCCAGGCGCCCGACGATTGCGTGATTGGCGGCGATCCGCAGGCCTGCAAGCGGGTGATCGAGGCGCTCGGCAACCCGCCCAGCATGTATCTCGGTCTGGACATGGTGATCCACTGCGAGGCGATGACCCCGTTCACCGACGTGTGGCACCGCATCCACTCGCGTTAGACCTTCGAGGCACCGGGTGTCCGGTTCTACAGCAACGGCGTCACCGGCGCGTACACCCCCACCCGGGAGTCCGCGGCCGACGCGATCACCCGGCAGGCACTCGAACCGATCGACTTCCCGGCCACCATCCGGCAGGCCTACGCCGACGGTGTGCGGGTGTTCGTCGAACATGGGCCGCGCGGCATCCTGACCGCCGCGATCCCGAAGATCCTCGGCGACCAACCGCACGTCGCGGTCGCCCTCGACGCCCAGGAACGCCGCGGTCTGCGGGCCCTGGCCGAAACCGTCGCCAAGCTGTGGGTCAACGGGGTTCCGGTCGCCACGGACGGGTTCGACGCCCGGATCGAGGCGCTCCGGTCCCAGCAGGGCGGCGCCCGGGCGGAGACCGCACGCACCCTGAGCTTCGCCGGACACTGGCCCGACATCGTCGACGTGCCCGGTGCCACCGTGGCCGAAGCTCCGGCCGCCCCGCCGCGTGTCGCCGCCGCGCACACCGCCGGCCCTGCCGTCGCACCGCCGAAAGTTCCTGAACCAGTGGCCGTTTCCCCGGCAGCCGTTTCGCCAGCACAGAATGAGAGTGCCCAGATGCCAGCACCCGAGACCACCGGCGCGGCCGCGACCATCGCAGCCGAAGCGGCGCCCGCGCAATACATGCCGCCGGCGCCGTCGTACCCACCCGCGCTGGCCTTGCCGCAGACCGTGGTCACCCAGACCGAGTATGTGACAGCACCGGCAGTGGCCGGACAGGCGGTGAACATCGCCGCGCCGGCGGCCGTCGGTGACCAGACCGCCACAGCGCTGGGCATCGTCGACTCGGCGAGCGCCGCGCACACCGCCTTCGTCGAACGTCAGGCGCAGGCGCACGCGGCCTTCCTGCAGACCCGCGAGGCGATGCTGGCGATGGTCGCCAGACGCCGGGGTGAGCTGCCCGGACGTGTGGTGGCGCGATCCGCACCGGCCACCACTGTCGTGACCGCCCCACCGGTTGCGGCCCCGGCCGTCACCGCACCGGCGGCATTCGTCGCCCCGGTCACCCCGGCCCCCGCATCCGCCGCTCCACCGGCGTCCGCGCCTGCCCCGGTCACACCTGCCGCTGCCCGGCCCGCACCCGTGGCCCCGGTACCCGCTCCGGCACCGCCTGCGCCGTCGCAGGAACCCGCCGCCGCACCCGGGACCGTGCTGTTTTCCCGGGAACAGCTCGAAGTGCTTGCCGGAGGCAAGGTTTCGGAGGTCTTCGGGCCGAGGTTCGCCGAGTACGACAACTACGAACGCCTCGTCCGGATGCCCGAACCACCGCTGCTGCTGGCCGACCGCGTCATCAGCATCGACGGTGAACCGGGCACCATGGGCACCGGCACCATCGTCACCGAAACCGATGTCGACCCCGACGCCTGGTACATGCACAACGGCCGGATGTCGCCCGGTGTGGTGATCGAATCCGGGCAGGCCGACCTGCTTCTCGCCTCGTGGCTGGGCGCGGACTTCAGCAACCGCAGCGACCGCGTGTACCGGCTGCTGGGCTGCGATCTGACGTTCATGGGTGAGCTGCCCAAGGGCGGGGAGACGCTGCACTACGAGATCCACATCGACGGTCACGCCAAGACCGGCGACACGCGGCTGTTCTTCTTCCATTACGACTGCTACATCGGCGACCGGCTGATGATCTCGGTCCGCAACGGTCAGGCCGGGTTCTTCTCCGACGCCGAACTCGCCGACTCCGACGGTGTGCTGTGGGACGCCGCCGACGACGCCCCCCGCGAGGGTGCGATCCGCGATACCCCGCCGCAGGTCACCACCAAGCGGTCGTTCTCCGCCGAGGAGCTGGCGGCCTACGTCGACGGCCACGCCTACACCTGCTTCGGTGCGGGTTTCGAACGGGCCGCCGCCCATTCGCGCACCCCGTCGTTGCCGAAGGGCCGGCTGCGGTTGTTCGACGAGATCGCCGAGTTCGATCCCGAGGGCGGACCGTGGGGCCGCGGTTACCTGCGTGCCCGCGCGCACGTCCCGGCCGATTCCTGGTTCTACAGCGGGCATTTCAAGAACGACCCGTGCATGCCGGGAACCCTGATGGCCGACGCCGCCACGCAGGCGCTGTCGTTCGCGATGGCCGCCTACGGTTTCACCATCGAGCACGACGGCTGGCGTTTCGAGCCGGTGCCCGACGAGATGAGCCGGTTCGTGTGCCGCGGGCAGGTCATCCCGAACGCCGACCACACCCTCGACTACGAGGTGTTCATCGAGGAGATCATCGACGGCCCGACACCGACCGTGTACGCGGCGCTGCTGTGCCGCAGCGACGGTTTCAAGGTATTCCACGCCCGCCGCTTCGGTATCCGGCTGGTCCCGGACTGGCCGATGCCGCCCGGCGCCCCCGGCCCGGTGCACATCCTGGAAGGCACCACCGACGTCCGCGGCGACTACGGTGCGCTCCTCGCCTGCGGTCGCGGTATGCCCTCGGATGCGTTCGGTGAGCTGTACAAGCCGTTCGACGGCACCCGCCGCGCGCCGCGTCTGCCGGACGAGCCGTACCACTTCGTCTCCCGCATCATCAGCGTCGACAGTCCGCCCGGGGTTCCCACCAAGGGCGGCACCTGCGTCGCCGAATACGATGTGCCGGCCGACGCCTGGTACCTGGCCGATACCCACTCGGATGCGGTGCCGCTGTCGGTGCTGATCGAGATCCTGCTGCAGCCGTGTGGCTGGCTCTCCTCGTACAACGGTTTCGCCGCGAACCGTCCCGACGATGTGCTGTTCCGCAACCTTGACGGCAAGAACATCACCCAGCTCCGCCCGGCCCTCGTCGGCACGCTGCGGGTGTCGACGACGATGGAACGCTACGCAGAGGGCGGCGGTTCGACGATCTGCTTCTTCGACGTCGTCTGCACTCAGAACGACGAAGTGGTCATGACGATGAACACCGCGTTCGGCTTCTTCAAACCGGAGGCGATGGAGAATCAGGTCGGCCTGAAGTCGCCGCAGTTCACCCTCGACGGGCTGAACGCGGAGGCCCCGGTGAATGTCGAGTACCTGGGTCCAGAACTGTCCGGTGCACCGTATCTGCATCAGGGCCGCCTGCAGGTGCTCGACCGCGTCAAGTTCTGGCCGGGTGCCGGCGATGCGGGCCTGGGCCGCGCGGTCGCCATCTACGACGTGCACCCGGAGGCGTGGTTCTTCAAGGCGCACTTCTTCCAGGACCCGGTGCAGCCCGGTTCGCTCGGCCTGGAAGCGATGCAGCAGTGTGCCCGTGCCGCAGCCCGGCTCGCCGGCGTCGCCGACGGAGCCACGCACTTCGAGCAGGTCGCCCACGACCAATCCTTCGACTGGAGCTTCCGCGGTCAGGTCACCCCGCTGGCCAAGCTGGCCCGCTCGGCGGTGGAGATCCTGTCGGTGGAGACCGACGAACGCGGCACTCTCGTCGTGTTCAACGGCACCTTCTGGGTCGACGACCTGTGCATCTACGAAACGAAGAAGATGGGTGTGCGCGCCGTCCGCGCCTGACGCATCCCGCTGAATGACTCCACCCCGCGGCACCCGTCGCGGGGTGGAGTCATTGTTATCCTGACGTCCGAATAGTCCGGGTTTCCGACGTCTGGGGGCGCATGCGATGGCGGGATCGCAGCATGAATCATTGCTCGAATTCGTGAAGCGACGTCCGGCGATCGGGGTGCCGGTCGTCCTGGTCGCATGGATATTCGCCCTTGTCGGTGCATGGGCGAAAGTGGGCACCTGGTGGGGTTATGTCCTCGTGGTGGCCTTCGTCCCGACATTCATCGGAGTGGACTACGTCGTGGCCCAGCGGAAGCGAGCCAAGGTCGCGGATAACGGCGCAGTGTCGCGTAACAACCCTGACCAGGTTTGACCAAGGATCCCTACTGGAGCCGTTCAGCGTTGCGGGCGACGGCTGTTCGCACAATCGTGCGCTGATCGAAGTCCAGCGCATTCCAGGCGCTGTCGTTGTGTTCGAGGACGTTTCGGGCCATGTCGATGACCAGATGGGCGACCGCATCCTCATTGAGGCCGGAGGTTCGGGCCAGTTTCCGCCAGTGGGCGATGGTGACCTCGGCGGCCATGCGGGCGCCGGCGATTCGCATCGCGAGTTTCTGGTCGTAGGCCGGGTACAGGCCGACCGGGACGACATCGTAGATCGGCGCAAACGTGATTCCGTTCTGCCCGAGCAGGATTGAGTAGTTCTTGGCGTGGGCGTCGGCGTTGCCGACGAGAGTGTTGAACGCCAGCTGCGTGAGAAACGACGTGACAAGCGTTCCTGAAGCATCGACGGGACGCAGGGTGTCGATCACCTGCCTCGCGGTGACACCGTACTTGTTGTCGGGGCCGATCCCGCGCGCCTGCGCGAGATCCTCGGCGTGCAGGCGGCGGGGAAGTGGTCCCGTCTGTGCAGCGCGATCGAAGCGTTCGACGGCGAAAGCGTGTTGGTCGGCAACCCGAAGAATGCTCGCCGACGGTGCGCTGACGCCGACAGCACGTGCCAGGTTGAGTGCGGCGAGTTCGGCATCCTCGACTCCACGAAGGTCGGGGCGTCCGGGTTTGACGATATGGGTCGAGGGTACCGCTGCATTCGACCAGTACCAGTCGCCGTCGATCGCCGCGATGGCGAACTTTCCCTGTGTGCCGGCGAGTGAGAAGCGCGCCGGAAGGTCTCCTGGCGCCCATGCGTCAGGATCGTGCTTGATACTGCGAATACGGTCGGCTATATCACGGTCCAGCGCTGGATTCATCTCGGCTGCAATGGTTTTGGGTTCGGTATCGGCAGGTAGGAGAACCAGTCCGCCGGCGATGTCGCCGCCCGCCTTCTGTAGTAGCTCGACGGTTTCGGTGCTGCGGGCGCCATAGGCGGCGGCCAGGCGCACACGGGTGTGCTCGTGATCAGGAAGAAGGTTCTCCAGGAAGCTCGCGGCGGCTCGCCTGGTCGCGCTGCCCTCACGTGGTAGTGACAGCGATATGGGAGTCTCCGGCGCGTCCTCGTCGTAGCGGAACACCGTCGCATCGGCATCGATGATGAATCGCCCGACGTGCCGGTTGTCGAGCCATGCTTCGAGGTACCGGGTCACGGTGTGGCCTGTAGATCCGGCAGTGCGGTGGGTTCGACATCGAGGGCACGCAGGGTACGGCGGACCGCACGAAGCGGTGCCGGTCTGCCTCTTTCGATCAGCCGGACGTCGGCAGGGTCGGTGCCGGCGGTGTCGGCGAGTTGATGCACCGACCAGCCCCGGATCGTGCGTTCGGTGGCGACGACGTCGGCGAGCTCATCGGGATCGCGCAGATATTCGTAACGATGCTGACTGACGGAGTACCGAATGTAGTCTGTGTTGCCCTCTGCTGCGTTGGCGATGAGTTGGGTCTCGAACAGGCCGCTGTCGTCGTGGGGGCTGCCGGCCCACCAGTCCGACAGCAGGGGAGCGGGGTCGTCGGTGGCACGCAGTGCGCGGATACGGGCAGCGGTCCGCGCGCGATCGGTACCCGACAGCCCGCGCAGCGTCCGGTACTGGAGTGCGTGAACAAGCATTCGCCGGGAGCGAGTGGAGAGGGGGCGGCTGTGACGGGGTGAGTCCGGCAACGTCTCCACCTGCCACGACGTCCCGACCTTGGTGGCCTTGACCTGTCCGGCCGCGATCAGCGCTCGCACCCGGCGCGGGGTGACACCGAGACGGTCCGCGGCTTCGGCGACATCCATTGCACAAGTATACCGTTGAGGAGGCCGATCCACGGCTGGCCGGACTCACTGGGAACTGGCGGGCGATATCGCGATATCATTGCCGGTGGAGGTGGTTGTCGTGACGAATGTGCTGATCAGGGGGATCAGTGAGGCTGCGGTCGAGCGCATTGACGCCGAGGCGTCAGCGTTGGGACTGTCCCGCAATGAGTATCTGCGGCGAAAGCTCGAAGGCACTGCGATGGTGCCTACTGACGTTTCGGTGACGGCCGGTGATTGGCAACGGTCGGCAGAGACGTTCGCCGATCTGGCGGATCCGGACGTGATGGACGCCGCGTGGCGGTGACGAGTTGGCTGATCGATAAGTCGGCCTACGCCAGAATGCAGATGGGGCAGGCGGCGCGGCTCGACGAATGGAACGCACGCATCGAGCGCGGCCTCGTGCGGATGTCGACGGTGACCCGTCTGGAACTGGGATTTTCGGTGCGGTCGGGGGAGTCCGGGCGTCGTGCGTTCGTGATCCCGCCGCTGTCGCTCATGCCGATCGAGCACCTGACGCCGGCGATGGAGGATCGAGCGTTCGAGGTGCAGATGATGCTTGCTGATCGGGGACAGCATCGTGCCCCGTCAATCCCGGATCTGTTGATCGCGGCAACCGCGGAAAAACTGGGGCTCACGGTTCTTGCGGTCGACAAGGACTTCGATCTGATCGCCGACATCACCGGGCAGACAGTGGAGACTTTGGCGTCGACATGATTCTGCTGCCGGTAGCCGGACACCAGCGAAGTCGCATGTCGCTGTCAGCCCCGGAATCCGGAGCTGGCAGCAATATTCACGATCACCGGGATCAGACGGTGGGGGCGGGCGGCATGGCGACGACCTGGCCCGAATAGCTCAGGCCCGCACCGTAACCGAGCAGCAGGGCGGTGTCTCCGGGCTTGGCGCGGCCCGATTTGAGCAGGTCGTACATCGCCAGCGGGATCGAGGCGGCGGCGGTGTTGCCGGTGTATTCGATGTTGTCGGCGACGGGAACCCCGTCGCGCATCTTCAGGTTCTTCGCCAGGAGTTCGTTGATGCGGGCGTTGGCCTGGTGCGGCACGAACACGTCGAGGTCGTCGGCGGTGATGCCGGTGAGTTCCAGGGTGCGCTTGGCTACTTTGCTCATCTCGAAAGCGGCCCAACGGAATACGGCGGTGCCGTTCATCCGCATGTAGGGGCGGTCGGTGTGGCTGGCGCCGAGCAGGTAGTCCTTCCAGTCCATCGACTGATGGATCAGTTCGCTCTGCGAGCCCTCGCTGCCCCACACCACCGGCCCGACCTGCCGGGTGGGGGTGGGGCCGACGACGACCGCGCCCGCGCCGTCGCCGAAGATGAAGCTCACCCCGGGGTCGGTCATATCCAGCGACATCGAGATCTCCTCGGCCCCGATCACCAGCACGCGGGTGGCGCTGCCGGAGCGGATCATGTCCTGCGCCAACGACATCGCGTAGCCGAACCCGGCACAGCCCACACTCACATCCATCGCGGGCACCCCGTTGGCACCGACCGCGGTGGCCACCGGCGGCGCGGCCGAGGGGATACAGCGTCCGTGGGTGCTGGTGGCCAGGAGCAGGGCGTCGATATCGGCGCCGGTCAGTCCCGAATTGGCGAGCGCGGCCCGGCCTGCCTCCACCGACATGGTGGTGATGCTCTCGTCGCGACCACAGAAGCGGCGGCTTTTGATGCCGGTGCGGGTGTAGATCCACTCGCTGTCCACGTCGAGGTTCGCGCAGATCTCGTCGTTGGCGACCAGTCGCTGGGGACGGTACGCACCGATTCCGAGGATGCCGATGTTGTTCGTTCCGGTAGGAGTCGCGAACGTGACCATGGAGGTGGGTTGTCCTTTGCTGTCGACGTGGAGCGGCGTCATATGAGAGCTATGCCCTGCTGCTGAACCTAGTAGATGGCGGTCACACAGTCGCAGGCAGGTTGTCCGCGGGCCGAACGTGCTTCGGGTGTCGCCCACAGTTGCCCTCGGTGGGTCACACTTGGATGATGACGCGTCCTCGTTTCCGCATGCTGGCCGCTGTGATCGTGATCGGAGCGATTGTGCTCGGCGGTGCGTTGATCGCGGTCGAGAGGCGGGCACCCGAGGCCCACGGCGAGCCCGCGATCAAGGTCGGGACATCGACGCATTCGCTGACGTTCGGTGGCCTCGATCGCAGCTTCCGGATCTATCGCCCGGCGACCGCGGCGCGGCGTGCGCCGCTGGTGGTGGTCCTGCACGGAGGTTTCGGATCGGCCCGCCAGGCCGAGAAGGCGTACGGCTGGGATCAGCAGGCCGAGGCCGGTGGCTTCGTCGTCGCCTACCCCGACGCGGTGCGCAGGTCCTGGAACGCGGGAAGCTGCTGCGGCGGGGCGGCGTCGGCGAACCTCAACGACGTCGGATTCGTCGACGCGGTGGTGCGCACAATCGCCCGCCTCACCCCGATAGATTCCCGGCGCGTCTACGCGACCGGAATGTCCAACGGAGCCATGCTCGCTCTGCGAATTGCCTGCGAGAGCACGACCTTCGCCGCGGTCGCGCCGGTGGCGGGCACGCTGGTGACGGCATGCCCGGCGCCCCGGAAGATGTCGGTCCTGCAGGTTCACGGGACCGCCGATCCACGAGTGCCCTACGGCGGTGGTCCGGGGCAGGCGTTCAGTCTCGACGGTAAGGCCAGAGTCGACGGACCGGCGATCCCCGCGGTGAACGCCACGTTCCGGGCCGCCAATGGCTGTGCACCGCCCCGGACTACGGTGACCGGCACGGTCACCACGTCCAGCGCGCAGTGTCCCGGTGGACGAGAGGTGCGGCTGGTGAGTCTTGCCGGCGGCGGTCACGACTGGCCGACGTCGCCGTACCACGCCACCGCCGAGATCTGGCGGTTCTTCGCCGCGCACCCGCGCTGAGGGCAGATTCGGTACCCGTGTCCGGGGCGGTGTGTTCCGCTGTGGGGATCCCGTGATCGGGGTCACTATGCGGCAGCGTACGTTCAGACGATGACCGAAGTGAAGACAAGTTCAGGTTTCGTCCGGGGAACCGTCGTCGACGGGGTCGCCTCCTTCAAGGGAGTGCCGTTCGCCGCGCCACCGGTGGGGGATCGCCGGTTCCGGGCACCGGAACCGCCGGAGCCGTGGGACGGGGTGCGTGATGCGCTCGACTACGGGCACACAGCACCGCAGGGCGATTACCCGCCGCCGATCGATAAACTGCTCGCCAACGTCGTCAACGACGGCGATGACTATCTGAACCTCAACGTGTGGACACCCGAGCAGGCCATCGGCGGCGACCCGCGGCCGGTCATGGTGTGGATCCACGGCGGCGCCTTCGTGAACGGATCAGGCGGAATCTACGACGGCACGACCTTCGCCCGTGACGGCGTCGTCATGGTGTCCATCAACTATCGCCTCGGCGTCAACGGCTTCCTCTGGTTTGGCGAGGGCACACCCAATCTGGGAATCCTCGACCAGATCGCGGCTCTGGAGTGGGTGCGTGACAACATCCGGGCATTCGGCGGTGACCCCGACAAGGTGACCATCTTCGGTGAGTCCGCCGGCGGAATGAGCACCGCGACACTACTGGCCGCCCCCGCCGCCCGAGGATTGTTCAGTCGTGCGATCGTGCAGTCCGGCGGTGGCCATATCGCGATGAGCCCTGGCAGCGCGGTCAAGGTGGCCCGCAGGTACGCCAAGATCCTCGGCGTGGAACCGAACCGCGAGGCCGTCGCGGCCGCCGATCCCCAGGCGATTCTCGCCGCACAATCGGCGCTGGCGGCGGAGGTGAGCAAGAAGCCGTTCAAACGCCTGTGGGGTGACGTCGCCGCCAACCATCTGCCGTTCGAACCGGTCATCGACGGCACCATCGTTCCCGGCCTGCCCGAGACGGCGATCGCGGCCGGCGCGAGCTCGGATGTCGGTTTGATGGTCGGTTCCAATGCCCACGAGGGCAGGTTGTTTCTGGCGCCGACCGGATCAGCTCCGAAGGTGCCGCCGTTCGTGCCTTATGTGTATGCGCGCACTGCCGGGGCCAAGAAGCCCGCGGCCACGGTCAAGGCCTACCGCAAGCACCGTTCCGACGAGTCCTGGGGCGACCTGACAGCCGCCTTCATGACCGACGCCTACTTCCGCGCTCCCGCGCTCCGGCTGGCCGAGAGTCATCCCGGAACCTACGTGTACGAGTTCCAGTGGGAATCACCGCAGGTCCCGGGATTGGGGTCCTGCCATGCGCTGGAGGTGCCGTTCGTTTTCGACAGCCTGGACGGAGCGAAATACAGTGCGCTGACCGGTCCGTCGGCACCCAAGGGGCTGGCGGCCGCCATGCACAAGGCATGGATCGATTTCGCCGTCACCGGTGATCCCGGCTGGCCCGCCTACGACCACACCACCCGCTCGACGATGGTGTTCAACACCACCTCGGGTGTGCAGTCCGATCCGCGTCCGCATGACAGGCGGCACTGGGAACGCTGACCGGTGTCCGGGTGGGAGCCGCCGCCCTTCGGCGTGCGGCTCCCACCGAACCCGGCGTCGCGGGATGATTCGTGGCCCGCTGCGGTGTGCCGTCTTGCGATGGTGACCTCGGGCGGCCACGCTTGCTGGAATGAGCAAGAGCAAGGATCCCAGCGGCGGCATTCTCGACGCGGCCGCCCGTAAACTCCGGCTGCCGTTCGGCGCGCCCGTCTTCATCGACCGCATCGTCTCCGGCAGTGTCGACGAGGCGGGCCGGCGCACCGTGCAGATGCTCATCAACACCTGGGATCTCGCCGAAGGCGGTCCGTTCGCCGCGCAGGCCATCTCCGCCGGAGGCATGGCCAAGACCGTCGAGGTGGTCTACGACAGCCTGATCGGTCCCATCTTCGGACCGCTGCTCAAACGTCTCGGCGCCGACGACGTGACCAGGCGGGCCGGTCTGTGCGCCACCCAGCTCGTCGGGGTCGGTGTGGTGCGCTATGTGGCGCGCGCCGAACCGATCAGGTCGATGACCCCCGAAGAACTCGCCGACGCCATCGCCCCGACCCTGCAGCGCTACCTCATCGGCGACATCTCCTGACCCCGCCCCGGCTTTTCCGTTGCGCGCCGGTGCCGTGACCGGTTAACGTCACGCCCCTATGCGCGCACACGGGGGTATGCCATATTGGCGGCTGTTCCGGGCGGGGTGGCGACGGCAATCCACCTACCGGCTGGCCGCGCTCGGCGGCTTGATCGCGAACGTGACCTTCGGTTTTCTCAAGGTCGCGTTGTTGCTGGCCACCGTCGACGCGGCCGGCGGATCGGTGCGCGGCTACGACGCCGCCACGATGAGCGCCTACATCTGGGTGTCGCAGGGCCTGCTCGGCAGCATCAACCTCAACGGCCGCAGCGATCTCGCCGACCGGATCAAGGACGGATCGGTGGTGGTGGACCTGCTGCGCCCGGTGAACCTGGTCGCCGCGACGTACGCCGCAGAACTCGGCCGGGCACTGTTCTCCCTGATCCCGCGCGCCCTGCCCAGCATCGCGATCGGCGCGCTGGTCGTCGGGATGGCGATGCCCACCGAACCATGGCCGTACCTGCTCGGCCTGCTCAGCGTCGTGCTCGGCGCACTCATCTCCATCGCCGCGTGCTATCTCGTCGCGGTGAGCGGATTCTGGCTGGTCTAAACGCGCGGTATCCAGATCGCCTACATGGTGGCGTCGGGTTTTCTGGCGGGACTGTTCGTGCCGGTCCGATTGTTCCCGGACTGGTTGCGCACCCTTGCCCACTGCACGCCGTTCCCGTCGACCCTGATGACGCCGGTCGACGTGCTCACCGGAATGAGCACAGGCCGCGACGCCGTCGTCGCCGTCCTCGTCCAGCTCGCCTGGCTGGCGGCGTTGGCGGTGGTGGGGGAACGGATGACCGTCCGTGGGCACCGGCACCTGGAAATCCAAGGCGGGTGAGGCGGACCATGACCTGGCAGGCCGACGTCGCCGCGTACCGGGCGGTCATCGGATCGCGGATGCGGTCGCAGCGCAGCCACCGCGGCAACTTCCGGATCGACTTGACCAGCTCGTTGCTGGTCGGGCTGATCGAGCTGGCCGAGGTGTGGGTGCTGTTCCACAACGTGCCGCGCATCGGTGGTGTCGGGTTCACCGAGATGCTGCTGGTGTTCGGCCTCGCCGATTGCGCGTACTCGGTGGCCGACATGATCTTCGGGCACTGCGACCGGCTGCCCGACTTCATCCGGGCCGGCACCCTCGACGCCTTCTACCTGCGGCCCCAGCCGGTGCTGCTGCAGCTGATCACGAGCGATATCAGTCTGCGGCGCCTGGCCCGCACCGTGGTCGGTCTGGTGGCGCTCACCGCCGGCCTGTGCCTGGCCGACATCGACTGGTCGGTGGCGAAGGCGGCGCTGGTGGTGCTGGCGGTGGCCTGCGGGTTCGCGATCTTCGCGGCCGCCTTTGTGTGGGCGGCGGGCATGCAGTTTTTCCTCATCGACGGCGCCGAGGCCACCAACGCGGTCGTGTACGGCGGCCGGTACGCGGCATCCCAGCCCGCATCGGTGTGGAACAAGCCCCTGAAGGTGTTGTTCGTCTTCGCCTTCCCGATGGCGTTCACCGCCTATCTGCCCGCCGTGCAACTGCTGGGTCTGCCGGGACCGTCATGGCTGCCGTCGTGGCTGGGCTGGTGCGGCCCGGTCGCCGCGGTCTGGGCGTGGCTGCTGGCGCTGCTCACCTGGCGTGTCGGGGTACGTCACTACCAGGGCGGCGGAGGATGACCGAAACGGAACGGAGAACGGTGTGATCATCGAAACCCACCACCTCACCCGTGAGTTCACCGTGCGCGACGGCCTGCGCCGGCGCACGATCACCGCGGTCGACGGCCTCGACCTGACCGTCGCCGAGGGGGAGGCCGTCGGATACATCGGCGCCAACGGTGCCGGCAAGTCGACGACCATCAAGATGCTCGTCGGTATCCTCGTGCCCACCTCCGGCACGGTCACCACCTGTGGGCTGCGGCCGCTGAAGGACCGGCGCGCCCTCACCCGCGAGGTGGGTGTGGTGTTCGGGCAACGATCCCAACTGTGGTGGGATCTGCCGGTCCGCGAATCCTTCGACATCCTCGGCGCCATCCACCACGTTCCCGGCCCGGTGTTGCGTACGCGGCGGGACGAGCTCACCGAGCAGCTTGAGATGGCCGACTTCCTGACCACCCCGGCCTGGTGATTCTCGACGAACCGACGATCGGCCTGGACGTGCTGTCCAAGCAGCGGCTGCGGGAGTTCCTCATCGCCGAACGACGCGAACGCGGCACCACACTGCTGCTCACCACACATGACATGGGCGACATCGAGCGCCTGTGCGAGCGGGTGCTGGTGGTCGATCACGGCAGACTCGCCTACGACGGAACTCTCGGCGGTCTGTCGACGGCGGTCGGTGCCGAACGTGTCCTCACCGTCGACCTGGACCGCCCCGAGCCGGGGCTGCCCACCCCGCCCGGTACCCGCGCGGTGGGGGTGCAGGCGGGCGGTCTGCGTCACGTGTTCGCCTTCGACACCACCGGCGTCACCGTCGGAGCGGTCCTGGCCGACATCGCTCGTCATGCCGAGATCCGCGACCTGACGATCGCCGAACCCGACATCGAGGACGTGGTGCGCCGCCTGTACCGGTCCCACCGCCGGCCCTGACCGGGTCCCACCGCTGTGCGGACCCACGCGTGAGGGCTGACTCGGCCGGGCCTGTCAGTGGAACCGGAACCGGGTGCAGTCCTCGGGAAACTTCGACCAGGCCATCGCCCGGTGCGGGGTGATCACGCGCAGACCGCCACCGTCGGTGGGGGATTCCCACGAGGCCGCACCGGGTTGGTAGTCGAGGTCGTGGTACTTGCCGAATGCCTGCGCCAGGCGACTCCCGAACCCGTCGCCGAGGGCGCGGACCGCGACCGAGGTGCCTTCGACGATCACCACATCGGTGCCGCTTTCGAGGGTGAGGGTGCAGGCCGGGTTGGCTTCCAGATTCCGGGCGTGGACGGTGGTGGGCGCCCCGTCGTAGAAGAAGCGGTTGTCCACCCACACGCCCCACCGGGGGATGGCGTGCGGGGTGCCGTCCGGACGTACCGAACCCAGCCAGTAGTGCTTCGAGGCCGCGAGCTTGGCCGCCACCGACTCCCAGCCGAGGGTGACGGTCGCGTTCTCGACGCCGTAGCCGTCGGGCATCGCGGGACGGTCGACGACGGTGGGGACGACCGGCGCCAGCGCACCGGCGTCGGGGAGTGGATTGTCGGGTGTGGCCGAACGCAGGTTCATGGTCGGTCAGTATGCGCCCCGGCTACGACAATTCGGTCCCGAACCCGGCTCCCGTCCCTCAAACCGGCCGGGAGCGCGGGAACCACCGCCTCCACGGCGTCACCGATCGGGGCCGGCACGCCCTCGAGCGGCCCGCCGCGCAGATACCCGAACAACGCCGCCCGATAACCACGGACATGGCTGGCATCGCCGGTGCAGGGCAGCGGCAGTTCCAGGGTCGTCGCCGCGTGATGGCACGCCCACGGCCCGGGCAGCGATTCGAGATAGTCGACGGCGTCGCCGAAACCCCGGTGAAACTCGTCGAGATCAAGCGCACTGTCAGGGGAGGGGTGGACCACCTCGTGCGTGTTCATCGGCCGCCCTCCCGATGCCCAGGTGCCCGGTCCTCTTGGGCGAGCGTCCGGTACAGGGTGGCGCGGCTGACGCCAAGCGACTCGGCGATGGTCGGCACCGGCTCGCCGAGGGCGCGCCGGCGGCGCGCGATCTCAATCTGTTCGTCGGTGAGGGCGCGGGGCCGCCCGACCGAACCGTCGCGGGTGTCCACGCGCGGGTGGGGCACGGTGAAGGCTCGCCGTTCGGGCGGCCGTGGCCGGTCATCACGGGGCGGGTCCTCACGGTGTGGGGCGGCGGACTCGTCGGACAGATTCGCCAGCGAGGCGAGCACGCCGACGATCATGCGGCCGGCTGCGTCAGCGGTGTCGAGACCCTCCTGCACCGAACGCAGCCGCAGGCTTCGTCCCAGAAGCGTGCGAGCGGTCTTCATGACCTCGTCGGGGGTGGCGCCGAGCCTGTCGATGCTCGCGACGACGACGGTGTCACCGGCCCGCGCGTAGTCCAGCAGAGCCGCCAGCCCGGGCCGGTGCGGGGTGGGGGAGCCGGGGCTGTGGACGTCGCTGTAGATGCGGAACCCGCTGACACCGGCGGCATTGAGCGTGTCGAACTGCTCGTCGGCCGCGAGCTGTCCTGCGCTTGCCCGTGCGTAGCCGAGCATTTCGCCGGACGGCACAGCGGAATCATCGATTGCCATATCGAGATCGTATCTCAAAAGAGTCAGATTGTCGCGTATTGAAATGAAGGAAAGGGAGGTCGGCGACCTGTGGAATCTTTAGTGCATAGTACTTTACCTGGGAAAAGTTACGAGACTGAAAGTGAGACTGATAATGCGACTGATCTGAGATAAGGAGACACTCGAATAGTGAGAATTTGAGACTTTTTGAGACGCGAAAGCTCCGGCACCGCAGCACCGTACCGGACCCCGATTCTGGACGGGCGCCGGAATCGGGCATTCCACTACCCTGGCAGGGAAGCCCGGGGAACGACCGCACCGGGCACTGCCGCCCCGCGACCACCACAGGAGACGTCATGGCCGACCCGGAGTCCGCCGTATCCGGCGAAGTCGCCTCCGGCTCAGCCGACGACAAGGCCGCCGCCCACAAACGTGAACGCTTCGCCGGGTTCAGGGCGTGGCGCGCGTCGATCCGCGACCGCCCCCACGCCAACCTGGTCTACCGGTTGAGCGTCGCGGTGGTGGGTGCGGTGGTGCTCGCCGGCGGGATCGTCGCCATCCCGTACCCGGGACCGGGCTGGCTGATCGTCTTCGCCGGACTCGGGATCCTCGCCTCGGAGTTCGCCTGGGCACACCGCGCGCTCGTGTTCGGCAAGGGAAAGTACGACGCCTGGTCGGTCTGGTACGGCCGGCAACACTGGTCGGTGCAGGGTGTGTTCGCGCTGGGCACCTGCGCGATCGTCCTCGGCTCGCTGTGGGTGATGGGGGTGCTGTACACGGCGGTGGGATGGTTCAACGTCGACGCCGAGTGGCTGGCCAGTCCCGTCTTCGGCTGACCGATCCCCGATCGGCCCGGGCAATTCACCGCCGCGCCACCACGCCGGGTGAGGACTGACAAGCCCGCAGGGCGGCCACGATACGATCACGGGGTAAACCCGCCGTTTCCCTGATCGAGGAGAATCCGCCGTGCCCGATGATGTTCTGGTGACCAGCCCCGCCACGATCCGTGTGCCAGCTGGGACCACCGCGGGTACCGCGCTCCGCGAGCACGATCTGCCCAACAAGGGCCCCGAGGCCGTCGTGGTGGTCCGTGACGCGGAGGGCAACCTCAAGGACCTGTCGTGGGCACCCGAGGCCGACACCGACGTCGAACCCGTCGCCGCCAACACCGACGACGGCCGTATGGTTATCCGCCACTCGTGCGCGCACGTCCTCGCGCAGGCCGTGCAGGACGTGTTCCCCGACGCCCGCCTCGGTATCGGCCCGCCCATCACCGACGGCTTCTACTACGACTTCGATGTTGCCGAACCCTTCACCCCCGAGGATCTGGCGACCTTGGAGAAGAAGATGAAGCAGATCATCAAGTCCGGGCAGCGCTTCTCTCGCCGCGTCTACTCCTCCAAGGACGAGGCCCGCGCCGAACTGGCCGCCGAGCCGTACAAGCTCGAACTGATCGACGACAAGGGCGCCGCCGACGACTCGGAGGTCATGGAGGTCGGCGGCGGGGAACTCACCGTCTACGACAATCTCAACCCGCGCACCGGCGACCGCGAATGGTGCGACCTGTGCCGCGGCCCGCACGTGCCCACCACCAAGTACATCGCCGCGTTCACACTGACCCGCAGCTCGGCCGCCTACTGGCGCGGCGACCAGGCGAACGCCGGCCTGCAGCGCGTGTACGGCACCGCCTGGGAATCCAGGGAGGCCCAGGACGCCTACCTCGAGCGCCTCGCCGAGGCCGAGAAGCGCGACCACCGTCGCCTCGGCACCGAACTGGACCTGTTCAGCTTCCCAGACGAGATCGGCTCCGGTCTGCCCGTCTTCCACCCCAAGGGCGGCATCATCCGTAAGGAACTCGAGGACTACTCGCGGCTACGGCACGCGCAGGCCGGGTACGAGTTCGTCTACACCCCGCACGCCACCAAGGGCGAACTGTTCAAACTGTCCGGGCACCTGGACTGGTACGCCGACGGCATGTACCCGCCCATGCAGCTCGACGAGGAACGCGACAGCGACGGCACGCTGCGCCGGCCGGCCATCGACTACTACCTCAAGCCGATGAACTGCCCGATGCACAACCTGATCTTCCGCTCCCGCGGCCGGTCCTACCGCGAACTGCCGCTGCGGCTGTTCGAGTTCGGCACCGTCTACCGGTACGAGAAGTCCGGCGTGGTGCACGGCCTGACCCGGGCCCGTGGCTTCACCCAGGACGACGCCCACATCTACTGCACCCGTGAGCAGATGGGCGAGGAAGTGCGTTCGCTTCTGCAGTTCGTGCTCGACCTGCTGCGCGACTACGGTCTCGACGACTTCTACCTCGAGCTGTCCACCCGCAACCCCGACAAGTCGATCGGTTCGGACGAGTCGTGGGAGGAGGCCACCGAGGTACTGCGGGAGGCCGCCTCGAGCTTCGGGCTTGAGCTCGTCGACGACCCCGGGGGCGCAGCGTTCTACGCACCCAAGATCTCGGTGCAGGCCCGCGACGCGATCGGCCGCACCTGGCAGATGTCGACCATCCAGGTCGACCTGATGCTGCCGGATCGGTTCGAACTCGACTACACCGGAAGCGACGGCGGCAAACACCGCCCGGTGATGATCCACCGCGCGCTGTTCGGATCCATCGAACGGTTCTTCGGTGTGCTCACCGAGCACTACGCGGGCGCGTTCCCGGCGTGGCTGTCTCCGGTCCAGGTCGTCGGTATCCCTGTCGCCGAGGCCTTCGTCGACCATCTCGACGGTGTCATCGAGCAGCTCAAGGCGCGGGGTATCCGCGCCGAGGTCGACTATTCCGATGACCGGATGCAGAAGAAGATCCGCACCCACACCACCGGTAAGGTGCCGTTCATGCTGCTCGCCGGAGAACGCGACGCCGAGGCGGGTGCGGTCAGCTTCCGGTTCCGCGACGGCACCCAGGTCAACGGTGTGCCCGTCGACAACGCGGTGACGCTCATCGCCGACTGGGTGTCCGCGCGCCGCAACGAGTCCCCGACAGCGGAGTTGTTCACCGACGGGTCGGCGACATGACCGAGACGCCAGGGGAGATCCGGCCAGGGGAGATCCGGGATGTGGGCACCGGCGACGTCGACCAGCTGCAGCGGCTGTGGACGCCGCACCGGCTGACCTACATCACCGCCGAACCCCGCTCGACCGGCAAGTCCGGTCACCCGTTCCTCGACATCCCGACCATGTCGGACGAGGAGGGCCTGATCCTGGCCCGCGGTGAATCGGTGTACGCGGTGCTCAACCTGTACCCGTATAACGCCGGGCACACGATGGTGGTGCCGTACCGGCAGGTCGCCAACCTCGAAGACCTGACACCGGCCGAGTCGTCGGAGTTGATGACGTTCACCCAGCACACCATCCGCACCATCAAGGCCGTGTCCAACCCGAACGCGTTCAATGTGGGACTGAACCTCGGCTATGCGGCCGGTGGGTCGCTGGCCGAGCACCTGCACCAGCACATCGTTCCGCGCTGGGTGGGCGATGCCAACTTCATCACCGTCGTCGGCGATGCCAAAGTGATCCCGCAGCTGCTGCGGGACACCCGCGCGCTGCTGGCCGCCAAGTGGCGTGAACTGTGGCCTGGGTCCGGGGCGGAGACCATCTGATGCTGAGCATCCTGGGCAGGGCCTCGGTGTCGAAGGTCACCGCGCCCATCGGCAAGGCGTTGCTGGCCACCGGGCTCACCCCGGACATCATGACCGTCATCGGCACGGTCGCCACCATCGCCGCCGCGCTGACACTGTTCCCGATGGGCTACCTGTTCGCCGGGACCCTGGTCATCTGGCTGTTCGTCATGTTCGACATGCTCGACGGTGCGATGGCCCGGGCCCGCGGCGGCGGCACCCGGTTCGGGGCGGTCCTCGACGCCACCTGCGACCGGATCGCCGACGGCGCGATCTTCGCCGGCCTGGCCTGGTGGTGCATGGTGGAGAAGCCGCACCAGCTGCTGTTCGTGGCCACCCTGATCTGTTTGGTCACCTCGCAGGTCATCTCCTACGCCAAGGCGCGCGCCGAGGCGTCGGGGCTGTACGGCGACGGCGGCCTCATCGAACGCCCGGACCGGCTGATCATCGTGCTCGTCGGATCGGGCTTCACCGGCCTCGGTATCTGGTGGGCCGTCCACGTCGCCATGTGGCTGCTCGCCGCAGGCAGCATCATCACCGTCTTCCAGCGGATGCATTCGATCGCTTCGTCGCCCGGCGCCCGCGACCTGATCCCGATCGCGGCGAAGGCCGACACCGAGGACAAGCGCGACGGCGAGGCCAACGGCGACGGCGACGACGCGGCGGGCAGCGACCCGCGATGACCTCGATGTCCGAGCGCCTCACCGACTTCGGCTACGGCCTGGGCTGGTCGGCGGTCCGCCACGTCCCGGACAGCGTCGGTCGCGGCCTGTTCGACAAGGGCGCCGGGCTGGCCGGACGGCGCGGCGGCGGACCGGCACAGCTGCGGCGCAACCTGGCCCGCGTCCTCGGCGTCGCGCCGGCCGCGGTGCCCGACGCCACCGTCGAGGCGTCGGTCCGCTCGTACGCCCGCTACTGGTACGAGGCGTTCCGGCTGCCGTCGATGCCGACGGACGAGGCCGTCCGGTCCGTCACCCTGCCGGAAGAGGACCAGGCGTGGCTCGCCGAGGACGTCGGCCGCGGCAAGGGCGTCGTCATCGCCCTGCCGCATTCGGGCAACTGGGACATGGCCGGGGTGTGGCTGGTCGCGCATTACGGGAAGTTCGCCACCGTCGCCGAACGCCTCAAACCCGAATCCCTGTTCACCCGCTTCGTCGACTACCGCGAATCGCTGGGATTCGAGATCTTCCCGCTGTCCGGCGGTGAACAGCCCCCGATGACCGTCCTCGCCGAGCGGTTGCGGGCCGGTGGCATCATCTGTCTGCTCGGGGACCGGGACCTCGCCCGACACGGCATCGAGGTCGAGTTCTTCGGCGAGAAGACCCGGATGCCGGCAGGCCCGGCCCGCCTGGCCATCGAAACCGGTGCGGCGCTGAAGGTGGCGCATCACTGGTTCACCGACGCACCCACCTCCGAACTGCGCTGCGGGCCGGCGCTCGACACCTCCGGCGGTGTCGAGGCCACCACCCAGCTCCTCGCCGACGCCTACCAGGCCAATATCGCCGCCCACCCCGTCGACTGGCACATGCTGCAGCCGCTGTGGGAGGCGGACTGGTCCGACGAACGCCGCGCGCGGATCGAGGGAACACCCCAAGATGGCTGACATGACAGCGACAACACCGGAAACTGTGGTCGAGCCGTGAAGATCGGCATGATCTGTCCGTACTCCTTCGACGTACCCGGAGGCGTGCAGGCCCACGTGGTGGAGCTGGCCGAGGTCTTCGGCCGGCGCGGCCACCAGGTCAGCGTGCTCGCCCCGGCCGCCGACAGCACCGTCCTGCCCGACTACGTGGTGTCGGTCGGCCCGGCTCTGGCCATTCCCTACAACGGGTCGGTGTCCCGGGTGAACTTCAGCCCGAACGGCTACATGCGGCTGCGGCGCTGGATCGCCGAGAACGAGTTCGACGTCCTGCATGTACATGAACCCAACTCGCCGTCGACGTCGATGCTGGCGCTGATGGTGGCCTCCGGGCCGATCGTGACCACCTTTCACACCGCCACCACCCGATCGTTGTGGCTGACCGTGTTCCAGGGCATCCTGCGGCCGTACCACGAGCGGATCGCCGGCAAGATCGCCGTATCGGAGCTGGCGCGGCGCTGGCAGATGGAATCGCTCGGCTCCGACGCGGTAGAAATCCCCAACGGCATCAGTGTGTCGGGTTTCGCCGACGCCGAACCGCTCGACGGCTATCCGTGGGAGGGTGGCTCGATCCTGTTCCTCGGCCGCTACGACGAACCCCGCAAGGGCGTCGACATTCTCATGCGGGCACTGCCGTCGATCGTCGAACGCTTCCCGAAGGTCCGGGTGCTGGTGGTCGGCGGCGGCAACGAGCGGGCACTGCGCCGCCGGGCCGGGGCGTTGGCCGATCATCTGGTGTTCCTCGGCCAGGTCGACGACGCCACCAAGGCGCGGGCGTTGCGGTCGGTGGATGTGTACTGCGCACCCAACCTCGGCGGTGAGAGCTTCGGCATCGTGCTGGTCGAGGCGATGGCCGCCGGCGCCGCGGTCGTCGCCAGCGATCTCAACGCGTTCCGCCGCGTCCTGGACGACGGCCGGGCCGGCCGGCTGGTCCCCACCGGGTCCGCCGAGGGTCTGGCCACCGCCGTCATCGACCTCCTCGGCGACGACGTCTCGCGCGCCGAACTGGTCGCGCGGGCGCAGGCGCGCGCGGCCCGGTACGACTGGTCGCGGGTGGCCGATCAGATCCTGCGGGTCTACGAAACCGTCACCGTCGGGGCCGGTCCCGTCATCATCTCCGACTGACCGCTCCCCGCCAGAAGGCCCCGACCGAAGGATCCGCTGACCCATGCACATCTCGGGATTGACCGTTCCCGGACCGCTCGTGGCCATCGTGACGGTCGTGGTGCTGATTCTGCTGCTCGCCGGCTGGTGGGCGTACAAGGCCGCGGTCCGGCTGGACCGGCTCAATGTGCGCGTCGACCTGGCCCGGGGTGCGCTGGAGGCGGCACTGTCGCGCCGCGCCGTGGTGGCCCGGCTGGTGGCGGCCGGAATCGCCGACGACCCGGGCGCCTCCGCCGAGGCGCTGGAGCGGGCGCGCGGCCTGGTGGCCGCGGCCGATCACGCCGAACGCGCCGACCCCGATATCCGTGAGGCTGCCGAGAACGCGCTGTCGGCGGCGCTGGCCCGCACCGACGCCACCCGGCGGCCCGCGGCCCTGGTCGCCGAACTCGCCGACGCCGAGACCCGGGTGATGATGGCACGCCGGTTCTACAACGACGCCGTCCGCGATACCCGCAGCCTCGGCGAACGCCGCCTCGTGCGGTGGCTGCATCTGGGCGGAACCGCGCCGCTGCCGCAGTTTTTCGAGATCATCGAACGCTGACCGCCGCCGCCGGACACCTGCCTGTCCGGTCCCTGATCGTTCAACGGAAGTAGGTCGCTGTGGCTATCGCCGATCCCTCGCCTAGACTTAATGGGCAACACGCACGTGCGGCCACCGGCACCCGCCCCGAATCGGGCCCGGCCTTCGGCCGTCCGCGAGTGAACGACATCGAAGCAGGAGAGTCAGTGAGTCAGTTCCAGGGCACAGCCCGGGTTAAGCGCGGAATGGCCGAAATGCTCAAGGGCGGCGTGATCATGGATGTGGTCACCCCCGAGCAGGCGAAGATCGCCGAGGACGCGGGTGCGGTCGCGGTGATGGCGCTCGAGCGTGTGCCGGCCGATATCCGCGCTCAGGGCGGCGTGTCGCGCATGAGTGATCCCGACATGATCGACGGCATCATCGCCGCCGTCAGCATCCCGGTCATGGCCAAGGCCCGTATCGGCCACTTCGTGGAGGCCCAGGTCCTGCAGAGCCTCGGCGTCGACTACGTCGACGAGTCGGAGGTGCTCACCCCCGCCGACTACGCCAATCACATCGACAAGTGGCAGTTCACCGTGCCCTTCGTGTGCGGTGCGACCAACCTCGGTGAGGCGCTGCGCCGCATCACCGAGGGCGCGGCGATGATCCGCTCCAAGGGTGAGGCCGGCACCGGCGACGTCTCCAACGCCACCACCCACATGCGTAAGATCCGCGACGAGATCCGCAAGCTGACCTCGCTGCCCAAGGACGAGCTCTATGTGGCGGCCAAGGAACTGCAGGCCCCGTACGAACTCGTCGCCGAGGTCGCCGAGGCAGGAAAGCTGCCGGTCACGCTGTTCACCGCGGGCGGCATCGCCACCCCGGCCGACGCGGCGATGATGATGCAGCTCGGTGCTGAGGGTGTGTTCGTCGGATCGGGTATCTTCAAGTCCGGCAATCCGGCTCAGCGGGCCGCGGCGATCGTGCAGGCCACCACCTTCCACGACGACCCCGACGTGTTGGCCAAGGTGTCGCGCGGGCTGGGCGAGGCGATGGTCGGGATCAATGTGGACGAGATCCCGCAGCCGCACCGACTGGCCGAGCGCGGCTGGTAAGGCCGGTACACGCAACGATGGGCGCATCCGAGGGAGATTCAGTGGACTTGATCATTCGCGATGACTCTCGATGCGGAACCGACACCGTCGGTCCGCTCACGCTGAGCTGGGCGGCCAACAGCGACGTCGGCCGGGTCCGGGAGTCCAATGAGGACGCCGCCTCGGTCCGGCCCGGCAAGTACTTCGTCGCAGACGGCATGGGCGGTCACGAGAGTGGCGAGGTCGCGAGCGAGACCGCTCTGCGGGCGTTCGACGGGGTGGTCTGCGGTGGTGACCGTACCGAAACCCAGACCTCGCTGATCGACCTGCTCACCACCGCACAGCAGCAGATCGACGAGATCGACCCGGGCGCGCACCGGCGGGCGGGGACCACCGCCACCGGTGTCGTCCTGGTCACCCACGACGACCGCCCGCACTGGCTGGTGCTCAACATCGGCGACTCGCGCACCTACCGGTACGCGCAGGGTGTGCTGGAGCAGGTCACCGTCGACCATTCGCAGGTCCAGGAGTTCATCGACGCCGGATTCATCACGGCCGAGCAGGCCCGTACCGATCCCCGGCGCAATGTGATCACCCGGGCTCTCGGCGCCGGAATGATCGCACCGGAGGCCGACTTCTACTCGTTCCCCGCGGTCGCCGGCGACGTGCTGCTGATGTGCACCGACGGCCTGACCGGGGAACTGCCCGACGGCGAGATCGAGGAGATTCTCGCCGAGATGCAGAGTCCCAAGGACGCGGTCGCGGCGCTGGTCGCCGGCGCCCATGCGCTCGGCGCCCACGACAACGTCACCGTCGTCATGGTGGCGGTCTCCGACGCGGTGGCCGAGGACGCCGACGGTGATGCCACCGTGCCGGCGGAGTCGGACGGTACCGGTCCGGCCGAGTCTGCCGCGGACACGACGGATCCCGCAGCTCCTGACACCGCAGCTCCCGATACCGCAGAACCCGTTGCCGCAGCTCCCGATGCCGCGGTTCCCGATGCCGCGGTTCCCGATACCGCGGTTCCCACTACCGGGGATCCCGCTGACGCGGCTCCCGAGACGGCCGCCCCCGACGCCGCAGCCGAGGATGCCTCGGTGTGAGCACCGCGGTAGTCGAATACTGCGGGGAACAGTTCCCGCTGGGTGCGGGCGCACGGTTCTCGATCGGTCGTGAGGCCGACCTGACCATCGACGACAACCCGTACCTGCACCGCCGGTTTCTGCTGGTGTACCACCAGAACGCGCTGTGGTGGCTGAGCAACCTGGGCACGCACCTGTCGGTGAGTGTGTCCGCGGGCGACGGGTTTACCGCCACGCTCGGTCCCGGCGCGCAGATGCCGCTGGTGTACGGGGTGTCGACGATCGTGTTCACCGCGGGCCCCACCACGTACGAGCTCAGTGTGCACACCCCGCAACCCACCGTGGGTGCGGTGACCGGTCCCGCGATGATCAGCGGAACCACCACACAGGGCGTGCCGATGCTCACCGAGAGCCAGAAACTGCTGATCGTGGTGCTGGCCGAGGAGATCCTGCGCCGCGACGGCACCGGCGCCAGCTCGATCCCGTCGTCGGCGCAGGCAGCGGGACGGCTCGGGTGGTCGATCACCAAGTTCAACCGCAAACTCGACAATGTGTGTGACAAGCTCGACCAGCTCGGGGTGTCCGGGATGCGGGCGGGCGGCGGCAGGCTCGCCACCAACCGTCGCGCCAAACTCGTCGAGTACGCGGTGGCCTCGCGGATCGTCTCGCGGGCCGATCTACCCATGATCGATGCGGAAGCCGCGCGCAATCAGGTGTCCTGAGCCCCGAAAAGGGCTTTGAACTGGGGGTTTACGAATGGGTAGAACTACCCAGGTGATGGGGAGATCTACCCATCGACGGGATGGCCGGGACGCCATAGCGTTCTACCCATGACGACAACCACCTCGCACCAGCAGAATATTCCCGCCGCCGCTTCTGCCCGCGCGACCCAGGTCGTGCACCGCCCCGGCTACGTCGGAGCTCCCGCCGGCAGCCGCACCTCCACCGCCCGGCGTGAGGCAGAGGCCACCCGCCGCCGCGAAGAAGCCCTCGCCCGTCTGGCCGCCCGCAGCATGCCGCTGCCGGGCCGCCCGATGCCCGGGGCGCAGGTGCCCGGCCCCGCCTCCCGGTCGATGGTCCGCACCGTCGACGTCGGGCAGGAGGAGACCGAACGTCCTGCCGCCCGCGTCTGCACCTGCTCGACGGCCTCCGATCACGAACGTCCGGCGCTGACCGACCGGGAGATCGAGGTGTTGCGCACCTGGCTGATGCTGGACTCCAAACCGGCTGTGGCGCAGGAACTCTACATCTCACTCGGCACCGTCAACACGCACCTGACCCGGATCCGGGCCAAGTACGCCGACATCGGCCGGGCCGCCCCCACCAAGGCCGCACTGGTGGCCCGCGCCGTGCAGGACGGCCTGGTCTCACTCGATGATCTCTGAAGACCCGCGACCGGAGACCTGGGACCTGTGAGACCCACGTCGAGCGGACCGCTCATCACCCGCCCTTGGGGGCATCGGCGGGCGATGGGCGGTTCCCGGTCAACAGAATCCGCCACGGCGAATACACTCATCGCGTGGCAACAATTGAGGAGATCCTGCGTCTCGAACCGATCGAGAAGGACATCTACCGCGGACCGGCGTTCGCGAGCAGCCTGGTCCGGACCTTCGGCGGTCAGGTGGCAGCCCAAGCCCTGACCTCGGCGACGCACACCGTGGACGAGACCTACCACGTGCATTCGCTGCACGGGTACTTCCTGCGGCCCGGCAACCCCGACAAGCAAACCGTGTTCCTGGTCGACCGGATCCGCGACGGGCGGTCGTTCGTGACCCGCCGGGTCACCGGCATCCAGGACGGCGAGACCATCTTCAGCATGTCGGCGTCGTTCCATGTGCGCAACGACGAGGGCCTCGAACATCAGGACCTGATGCCGCCGGCCCCGCAACCCACCGAACTGCTCGACCGGCACGACGACGCCAACGCCGAGGACAAGGCCGTCTACCGGGAGTGGGACAACTTCGACATCCGGATCGTGCCGCGCGAGAAGATGGTCACCAACGACTATTTCGCCGCGCAGCAACGCGTCTGGTTCAGGTACCGCCATCCGCTGCCCGACGACCAGGTCTTCCATGTCGCGACGCTGGCGTACATGAGCGACATGACGCTGCTCGGCTCCTCGCGGGTGCCGCATCGCGGTGTCCAGGCCCAAGGTGCCTCCCTCGACCACGCGATGTGGTTCCTGCGGCCGTTCCGCACCGACGACTGGCTGCTCTATGACCAGACCTCACCGTCGGCGGCCGGCGGCCGCGCGCTGACCCAGGGCCGGATCTTCGATCTGCAGGGCCGGATGGTCGCCGCGGTCACCCAGGAAGGGCTTGCCCGCATCGGACGGGTGCTGCCCAAAGACCAGTACGCACGACAGGACAAGGGAGCGGCCCCGGCGTGACGACCGACGCTGACCATCGGCCGCATATCGGTGTCCTGGCGCTGCAGGGTGATGTCCGCGAGCATCTCGCGGCGCTCGAAGCGTCGGGGGCACGGGCCACCACGGTGCGCCGGACCACCGAACTCGACGCCGTCGACGGGCTGGTGATCCCCGGCGGTGAATCGACCACGATGAGTCACCTGCTGACCGTCCTCGACCTGTTCGACCCGCTGGTGCGGCGGCTGGCCGACGGCATGCCCGCCTACGGTTCGTGTGCGGGCATGATCATGCTCGCCAGGACGATCCTCGACACCCGGCCCGACGCAAGGCACCTCGACGCTCTCGACATCACGGTGCGCCGCAACGCATTCGGTCGTCAGGTCGAGTCCTTCGAAACCGATCTGGAGGTCGACGGGATCACCGACGGACCGGACGCCGGGCCGATGCGAGCGGTGTTCATCCGGGCACCGTGGGTCGAGTCGGTGTCACCCGATGTGCAGGTGCTTGCCACGGTTCCCGACGGCCCCGCGCAGGGGCGCATCGTCGCCGTCCGGCAGGGCGGGGTGCTCGCCACGTCGTTCCATCCGGAGGTGACCGGTGACCGCCGCGTGCACGCCTATTTCGTCGACATGGTTCGGGAGGTTTCCGCCGCCGGTAGTGGCGTCGGTAATATCGACACCTGATCGAACGCCGACCCACGGGCCGATTGCGCGCAGGCATTGTGAACGTGTCCGTGCGGGTCTGTCCGGGGGACGCACGAGGCAACGGGAACGACGACACCGGGAGAACTATGAGCGGCCATTCCAAATGGGCCACCACCAAGCACAAGAAGGCGGTCATCGACGCCAAGCGCGGCAAGATGTTCGCCAAGCTCATCAAGAACATCGAGGTGGCGGCCCGCACCGGTGGCGGCGATCCGGCGGGTAACCCGACCCTGTTCGACGCCATCCAGAAGGCCAAGAAGTCGTCGGTGCCCAACGACAACATCGAACGGGCCCGCAAGCGCGGCGGCGGCGAAGAAGCCGGCGGCGCCGACTGGCAGACCATCATGTACGAGGGCTACGGCCCCAACGGTGTCGCTATCCTCATCGAGTGTCTCACCGACAACCGCAACCGCGCGGCCGGTGAGGTGCGCACGGCGATGACCCGCAACGGCGGCAACATGGCCGACCCGGGTTCGGTGGCATACCTGTTCACCCGCAAGGGTGTGGTCACGCTGGAGAAGAACGGCCAGAGCGAGGACGACGTGCTCATGGCCGTCCTCGACGCCGGTGCCGAGGAGGTCACCGAACTCGGCGACACCTTCGAGATCGTCAGCGAACCCACCGACCTGATCGCGGTCCGCTCCGCCCTGCAGGGCGCGGGTATCGACTACGACTCCGCGGAGGCCAGCTTCCGCGCCTCGGTCGAGGTCGCTGTGGACGCCGACGGCGCGCGCAAGGTGTTCAAGCTGATCGACGCGCTCGAGGACTCCGACGACGTGCAGAACGTGTACAGCAACGTCGACATCAGCGACGAGGTGCTCGCCGAACTCGAGAGCGACTGAGCCACTTGCTCCTTGAGGCGCCGCCCCCGGGCGGCGCCTTCTTGGTTCCCGGGCCGGCCACCGGAGTGTGTTGGTGTGCCGGGTTGTCTCGCCGACCCGCTACGATGTCGAACAGTTGTTCTCAAAGCCGGGAGGTGCGCGGGTGCGGGTGATGGGTGTGGACCCGGGATTGACCAGGTGCGGTATCGCGCTGGTCGAGTCCGGCAAGGGACGCTCGGTCACCGCTCTTGACGTGGACGTGGTGCGCACACCCACCGACATGGAGCTGTCGCAGCGGCTGCTCGCCGTGTACACGGCGGCCTGCCACTGGCTCGACGTCCATCAGCCCGACGTCGTCGCCATCGAGCGCGTCTTCGCCCAGAACCAGGTGTCGACGGCGATGGGTACCGCGCAGGCCGGGGGAGTGATCGCCCTGGCGGCCGGTCAGCGTGACGTTCCGGTCCGATTCCACACCCCGTCGGAGGTGAAGGCCGCGGTCACCGGCAGCGGCCGGGCCGACAAGGCACAGGTCACCGCTATGGTCACCCGGATCCTGGGCATGCAGACCAAACCGAAACCCGCCGACGCCGCCGACGCGCTCGCGCTGGCGATCTGTCACTGCTGGCGCGGCCCGATGGCCGAGCGGATGGAGGAGGCCAAACGTAAGGCCGACACCCTTGCCGCCCGGCACCGCGCCCGCGTCGCCCAGGCCGCGGGAGGTGGTCGATGATTGCGTCGGCCTCCGAACTCCACGCGCGGCACCCGAAAGGAGGTGCTCGATGATTGCGTCGGCCTCCGAACTCCACGCGCGGCACCCGAAAGGAGGTGCTCGATGATCGCGTCGGTCCGCGGCCCGGTGATCGACATCGCCCTTGACCATGTGGTCATCGACTGTGGGGGTGTCGGCTATCGGGTGCTGGTCACCCCGCCCACGGTCGCCACGGTGCGGCGCGGTACCGAGGCCACGCTGCTCACCACGATGATCGTGCGTGAGGACTCGATGACCCTCTACGGCTTCATCGACCCGGATGCCCGCGCGCTGTTCGGGCTGTTGCAGACGGTCACCGGGGTAGGGCCGCGACTGGCGATGGCCACCCTCGCCGTTCTCGAGCCCGACGCCCTGCGGCGGGCCCTGGCCGAGTCGGACACCAAGGCGCTCACATCGGTGCCGGGTATCGGTAAGCGGGTCGCCGAACGGCTCGTCGTCGAGTTGCGCGACAAGGTCGACCTCCCGGTCGGCCCGGGTGGGCCGGGCGCGGGCGTTTCCGTGGGTTCGGTGCGCGGGCAGGTCAGCGAGGCGCTCGTGGGTCTGGGCTTCACCGCCGCGGCGGCCGAGAAGGCCGTGCAGGCGGTGCTCGCCGACAATCCCGCCGCCGATGCGTCCACGGCATTGCGTACCGCACTGGGCGCACTCGGCAAGACGTCATGACAGGTGACGGGAGGTAGAGATGAGCGAAGATCCCGGGCAGTATTCGGAGGTCAGTGCCGCGCCGATGCCCGGCGACGGCGACTTCGACGCCGGGTTGAGGCCCCGGTCGCTGGCCGACTTCATCGGCCAGCCCAAGGTGTGCGAACAACTCGAACTGGTGCTGCAGGGTGCCAAGGGCCGTGGCAGTACCCCCGACCATATCCTCCTGTCGGGGCCGCCCGGCCTCGGTAAGACGTCGCTGGCGATGATCATCGCCTCGGAGATGGGTTCGGCCATCCGCGTCACCTCCGGACCGGCCCTCGAACGCGCCGGTGATCTCGCGGCAATGCTGTCCAACCTCGTCGAGGGCGACGTGCTGTTCATCGACGAGATCCACCGCATCGCCCGGCCCGCCGAGGAGATGCTGTACCTGGCGATGGAGGACTTCCGGGTCGACGTGGTGGTCGGCAAGGGGCCCGGTGCCACCTCCATCCCGCTCGATGTCGCGCCGTTCACACTGGTCGGCGCCACCACCCGGTCAGGTTCACTGACCGGCCCGCTGCGGGACCGGTTCGGGTTCACCGCGCACATGGAGTTCTACGAGACAGATGAGTTGGTCCGGGTGCTGCGCCGGTCGGCGGGCATCCTCGGGATCGCGATGCGACCTGACGCGGCCACCGAGATCGCCCGCCGCTCACGCGGCACCCCCCGGATCGCGAACCGGCTGCTGCGCCGGGTGCGTGACTACGCCGAGGTCCGTGGCGACGGCAAGGTGACTGTCGCGGTGGCCCGCGCGGCGCTGGCCGTCTATGACGTCGACGACCTCGGTTTCGACAGGCTCGACCGGGCCGTCCTGGGCGCCCTGATCCGCGGGTTCGGCGGGGGACCTGTCGGGGTGTCGACACTCGCGGTGGCGGTGGGCGAGGAGCCCGCCACCGTGGAGGAGGTGTGTGAGCCGTTCCTGGTGCGGGCGGGCATGATCGCGCGCACCCCGCGCGGCCGGTTGGCCACCGCCGCGGCCTGGCACCACCTGGGTCTGACCCCGCCCGCGGGTGCGATGAACGCGACGTTCGCCGTCCGCGCCCGGGACGGCGGCACCGGCACTCTGTTCGACGATCTCTAGGCCACAGGCGCCGGGAAATGCCTGCGGCCGGAGGCGCGGGACCGGTCCACACATTCGTCATGGCACACTAGGGGGAGAGGTCGGGCCGCTTCCCGCGTGGATCAGTGCGGCCCGAAACACCTGACGACACGATCAAGGATCGAAGCGCACACCATGGAATTACTCTTCCCCCTGCTGCTCGCCCTCATGGCGGGCTTCATGTTCATCAGCATCCGCAAACAAAAGAAGCGGATGCAGGAAATGCAGGAAATGCAGAACGATGTGGCGGTGGGTTCGCGGCTGCAGCTGACATCGGGCCTGTTCGGCACCGTCGTCGACGCCGACAACAGCGACTATATCGACGTGGAGATCGCCACCGGTGTGGTGACCCGCTGGAACCGGCTGGCGATCATGCGAGTGGTGCAGACCGAGGACGCCGCCGAAACCTACCCGGGCGCCCCCTCGTCGTCGTCCTACCTCGACGATCTCGACGATGATGACGATGACATCATCACCGACGACTACATGGACGAGGACGACGCCCCCTCGGACACCGAGAGCAGCAGCAAGCCCGACCTGGAGAAGTGAGCCGTCGTCGCCGACGCGTGACCTTTCCCGCTGAACCACACCTAGGATGAACCCGCCCACCGGCCGTCACCGGACGGTCGGTCTCGTGCGGTGCGTCTGACGCCGCCCGCGGTCGAAGGAGACCTGAACAGCAGTGAGCACACCTCGCCGTACGGCCAAGCGGCCGGGACCTCGTAACGAGGTCGCACCGTGGAAGCCGTTGTCCGTCTTTCTTGTTCTCCTCGCCGCCGTGTATGGGCTGGTGTTCTTCAGCGGCGGCGGCTCGCCGGAACCGAAACTCGGCATCGACCTGCAGGGCGGCACCCGGGTCACGCTCACAGCGCGCACCCCGGACGGCAAGACCCCGGCGAAGGATCAGCTCGACCAGGCCAAGCAGATCATCGAGAAGCGTGTCAACGGCCTCGGCGTGGCCGGGTCCGAGGTGGTCGTCAACGGCAACAACCTGGTGATCACGGTCCCCGGCAACGACGGCAAGCAGGCCCGCACTCTGGGCCAGACCGCGCGTCTGTATGTCCGGCCGGTGGCGACGGCGCAGGCTCCGGTCGTGCAGAAAACGGACAAGAACCCACCCGCCGACAGCAAGTCACCGGCGGCGGGTACCGAGGCCGAGCGCAAGGCCGCACAGGCCGCGATCGATGAGCAGCGCAAGCTGCGGCAGGCGCCGGCGAACGCCGACAAGAAGCGGATCGCCGAACTGACCGCCTACATGAGCAAGATGGACTGCTCGCCCGGATACAACGATCCGCTGCGCGGCAACGACCTGCCCGACCAGTACCTGGTGGCCTGCTCGCAGGAGGGCGACGAGGTCTTCCTCCTCGAACCCCAGATCATCGACGGCCGCGACATCGACAGCGCGCGGGCCGCGACGGACGACGGTGAGTGGGTCGTGCTGGTCAAGTTCAAGGGCAAGGCCCGCGACTTCTGGCCGAAGTACACCTCCGAAAATGTTGGCAAGCGTACTGCGGTGACCCTCGACACGCAGGTCGTGTCCGCTCCGTCGATCAACGGAGCGATCGCCGGTGAGACCCGGATCAGCGGCTCGTTCAACCAGGATTCGGCCAAGGAACTGGCCAACGTCCTCAAATACGGTTCGTTGCCGCTGTCGTTCGAGGCCTCCGATGCCGAGACGGTATCGGCGACTCTGGGCAAGGAGTCGCTGCGGGCGGGTCTGATCGCCGGTGCGGTGGGCCTGATCGCGTGTCTGCTGTACGCACTGGCGTACTACCGGATGCTCGGTGTGCTCACCTTCCTGTCGCTGGTGCTGGCAGGTCTGCAGGTGTACGGCATCATCGTGCTGCTGGGCCGCTGGATCGGGTTCACCCTCGACCTGGCCGGTATCGCCGGTCTGATCATCGGTATCGGTATGACCGCCGACTCGTTCGTCGTCTACTTCGAACGCATCAAGGACGAGATACGCGAGGGCCGAACGTTCAGATCCGCGGTCCCGCGTGGCTGGGTCAGCGCGCGGCGCACCATCTGGACCGGCAACATGGTCAGCCTCATCGCCGCCGTCGTCATCTACATCCTGGCCATCGGTGAGGTCCGCGGCTTCGCGTTCACCCTCGGCCTGACCACGATTCTCGACGTGGTCGTGGTGTTCCTGGTGACCCATCCGCTGGTGGTGCTCGCCACCCGGTCACCGTTCCTGTCGCAGCCGAGCGTCAACGGCCTCGGCGCGGTCAGTGAGGTCGCCGCGCAGCGCAAGGCCGCGGCACGGGCACAAGCAGCGAGCAAGGCGGCCGAGGCCGGGGAAGGAGCGGTCCGGTGACCACCCCCAACAACATCAGCGACAGCACAGATGCGCGGGTACCCGACGAGGGAGCGGCCGGCGCCGCGGAGGCGGACTTCGTCGCCGACGAAGGCAGGTCGTTCCTGTCGCGGCTGTACACCGGTACCGGCGCCTTCGACATCATCAGCAAACGCCGTACCTGGTACATCGTCACGCTGATCATGATCGCCGTGTGCGGCCTGTCGATCGTCGTGCGCGGATTCACCTTCGGTATCGACTTCGAGGGCGGCACCCAGATCGCGTTGCCGGCCTCTTCGCAGGTCACCCGCGACGCCGTCGAAACCGTCTACTCGGACACCTTCGGCAAGGAACCCGACGCGGTGCAGTCCGCCGGTAAGGGGTCCAGCGCCACCATCCAGTTGCGGTCCGAGCACCTCGACCAGGACGAGACCGTCAAGATCACCACGGCACTGGCCGAGCGTTTCAGCGGTTCGATCACCGCCGCCGACGTGTCCTCGTCGGACGTCAGCTCCACCTGGGGCGGTGAGATCACCAAGAAGATGGCGATCGCGCTGGTCGTGTTCCTGGTGATCGTGTTCGTCTACATCGCGGTCCGTTTCGACCGCGAGATGTCGATCGCGGCGATGGCCTCGCTGTTCCTGGACATGGTGTTCACCGCCGGTATCTATTCGATCGTCGGCTGGGAAGTCACCCCGGCCACGGTGATCGGTCTGCTCACCATCCTCGGCTTCTCCATCTACGACACGGTGGTGGTGTTCGACAAGGTCGCCGAGAACACCCGCGGCTTCCTTCGGACCACCCGCCGCACCTACGCCGAACAGGCGAACCTGGCCGTCAACCAGACACTGATGCGCTCGATCAACACCACCGTCATCTCGGTGCTGCCGATCATCGCCCTGATGGTGATCGCGGTGTGGATGCTGGGCGTGGGCACCCTCAAGGATCTGGCGCTCATCCAGTTCGTCGGTGTTCTGGTGGGCACCTATTCCTCGATCTTCCTGGCCGCGCCCCTGTTGGTGACGCTCAAGGAGATGCGCGGTGACGTGAAGGCACACAACCGCAAGGTGCTGGGCCGCCGCGCCCGCATCGAGGCAGGCGAACCCGAGACCGGCTCTCGCCGGGCGAGCGCGGGACGGGTGGGCACGGAACGGGTGGGCCGCCGGTCGGTGTCTCCCGAACGCGACACGGCCGTGCCGAGTGGGAAACGCAGGAGCCGGGGCCAGAGCCGATAACGTCGCCGCTATGACAGCAAGACCCCGACGCATCGTCGTGCGTCTGCTCGCCCTGGTGGTGGTCACCGTCACCGGCGCCGGACTGGTGACAGCCTGCTCCAAGGACGACCGCCCACCCACCATCGACTACATCGTCGACGCGGGCCTGACCACCTACAACGCCAACACCGTCAGTGGCAACGCCGACGGTGCGCTGATGGCACTGACCCGGGTGCTGCCCGGGTTCAGCCTGCTCGGAGACCAGGGCCAGGTGATGCCCGATCGGGACGTGGGCACGGTCACCGCCATCTCGCAGGCACCACTCACGCTGCGGTACACGTTCACCCCGGAGGCGGTGTTCTCCGACGGCACGCCGCTGGACTGTGACGATCTGCTGCTCGCGTGGGCCGCGATGAGCGGACGCTTCCCGGGTTTCACCCCAGCGACCACCGCCGGCTACCGCGACATCCGGCGCGTCGACTGCCGGGCCGGCGCCAAGACCGCGACCGTCGTGTTCGCCGCGGGCCGCGTCTACCGGGACTGGCTGTCGTTGTTCGGTGCGGGCACGCTGCTGCCGGCGCACGTGGTGGCACGCAAGGCCGGGGTCGGCGACATCGTGGCCGCAATCCGGGGTAACGACCCCGCGACGATCCGCAAACTCGCCAAGGTGTGGAACACCGGTTTCACCTTCGGCGACGGTGAGCTCGATCCGGCCGACTTCCCGTCGTCGGGGCCGTTCGCCATCTCGGCGGCCGACCCGGACGAAGGTCTGGTCCTGGTGCCCAACGACAAGTGGTGGGCGGATGCGCCGGCGACCACCCGTATCGCGATCCGCAGGGCACGCCACGACCTGGCGGCGCTCACCTCCGGCGACTTCGACGTCGCCGATGTCGCGGCTGGCATCGTCGACGGCGAGATCTCCGATCCCGCCGCGAGTAAGGCCCCGGCCGCCGGCGCACCGACCGCGGGGGCGGCGTTGTCCATCGACGAACTGGTGCTGTCACAACGCGGCGTGTTCTCCGATGTGCGGGTCCGTCAGGCGTTCGCATTGTGTGTGCCCCGCCCCGACATCGCCACCCGCTTCGGTGCGGGTTCGCCAGTGTGGAGCCTGCGCACCCAGGTGCCCGGCGACGCGTTCGCCACCCAGCTCAACGGGCAGGTGGGCCGCCGGTACGCGCGACCGGACATCATCCGGGCCCGGGAACTGCTCGACGAGGCCGTAGCGTCGGGGGTTCAGGGCATCGGTTCCGGCGCCGGCACCCGGGCGACGGTCCGGATCGGCTACCGCACCCCGCATGCCCGCGACAAGGCACTGGTCGAGTTGATCGCCTCATCCTGCCGGAAGGCCGGAATCGAGGTCACCGATGCCGGTTCCGACGACCTCGCGCCCACCTCTCTGGGCAAGAGGACCGACGCGTTGCTGATCAGCAGCGGTGCCGGGTTCGCGGCCTCGGGCGCGGCCAGCCCGATCCGGGACTCGTACCGCCTGCGGGCCGGTGATCCGCTCAACCTCGCCGCCGCCGACGATCCCGCGGTGTCGCAGGCCGTCGATCGGCTGAGTGTGGTGACGGGGGCGACCGGACAGCTCGAGGCTATCCGCACCATAGAGACCGGGGCCTGGTCGTCGATGCTGTCGATTCCGCTGGTCATCACCCCACGCGTGTACCGCAGCGGTGACCAGGTCCTGCATGTGGTTCCCGGTCGTGGCCGCAACGGTACGGGCTGGAACATGGACCGCTGGACCCTCACCGAATGAGCCGCTCCGGCGGGTGCACCCACGCCCGCCGGGCTTGCTACAGTTCGCCCGTGACCCCCTCGGATGATCGGCCCGCCGCCAACACATCACACGACACTCTCGCCGAGGCCCGCGCGGCCATCGCCCGTCACACCCGCCTTGTCGCGGACTTTCCCAGTCCTGGAGTTCAGTTCAAGGATCTGACGCCCGTTCTCGCCGAATCCGGTGGCTTCGCCTCGATCATCACCGCCCTGGCTCACGGCTGCCCCGAGGTCGACCTGGTCGGCGGCATCGACGCCCGCGGCTTCCTGCTCGGTGGCGCCGTCGCCCGCGAACTGGGGGTCGGGGTGCTGGCGGTGCGCAAGAAGGGCAAACTGCCGCCGCCCGTCCACACCGTCACCTACGACCTCGAGTACGGCAGTGCGGCGCTGGAGATCCCCGCAGAGGGTCTCGACCTCACCGGCCGCCGGGTGCTGCTCGTCGACGACGTCCTGGCCACCGGCGGCACCGCCGTCGCCGCGGCCACCCTGATGCGTGAGGCCGGTGCGCATGTCGTGCGGGTTTCGGTGATCATGGAGCTGACAGCCCTGGCCGGGCGGGCCACGATCACCCGCGGAATCGGCTCCGACGTCGAGGTGCACGCACTGGTCGCGGACTAGACTTTGACGATGTGTCCGGTACGGCCGGGGTGCGGCCGGTAACGGTGCGGACCCCGCCGGCCGAACAGTGACCTACAGGCTTGGTGAGAGGACACGATGGCAGACGACACCGATACCGTGGCGGCCGGCGCAGCGGATCCTCGCCCAGCCGATCCCCGCACCGTGGATTCCGTCGCCCTGCCGGAGGCACCGGCGCGGGGCGAACCGGTTCCGTCCTCGGCCTCCCGCAGGGTCCGGGCCCGGCTGGCGCGGAGGATGACCGCCACCCGCAGCCAGGTGCGCCCGGTCCTCGAACCGCTGGTCACGCTGCACCGCGACATCTACCCCAAGGCCGACATCGCGAAGCTGCAGCGGGCCTACGATGTGGCCGACGAACGGCACGCCGGTCAGACCCGCAAATCGGGTGACCCGTACATCACCCACCCGCTCGCGGTCGCCACCATCCTCGCCGACCTCGGCATGGACACGACCACCTTGATCGCGGCCCTGCTGCACGACACCGTCGAGGACACCGGCTATTCGCTGGAACAGCTCGAAGCCGAGTTCGGTGCCGAGGTCGCGCATCTGGTCGACGGGGTCACCAAACTCGACAAGGTGGCCCTCGGCAGCGCCGCCGAGGCCGAGACCATCCGCAAGATGATCATCGCGATGGCCCGCGATCCGCGGGTGCTGGTGATCAAGGTCGCCGACCGGCTGCACAACATGCGCACCATGCGCTTCCTGCCGCCGGAGAAGCAGGCCCGCAAGGCGCGCGAAACCCTGGAAGTGATCGCGCCGCTGGCCCATCGGCTCGGTATGGCCACGGTCAAGTGGGAGCTGGAAGACCTCTCGTTCGCGATCCTGCACCCCAAGAAGTACGAGGAGATCGTGCGGCTGGTGGCCGACCGGGCACCCTCACGCGACACCTATCTGGCGCGGGTGCGGGCCGACATCACCAACGCCCTCGCCGCCACCCGGATCACCGCCGTCGTCGAGGGCCGGCCCAAGCACTACTGGTCGATCTACCAGAAGATGATCGTCAAGGGCCGCGACTTCGACGACATCCACGACCTGGTGGGGGTGCGGATCCTGTGCGATGAGGTCCGTGACTGCTACGCCGCCGTCGGTGTGGTGCATTCGCTGTGGCAGCCGATGGCCGGACGATTCAAGGACTACATTGCGCAGCCGCGGTACGGGGTGTACCAGTCGCTGCACACCACGGTGATCGGGCCCGAGGGCAAACCCCTGGAAGTGCAGATCCGCACGCACGAGATGCACCGCACCGCCGAGTTCGGGATCGCTGCCCACTGGCGGTACAAGGAGAGCGGCTACAAATCCAAGGGCGGCAGCCGCAAGTCCGACATCGCCGAGGTCGACGATATGGCGTGGATGCGTCAGCTGCTCGACTGGCAACGTGAGGCCGCCGACCCGGGGGAGTTCCTGGAGTCGCTGCGGTTCGATCTGGCGGCGCGCGAGATCTTTGTGTTCACCCCCAAGGGTGATGTGATCACGCTGCCGGCGGGGTCCACGCCGGTCGACTTCGCGTACGCGGTGCACACCGAGGTGGGGCACCGCTGCATCGGTGCCCGCGTCAACGGCCGGCTGGTCGCGCTCGAACGCACCCTGGAAAACGGGGAAGTCGTGGAGGTGTTCACCTCCAAGGCACCGAACGCCGGGCCGAGCAAGGACTGGCAGAACTTTGTGGTCTCCCCGCGAGCCAAGGCCAAGATCCGGCAGTGGTTCGCCAAGGAACGCCGCGAGGAGGCCCTGGAGAACGGCAAGGACGCCATCGTCAAGGAGGTCCGCCGCGGCGGGCTGCCTATCCAGCGGCTGATGAACGCCGAGTCGATGGGCGCCATCGCCAAGGAACTGCGGTACACCGACGTCAGCGCCCTGTACACGGCGGTCGGCGAGAACCACGTGTCGGCCCGGCACGTGGTCAACCGGCTCGTCGCGATGCTCGGCGGCATCGACGACGCGGTCGACGCGATCGCCGAGAAATCTACACCGTCGACGCTGCCCACCCGTGGCCGCCGCGGTGGTGACGCGGGCGTCGTCGTCGCCGGGATCGAGGGTGTGGTCGCGAAACTGGCCAAGTGCTGCACCCCGGTACCAGGTGACGAGATCATGGGATTTGTGACCCGGGGCGGGGCGGTCAGCGTGCACCGCACCGACTGCACCAACGTGTCGTCGCTGCGGGAGCAGCCCGAACGCATCGTCGAGGTCACCTGGGCGCCGTCGCCGGAATCGGTGTTCCTGGTCGCGATCCAGGTGGAGGCACTCGACCGGCACCGGCTGCTCTCGGATGTGACCAAGGTACTCGCCGACGAACGGGTCAACATCCTGTCCGCATCGGTCACCACCAGCCGCGACCGGGTGGCGGTCAGCAAGTTCACCTTCGAGATGGGCGACCCCAAGCACCTCGGTCACGTGCTGAATGTGGTGCGCAACGTCGAGGGCGTCTACGACGTCTACCGCGTCACCTCGGCCGCCTAGCCCCGCCGATCACCCCGCTGGTTGAGGCGTGAGGAGCGCAAGCGACGAGCCTCGAAACCCGGTGAGAGAACATTGTCCCCTCACCGGGTTTCGAGGCTCGCACGCTCGCACCTCAACCGGCGACATGTCAACCTGTGTGGTGCCGTCAGTTCTTGACAGTGGCGGTCGTGATCTTCACCGTCAGTTTGGGTGCACCGTCTTCTTTGCTGCCCGAGGCCCCGGGCGTGATGCCGCCCTTGGCCACCTTGTCCAGGACGGCGAGCCCGGCGGGGTTCACGGTGCCCACGACGGCGTAGTCGGAGGGCAGCGTGCTGTCGCCGGTGACGAGGAAGAACTGACTCGACCCGGAGTTGGCCTGACCGTTGTTGGCGATGGCGATGGTGCCGCGCGGGTAGGTGACCGCCTGCTGGCCCATCGCGTTCGGCGCGCCGCTGGGCTTGAGGTCGGTGGGGGCCTCGTCGGGGCTGGTCCAGCCCGGACCGCCCATGCCGGTGCCGCTCGGGTCGCCGCACTGCAGCACCTTGAGGGTGGCACCCGCCGTCATCCGGTGGCAGGTGGAGTTGTCGAAGTACTTATTGCGGATCAGCTGCTCGATAGCGCCGGTGTTGCAGGGCGCCGCATCACGCTTGAGCGTCATCGGGATGGCGCCCTGGCTGGTCTCGAACACCACGTCCAGCGTCCCCTTCTTGAGCTGCTTGGCGCCCGGTTTGGGGGACGACTTCTTCTTGGCCAGGTAGTCCTGGACCTGCTTGTTGTATTCGACGACCTGCTTGCGGTACTCCGCGTGCTGGGCGGCCGGGATCTGCGCGGGCGGATCGGCGGGCTGGAGCTTCGGGTCTTCCTGCGGGCCCCAGGCGCATGCCGTCCAGCGTTCCTTCTCGTGGTCGTCGGAGATCTTCTTGACCACCAGGCCGGTGATCGTGCCGGCCACCACCACGACGACGGCCACCGAGACCCCGACGATGGTCATCCGGCGTTTGCGTGCGGCCCGCTGCTCGTTTTCCAGACGCTCTTCGAGTTTGCGTTTGGCCGCTTGTCGGCGCTCCTCATTGGTCGACACGCTGGTGAACCCTCCCTGTGGACGTCGGCGCTACTCGACTCGCCAGTTTGCCAGCAATACCTGAGAGGAAGGCACGCCGGGTCCGGGCGGTGGGCACCCGGCGCGTCCGGCCGGGTGCCGCCCTGCGACAATGAACCGATGCTGATCACCGGATTTCCCGCCGGCATGTTCCAGACCAACTGCTACATCCTCGCCCCGCAGCCGGGCGGGCAGGCAGTGATCATCGACCCCGGTCAGGACGCCGCCCCCCAGGTCAGGGCCCTGCTCGCCGAGCACGACCTCACGCCCGCCGCGGTGTTGCTCACCCACGGGCACCTCGATCACACCTGGAACGCCACCGAACTGTGCGACGAGTTCGGCATCCCCGCCTACATCCACACCGCCGACCGGCCGATGCTCACCGACCCCGGCATGGGTCTCGGGCGGGCGCTGGGCCCGCTGATCGGCGACACCGAGTTCACCGAACCACAGCAGGTGATCGAGTTCGCCGACGGCGAGAACGTCGAGATCGCCGGGATGCGGTTCACCGTCGACCTGGCGCCCGGGCACACCCAGGGCTCGGTGCTGCTGGGCATCGATGTCGAGGTAGCCGAGGACGACTCGGACGGTGCGGCGCCGACCACGGTTCCGGTGTGCTTCTCCGGTGACGTACTGTTTGCGGGGTCGATCGGCCGGACCGACCTGCCCGGCGGTGACCACGATCAGCTCCTCGAATCGATCGAGAAGAAGCTGCTGCCGCTGCCCGATGAGACACAGGTGCTGCCCGGGCACGGACCGCAGACGTCGATCGGCGCCGAACGCGCCACCAACCCGTTCCTCCTCGGGATCGGGACCGACAAGAAGGGACGATTCGGACTGTGAGCGCCGAATTCCAGGCACCACGGGGCATCCCGGATTACTTTCCGCCCGCGTCCGCGGACTTCCGCCGCGTCCGCGACACCCTGACCGACGCGGCACGACGCGCCGGTTACGGTCACATCGAACTGCCGATCTTCGAGGACACCGGCCTGTTCGCCCGCGGTGTCGGCGAATCCACCGACGTAGTCAGCAAGGAGATGTACACCTTCGCCGACCGCGGTGAGCGTTCGGTGACATTGCGGCCCGAGGGCACCGCCGGGGTGATGCGCGCGGTGATCCAGCACGGCCTCGATCGCGGCCAGCTCCCGGTCAAACTATGCTATGCCGGTCCGTTCTTCCGGTATGAGAAGCCCCAGGAGGGCCGCTACCGCCAGCTCCAGCAGGTGGGCGTGGAGGCCATCGGCGTCGACGACCCGGCACTCGACGCCGAGGTGATCGCGATCGCCGATGAGGGCTACCGGCGCCTGGGCCTGTCCGGATTCCGCCTGGAGATCACCTCGCTCGGCGACGACGAGTCCCGGCCCCGCTACCGGGAGGCGTTGCAGCAGTTCCTGTTCGGCCTCGACCTGGATGAACCCACCCGCAAACGTGCCGAGATCAACCCGCTGCGCGTCCTGGACGACAAACGTCCCGAGGTCAAAGAGGCCACCGCCGATGCCCCGCTGCTGCTGGACTATCTGAGCGATGCCGCGCGCGGACACTTCGACATCGTCCTGGGGCACCTGACCCGGCTCGGCGTGCCGTACGAGATCAATCCGCGTCTGGTCCGCGGCCTGGACTACTACACGAAGACGACCTTCGAGTTCGTCCACGACGGTCTCGGCGCCCAGGCCGGTATCGGCGGCGGCGGCCGCTACGACGGGTTGATGCGCCAGATCGGCGGCAAGCAGGACCTGTCGGGGATCGGTTTCGGTATCGGCGTGGACCGCACGATTCTGGCCATGCGGGCAGAGGGCGTCGCCGATGCCGACGCGGCCCGCTGCCAGGTGTTCGGGGTGCCGATGGGTGCGGCGGCCAAGGCCGAACTGGTGGGGTTGGCGGGGCGGTTGCGTGCGGCCGGGATCAGCGTCGACCTCGCCTACGGTGACCGCGGGCTCAAAGGTGCGATGAAGGCCGCCGACCGGTCCGGTGCCCGTCTGGCACTGGTCCTGGGTGATCGTGAACTCGACGAGCAGACCATCGAGGTGAAGGACCTGTCGAACGGTGCGCAGCGCAAGGTCTCGTTGTCGACCGTCGTCGACGACGTCGTCGGTGTGCTCACCCAGTAGCCTGGTCGTGGTGTTCCCCGGCCGGGTGTTTCGACACTAGACCGCGCACCGGGTGGTCGTTAGCGTCGAGTGCTATGACCGCCCCGGACACACCCGGACCGGCCCGCACTCGTGGTGACAGCTATGCCGGCACCGGTGAACTCACCCGGTTCTATCTGCGCCGTTCCCTGTCGGCAATCACCTTGTGGGTGCTGGGCACGGCGGCGATGTACCCGATCCAGTCGCTGTCGTTGAAGGCCGCGCCCACGCAGGAGGACCTGGACCGGCTGGCCGCCGGCCTGTCCGGCAACTCCGCGATCAAGGCGCTGACCGGACCGGATTTCGCCCTGAACACCATCGGCGGCCAAATAGCCTGGCAGAGCTCGGCATTCGGTGCGGTGCTGGCGGGATTGATGAGTACCTTTCTGGTGGCCCGGCACGGACGTGCCGGTGAGGAGAACGGCGCAGACGAACTGATCCTGGCCGGTGTGGTCGGCCGGTCCGCGCCGACGGCCGCCACCGCTCTGGTGACGGCCGGCGCCAACATCGCCGTGATCGTGATCGCCGGCGCGTCGCTGACGGCGACCGGGCTGCCGGCGACGGGTTCATGGACGCTCGCCGCCGCAGGCGGACTCACCGGCCTGGTGTTCGGTGCTCTGGCGCTGATCTTTGCCCAGATCAGCAGCACCTCGCGCGGAGTGTGGGGGCTCAGCGGTGCCGCCCTCGGTGTGGCCTATGCACTGCGCGCGGCAGGCGATGTGGGGGACAACGGGATTCGCTGGCTGTCACCGATCGGGTGGGGACAGCAGGCGCGCGCGTACGCCGGTGAGCGGGTATGGCCGCTTGTTCTGCTGGTTGTGGCGGCGGGGGTGGCCGTGGCGGTGGCCGGGATACTGCACCGGCGCCGCGACTTCGGCGCGGGCCTGCTGCCGCAGCGGCGTGGCCCGGCATCGCACGCCTGGGCAGGCGGTATCCACGAACTGTCGTGGCGGCTCGCCGCGCCGGGAATCATCGGCTGGACTGCCGGATTGGTGTTCGGTGGAGTCACGTTCGGGTTGATCGGCAACAGCATCGAAGCGGTCGTGCGCGAGAACAAGGACGTCGCGGGGACACTGACCGGCGGGCAGGCCGAAGGTGTCGCGCTCGTCGACGGCTTCTACGGCAGCGCCGTGCTGATGCTGGCGATCATCGCGTCCGGGTTTGCGGTGATGCTGGCCTCCCGAGCCCGGTCCGCGGAGGTGGCCGACTACGCGGAGTCGTTGCTGGCCACCGCGTTAGGCCGGTCGGCGTACCTGACCGGTCCGGTCGTGACCGCGCTGGTCGCACCGGTTCTCGCAGTGGCGGCCGGTGGTGCCGCGGCCGGCCTGACCTATGCCGTGGTGTCGGGTGAGGCGGGACGGGGGCTGCAACTGGCCGCGGCGGGCATCTTCTACGCGCCATCGATCTGGGTGATCGTCGCGGTGACCGTGCTGCTGATGGGGGTTGCGCCCAAGCTGATCGGGCTCGCGTGGGTGCCGGTCGGATTCTCGGCCATAGCGATCTTTTTCGGTCCTGCCCTCAAGTTTCCGCAGTGGCTTCTCGACCTGTCGCCGTTCACTCACCTCGCGCTCGTCCCGCTGGAGGACGTGTCGTGGCTTCCGCCGGCCGTCCTCACGATCGTGGCCGTCGCCCTGGTCGTCCTCGGGCTGGTGGCGTTCGGCCGCAGGGACATCGGCTGAGGGCGGTGTGCGGCACATCCACACCGTCGGCGTGATGTGTGGCATGGGTACCGGGCTGGGGTGACGTCTCTGGTACGGACGTTCGGCTCTCGGTGGTGACCGTTGGTGGTGGCAGACTGGACCCGTGCCGGAAAATGCCCGGCGACGCGGTGTCGGCCGCTGAGAGCCCGCGGCCGGTAGAGAAGAGGTTTGGTGACGATGACACTCAATGCACCGATCGTGGTGGCGGTCGACGGTTCCGATCAGGCCCGCGAGGCACTCGCGTGGGCGGTCGCGGCGGCGGTGCGCGAGAAGCGGCAACTCAAGGCCGTGACCGTCGTCGAAGCCCTCTCCGACTACAGCGGCATGGTGCTCACCCAAGACCTGATCGACGACATCTACGGCTACGCCAAGGACATTCTCACCGAGGCACTCGAGCGGGCGGCCGAACTGGCGCCCGGTCTCGAGGTGACCGGTGAGGTGCTGTCGGGTAAACCGGCCCTCCTGCTGCGTGAGGTGTCGAGCCGGGCGCACCTGCTGGTGGTCGGCAGCCGTGGCCGGGGCGGTGTCAAGGGTCTGCTGCTGGGGTCGGTGAGCGCGGACGTCGCCGCCCACGCCAACTGCCCGGTCGTGGTGGTACCAGGCGAGTTCGGGACCACCGGGCCGGTCGTCGTCGGTGTCGACGGATCCCCCGCGGCGCGGGTGGCCGCGAAGCAGGCGTTCACCGAGGCCTCGCTGCTGGACACCTCCGTGGTGGCGGTGACCACCTACGGGGCGTTCTCCGGCAAGCATTTCTACGGCACCGAGGACCGGCACGGCGACTCCGAGGCCACCCTGGAGCGGTTCCGCACCGAGGCCGCCGAGACCCAGTCCGAGCAGCTCGCCGGCCTGCGTGAGGACTTCCCGGATGTCACCGTCGACAGCGACGTCGCCACGATCCGGCCCGCCGAACGCATCGTTGAGAAGGCCGCCGACGCTCAGCTGATCGTCATCGGCAGCCGCGGCCGTGGCGGTTTCCGTGGCCTGCTGCTCGGCTCCAACAGCCGCGCCGTGCTGCAGGTGGCGCCCTGCCCGGTGATGGTCGTGCACGCCGGCTGACCACCGGTTCGCCGCGGCCGCGCGGCGTACAGTCTGGTGGGTCCACCCCCGGCGGGGTGGATCCGACCGAATCCACAAGCAAAGGGGCTGATGGTGGCGACGAACAACGCGCCGATCGCGGCGGCGATCGACGGATCCGATGAGGCTCTCGCGGCGGTGCGCTGGGCGGCGGCCGAGGCGGCCCGCACCAAGACCGCGCTCACGATCGTGTCGGTGGTCGAACCGTTCGCCGCGCCGATCGGCCAGAACGTCGAAGGCTGGATCGAAGCCGAACAGTGGGTCGAAGCGCGGCGCGAACTCGCGCAGGGCGCGGTCGATGTCGCCCTCGACCTGGCGGCCGAGCTGGCGCCGGATGTGTCGATCGACGGCGAGGTGATCGACGGCAAACCTGCCCTGGTGTTACGGGAGCTGTCCAGCCGGGTCCGCATGATCGTCGTCGGCCGTCGCGGTCTGGGCGGGGTGACCGGACTGCTCATCGGCTCGGTCAGCGCCGACATCGCCGCGCACGGCAACTGCCCGGTGGCCGTCATCGGGCTCCAGGCACCCGTGTCGGGTCCTGTCGTCGTCGGTGTTGACGGGTCGCCGATGTCGACGGCGGCGATCGCACATGCCTTCCGGCAGGCCGACGCCCGTGGCACGTCCGTGGTGGCCGTACACACCTACGGCGGATTCGGCGGCGACGCCTTCTACGGACAGGGCGAAGAAGCCCTGCGCAGGCTCAACGACGAGGCGGTCGAATCGCTGGGCTCACAGCTGGCCGGCTACCGCCAGGACTACCCAGATGTGGAGGTGGCGTCGGTGGTCGCCGCGGGTGACCCGGCTCCCGCCATCGTCGGCGCGGCTGAGGACGCGCAGCTCATCGTGATCGGCAGCCGGGGCCGGGGCGGTTTCCGTGGCCTGTTGCTGGGATCCACAGGCCAGGCGGTGCTTCATGTGGCGCCGTGCCCGGTGCTGGTCGTCCACTAGGACCGGGCCGAGTCCTGCCACTTCGGCAGGATATCCGCCATCACCGACTCGAAGGTGTCCACCGCCAGGACATGCGGCGGGCTGGTGCGCGGCCATGGGACCACGACATCGGTGAATCCGAGTTCTGCTGCCCGCCCGATCAATTCGTCTAGCACATCGGCGCCCGCGAACGGATCGGCCGGTGCCCAGGTGAGACTGAGATAGCGTGGGAACCGGTCGCCGCCGGGCCGGTCGGTGAGGGCGTCGTCGAGAATCCTGACACTGCGGGATATGCCCGCCAGCCAGTCGTCGACACTGTCGGCCGGTGTGCCGGTGGTGATCCAGCCGTCGCCGTGGTGGGCCGCGAAGCGTACCGAACGTGGCCCGTTTCCCGCGAGCAGCAATGGGATCCGGTCGCGTACCGATCCGCCGGCCAGCCGCATGTCGACGGCGCTGTAGTGTTCGCCGGCGAAGTCCACGTGGTCGTCGGTGAGCGTGAGATCGAGCAGCCGCACGAACTCCTGGAACCGGTCGACGCGTTCGCGTGCGGTGACGGGCTTCTGCCCGAGCAGCACGTCGTCGGGGGTGCCGCCGGCGCCGAGTCCCATCAGCAGCCGGTCTCCCGCGATGTCGAGCAGTGTCTGCAACTCCCGTGCCAGCGGCACCGGATGCCGGAAGTTCGGGGAGATCACGAACGCGCCCAACGGAATCCGCTGAGTCACCAGCGCCGCGGCGGTCAGTGTGGGGATACACGAGAACCACCTGTTGTCCGGTAGCGATCCCCACACCAGGTGGTCGAATGTCCACGCGTGGTCGAATCCCATCTCCTCGGCACGGCGCCACTCGTCCCGCGCCTGCTGCCAGGGATGGTCGGGGATGATGTACACACCGATACGCATGATCCGAGCCTAGCGAGCGGTCCGATAGGGGACAGAAAATGACCTGATTGGCCGGAAGACTGTGACCCGACCGGTAAACGTCAGCGACATGTCAGGAGTGGTGATGGGTGCGGAAATTCAAGTGACCTTCGATTGTGCCGATCCGGCGATGCTCGCCGAGTTCTGGGCACAAGTCCTGCGGTACGAGGTGCAGGGCCCGCCGTTGGGATTCGCCACGTGGGACGAGGCCCTCGACGCGCTCGGGGTTCCCGCGGAGGACCGCAACAGCAGGTCCGCCGTCGTCGACCCCGCGGGGACCGGGCCGCGGATCTTCTTTCAGCGGGTTCCCGAGGGCAAGGGCGTCAAGAACCGTGTGCATCTGGATGTGCGGGCGGCACCGGGGCTTGCGGGGGGCGACCGGATGGCCGCGCTGGAGGCCGAGGCCCTGCGGCTGATCGAACTCGGTGCCACACGCCTGGAACGGTTCGACCCGGACCCACCGCTGGAGACGGGTTTCATCGTGATGGCAGACCCGGAGGGCAACGAGTTCTGCCTCGACTGACGGGTCTACCCGCGAACCCGGGCGGGTGGGCATACCCAGCGGCTGATGAACTCGCGGAGTTCGGCGTCCGAGCGTGGCGGCGAGGTGGGGTACTGCAGCAGGCTCAGGAACACCCGCATCACCAGTTCGGCCAGACCGGCCATCGCCTCGTCGTCGTAGCCGTTCTCGGCCCACGCCACCGGCAACCGGCCCAGCATCTGCGCACCCAGGGTGATGCCGCTTTCCGACGTCGCCTCGCGGGTGAACAGCTCGGTCTGCCCGGCCCGCAGGAGCAGGCCCATCGACGGTTCGCTGGGCAGTCTGTTCAGGCAGTACAGGATCGTCTCGATGATGGCGTCGTCGACGGTGCGCACGTGTGCCAGGTCATCGCGCATCCGGTCGAGGAAGTCGGCGGCACCCGCCTGGGCGACCGCCGCCAGCATGTCGTTGACCGACTTGAAGTAGCGGTAGACCGTCTGGCGGGTGACACCGAGCTCAGTGGCCACATCGGCGAGGGTGGTCTTGTTGACCCCGTGCTGCTCGACCGACCGGATGGCGGCGTTGAGAATGCGGGTGCGGGCCTCTTCCGAATCGGTCGGAAGGTTGCCCTGCCACCCACGCGTTCTCATTCGCCCATACTTTCACACCTGATTGAGCGGCTGCCGGGTGGCCGCATCGCCCTCACCCGCGGTCGCGGCCGGCTCGGTGCGGTCCCGCCCGAGAGTCAGCGCCGCCAGCAGGCTGCCGAGCGCGACCACCAGGCAGGCGATCACATAGGGGAGGCTGCCGATCGGGGTGCCGCCGTCGGTGACCCCGTCGGTGGCGCCGAAGTAGTCCGGGAGCGCCGCGATCCACAGAGCCGTGTGTACCCCGAGGAACAGGAACGGGAACACGAGCAGGAACGGACGGGCCGTGCGTGCGGGGGAGTGCGCCGACGCTGCCGCCGCCCGCATCTTCCGCCACTGGGTGCCGAGCAGGTACAGCCCGACCAGCCACAACGCGGCGATCTCCACGCCCAGCACGATCGCCTGTCCGGTGAGGTTGGCGCCCTCACCGCGACCGAACACCGACGCCGGGATACCCATCAGCGGCATGCTGATCACGGCGAGCACGCCGGAGACCACGATCCGCCACGCCAGTGACAGCCCGCGGGGAGCATTGCCCGCCAGCGTCGGGTTCGCGATGAGCCGGGTGCTCACATAGGTCAGGACACCGAACGACACCGATGCGAACAGCCACACACTGTTGAGGGGTACCGAGGCGAGCAGCGGGACGGCGGCCGGGTTGCCCAGTTCGGCGGCGGTGTGGCCGTAGAACGGTTCGTCGACGTTCCACGCCCACCATTTCAGTTGCGGCCCGAGCTGATCGAAGATCTCGTAGAACACCTGGTACACGAACGCGACGGCCACCGCACCCTTGAGCGCCGCATGCCTGGTGCCGTCGAAGAAGCCGAACGCCCGCACGATCTCGTAGGCCACCTGACTGAGCGCGGGATAGAAGCACACGATGTACAGCGGCAGCCTGTCGTACATGAAGTCGACGGTGAACACGTTGTGCGCGAACATGAATCCCATCGCGTCCTGCATTCCGAACCACTCCGGGAAGTACAGCGGGGGTTCGATCACGAACAGGTACACCAGCGACCCGATCCAGAGCGCGAGGTTGGTGGGATCGTTGTCGCGGCGCAGCCGGCGGATCGCGTGCAGCAGCGCCAGCACGGCGCCGAGGATGATCGTCACCTCCAGGACCGGCAACGTCCAGTTCTCCAGACCGAACGGATTGCGCAGCGCCGCAACAGGGTTGGCGTCTTCGCAGACGAAGCCCAGGTATCGGGTGATGACGTACGCCGGGGTGTCCGGATCGCACACTGCCATGTAAGTGCTCCTCGATCGTGACGGATGAGACGAGTCGGAGGCCTGGGGCGCGGCCTGCCGCCGAGTCGGTGACGGCGGGCCGCGCCCCCGGCCTGGGAGGTCAGGCGACCGGGGAGGCCTCGGGTTCCGGGGCGGTCTTGGCGGGCCGTTCGATCACCGTGGCCGGACCACCGGGGTAGGGCGTGAAGTCACGATAGATCTGCGACGGCGGGTCGAGGGTCTGATCGAACCCGATCGGCAGCTTGTTGCGCTTGAGGGCCTTCTTGACGGCGAACTTGGCCATCCCCGCGATGAACTTGGGGTCTTTGACCATCTCGGTAACCGATTCGTCGAGGTTGAACACCGCGGTGAAGTGGTTTTCGAGGTAGGGATCCTCGCGGGTGGCCGCCGAGAGCAGGTTGAACAGCGGCCAGCTCAGCCGCGAGGTGAGCCGCTGCTGCCACTTGGGGGCGATGTCGGTGCCGGTGGCGTTGGAGTATCCGCGGTCGCGGGCCAGGGCGAGGGTCCAGATATCGTCGAGCAGCTTGCACTGCTCGGCGAAGTAGGTCTTGTAGAAGCCGGGTTCGATACCGGAGGTGCGCTCGCTGAGCATCTCGTCGAGCAGCACCGAGCATTTGCCGGCCGAGCTCATGCCCTGGGCGTAGAACGGGTTGAAACCGCAGATGGCGTCGCCGATGACGAGCAGGCCGATGGGCGGGTTGTCGAGCTTGTCGTAGCGCTTGCGCATGTTGCCGGTCGACTTGGTGACGAACACTTTCGACAGCGGCGTGCAGCGTTCGACGGCCTTGTTGAACGCGGGGGCCCGCAGTCGCTTGGTGGTCTCGATGAACTCGTCTTCCTTGCGGGGCATCGGGTGCCCCCACGAGCCCATCGTCACCAGCACCCGGTCGCCTTCGATGGGGAAGATCTGGCTGATGAAGTCGTGCTCGGCCGGATGCGGGGTGGCCTGCTGGGTGGGCATGACCGACATGTGATGCCACCACCAGTCGTCGGGCCGCTCGGCGGGCTTCTGGAACCACTGGGTGGTGTAAGTACAGCCGGCATCGAGCGACTGCACCGGCGGTGCGGGCCAGCCCGCCTTCTCCAGCCACGCCGACACGGCCGAGCCGCGGCCCAGCGTGTCGATGACCAGGTCGGCCTTGATCAGCCGTTTGGCCGGACCCTCGTCGCCGCCGGTCAGCCACACCCCGGTGACCGCACCGCCGGGCTTGCCGCCGTCGACGGTCTCCAGGCCGGTGACGTTGACGCCTTCGAGGACGGTGATGTTGGCGACCTCGGCGAGCTTGTTGCGCAGCACCCGTTCGATGAGCAGCCGCGAGGCGTACACCATGCTCATCGTCGACTCCGAGCGCGGGATCCAGCCCTCACCCTCGCAATGGGCCGCCGACACCGACGGCATCAGGTGCAGCCCGCCGGCCTCGATGAGGTCGTCCTCGTAGCCGGGGAACAGGGTGTCCATCGCGCGGCGGCCCGAGTTGAGCAGGAAGTGCGGGTGCTTGCTCTGCGGCACGCCGCGCCGGTGCTCCATGTTGTCGGCGATGACGTCGCGTTCGAGGACGACGACCTCGTCGAAATGGGGTGCGACGGCGCCCGCCGCACACATGCCGGCGATGCTTCCGCCGAGGATTACCGCCTTCTTGCCGAGGGTCATCTGCCCGCCTTTCCGGTCATACGGTCATACAGCTGGTGAATGATGTATGACCGTATGGTGTGAACGGCATCACGTCAAGTGGCGGAGGACAGATCCGGTGTTCGCGCTGCTCGCCAGCCCGTCAGCAGGTGCGCACCGGTCACCACGAGGATCGCGCCGACCACCACCGACACCCCGCACACCCCGACCAGCTGAGCGCTGAATCCTTCTGTGCCATCGGGATTGCCGGTGTCACCATGGAAGGCCGTCGCCGACAGGATCAGCCACAGTCCCCATGCGCCGACCGCACTCGATCCGACCCATGCGGCGGCGAGCGGGATCCGGGTGTCCAGCCGCCCCACCCAGGTGCGCCGGCCGGCACCGGCCAACGCGGCCGCACCGGCGATCGCGAGGACCACCAGGCCCGCGTTGACGGCGTGCACCACCGCACTCACCCCGTCGGTGTCCTCGGTCAGGAACCAGTTCGCACCGCATGCCCACCCGAGGTGCACGATCAGCGGATACATCGCCAGCACTGCCGCCCCGGCCACCGACATCCGGGTCGCGGGCACCGTCGCGAGCACCGGAAGATCCCGCACCCGGCCCCGCCACAGCCGTCCCCACCGCTGCTGGACGTGCAGCACCAGCAGTGTCATCAGGCCCGCGGCCTGCAGGCCGAAACCGCCGTACACGACGTTGAACACCCACGGCTGCAGGAAATCCGCCGCCGACGATCCGGAGTCCGAGGCGGCTCCGGTGAGCAGATCCAGCGGCCACGCCGCCACGATCGGGGCAAGCAGCCCGGTCGCGATCCACATCGGCCCCACGATCAGCCAGGCCGGGATGCGCCGACCCCACGACCGGGCGAGCGCGAACGCCAGCGTCACGGCCGTGGCGTCCATCAGCACGGTCAGCCCGTTCGCCACCCGCATCAGGCCCTCGTGATCGAGGAGCTCGCTGCCGTCGGGGATACCGATGTGGCTGCCGAAGATCCACAGGATCTTCAGCGTCAGGTAGGGGATGCACGCCAGGCAGGTGAGCACCAGCGCACCTTCCCGTACCGGTGAAAACCGGGTGTTTCCCGGGCTGTTCGCGTGCTCGTCGGGTTCTGTTGTCATCATCTGGGTACTCATGGCATCCACTGTCGGCGCCACAGGCCCTCGGCCACATCGCCCACGGGTCGCGCGTGGGTCCACCTCAAGGTGGACGCCCGCGCCCACGTGCGGTGCCTACGATGGGCGGGTGAGAGGTTCCCTCGGGACAGAGCGCGTCGAGTCGTGGCAGCGGTCACGGCCCTGGCTCGCCGACGGTCTGCTGGCCGTGGCCCTCGGCGTGCTGCTCATCCCGTCGGGCGTCGGTGTCCTGGCCTCGGCGCCGTGGCCGCTGCCGGCCCGCGCGGCGCTGATCGCCGGGCTGGTGGCACTGCACATCCTCGTGGTGTTCCGGCGCGTGCGGCCCCGCGCGACATTCGTGGCAGGCAGTGCGGTGTTGGCCGCCTTCGTCTGCATCCCCGACGCCACCGGCCCGCAGGTCACCCAGACCTACGGGGCGCCGGTTCCCGTCGTCCTGTTGCCCAGTTCGATCATCTTCTGCGTACTGCTGTATTCGGTTGCCGCGCACCGTGGGTCGACCGATTCATACCGGGCGCTGGCGGTGGCGGCGGTGGGTGGTCTGCTGGTGGTCGTGCGGCTGTGGAACGCAGAGGCGGCGGCGCAGCTTCCGCTGTCGATGGGGCTGTGGCGGGCGATGCTGATCCCGGTGGTCGCGGCGTTCGTGGTGGTGCCGTGGCAACTCGGGCGGCTGCGGCAGGTGCGGGCCCGCTACCTGGAGGCGATGGCCGACCGGGCGCTCGCCGACGAACGCCGCCGCATCGCCGGCGAACTGCACGACGTGGTGTCCCATTCACTGGCCGTCATGGTCAGCCAGGCCGAGGGCGCACGGATGCTGGCCGACCGCAAACCCGGTGTCGTGGTGCCGGCACTGGACCGGATCGCGACTACCGGACAGGAGGCGATGCACGGGATGCGCGCACTGCTCGACACCCTCGACCCGGACGCCCGCGACCGCGCACCCCAGCCGACGCCCGCCGACCTCGACGCGCTCCTGGACCGGGCCCGCCGCGCCGGGCTCGATATCCACTGGGACGGGATCGACTCCACCGCAACCGACGCCGACATACCGGCGGCACCGGGGCTGGTGGCCTACCGCGTCGTCCAGGAATCGGTCACCAACGTGCTCAAACATGCCGGCCCGCAGACCTCGGTGACCGTCGTTGTCCGCCGCGAGCCCGCCGAGCTGGTGGTGGAGGTCGCCGACGACGGCGGCCCGATCCTGGACGTCACACCCGGCCGCGGCCTGCTCGGTATGCGCGAACGTGTCGAGGCCGTCGGAGGCCGGCTGACCTACGGCCGGCACACCTTCCGCCGGCCACACCAGGGTGGTGACGTGTCCGGTTTCGCGGTCCGGGCGCACATCCCCACGGGCGGGGTGGCGTCATGACCGCCATCCGGGTACTCGTCGTCGACGACCAGGACCTGATCCGCGACGGCATCGCGATGATCCTCGAATCCCAGGACGACCTGCGGGTGGTGGGGCAGGCGGGTGACGGCAGGCAGGCGGTCGACGCGGTCCGCAGTACCGGCGTCGACGTGGTCCTCATGGATGTGCGGATGCCGGTGCTGGACGGGATCTCGGCCACCGAGCAGATCACCGCGCTACCGGACCCGCCTCGTGTGCTGGTGCTCACCACCTTCGACCTCGACGAACACGTGTACGCCGCGCTGCGGGCTGGCGCGAGCGGATTCCTGGTGAAAAGCGCACGCGCGGAACAGGTTGTCGATGCGGTGCGGACCGTGTTCGGCGGTGAGGCGGTGATCGCACCGTCGGCGACGCGCCGCCTGATCGATCACATCCTGCCCACGTTGCCGGGGCATGCCGAACCACCCCCCGGCCTGGACCGTCTCACCGGCCGCGAGCGTGAGGTGCTCGAACAGGTGGCGCGCGGATTGTCCAACGCCGAGATCGGTGCCGAGTTGTTCCTGTCGGAGGCGACGGTGAAAACCCACGTCGGCAGGATCCTGACCAAACTCGGTGTCCGCGACCGGGTGCAACTGGTGATCCTGGCCTACGAACACGGCCTCATCCGGCCCACCGGGTAAGGACGAGGCGATCGCTCAGGTGAGTTTGCGGTGATCCCAGGATCGGATGCGGTGCGGCTCGACGACCACGACAACCCGTTTGGTCATCATGAATTCGACGGCCGGCTTCATTTCCTCGGTGTAGGGAGCCTGGTATCGCTCGAACACGCTGATGGCCGCGGGCCAGTACTCGGGCCCGTCCGGGTACACGATGCGCGCGGTTCCGTCGATCGCGACGCCGCGCAGCTGGTCGTAGCTCTCGCCGGCCTCGACGCTGATGCTCAGCTTGGGGTCGCGAAGCAGGTTCACCGCCTTCTGCGACTTTATCTTGGTCTCGAAGCAGAGTTGCCCGTCGACGAAGCCGTACCACATCGCCACCTGATGCGGGAAGCCGTTGGGGCCGTTGGTTGCCAGCGTCGCCGTGCGCCCGTCCTGCAGGAACTGCTTGATTTCGTCGTCGGTCATGACGACCTGGGCGCGCTGATTGGCCATCGGTGGCCCCTTTCCTCGGGTGCTGTCCACGGGTGCGTCCCACTGTACGGGGCGGGTATCAGTGCCCGGACACCCGTCCACAAAATGCTCTCTATGTACTGAACACATTGCTGCGCAACGAATTCCGAAGAACAGGCGAGAGTTGCTTCGGGAGCTCACCGGCCTCACCCTAGAATCGCAGCTGGGCTGACCGGCTCGCATCAACCCCATCCGTATCGATAAGAGGCAGGATCGTCATGACCGAGCGTCGTGTCCAGAGCGGACTCCCCACCGGTGCCGTCAGGAGCGCACTGTGAAGATTGTCGTATTCGGCGGTAGCGGCCTGATCGGCGACGGATTCGTCCGCGAATCTCTGGCGGCCGGCGACGTCACCGAGGTGGTGGCCGTCGGTCGCTCCCCGCTGGCCATCACCCATCCGAAGCTGCGCAGCGTTGCTCTCACCGACTTCACCGACGTCTCCGGACTCGCCGACGAGTTGGCGGGAGCCGATGCGTGCTTCTGGTCGCTGGGGGTATCCGCCGGTACCGTCAGCGCGCAGGACTACGAACGGATCACCTACGACTACGCGAAGGTCGCGGCCACAGCACTGGCGTCGATCAACCCCGACCTGACGTTCGTCTACGTCTCCGGCGGCGGCACCGACAGCAGTGAACAGGGCCGAAGCCGGTGGGCTCGGGTCAAGGGCCGCACCGAGAACATGGTCATCGACATGTTCGCGAACGGTTACGCGCTGCGCCCCGGCTTCGTCGAACCCGCGCACGGCAAACGGTCCAACACGTTCGCCTACCGCGTGTCATCAATCCTGCTCACGCCGGTCTTTCCGTTGCTTCGTGCCGTCGGTCTGGGTCCGAAGCTGATGAACAGCTCGGCCTTGATGGGGCAGGCCGCACTCAACCTCACCCGCAACGGGTACCGGCGGCACGTGCTGGAGAACCGCGACATTCTGGCCGCCGCAGGCGGCGCTACCGATGCGAACTGATACCCGCCGTCAGATCAGGTAGTGCAGGTTGGCGACCACACGCCCACCGAGGTCCGCGTTGCCGTCGATGGTGACTGACGCCGGGTCGGCGGTGGCGCGTGCCCCGATCAGCCGCGCGTAGTCGGCGATATCGACGTGCAGCACCGCGTCGGGGACACCGTCGATCGCCGGCACCACCGCGGCGCGTTCACCCACCGACACGTGTACCTGAGCGGGCGCGATGCCGGTGAAGTCGACGGTTACGGCGGCATCGCGCGGTGCCTGGGCGCGTTTGCCGATGAGAAATGGCAACGACGCCGCCATCTCCTCGCGGGTCACCGCGGCCGGTTCCGGATCTGCCGGAGCACCCAGCTGTAGCGAATCACGGATATCGACCTCATGAATCCAGCAGTCGAAGGTACGGATCCGCATGAACCGGCCATGCGAATCCTTCCCAGCGGGAGTGAATCCTTCTGCGTTCCAGTCGGATTCGCTGATCGTGCGCAGTACTTCGCCACGCAGCGCCGTCACCTCGCGAAGATCGGCCATCAATTCGGCCCGGCTGAGTACCCGATAGTGGTCGAGCCAGTTCTCGTTCAGCTCGCCGATCGGGTTGCGTACATGCGCCAGCTCGCCGACCCCCCGGACCGGTTCGACCGTCCGTCCGGCCAACGACCATTCCGTCCCGGCGATATGCGCGAACACATCGGCCACCGTCCACCCCTCCAGGATCGACGGCGCACTCCACTGCTCGTCATCGAGACCATCGGCCAGGTCGATGAGCGTCGCCCACTGCGCACCCAGCGCGTCGACGGTCTGCTGGTAGGGGACTTGCGTAACCACGTACATCTCCTAAGGGCTGAATCGGAGCGGCCCGCGCCCAAAGGTCGCCGCAGCCTCCACAGCGAGAGTATCGCCACTTTTCACTGACAGCACCGCCTTACGGCCCACAAACTCGGCGACCCAGCCAGACTGGAGGAGATTGGGGAACGGAGGTGGGAAATGGCAAAGTGGCTGATCGACCTCGACGACGAGTTGCTGGCCGCGGCACAGCGGGAACTCCATACGTCGAGTGCATCTGAGACGGTCAACGCCGCGCTGAAGAACGTGGCCGCGATAGCTGCGCGCGCCAGACAAATTGACTGGTTGAGCCAGGGAGGGTTGGCAGAACACGCTGCGCCGCAGTAGGACGTCGGCGCCAGGAGAAACTGGCGGGTACCGCCGGGTGCGTCATACATTCGGCTTAGATGCGGACGTGACGGACGCCGACGGCCAGACGGTGCAACTGGTAGCGGAAGGCATTGAGCCTGGGCGTCACCAGGTCGAGGTGGGCGTGTGAGGCGATGAACTCGACGACCTCAACAACAGTTCTGTTGTCGGTGGGCACGTGCGTGGCGAAACGCTTCTCGCGCAGGGCAGTGACACATCGGTCGGCCTGCTGCATTGCCCATGCCTCGTCGGCACCGAGGACCCGCACAGCTCTGACACGACGCCGAAGCCGAGCGTGAATGGTGTCGACCGACGCCGTGAGCGCGTAGTGCCGCACATCTACGCCCCGGCCCATCAGTCCGCCGACGATCTCGTCGAAGTAGTCGGCATCGACCAGCGTCATCGGAACGATGACCGGGACATCGGCATGCTTGTCGATCTGTGCCAGGGTCTCCACCACACCGGAACGCCACTGCGGACGGTCCTGAAAATCCCCTCGCTGATCGGCGGGCAACATCCGGTGGATGCCGTACCCGAGTTGTTCGGGATCGGCGACATGTGCCGCGGTCAATCGGCGCTGTAGTTCGAATGCGGTCTGGGTCTTGCCTGCGCCGAACGCGCCATTGATCCACAGGAGCATCCCGCCGAACCTACCACCGGATCACAGGCGGCAGGCGAGCCGAGGTCACCAGCCCGCAGCGTCTACCGGAAGTGTTGTGTTCGTGGTGAGTTCACCTCGGCGTTGCCGTCGCGTTCAGCATCGTCTCTAGGTTCCCAGATGGTTCGTCCGAGTCCCGGAGGACGTGCCGCCATCGCAGCCCAGTGATAGGAACCGTAGTGCGTATTCCGTTGCAGTTGTTCACTGCTGACACCCGGATCGGCCAGTCGTCCCGTGCCCGCGTCACCTGCCGCTACAAGTGCGGGGAGGCGTGCTGGCACGAACCCGGAAACACCAGTGACAACGCCTACTTCAGGGATATCGCACGCACCGCGATCTCGCGTCGCAGCGCGCTGACCGCCGCCGGCGCGACGGTGCTCGGCGTCACCCTCGCCGCGTGCGGCGACGACAGCTCGTCGTCGACACCGGCACCGAGTTCGGGCAGCACCGGCACCCCGGCCACCACCGAATCACCCAATGGCATGAAGTTCGCCGCGGTGGCACCGAACACCGAGGACAAGGTCGTCATCCCCGACGGCTACCAGCAGGCGATCGTCATCCGCTGGGGCGACCCGGTGATCCCCGGCGCACCCGAGTTCGACTTCAACAAGCAGACCCCGGAGGCGCAGGCCAAACAGTTCGGCTTCAACAACGATTTCGCCGGACTGATCCCCGTCGACGGCGTCGCCAACCACTACTACCTGGTCTGCAACCAGGAGTACACGACCGAACTGTTCATGTTCCACGGCTACAAGGAGAACGCGCCCACCGAGGCGCAGGCGCGGATCGCGATGGCTGCACACGGCATCGTGGTCGTGGAGGTCGCCGCAGAGCGCGGCACCGGCGCACTCACACCCGTCATCGGCCCCCGCAACCGCAAACTGGACGCCGGCGCACCGTTCACGCTGACCGGCCCCGCCGCGGGCAGCGACTTCGTCAAGACCTCCGCCGACCCGGACGGCACCACGATCCTCGGCACCATCGCCAACTGCTCGGGCGGCATCACTCCCTGGGGCACAATGCTTTCCGGCGAGGAGAACTACAACAACTACTTCTCCAACGCAAGCAAGGTCACCGACCCGAAGGCCGCCGAACACCTCAAGCGGTACTCCTTCGAGGACGACGCCGACAATCACCATTGGGGACATTTCGAGAAGCGTTTCGACCTGGCTCAAGAACCCAACGAGGCCAACCGGTTCGGTTATGTCGTTGAGGTCGACCCACACTACCCGTCGTCCACACCGGTCAAGCACAGCGCGCTCGGTCGCACCAAACACGAGTCGGCGAACATCTACGTCATCGACTCGGGCCCGGACAAGGGTACCGTCGTCGCGTACACCGGCGACGACGAAAAGTTCGAGTACATCTACAAATTCGTGTCCAGCCGCAAGATCAAGTCGGGCCTGTCGGCGCGGGCGCGGGCGGAGAACCTGCGCATCCTCGACGAGGGCACCCTGTACGTGGCGACCTTCACCGGCGAGCCCGCCGACGGCACCGGCACCCTTCCCAAGAGCGGAAAGTTCGCCGGAAAGGGTTCGTGGGCGCCGTTGCTCACCGTGGGCGCCGACGGCAAGGCACAGTCGCATGTCGACGGATTCACCCCCGCCGAGGTGGCGGTGTTCACCCGCAGCGCCGCCGACAAGGCCGGCGCCACCAAGATGGACCGGCCCGAGGACATCGAACCCAACCCGCGCACCGGCAAGATCTACTGCGCACTGACCAACAACGACAAACGCGGCACCGAAGGCAAAGCGCCCGCCGACGCCGCGAACCCGCGCAACGAGAACAAAAACGGTCAGATCATCGAGATCACCGACAACCACACCGGCACCGACTTCACGTGGGAGCTGCTGCTGGTGTGCGGCGATCCTGCCGCCGCCGACACCTACTACGGCGGCTTCGACAAAACGCAGGTCAGCCCGATCTCGTGCCCGGACAATGTGGCGTTCGACCCGCACGGGAATCTGTGGATCTCCACCGACGGCAACGCCCTGGACTCCAACGACGGCCTGTTCGCCGTCGCCCTCGACGGTGACCGGCGCGGTGAGACCAAACAGTTCCTCACCGTCCCCAAGGGCGCGGAAACCTGCGGCCCGATCATCGGCAACGACCGGGTGGTCGTGTGCGTGCAACATCCCGGCGAGGAGGACGACCACTCCGCCGACAACCCGGCATCGCACTGGCCCGACGGCGGCACGTCCCAGCCGCGGCCCGCGGTCGTCGCGGTCTGGCGTGAGGGTGGCACGATCGGCACCTGACCACGTCACCGTGCCGGTGCATGCCCGCACACGGTCGCGGGTGTGCAGCGGTGGCGCAAGGTTGCCCTCGGTGGTCGACTGTGAAGTACCGTCGGATGGAGTTCATCGATCTACGGTGCAACAGGCAAGGAGAGTGCACCATGGCCACCACACTGACCGAACTGCCGATTGTCGACATGTCGCTGGTCGACGGTGACGACACCGATCGCGCCATGTTCCGGCAGTCCCTTCTCGCCGCCACACACGAGGTCGGGTTCTTCTACCTCGTCGGCCACGGCATCGACCGCGACACCCGAGACCGCCTGTTCGACACCGTCCGTGCGTTCTTCGCGCTGCCGGAGGCCGCCAAGTTCGACGTCGAGATGCTCAAGAGCCCGCACTTTCGCGGGTACACGCGATTCGGCGGTGAGTACACGCAGGGCGCGATCGACTGGCGCGAACAGATCGACCTGGCCGCCGAATACCCCTCGCTCGGTTCCGATCCCGGCTATCTGCGGCTCGACGGCCCCAACTTGTGGCCCGAGCTGGCCGGTTTCCGGGAGGTGATCACCGACTGGCAGAAGCGTTGTGGCGAGCTCGGATTGCGGCTCATGCGCGAGTGGGCCTCAAGCCTGGGCACCGACCGCGCCTTCTTCGACGACGCGTTCGCGCAGCGCCCGTCGACTCTGATGAAACTGGTGCGGTATCCGGGCCGCGAGGATGCCGCGCAGCGGCAGGGCGTCGGTGCGCACAAGGACCCCGGCGTGCTCACTCTGCTGCTCATCGAACCGGGCAAGGGTGGGCTGCAGGTCGAGCACGACGGCGGCTGGATCGATGCCCCGCCCGTCGAGGACGCGTTCGTCGTCAACATCGGCGAACTGATGGAGTACGCGACCGACGGTTACCTCAAGGCCACCATGCACCGGGTGCAGTCACCACCTGCGGGGACCGAACGCCTGTCGGTGCCGTTCTTCTTCAACCCTGCCCTCTCGTCGGCGATGCCCCGGATCGCGTTGCCGGCCGACCTCGCCGCCGATGCGCCCGGCGTCACCGACGACCCGCACAATCCGATCTCGGGCACCTTCGGTGAGAATATGATCAAAGCCCGCCTGCGCGCCCACCCGGACGTCGCCGCCCGGCATCACCCGGATCTGGTCGGCGCCACCACCCCCACGGAGTAGCCGGCGACAACCAACGCCTCACTTCTTGGCACGCCAGCCGCGTTCGAAGGGCAGCCGCCACGCGTGTGGCGCGATGAGCTGGTGGATCTGGTTGGGACCCCACGAACCGGGGGCGTACGGCTTGACCAGCGGCGGATCGGTGAGCAGCGGGATGGAGCGGTCCCACAATGATTCGATGCCGTCGGCGGTGGTGAACAGGGTGTGGTCGCCGGCCATCGCGTCGAGAATGAGCCGCTCGTACGCTTCGAGGACCTCGTCGGCCCGGTTGGTCTCCTCGGTTGAGAACTGCATTGACAACTTGTCCAGCCGCATCCCCGGCCCGGGGCGCTTGCCGTAGAACGACAACGACACCCGCGACTCGTCGGCCAGATCGAACGTCAGGTGATCGGGTCCCTGGCTGCCCACGCCCGACCCGGCCGGGAACATCGACTTCGGCGCCTCCTTGAAGGCAATGGAGATGATGCGCTGACCCTCGGCCATCCGTTTGCCGGTGCGCAGATAGAACGGGACACCCGCCCAGCGCCAGTTGTCGATGTGGGCGCGCAGCGCGATGAATGTCTCGGTGTCGGACTCGGGATGGACACCGGGTTCGTCGCGGTATCCGAGGTATTGGCCGCGGACCACATCGCTCGGCTTGATCGGCGTCAGCGACCGGAAGACCTTGTTCTTCTCCTCGGAGATCGCCATCGGTTCCAGCGCCGTCGGTGGTTCCATCGCCACGAAAGCCATCACCTGGAACAGGTGGGTGACCACCATGTCCTTGTAGGCGCCGGTCGGCTCGTAGAACGCGGCGCGCGCGTCGAGGCCGAGGGCTTCGGGGATGTCGATCTGGATGTGTCCGATGAAGTTCCGGTTCCAGATCGGCTCGAACAACCCATTCGCGAACCGCAATGCCAGAATGTTCTGCGCCGCTTCCTTTCCCAGGAAATGATCGATGCGGAAGATCTGCTCCTCGGCGAACGTCTCATGCAGAAAATCGTTGAGCTTGATCGCCGACTGCAGGTCCTCGCCGAACGGCTTCTCCATGATCACCCGGGACCGCTCGATCAGTCCGGCCTCACTCAGGGTGCTGATCACCGCCGGCGCCGCCTTGGGCGGCACGCTCAGATAGTGCAGACGCCGCACCCCGTCACCGAGTTCGGCCTCGCATTCGACCACCTTGGCTGCCAGTGCGGCCGGACCCGCCGACGACGGCACGTAGTGCAGCCGCGGCGCGAACGTCGCCCACTGCTCCGGGGTGAGTTTGCGCGCCCCGACGGCCTCGATCGAACGCCGCGCGAATTCACGGAACTCGTCGTTCGACATGTCGTCGAGTCCGGTGCCCACCACTTGCATGTCGGCGTTCAGATCGGAGGCCACCAGATAGCCGAGACCGCACAACAGTTTTCGCCGTGACAGATCACCTGTCGCCCCGAAGAGAACCACCACGTGCGGATGGCCCGAGTATTCGAATTGCCGTGCGCGAGCCCCCGGACTTGGATAGGCGATGGTCTGGGCGTGGTCGACGGAGTGGTCGTCAGCGCTCGCGGTCATGGGCACATGCTTGCACGAAACGCCGCGTTTCGTCGGGAAGTGGCCGCGAGGTCGACGGATCAGCCGCCCCGCTGACCGGATTCCGGCCGGCGCCGGGTGCGGGGTCAGCGTGGTGCGACCAGCAGTGGTTGCGCGACCACGGCGACGGTGCCGTGCTCGTCGCCCATCTCGCCCTGGGCCAGGCCGATACCGTCGGGTCCGACGGTGCTCCGCGCGTCGAGGAACAGCCAATCGCCGGCGGGCGGTCGTTCGATGGTGACGGTCACCGTCGGCGGAATGAAGAGCCAGGACTTCATCGGCAGTGGCCCGGACAGACCGTTGGTGGAGTCCGCGACGGTGAGCAGCCGCTGCACCGGCGACGTGGGTTCACCGGCGACGAGCGGCACCCGTAACCGCGCCCACACCGACGCCGGGCCCGGTTCGTAGCCGCCGGTGACGAACCGCCATTCGATCGCGCGGCCGTATCCCCAATCGGGACTCACGCCGTCGAAGAACTCCGTCACCGCGGTCGCCGGAAGATCGGGCACGGCGGACGGCCGCCAATACTCGCCTGTCGAATCCGTGGTGGCATGGATCAACCACGCACTGGCCTTCACCGCGAGTCGGTCACCGGCCCACAGCGACGCCTCGATCATCTCGATGCGACGGCCCGGCCGGACGACGCGGGTCTCGATGCGCATGGTGCCCTGCGGAATCGAGCCCAGCATGTCGGCGGTGAACCGGGCAATCGCCAGCGTCTCGTCGGACCGGGCGGCCTCGATCGCCCGCGCCAGCAGCGCGGCCGGGGGACCGCCGTGCTGCATCGAAGGGTCCCAGGGGCTGGAGGTCGCCTGCGTCGACTCGAAAGTGTCGGGGTCATCGGTCGGCAGGTAGAAGGCATCGAACGGCAGGGGCATCCTCGTTCTCCTGTTCCGGTGGCACAGAGTGATCCAGGCCCGTTCTCGTGTGCGGGGCCTGCGTCCGATGGTCCACGGTGGCGAGGTATCGGTGGTGACCGATCTGGAAACGGGTACCCGATCGTGATCGGGTGACCGGAAAAGCATGGCACGGTAACGACCGGCACGTCGTGTTCACCTCGGAGTTGCCGCCGAGTTCCCCGATCGGACGCCATACTGAGCCTGTGTGTCTTACCCGCAACCAACCGTGAGGAGCGGTCATGACTGAGAGTGCTGACTGGAATACACAGATCATCAACGAGTTTCACGCCAACGAGGGCCGGGTCGGCGGTGCCTTCGAAGGGGCGCCGATGATTCTTGTGCATCACGTCGGCCGCAAATCGGGTAAGCAGACCGTCACCCCGATGATGTACCTGGCCGACGAGAATGACCCCGACACCGTGCATGTGTTCGCATCCAAGGCGGGCGCGCCGACGAACCCCGCCTGGTACTACAACCTCACCGCCGCGGGGAGTGCTCGCGTCGAGATCGGCACCGAGGAGTTCGACGTCACCGTCACCGAGATCACCGGAGACGACCGTGACCGCATCTACGCCGAGCAGGCCCGCCGGTACCCCGGATTCGCCGGGTACGCGGAAAAGACCGCAGGTATCCGCGTCATCCCGGTCCTCGCACTCCACCGCATCCGGTGACCTGGACGATCGAAGCATCAATGATCAGCGTCAGGCCACTCACCACACGATTCGTCGGCGATGGCCGCCGGCGACGTCGATTCCGGTGATGGCTGCGCCGACGTCCCGTGCTCGATACCGAGCTTGTCCCGGAAAAAGGCAAGGACCTGATCGAGGGTGTCGCGGGTGGGTTGGCCGGGTTCATCGATCAGGTGGTCGGTGAGCACCGAGTGCGGCGGTCCCTGTCCGTCGGGGTTGGCCGACGAGTCGGGGAGTTCGACACCGATGAACGCGTCGCCGAGTTGTTCGCGCAGGAAGCGGAATCGGTCGGGCGGTGACAACTTGTCGCCGTCGAAACGCGCTCCGAGGACCTGCAGGCCGCCGGCGCACCGCGCTTTGACCACATCGAGGTCGGCGGAACCGATGTCGATGTTGTGACGCCGACCCGGGGTGATGGCCAGCGGCAGCGACGGCTGGGATAGGACCGGCGCGAGCATCCGGTCATCGACCGCCATCGCGAGCGCGAATCCTCCGGTGACGCACATCCCGACCGCTCCGACACCGGGGCCGCCGCATTCGTCGTGGGCTTTGGCGGCCAGGCCACGCAGCCAGCGCACCACCGCCGACGACTTGCCGGTCGCGAAGATGGTGAACTCCCTTGATACGCACACCTTTCCGAGGGATTTGAGAAGCACAGACGGTCCGTGGGTGGTGCTGTCGGCGCCGTCGACACCAAACAGCGATGGCAGGTAGACGGTGCACCCGGCGGCGGCGACGCGCCGCGCGAACTCGATCACCTTGGGTGTGATACCCGGGATCTCCGCGATCACCACCACCGCCGGCCCCGATCCCAGCCGGTGGTAGCGGTGGATCATGTCGTCGTGGCAGAACGTGTCGGTAGCGAAGTCCGCGAGCAGTTCGGTCATCAGCTCAGTGTGCCGGACCAAAGGGTGGGTCGTCGCGTGTCGGTATCGGAGGTTCGGATCACGGTCGGTGGAGGTGGTCTCGCGCCACAACGGTTCGTAGCGCGAGTCATCCTGCACCGTGGGTGAGGTCTGGCCCCGTCGATACTGTGCTGTGCATCACAGAACAGGCGTACGATGGGCAGACTGCTCGGAGAGGAGACGGCGATGCCTGCACAAACCCGTTCCATCCTGGTCCGGACCGCCGCGATCGCGGCCGGTGCCGGAGTCGCTGCGCTGCTCACGGTGGCGGCCCCGGCGTCGGCGGATGTTCCGCCCGGCACCTACACGTCCACCACCTTGTCGGGCGGAACCGTGCTGCTGCAACGCAATGGGTACGTGCAGGGGCACGACCTGGTCCTCATCGGGCGCTATCCGATCCACCCCAGGCGGGGCGGCGGCTACTACGTGGACTTCTTTCCCGGCCACCGCGTGTTCATGAACAGCGACGGCCACGGTGGCTACCGGGGCCCGGCGTTCCTCGGCGGCGTGCAGGTCGGCACGTTCACGCTGACTCCCCGCGGCTGATCCGTCCGCATCTCGATGACGTGGCGGGCGCCACACCCGTCGTGGGACCATTGGCCCGTGTCGTTCCGGTACGGCAGTCGTAGCGTCAGCCTTACCACTGGTCAACGACGATCAAGGAGCGGTCATGACATACGTCAGCATCTCGGCACTGGCATTCCCCAGGGGGATCGAGGCCGAGATCGAGAAGCGATTCGCCGAGCGCAAGAAGGCGGTCGACGCGGCCCCGGGTTTCGAGAGTTTCGAACTGCTCCGCCCCGTCGAGGGTGAGGACCGGTACTTGGTCGTAACCCGGTGGGATTCACAGGCGAACTACGAAAAGTGGGATGCCACACGAAATCCCGACGCCCACACCGAAGACTCCAAACGAGGCATGAGCGTCGAGGTGTCGGGTTTCGAACTCGTCCAGCACGACGAATGAGGCTCGTGGTCGGGTATGCCTGATTGGGTACGCCTGGTGCATTAGTCCGGCAGTCCCGGCGAGGAGTCGGTTACAGGGCCGACTTCAGCCGGGGGAGCTGCCGCAGCGGGTTGATGTGCTCGACCTCGTACCGCTGCTCGGCGGTGAAGACCGAGCTCAGACCCGGGGTCGGGTCCCCACTGCCGGTGAATACCATCTGACTGAACGGCCAGTCCGATCCGAACACGATGTGCGAGCGGTCGGTTACCGCGAGGACCGCCCGCATCGCCGGCTCGGACGCACTCAATGCGGTGTCGTAGTAGAAGTTCCGAATCCACCTCTGCACATCGAGTGCCGCGGGACGCGGTGCGCCCTTGGGCCACAGGTCTCCGACCGGGGTTGCGGCCAGAACACCGAGTCGCCAGGACAGGAACGGGACGGTACCGCCGGCGTGGGACAGCTGGAAACGTATGCCGGGATAGCGCTGCAAGGTTCCGCCCGCGATCAGCAGGGTCGCGGCGCGGGTGGTGTCGAAGGTGAACTCTTCGAGGAAGTCCGGCAGCGGAAGATTCGGTTTCGCGTTCGCCGGGATCGCGGCCGGGTGCACGAACACGAATGCCTTGCGCCGATTGAGCGCGGCCATGATCGGTTCGAAACGCGGATCACCGAGGTACACACCGTTGTACGCGCTGAGCAGGGTCACACCGTCGAGTTTCAGGACGTCGAGCGCGTACTCGATTTCCTTGAGCGAGGCGGCCACATCCGACATCGGCAGGGTCGCGAACGCGCCGAATCGTTTGCCGTGGGTGCGGAACAGTTTGGCGGCGTAGGTATTGCAGTAGCGGGCCATATCACGCGCATCCTTGGCCTTCAGGAACCCGACACCCGGATCGGACACCGACAGCGCCTGCGCCTGGATGCCCCAGCGGTCCATGAAGTCGATCGCCGATTCCGGCGACCACGCGGGCGTCGGATAACCACCGATGGTGTAGTGGCCGTGATCGAGAAGCGCGGCGCGGTACTCGGGCGGCAAGAAGTGGGCGTGCAGATCGATCCGGTAGCGGCCGCGCGGCGCGGGAGCGGCGCCGGCAGAAGGCGCCGCGGACGTCGCTGCGAGCCCGGCGGCGAGGGCGCCGGTCCCCACAAGCAGGGTTCGGCGGCCTATCGGCTGGATGGTATTGTCGGTCATGCGGATGCCTTTTCCTGTGTGGTCCGGTGGGTGTCTGCGGCGAGATCCAGCGCGATGTCGACGATCATGTCCTCCTGACCGCCGATCAACCTACGGCGACCGACTTCGAGCAGGATGCTGCGCGCATCGAGTCCGTAGGTGGCCGCGGCGTTTTCGGCGTGCCGCAGGAAACTGGAGTAGACGCCTGCGTAGCCGAGGGTGAGGGTTTCCCGGTCGACCTGTGCGGGACGATCCATCAACGGCCGCACCAGGTCGTCGGCGGCGTCCTGTAGCGCGAACAGATCGGCTTTGGTGCCCCACCCGGTGGTTTCGGCGACGGCGACGAACGATTCGAGCTGGCAATTGCCCGCACCCGCTCCGAGCCCGGCCAGCGACGCATCCACCCGCGTGGCGCCCTCCTCGACGGCGACGACGCTGTTGGCGACCGCCAGCGACAGGTTCTGGTGGGCGTGGATACCGATCTCGACCGCCGGATCGAGCACATCACGGTAGGCGCGGACCCGTTCGCGCACGCCGTCCATGGTCAGGCGCCCACCCGAATCGACCACGTACACGCAGTGCGCACCGTAGGACGCCATCAACGCTGCCTGGCCGGCGAGCGCCTCGGGGCCGCTGAGGTGGCTCATCATCAGGAACCCGGACACATCCATGCCCAGTGCGCGGGCGGTTTCGATCAGCTGCCGGGACACATCGGCCTCGGTGCAGTGGGTGGCCACCCGCACAGATCGCACACCCAGCTCATGTGCCCGCCGAAGATCGGCGGCGGTCCCGATCCCCGGCAGGATCAGCGTGGTGAGCCGCGCGTTCGTGATGTTCGCCGCCGCGGCCTCCAACCATTCCCAGTCGGTGTTGCTGCCCGGGCCGTAGGTGAGGCTGCCACCGCCGAGACCGTCACCGTGCGCGACTTCGACGGCGTCGACACCGGCAGCGTCGACGGCGGCGACGATCAGCCCGAGCGTTTGCGGCGTGATCCGGTGACGCAACGCGTGCATACCATCGCGCAGGGTCACATCCTGTAGATACAGGGCGGGGGACGGACGGGTCATCGGGCCAACTCCTCACCGGCGCGCACGGCCGCCGACGTCATGATGTCGAGGTTTCCGGCGTACGCCGGCAGATAGTGGGCGGCGCCTTCGACCTCCAGGAACACCGTCACCTGATGGGTGGCGTGAGCACCATCGGTCAACGTGTGCACCGGTGAGTCGGCGGGGATCTCGGCGAACTGGACCTGCTGTTTGAGTCGGTACCCGGGAACGTAGGAGGACACGTCCCCGACCATCGCGGTGATCGATGCGACGATCTCGTCGCGACGCACACCACCGGGATCATCGACCAGGGCCAGCACGGTGTCGCGCATGATCATCGGCGGATCGGCCGGATTCAGGATGATGATCGCCTTGCCGCGCCTGGCCCCACCGACCGTTTCGATGGCGTGCGAGGTGGTTTCGGTGTATTCATCGATATTGGCGCGTGCCCCCGGACCCGCCGACTTCGACGAGATGGACGCGACGATCTCGGCGTACGGCACCGGGACCACCCGACTGATCGAGGCGACGATCGGGACGGACGTCATCGGTACTGCTCCGGTTCCACGTGGGTTGCCACGGTGGCGACGGGGCTGCCGTCGGCCGAGAGCCTCGCTTCGATGCGGTCGCCGGGAGCGATCTGCGCCATCGGGCCGAGTGCACCGGACAGGATCACCTGACCTGCGGTCAACGGCGTGCCGTGGTCTCGGGCGGTTTCGGCGAGCCACAGCAGTGCGTTCAATGGGTCACCGAGGCAGGCATCGCCCGACCCGGTGGAGACGATCTCCCCGTTGATCGACATCGTCATCGCCACATCGACGGGTGCGATATCGGCGGGGAGCCGGTCACCGAGAACGTACAGCCCGGAGCTGGCGTTGTCGGCGACGGTGTCGGCGAACCGGATATCCCAATCGGCGATCCGACTGTCGACGATTTCCAATGCGGCCCAGGATGATTCGATGGCGTCGCGGACGGTGTTGAGGTCGAGTTCGGGGGAGTCGAGGTCGCGTGCGAGCACGAACGCGACCTCCGCCTCGGCCTTCGGCTGCAACAAGGCATCGGCGCCGATACCGGTGGCGGTCACATCCATGTCGGCAAACAGGAACCCGAAGTCGGGACGGTCCACGCCGAGTTGTGCCTGCACGGCGGGACTGGTGAGGCCGATCTTGCGGCCGACGATCCGGGCGCCACCGGCCAGCCGGTCGGCGACGAGCACCTGCTGGACCGCGTACGCGGCGTCGATGTCGTCGGCGCCGATGAACTCACGGATCGGAGCACACGGGACACGCGTGCGTTCGGCGGTCCGAAGCCGCTGGACCGCAGCGGTGATCATCGAATCAGCGGTAGTCATCGAATCAGGGGTCATCGCGGGGAAGTCTCCTTCGGGGACGGCGGAACCGAGACCGGTGTGGGGCTGTGGGAGCCCGGCCGGATCTGCCGGATCAGCGCAGTGGTCAAGGTCTGCACATCGGTGTCGGCGCCGAACACGAACTTGTCCGGCCGCAGGACCAGCACGGTGCCCGGACCGTGCCCTGCTTTCCGCAACCACCCGGTCAGCAGGTCGTCGGTGTCCTCCAGATCGACCAGACCGGCCCGGCGCCGGCCGTCGCCGATCTGCCCTTGCGGACGGTGCCCGGCCCGGTAGACGGTGGCATAGGTCGGCTCCACCGACTCCCATGTGGCGATCCGGCGGCCCAGAACCTCACGCGGGTCGACCTCGAAACCGATGACGGTCCACCCGATCCCGACGGTGTCGTCGAACCGGGCGCGCTTACCGTCGTAGGTGCGCATCGTCGGCTGAGGCGGCAGCGTGCCCTCGATGCCGCGCAGCGGCTTGCGGGGCAGCCCGAGGTAGGCGCCGCGTTTGAACCGGGGTTTGGGTTTCATCCCCGCCTTCCGGACCCAACCGGACAGGCCCGGGACATGCAGCATCGACCACAGGCCGACATCCCGGCCGCGTGCGCGTCGCTCGTTCTTCTCCGAGACCAGCGACTTGTTGAGCACCGACAGATCGATCATCGCCTTGGCATGCGGACGCCGCTCGGTCTCGTAGGTGTCCAGGATCGCCGGATCGGCACCGTGCCGCAGGACCGCGGCGAGTTTCCAGGACAGATTGTCGGCATCCCGGACCCCGGCATTCATTCCCTGCCCGATGAACTGCGGCGTCATGTGCGCGGCGTCGCCGGCCAGCAGAATCCGCCCGGCCCGCCACCGGTCGGCGACCACCGCGTTGAACGTGTACACCAGGCGACGCTTGACCTCCACCTCGTCGACGTCGACGAAGCGGCCGATCAGGCGCCGCACGGTCTCGTCGGCTTCGAAGTGATCCTTGTCGTCGTCATCGGTGAGCGCGAACTCGAAGCGGTGATGTCCGCCCGGCTGCGGACAGCTGACCGTCGGCAACGCCGGATCACAGACGAAGTCGAAGTACGGAAGGTGCGCGAAGGCGTCGGTTCCGTCCTTAGCCTTGAGATCGACCACCAGCCAGCGTTCCGGAAAACTCTTGCCGGACATTTCGATTCCGAGTGATGTCCGCACGATGCTGCGGCCGCCGTCGGCGCCGACCAGGTACGACGCGGTGGTGCGTTCGATGTGTTCGGCGTCGACAGCCGCTTGTCCCGCTCCGTAGCCGCTGCCGGAGGTGGGTGCATGCTCGACGGTCACCGACAGCTTGTTCTGCTCGAACCCCACCACCTCACGGGACCGGCGGACCACGACATTCGGGTACCGGTCGAGGAGCCGTTCGAGGGTGGTCTCCAAGTAAGGCTGGTACAGGAAGTTGGTGATCGGCCACCACATACGGCGGCTCGGTTCGCGGAACTGGACCAGCACCTTGCCGTCGGCGCGCACCCATTGCACCGCGGAATCGACGATCATGTCCTGGTGGATCTCGTCGGCGACACCGGCGGACTGGAAGACGCGCAGCGCCTCGTCGTCGGTGTAGACGGCGCGGGCGTTGCCGTAGAACCGGGGTTCGCGTTCGAGCACCAGCACCGACAAGCCGCGGCGGGCCAGTAGATGGGCCAGCGTCAGGCCGGTCGGGCCGAGGCCGACGATCGCGACATCGTAGTCGGTCATGATGTGAGTCCTCCCGCGGCTGCGCCGCTGAGTTCGGGGACGGAGACCTCGCGGGCGCGGGCGCTGAGTACGGCCTGACGCACCTGGCTGAGGCGGTCGAGTGCGCGGAGGCCGACATCGTCGTGCCCCCAGATGCTGATCCCCTGGTAGGTGGTGACTTCCCACGCCGCGTCGAGTTCGGGGGTGACGAGGACCGGGTTCCACCCGACTTCCAGTTCGAAGCCGGACGGGGTGACGCAGTAGAACGACAGTTCGCGGTCGTTGGTGTGCTGGCCGACCGTCCACGCCATCCGGAAACCGAGGTCCGTGACGCGCTGGTAGGCGGCCAGCATGTCTTCGAGGTCGGCGACCTGAATGTTGACGTGCTGCACGCTGGTGCGGATGGGGTCGAGGCTGACGCCGCGGGTGCCGGCTAGCGCGATCGAGTGGTGGCGTTCGTTGACCCGCAGGAAGCGGATCTTCATCCGCACACCGGAGATGTTCTCGTCGATCAAATCGGACAGGTGCGCGTCGAACACGGTGTCGTAGTAACGGTGAATGCCCGCCGGGTCCTTCGTGGTGACCGCGACATGCCCCATGCCCGCTGCGCCGGTGACATAACCGGAGGTGATCATCCGCAGCGGTGTCACAGTGGTGCGTGCCGTCGTGAAGATCTCCTGCACAACACCCTTCGGTCCGGGGAACCGCCACAGCCGTTCCACCCCGCGCAGCGCCGCCTCTTCTGGGGTGCCCTCGTCCACGGGGACACCCCGGTCGACGAGCCGGGCGAGGATGCGGTCGAACGATCCGTGGTCGGTGACCTGCCAGCCGATGGCGGTCAGATCCTCGGCGGGTCCGCGCCGGATCAGGAACCGGCATTCATGGTCGTCGAGCCGGAAGCGCAGTGCGTCGCGGGACAGTTCGTCGACGTGCAGGCCGATCGCGTCGGCACCGAAACGATGCCAGTCCAGCATCTTGTTCGATTCGACGATCAGGTAGCCGAGCCGGACGTTCCCGTACACCGAGTCTGTGGACATCTGCCGGTCACTCATCGGTGTCGTCTCCCAGGAAGCGGACGGCCATCTCGTTGAACAGGCCGGCACGTTCCCACTGCACCCAGTGACCGGTCCGGGCGGCGATGAACAGGTCGCAGTTGGGCATCGTTTCGACGAGCATCTGCCCGCCGGTGGGGCGATTGACCTTGTCGTCGGCGCCCCACACGACGAGCGTGCGGGCGGTGACCCCCGACAGTCGCCGGTCGCGGGTCAGATCCATCCGCAGCAAGGTGCGGGGAGCTTTCGGCCCCGACGGGCGACGCAACGGTGGGTTGGCCACCACCGCCGGGTCGATGCTGGCCTCGTACCGCAGGTCGATGAGATCGTCGGGCACCGAGGCTCCGTCGTACACGAGGTAGTCGCGGATGAACGTCTCGAGTTTCGCGCGGCTCGGCCCGTCCCCGGAATAGTAGTTCAGCAGCGCGTTCAGTCCCTTGGTCGGCAGCGCGCGGGTGGTGCCGATGCCGCCGGGGCCCATCAGGATGAGCCGGCCCACGCGGTCGGGCCGGTCCATCGCCAGCCGCAGCGCCGCGGCACCGCCGTACGAGTTGCCGACCAGGTGCGCGCGGTCGATGTCGAGGGCATCGAGGAGTCCGCGGATCGCGGTGGCGAGGTCACCGAACGGGTCGTCCTGGTCGATGTCTTTGGTCGACCGGCCGTAACCGGGCATGTCCGGGACGATCACCCGGAAGTGCTCGGCGAGGGCGTCGATGTTCTTGGCGTAGTTCGAGGCACCGGACGCGCCGGCGCCGCCGCCGTGCAGGAGGACGACGGGAGTGCCGGAACCGGCCTCGGTCACGAACACCTCGCGGCGTCCGACGGGGATCAGTGACTCGGATCGGTGCGGGGGCACGGTCATCGGGCAGCCTTTCGAACGTTTCTGATGAAATCATCAAATAGTTCGATCTGCCCGATGTCAAGGGTTTCTGATAATTTGATCAAGTTAAGTGTCGGCTCAGGCTCAGGAGGTGCCGTGGGGACTGCGACGGAAGCAACCGGGCGACGTGCGGATCCGAGGCGCGCGCGTACGCGGGCCGCATTGCTGTCAGCGGGCCGTCACTTGCTCGCCGACGGCAAGGTCGCTGTCAGCATCCAGGAGATCACCGACGCGGCCGGTGTTGGCTTCGGCAGCTTCTACAACCACTTCGACAGCAAAGAGGAACTGTTCGCCGAAGCGGTGGCTGATGCGCTCGACACCTGGGGGATGCTGCGCGACCAAGTGGTCGACGGGATCGACGACCCCGCAGAGGTTTTCGCGACCAGCTTCCGCATACTCGGCCGGGCGCAGCGGCACGTTCCCGAACTCGTGCAGGTGGTCCTGAGTCAAGGAATGTCGGTCCTGAACACCGACAGGGGAGTGCGTCCGCGCGCTGTCGCCGACCTGGACGAGGGAATCCGGCAAGGCCGATTCACTGTGCCGTCGAGTGAAATGGGCCTGATGATGTCGGGTAGTGCACTGCTCGGCCTGATGCAATTGCTGGCGGCTCACCCGGATCTCGACGACGGGCGGGCATCGGACGACTACACCCGCCACGTCCTGCTCATGCTGGGGATCGACCGGGACGAGGCCGATCGCCTCGTCGGACTCCCGCTGCCGGAGGTTCCCATTCCGGGCCTGGACTGATCGCCGGGCGAGGATCGCGCAGGCTGATTCCTTCGGTCGCCTGACAGGTGGTGCCTTGTCCGGCGTCCGGACAGGGCGGCTACGGCGCGGTCAGCGTGCCGTAACCCGGAATGGTTGCCGGGATCGCGCCCGGTACCACCAGGGCGAGCACGACCTGCCCGGACCCGGTGTGTGCCTTCTTGAACAGGCCGGGATAGGTGGGATCGCCGAAGTTGCACGGCTGTACCGACGTGGCGCCGGTGCGGCCATTGCTCAGATTCGCCCAGTAAATGTCGACCGGCTTGTACGCCGCGTTGGTGGAGCACAGTCCACCGCCGGCAACACTGAAGGTCACCACACCGCGCTGATTGCTGGACGCGTAGACGGTGGCCAGCCACGGCGTGGGAATCAGCAGTCCACTGATCGTGATCCCTGCCGACGGAACATGCCACACCGGCACCTTCTTACTCGGCACCGGTTTCGGGGCTGCGTCAGCCGTTCCGGCCCCGACGGCCACGGCTCCCGTCGCCGCCACTGCCATCGCCGCTCCCGCTGCGGCCATCTTCTGCTTCCACTTGATTCGCATCGTTACCTCCGCGTCGTGTGTGACTCACCTCATACAAGCCATGTCGATGCGTCCGGCATTTTCATTACCGTGTCTAATTAGTCGTGGTGACGCCCTGCCTCTCCTGGGGTTGCACTACCGACCCCCGCTATTCCGACTTTGCCCCCGAAAGTCGGACTACCTCCCGCGCTATTCCGACTTTCGTGGCGGGTGAACCCTATGTACTGAGGAGGAGATGAAGTGGCGGAGCCGAGGATGCATCCGGTGTACATGTCCACTCCGATGATCAAAGGCGAACTCGTGGAGCTGTTGCGGGTGCTGGCACCGGAAAAGAAGTGGACGAAGACCCAGCGTCTCAAGGATTACGTCGCGTTCACGCTCGCCAGGTTTCCCGATTCCACGACGGACGCAGACGAGCTTCGGGCGCTGTTGCTCGCGCGGCATCTGAGCGATTGGCAACGACGGTGATTGTGTTCCCGACCACAGGCGTGTAGCCTCACCCGCTAAGTGAAATGTTGATGTTTCACTCCTGGATTGTGAGGCTCCACCCATGACCTTGTTTTCACGCACGGTGCTTTCGATGGCGGCTGTTGTCGCGCTCGCCGGTGTCGGGCTGGCGCCGCCGGCGTCGGCCGATACACCCAAACAGCAGGTGAAAGTGGCGCCGGCGAAAGCGATTCCGCTGCCGCAGGAACTCGATCCGTCGTTCTACGAGCCACCGAAAGCGACCTACCAGGACAAGGAGCCGGGAGAGATCATCGCCGCCCGGCGCATCAACGCCGCCAACCTCGGTGTCGTGCCGCTCAACGTCGACGCGTGGCAACTCTCGTACCGGTCGACGAACAGCCGCGGTGAGCCGATCGCCGCCGTGACGACCCTGGTCAAGCCCCGAGGCACCACCAAGGGGCCGCGCAAACTGGTGTCGATGCAGCTCGCGGAAGACTCACTCGCCGGATATTGCTCGACGTCGTACGCGGTGCAGCAGTGGTCGGCGGCCGCGCTGGCCGGACAGATCGTGGTCCCGGCCGAGATGATCATCATGCAGGGAATGCTCGCCCAAGGCTGGGCGGTGGCGCTGCCCGACCACCAGGGACCGAACATGGCCTACGCCGCGGGTCCGCTCGGCGCACGGATCACCCTCGACGGCATTCGCGCCGCCAAACGGTTCGCGCCGATTGGCGTCGGCGATGATTCTCCGGTCGGCCTCTACGGCTATTCCGGCGGCGCCATCGTCACCGGCCACGCCGCCGAACTCAAACAGACCTACGCACCCGAACTGAATATCGTCGGCGCCGCCGAGGGCGGTGTTCCCGCCGACCTCAAGGTAGTCCTGAACGCCTCGACGAACAACGTCACCAGCGGACTCATCCTGGGCGCGGTCATGGGCCTCGGCCGTGAATACCCGGACTTCCAGAAGTTCCTGAACAAACACATGAACGCCGAAGGCAAAGCGCTCGCCTCGCTCAAGAATCCCCTCTGCGTGCAGTACCAGTCGATTCTTCTGCCGTTCCTCAACATCAAGGGATTCCTGCGCTGGCCCGGTGACCCGGTGAATGCACCCGCCGTCAAACGGGTGCTCAACGAAACCAAGATGGGCAAGACAGTGCCGGATATGCCGATGTACATCTGGAACAGCGCACTCGACGAAATCATCCCCGTCCGGCAGGTCGACACGCTCGTCCGCACCTACTGCCGCGACCCGAAAGCCTCGGTCACCTACACCCGAGACCACTTGTCCGAGCACGTCATCGCCGAGATCTCGGGCGCACCGCTGGCCATCCTGTGGCTCAAGGACCGGCTTGACGGCAAGCCCGCCCAGCAACGTTGCGTGACCCGCGACGAGCTGACGATGGGAACCGACGCCCGGTGGTGGCCGACGTTCTCCGACACCGTCGGCACTGTCGTCGCCGGGCTTTTCGGACAGCAGATCGGCCGCGGCAAGTAGCCACGCAGGCGCCCGATGAGAGGTCACCGTACCGTTGATCCGGTGAATGGTGAGGAGCGCACCTACGCCGGCAGGTCGACATCCGATCGTGCCCGCGAACGCCGGGAACGCTTCCTCGACGCAGCCGTCGAGATCTTTGGGACCGACTGCTACGCGGGCAGCTCGGTCCCACAGATCTGCCGCACCGCGGGCCTGTCGAGCAGGCAGTTCTACCAGGAGTTCACCGACCGCGAACACCTGCTGCGCACCCTGTACGACACGATCCAGGACCGTGCCACCGAAGCCGTCGCAGGCACGGTCCTCGACCGGATCGCCGCGGGAGCCGACCTGGAGGACGTCCTCGACGCCGGGGTCCGGGCCTTCGTCGACTCCTTTCACGACCCGCGGACGATCCGCATCGCGTTCGTCGAAGTCGTCGGCGTCAGCAAGACCTTCGAAGAGCACCGGCGGTTGCGGCGCGCGCAGTGGGCAGACCTCCTGCAGTCGGCCGTATCCGCCGGAGCCGAACGAGGACTGGCCTTCTCCACCGCCTCACCCCTGCAATGGACCGCCTACATCGGTGCGGTGAACGCGACGATCGTCGAGCGATCGCTCAACCCCGACATCTCCCAAGACGACATCGTCCTGACGATGCGCACCCTGCTCCGCCCCGGGATCGTCGGCTGACACGAACCTGCGCACCTATGTCTACGGGGCGCTGAGGGTTCCGTAGCCGGGAATGGTTGCCGGGATCGCGCCCGGTACCACCAGGGCCAGCACGACCTGCCCGGACCCTGTGTGTGCCTTCTTGAACAAGCCCGGGTAGGTGGGATCACCGAAGCTGCACGGCTGCACGGACGTGGCACCGCTGCGGCCGTTGCTGAGGTTGGCCCAGTGGATGTCGACCGGCTTGTACGCGGCATTCGTGGAACACAGCCCGCCGCCGGCGACACTGAAGGTCACGGTCCCGCGCTGATCGCTCGACGCGTACACGGTGGCCAGCCACGGCGTGGGGATCAGCAGTCCGCTGACGGTTATACCCACCGACGGAACGTGCCAGACCGGCACCTTCGTCGCCCGTGGGGGCGCCGCGTCGGCAATTCCGGTTCCCAGTGTGGCGGCCCCGCTCGCGACCACCGCGGTCGCCGCCCCTGCCGCGGCCAGCTTCTGTTTCCATCCGACGTGCATCGTCACCTCCGTGTGTGTCATTCACCCTATAGAGACCACGTCGCCAAGGTGCCGCATTTCGTTACCGTGTCTAACCACCTCACCCCGGGACGAGGGAAGTCACGCGCCGGTCGCGCTCGGACTCGCGCAGCGGGCGCTGCAGGAGATCGCGGGAATCGTCAACAATAAGATCCGGCCGGGCTACGAGGGCTCGGTGGGTGACTCGGACCTGTTCCAACTCGACTTCATGCGGCACGAGGCCAAGTTCCGGGCGGCACAGGCCTACGTGTACGAGGTCTTCGGGGACGCCGAAGCCACCGCGGCACAGGGGATCGAGATCTCCGACGAGCAGCGCGCCCGTATGCGGGCGGTGACCACACCATTGTCGTCGGCGGTGTCATTGCGGCCGAGTCGGATACGGACGCGCAGCCGCTGACCTATCACCGGCGGGGATTCGGCACGCACGCAGCACACGGCGACCGCTGAGGCCGGGTCTGCCACGGCCGAACATCAGCAGATCCTCGCCCGGGATTCTCGATGCGATCGCCAATGCGCTGCGCCTCGACGATGCCGAACGCGCCCATCTTTTCGATCTGGCGCCACCCTCAACCACTCGATTCCACCGGCTGAACGTGCGACCACGGAACCGAAGCCAGTGGTGATCGGTCCGCGAGTGTGGGTCGGTGCGAACTCGACGATCGTGCCCGGCGTGCGCATCGGTGAAGGGGCGATCGTCGCCGCCGGGTCGGTCGTCACCAAGGACGTAGCACCGAACACCATCGTCGGCGGAGTTCCGGCCAAACCGATCCGCGAGATCGACGCCTGAGGATCAGGCAGCCACACTGATCATGGCGTCCTGCCCGTCCATGCCGGTGCGCCACCGGGCGGCGAAGTGTCGCTGGTTGTGGTGGTGGTGCCCGAACGTACTTCCTCAATCGCATGTCGCCTCCGGTCCGGCTACAGCGTCAGCATGACCTTCGTTGCGGTTCGCCCATCCATCGCGGAGTACCCCTGCGCGGCCTGATCGAGGGGAAGCACCAGGTCGAATACCTTGCCGGGATCGATCTCGCGTTTCCAGATCCGGTCAATCAGGGTGGGCAGGTACTTCCGGACCGGAGCGGGACCGCCGTGTAGATGGACCGCGGCGAAGAAGACCTGATCCATGGGCAGCGTCACGCCGTCGTGCGCGACACCGACGAAGCCGATGTGTCCGCCGGATCGGCAGGCGCAAATAGCCTGCATGAACGACTCCTGGGTACCGACCGCCTCGATGACGCTGTGCGCACCCAGCCCGTCGGTCAGTTGCTTGATCTCCGCAATTCCCTCGGCGCCGCGCTCCTCGACGATGTCGGTCGCGCCGTATTCGCGTGCCAGCTTCTGTCGTTCGGGATGACGCGACATCGCGATGATCCGGTCGGCTCCCATCTGTTTGGCGGCGAGCACCCCCATCAGACCGACCGCACCGTCACCGACCACGGCAACCGTCTTTCCTGGCCCGGCTTCCGCGGCGTCCGCGGCGAACCAGCCGGTGCCCAGCACATCCGACGCGGCAAGCAACGATGGGATCAGATCGGGTGCCGGCTCGCCCGGAGTCTTCACCAGGTCCCGTCGGCGTAGGGGATACGCGCCTTTTCAGCCTGGGTTCCGATTCCACCGTGCACGAACTCGGCATGCACGCATTTCGACGGGTAGCCGTCGAGGCAGATCGGACACTCGCCGCACGAGATGACGAAACTGCCGACGACGAAGTCGCCCGGTCTTAGGGTCCGCACCGCCGAACCGACTTTTTCGACGACGCCGACGTACTCGTGCCCCATCTTGGTACGGTCGACCGGCTCGACGCCTCGGTACGGCCAGAGGTCAGACCCGCAGATGCAGGTGGCGGCGAGCCGGATCACCGCGTCACGTTCGGTGACGACGACGCTTCCGGGGGCATCCATGATGACTGCTCGTACCTCGGCGACTCCTTCGGTTCATTCGCACCTTGCATGTGCTTTCCATCCAGTTGAACACGTCGCACAGGTGTGGGGGAGTCTTCGTCGAGACAGGTACCGCGAGGGACTCCCAGCCATGTTGGCGACCGCATCACCACCATGCATCCCCAAACCGATCACCTCGGCGGGTCGCGTCGGAGTGATTGCTCTGCCAGCACAGAAGTACGTGCCACCTGGTACGGCCACCTGGGGCCAGTAGATTGAGGGACATGTTCCTCGGTGAGGCCCGGACTATCGGAGTGCGCCAGAGACGCCGCATGTAGCGCCGAATTCAACCGATCGTTCTACATAGCGTTCGCGTTGCTGGTCGTGTTGTCCGTGTGGATCACGCTGTCGATGTTTGCGACTGTCGACGTTGTCAGCAACCACCTCGGCCTCCAGCGCAGTCTCGTGTGGCTTGGTGTCGTGCGGGCGGGCCCCATCGTTGGTGCTGTCGTATGGCGACTGAGCAGGCGGTACGCCCGGCGAGCTGTTGTCGCAGTCGACGGCTGTCGCGTGGCGTCATCAGGTCAGTCACGCAGTGCGGAGCGCGCGGTACACCGCCTCCCCGATGAACGAACCCAGTGAGTCCGGCGTCCAGGTCGGCGCAGCGTCGTCCTGTGCCAGGAGTGTGCGCACCGCACCTTCGCCGGAGGAGACCCACAGTTCGACCAGCGCCGGCAGTTTGGCTTCGGCGTCGAGGGTTCCCCAGGAGCGCAATGTGGGTTTCAGCAGTTTCGCACAGCGCGCCGAGACCACTGATCGTCCGCGTCCGAACAGGTCCATGACTTCCACGTCGGGGCTTCCGTACAGCAGCAGCCACGCCTGCGGCCGCGCTTGGACCGCTGTCAGCAGAGCCACAAAACCGTCGATGAAGACGCCCTCGGTGGCGTCGACCTGCCGATTGCGAAGGATCTGCGCGATGGCTTCGCCGAAGTAGCGTTCTTCGCGCGCGATCAACGCCTCGAGAATCTGCGTGCGTCCGGGGAAGGCCGCGTAGACCACCGGCCTGGTCACCTTCATGCGTTGGGCAATCGCGACGACGGTGACCGCGGAGATGCCCGACTCCACGGCGATCTCCAACGCGACGTCGAGGATCTGCGGTCGACGGCGTTCCGGGCCCAGGTGCGCAGCCCGTCGCTTCGACGTGGCGGCAGTGCCCGCCTCTACCGTGGGTGACATCGCCGACACTATGAGGCGCTCGATGACTGACCACGTCCCAGGCGGCCATATCGTTTCCGGGCGTCCTCGACGGTGACGACCGACGGCGTCGACGGGGGAGACACAGTGATGTGCTGGTGGTACAGCTTTCCGGTCATCGGCCCGATGGTCTGACGCAGCCCTGCTGACAGGGCTTCGGGGTGGCTCGCAGCGGCGGCGACCGCCGCACGAACGAGCGGCCGATACACGACCTCAAGACCCCATGGGAGCTCAAATCCGCCGAGCTCACGCATCCATCGCGGAAGCGTCGAGATCGCTGCCGGCGCCATCAGATGCGCGCCGAGCCAGAGACGTGCGCCCTTTGAATACGGAGTGAACAGCAGATAGTGCATTCCGCGTCGTGCACGCTCGGAGACGCACAGCGAGGGGCGGACCTGCTCGAAGTATTCGCGAACCTCGGCACGACTGGCCGGCACGCCGGAGCCCTTGCATGTCTGGAGCTGCGCGGCGATGACACACTCCTCCCAGTACCGGGCCTCTTCGTCCGGCGACAGTGGGCCGGGACCGTACATCTCGAAGCACTTGAGTACCGAATGCCAGCCGGTCACATGGATCCAGAGCTGTGAGTCAGGATTGTTGGCACTGTAGCGCCTGCCGGTGACCGGATCGATACCGGTCGACTTCGCATGCACGGCCATGAGGTGTTCGGAGGCTTCGATCGCCATCTGGCTGTCGCCGACGGCGGCGATCAGGAAGTAGGCGAACGTGTGGTCGAGCCGGCCGAACGGGTCGTCGTAGATGCCACCGAGATCGGCGACGGCCGCGGTCAGTGCCGGATCGAAGTGTTCGAGGGCGACCGCACGCTGGAAACCGATCGCCGCGGTCGGGGCGGTCCACACCTTCCAGGTGGGGGAGCCGGGTCCGAAGAACCCGTAGTCGACACTGCGGATCTGCAGCTCAGGCGCACTGAACTGCGGACGATCGACGGTGGTGGGCACGATCCGAGCTCCTTTATACAGTGGTGAATGAATTTCATTCACGAATGTAGCATGCTTGACGCACAAGGGGAGCGGTGAACCGAACCCGTACATTTTTCAGCAGCACGAGGAGGCCGGTGTGCAGCACACCGAGCCCTGTGGTGCCTGCGTCAGGCCCAGGTCGGAGCCCTCCGGGGCGAGGGCGGGGGCCTCGCCGAAGGTGTCTGAGTCGGCCAGGACGGTGTAGACCTCCCAGCGTTCGCCGTCGGGGGCGCCGACCCACACCTTGTCCTGGGTGGCGAAACAGCAGGTGGTGTTCATCTGCTCCTCGGTGAACAGCCCTTCGCCGGCGAGGCGTGCGATCTCGCCGTGCACGGTCTCGCTGGAGTCGACTTCGACACCGAGATGGTTGATGGTGCCACCCTCGCCGCGGTTCTCCAGCAGGACCAGTTTCAGTGCGGGTTCGGCGATTGCGAAGTTCGCATAGCCGGGCTTGACCTTCGCGGGGGTGGTGTTGAACAGCTTGCTGTAGAACGCGATTGACGCTTCCAGGTCGTCGACGTTGAGAGCGAGTTGGACGCGGGACATGAGTACCTCCAAGGCTTCGATGAATGTCGAAGTATTCGACTGCTCTGTTGTAACCCATAACTTTGATATATGTCAAAGGGTTGGTAGATTGGACGGTATGCCCAAGCCATTGCCCGTCATCGATGTCAGCGCTCCGATCTGCTGTGCACCTCTGGCGGCCGGGCCGATGTCGGCCGAGGATGCGGTCGAGCTCGCGCTGCGACTCAAAGCTCTCGCCGACCCTGCCCGTATCCAGATGATGTCGCTGCTGATGGCGAATCCGGCCCGCGAGATGACCGCCGGCGATCTCGCCGCCGCGGTCGACGTTTCCGGCGGCACCGCGACGCATCACCTCAACCAGCTCCGTGGGGCAGGCTTGGTCACCTCGGAACGTCGCGGTGTGAACAATTTCTATCGCGCTGAACCTGCCAGCCTCGAAGCGCTCCGTGGGGTCCTCGACACTTGTTGCTGAACGGTCGGTCGTGGTTCGGGTGGGGAGGTCGTCGGATCCGGCGACCGGCGAGGCCGATCAGAATTGGATCACAGAGGCGCACTACTGAATACCCTGCATATCCGATTACTGCGTATGGCACCTAGTAGTCACCGGACAGGGGAGCCCGTGCGCCATGCCTGAACCCATTAAGGTGCTCTTTGTGTGCGTGAGCAACCGCGGCAAATCTGTAATGGCCGAGCATCTCACGCCGATGGTCACCGATCGGATCTCTGCGGCGTCGGCCGGGACCAGTGCGAAGATCGGCGGCCGGGTCAACGACCTGTCCGCTCAGGTGCTCGCTGAGGTCGGCGCCGACGTCGCCGAACATCAGCCTCGCCAACTCGCCGACGAGCTGATGCGGGCCGTGGATCTGGTCGTGGTGGTCGGCACTGCCGTCGTCACGCCGCCGGAGGGCGTCGCCCTTGAGGTGTGGAACACCGACGAACCGTCCGAACGTGGCATCGACGGCATCGAACGGATGCGGCTGATCCGCGACGACATCACTAACCGGATCCGCACTCTTGCCGACCGGCTCGGGCGGTAGGCGAGAGCGCGACGCGCCTCGGGAACGCATCAGTGCAGGTTGTCGGCTCGTGCCGAAAATCAATCCGCCGGAGCAGTGTTGGGTGACAACGGATCTGAGACAAGTGACAAGTACTTGAGACTCGCCACCTCGGAGATCAATGACTCACGGGTGGGTGAATCCGGGATAGCCGTTCGCCGCTACGTCGGTGCATCGGCTGATGTAGCCGGATCCGATGTAAAAGGTGAACGTGCGCCACTTGCCGGGGATGTTGGCGCCCAGGTACCAGGAGTCGGCAGTCTGGAAAAGTGTCTTCTCGGCCATCCCGGCGACGTCGGTCATCCACTTGTCCTGCGCGTCCTCGTCGGCCTCGATTCGCTGCTTTCCCGTCCGTTCGGTGTAGGCGATCGCGTCGCTGATCCATTCGACGTTGTGCTCGTTGTTGAGGAGAACGTTGCCGATCACCGCGACGCCGCCGGGCGCGGTCGGCAGGAAGAGGTTCGGGAGGCCGGCGGTGGCCACCCCGAGGTAGGTCTTCGGTCCCTGGGCCCACGCGTTGTTGAGGCTGCGCCCGCCGACGCCGCAGATATCAACCTTCGAGAGCGCGCCCGTCACCGCATCGAAGCCGGTGGCCAGTACCAGGATGTCGATCGGCCGCGGGCGCCCGGCTCACTGGAGCAACGTGAGGCGCTGCTCGCGGCCAGCGATGTGCCGGTCATCGCCGAGTCGGCGACCGAGTCGGCCTTCGATTTTCGAGCTGAATACGAGGCCGGCCTGGAGCTGCTGCTGCGCGGTATCGGGGCGTGAGTCGCCGGTCCGCGTGTTGTTTGGGTGGCTACGCGGAGGCCAGCAGTCCGGTGATCGTGATGCGGATCAGATCGCGGACGGTGTCGGTGAAGTCCATCTGGCCGGCGGCGAGTTGCGGGTAGAGGTCGTACGCGGCCTGGATGGCCGGCGCCGGACGGGACTGCGGCCAGGCTCCGGCGGTGAGCAGGATGGTGTAGGCGAGCACCTGCCACGCTTGCGCCTCGGAGAGCTCGGGCACTGCACGCACCATCGCACGGACGACGGTCTGGACCTCGCCGCCGATCGCGTACTTGTGCTGCATCGCCACCTCGGTGGAGATGTTGCGTTCTAGGACGGCCGACTGCGCGCTGATCAGGTCGCACAGCACCGGTCGTGCGGCGATTGACTCTGCCATCAAGTCGGCGACCTGGGCGATTCGTTCGGCGCGATCAGCGGGGGTTTCGACGAGCATCGCGTCGACTTGCGCTGCCCACTGGTGGAGCTCGGCGTCGAGCAGTTGCAGCAGGATCGCTTCGCGGGATTCGAAGTAGCGCAACACGTTTGACTTCGCCAGGCCGACCCGGCGACTCAGCTCGTTGAGGCTGACCTGGGCCACCGGCATCTCCTCGAGCATATCGCTCGCGACAGCGAGGATGCGCTGGCGCCGCACCTCTCGCTGTTCATCGCTGCGTGCACGTTGGAAACTCATGTCAACCATATTTACAGACCACCCGTCTCTTGACAAGAGACCGGGTGGTTCATTAATTTGGATCGTATCGAACAGAGGTCTTGGCCCGGTTTCCGGCGATGCCGGCCACGGTGATCGCCGAACGTGTCGGCTGGTCCGGTGGCCGGTCCTGGTTCGCCGAGAACGTCGCCCGAATCCGGCCTGAGTATGCTCCGGCCGATCCGTGTGATCGTCTGGTGCATTGCCCGGGTGAGTGAGCAGTTCATTGAGCCATGCCAGGCGCTGGTCTGAGTGATCGTCGGGGTTGTTTTGGCTTGCCGGAAATCGATATTCACTGAGCGGTTGATCTTGCTGCTCTTCGCCCAGATAAAGAACGTCCGGATCAAGTGGCGGGTGGTCGGACCCGATGCTAGTTACAGTGGTTTACTTAACATAATGTATATTATCGGCTTGCTCTGGACCTGGGTGAATCGCACGGTAGTGGCGTGATGCCTGGGTGCCGACGGCGTCATGTCCTGGTGCACTGCATCGGCCCTGCGGCAGCCGAGTGGCGACACCCGGCCGGACGATCGAGGTCGCGTTGGCGTGAGCAACTATGCGGTTTGACGAGGGTCTGATGCGGACGACTCGTGGCGGTGCGGGGCCGGCCGAACGAAACGCGGCGCTCGTGGCCGGTGGACAGTATCCGGCTCAATTCGTAGCGGCCGTATGGTCCCCCTTGGATCCCCGAGGCCGGCGACCGTGGTTCCCGGGTCCGGAGTGACGCCATTCTCTCCCCCGGTAGCAGGCAAACCGTCACTGTGACGTATCGGGGGATCAGCCATGTCGGCTACTCCGGCTGAACATACCCAAATGTATGGATAATCTGAAATATCCATACAACGGAGCGGCGCCGGTCCGGTGTGGACACGGCGCCGCTCGTTGTTGACGTGTTCGTCTACAGGCCGGACGGCACGACCTTGCCGTTCACGGTCACCTCGACCTTGCCGGTCTTGGTGTTGAAGGTGACCTTGCCGTGCTCGAAGGTCGAGACCTTCAGATTGCCTTCGGTTTGCTCATCACTGGTAGCTGTGCCCAGTGGGCCGGCCGAACCGTTGGTACCGGTGGTCTCCGGCGTGCCGTCGGCCGCGCGCGGAACGTTCCAGGCGTCGCGGATCTTGCCCCAGGTGATGTACGCGGGTGTGCCGGCATCTCCGTTCTTGGCGGTGATCGCGCCGCCTTCGAACTGCTGGAACACAACACCGCTGTCACGGGTGCCGGCGTTGCGGTCACCGTCGAGCGGCTTGCCGAGGTCCTTCTTCTGGGCTGAGGTGGCCGACTTGTACTTGGCCGCGATCGGTCCGGTCAGCGTCACGTCGCGGCCCTGCGCACCGGACAGTGTCACATCGGAGCCTGAGTCCGAATCCTCCCCCGCGGTCTCCGAGGCGGATGCGTCGTCGGTGGCGCTGGCATCGGCCGATTCGTCCTCGCTGGGTGCTGATTCGCTCGGAGCTGATTCGCTCGACGGTGCCGCGGATGTGTCATCGGTTGCTGCCGTTGAGGTGTCGGACACGGCAACGGTCGTCGACGCGCTGGTCGATGCGCTGTCGCTGTCGTCATCGCTGCAGGCGGCGCCGATCAGCGCGACGGCGGCCAGACCGGCGACGACGGCCATCCGGCGGTGGGCGAGCTTGGTCATAGGGTTCCTCTCGGTTCCGGGTCATTCGAGCGGCCGGGGGGGAACCGCTCGACGGTCTGACTCTAGCGGTACGGACCGTGCGGTAGGTTCTCGTTCGCCGGAGCGGCGTTCGGCATGTCGTGACGTGGATCCCGGTGCGCCCGCCGATCGGCAACTCGTGTGCAACGAATCGCGCCATAGTGTGGTTCAGGCCACATCGTGTGAGGAGTATCGGAAATGGGACAGACAACGTTGCGTGACCTGATGGCACTGCCGACTTCACCGGCGCCGCTGAGTGATTCGGCGCTGATCATGATCGACTGCCAGAACACCTACACCCAGGGCGTGATGGAACTCGACGGCGTTCAGAACGCACTCGACGTCGGTGCCGAACTCCTCGACAAGGCGCGCGGGCTCGGTGTTCCGGTGTTGCATATCGTGCACGATGCCGGCGAAGGCAGCCCGTATGACGTCAACGCCGAGATCGGCCAGATCGCCGACAAGGTCGCCCCACGCGACGGCGAGCCGGTGATCATCAAGAACTTCCCCAACTCCTTCGTCGGCACCGATCTCGATGACCAGCTGAAGGCGCTCGGCAAGACCAACCTGGTTGTGGCCGGTTTCATGACCCACATGTGCGTCAATTCGACGGCGCGGGGGGCGTTCAATCTGGGCTACTCCCCTGCGGTCGTCGCCTCGGCCACCGCGACCCGGAGCCTGCCCGGCGCGGGCGGCGTCGAGGCGGACGCATTGCAGGTGGCGAGCCTGGCCGCGATCGCCGACCTGTTCGGGCTGGTTGTCCCCGACGTCGCGGCGATTCCGGAGTAGTGGCCCCGCCGGAGCCGGCCGAGCAGCGTCAGGTCCTACTCGACGAACGCACCCGGACGCTGGCGCTGATCGAGTCGCTGACGGCGAGATTGTCGGAGGTGGTCGAGGCGTCGGCGGACGAGGCCTCCGACGACGAACACGACCCGGAGGGCACGACACTGGCCGTCGAACGCGGTCAGCTCGTTGCCCAGCTGGCCCGCTCCAGGGTGCGTGTCGAGGAGATCGATGCCGCCCTGGAACGCCTGGGCCGGGGTGCGTACGGCGTGTGCCAAACGTGTGGGACTCCTATCGACCCCGAACGGCTCGAAGTGCTGCCCGCCGCCCGGCAATGTGTCAGGTGCGCGATGCACGGCGGGTCGACACGCTGGTGATCGGGTCGGCACCGGTGCTGCGTCACTAACCGAGGTGGCGGTCCGCGATGAACGCGGTCGCCGAATGGGCCGCGTGAGTCGCGGCGTTGTGCAGATCCTCGCCCTCGGCGAGTCGTATTGCCAGCACGCCGGCGAAATGGTCACCGGCACCTGTGGTTTCCACGCCTTCGGCAGCCGGGATAACGGCGATCGAGGAGGTTCGCTCGGGCGTGGCGACGATGACACCGCGGGCGCCCAGCGTGATGACCGCCGATGCCGTGTACTTGAGCAGCGCCCCGGCGATGTCGGTGCCGATGCCGGCGTAAGCCCTCGCCTCGTGTTCGTTGACGACGAGTGGATCGGCGGCGGCAAGTACCTGCTCCGGCAGCGGCGCGACCGGGCTGGGATTGAGAACGAATCGTCTACGGTGATGCGTACACCAGCGGGCCACGGATTCGGTGACAGCCCTGGGGCTTTCGAGCTGGGTGAGCACGACATGAGGGTCGAGCGCGTCCAGCGCGGTGACCACGGCCCCGGCGGACAGCAACGAATTCGCACCCGGGATGACCACGATCCGGTTGTCGCCGGACGCATCGACCTCGATGAACGCGCGTCCGCTCGTGTCGCCCTCGACACCGACGTACGTGACATCGACACCCGTGGACCGGGCGTTCGCCAGCATCGCCGCACCGGCGGAGTCGTCGCCGACCGTGCCTATCAGTGCCACAGATGACTCGGCGTCGGCGGCGGATGCGGCGGCGATCGCCTGGTTGGCGCCCTTTCCACCGCACCGTTCCCGCACCGACGACCCGAGGACGGTCTCCCCCACACCCGGCCGGACGTCAACGGTCACGACCACGTCCATGTTGAGGGTGCCGACGACGGCGACTCGCGTGGGACTCACGTCGCGGACGCTACCACCGGAGGTCCCTGAGTAGACTCTGAACACCAAACCTCGCTGATAGCAACGGATTCCGGAGCCTACGGCAAGTCTTGCCCGGTTTCTGCGCACCGGCGGACTAGCATCGATTGTCGGGACCACGACGGGATGCGAGGTTGACGATGTGCCAATACTGCGGGTGCCGGGAGATGCCACTGCTACGCGACTACACCGCCGAACATGAACGGGCGATCAACCTGGGCGGAGGTGCGGTGCGGGCACTCGACGCCGGTGACACCGCAAAAGCCCAGAACCTTGCCGAACGGATGGCAGAGGAACTGCGCACCCACTGGCGCGGCGAGGAGGCCGGGCTGTTCACGCAACTTCTCGACGAGGACGACATCTTCGCCGAGTACATCGATCCGCTCGTGCAGGAGCACCGCGACCTCGACGCGTTCATGGTGTCGATGGACCTGTCGAATCCGGCCGATCAGACCAGGTTCCGCGACGAGGTGTCCGCGCTGCACGAACACATCGCCAAGGAAGAGGATTCGCTCTTCCCCGCTTCAGTCACCACCCTGTCCGGCGATCAGTGGGACGCCGCGATAGCGGCGTGGTACACCGCCCACCCGGGTGCCACGATGCTCGAAGCCTGAACAAGAACGTTTCGGCAGGCCCACGACAGGCAAGCGAAGCGGACGGAGTCTCACGGCGATGCTCGGCAGCCGAACCTACCGCTGGGTACGCTCGGCAGAAGCGTCACTGACAACGATCAAGGAGATCCCATGACCGCCTATCAGAAGGTTTTCGGCATCGTCAACAAGGCCGTTCTGCCCGCGTTCGGTGTGCCCGTCATCAACAAGGCGCTGGGTAAGTCGATGACCGTGGTGACCTACACCGGACGGCGTTCCGGCAAGACCATCGAACTCCCCGTGGCCTACAAGCGGTCGGGTGACACCGTCACCATCTTTGTGGTGGCACCCGACCAGAAGCAGTGGTGGCGCAACTTCACCGGAGAGGGCGGACCGGTCAGCCTCGCCCTCGACGGCGGCACCCGGACCGGCCATGCGGTGAGCAGCCGCGACGACGCCGGCAAGGTCGCCGTGAAGGTGACGCTCGACAGCCTGTGACGTTGCCCAGCTAAGTAACGGGACTCGGTGTCTCCGGCGGAACATATCTGACGGGAGCAGCGAACCTTTGACAAGAGTTTCCGATATGTCGCACCTGTGCCATATTGTTCAGTGCGTTCCACTCTGGTGCAGGGTGGCTGACCTGATCTTTTGTCAAGGAGACCCGATGTCCTTATCCGACTACGAAGACCGTGCATACGAGCGCGTCAAGGACCGCAAGGAGAAGGATCTCAACAAGACCGTGCGGCGGATTGTGCCCAAATCTGTGAAGCAGTACGGGCGCAAGGTCGCTGACAAGGTGCAGGCGACGCCGGGGGCCGACAAGGTTGTCGACGCGGGTTCAGCGGCACTGGCCACTGCCGCTGAAGGCGCTGGCAAGTTTATGCTGCGAACGGGTCAACTGACCACCAGTGCAGACCGTGTGGCAAACGCCTACCGCAAACGTGGCCATGTCGTCACGAGCATCTCAGATATTCGGGCTCTCGACTTGGCGGAGATCGACAAGGTCGCATCGTTCCGGCGGCTCCAGTACACCTACGCGGTTACTGCTGCGACCGAAGGAGCCGCAACCGGTCTTGCCGTGAGTGGTGGCCAGGTAGCTGTTGCCGCTGGTGGTGTCGCTGGCATGGGAGCGGGTGCAGCTCCGGGGCTTGGCGTCGTTGCCGGTGCGGCAGGAGTCGACATTGCTGCAATGCTGACCGCCTGCAGCAGAGCGGTGGCGCATGTAGCGCTCTATTACGGCTACGACCCACGAGACCCTGCGGAAGAAGTATTCATGATGCAGGTCATTGGGTTGGGCATCGCTGGTACGGCGAGCGGCAAAGCCGTCGCCTATCAACAGCTAGCCGTGTTGACTCAGAAACTGGCGCGGAATGCGACTTGGGCCGAACTGAACAAGCACACGTTGACCAAAGTGGTTCAGAAATTTGCAACATCATTTAGCCAGAAGATGACTAAGAGGAAGCTTGGTCAGTTCATTCCGCTCGCTGGCGTCGGAATCGGAGCCGCGATGAACTACAAGATGCTCGACGACGTCGCAGAGGCCGCCTACTGGGCATATCGTGAGCGTCTGCTCATTGACAAGGGCGCGGTGAGCAACCCTGTATCGGTTGTGGTGACCGATCCGTCCGACGCAGATGCGATCGATGTTGTCGCCTTGGTTGAGGACTCCGCCGACGTAGACGACGGTTCTCAAACGGTCACGTCGCCTGGTGGCAATCTGTCTTGAGCCTAGACGGCCAAGTCGGTGCGATCGCTCCACTCGTCGGCCGACCTTTGTCGGCCGGGGGTAGTTCCCGGCCGACAAAGCCTATGCACTACTTCATCGAGCCGGTCTCCAGGTAGCGCTGGTGGAAGGCGAACGTCTCACCGAGAAGGTGGGGTGTCTGGCCGGCGCCGGTGGCCGCCTGCGCACGCAGGAAGTAGTCGTCGAGCGCGTCCCGGTAGTCCGGGTGGGCGCACTTGTCGATCATGGCGCGGGCACGTTTGCGCGGTGACAGGCTGCGCAGGTCGGCGAGGCCTTGCTCGGTGACGATCACCTGGACGTCGTGCTCGGTGTGGTCGACGTGCGGCACCATCGGCACTATCGCGGAGATCGCTCCCCCACGTGCCGTGGACGGACTCAGGAAGATCGACACGAAGCCGTTGCGGGCGAAGTCGCCGGAACCGCCGATACCGTTCATGATCTTGGTGCCCATGATGTGGGTCGAGTTCACGTTGCCGTAGATGTCGGCTTCGAGCATGCCGTTCATCGCGATGAGACCGAGCCTGCGGACCACCTCGGGGTGATTGCTGATCTCCTGGGGCCGCAGGATGATCCGGCTGTGGTAGAAGTCGATGTTGGCCTGCAGGTCCTCGAAACCGGCGTCGCTCAGTGCGAGGGCGGTGGTCGAGGCGTGGGTGACGATGCCCTCCTTGATCAGGTGCAGCATGCCGTCCTGAATAACCTCGGTGTAGCAGCTCAATCCCCGGTATCCACCGTGGTCGAGGCCGCCGAGCACAGCGTTGGCCACGTTGCCGATACCCGCTTGCAGCGGCAGCAGGGTGTCGGCGGGCAGACGGCCGGCCTTCACCTCGTGGGCGAAGAAGTCGAGGACGTGATCGGCGATGGCCTGGCTGACGGCGTCCGGCGCGGTCACCGGGCTGCCCGCATCGGGTGAGTGGGTGCGGACCACGGCGACCACCTTGTCGGGGTCGACGCGGAAGGTGGGCTGGCCGATGCGGTCGTCGACCTTGGTGATCATGATCGGTTTGCGGTTCGGCGGTAGTGCGGTGCCGTAGTAGATGTCGTGCATGCCCTCGATGTGCGAGGGGATCCCGGAGTTGACCTCGAGGATGACCTTCTCGGCGACGTCGAGCCAGGTCTTGTTGTTGCCGACCGATGCCGACGGGATCAGCTCGCCCGATTCGGTGATGCCGGAGACCTCGACGATCGCGATGTCGACCTTGCCGTAGTAGCCGAGCCACACCTGCTGCGCCACATGCGACAGGTGGATGTCGACGTAGTCCATGGTGCCGGAGTTGATGCGGCCGCGGGCGGTCGGTTCCGACTGGTACGGCATGCGCAGGGCGATGCCGTCGACCTCGGCGAGCAGGCGTTCGGTGTCGGTGGACACCGATGCGCCGGTCAGGAGGTTGATCGCGAAATCGGTACCCGCGGCACGGACCTGGCCGATACGGGCGGCGAGCGCCGGAATGGTGTCCTTGGGCGTACCGGCGCTGGCGAAACCGCTGATTGCGACTGTGTCGCCGGGATGGATGAACTTGACCGCGTCGTCAGCGGAGACCACCCGCTGACGAAAGGCGGCGGACCGAATGCGGTCAGTGGACTCGGCCTGGGCTGTTGACGTGCTCACCCTGATGAAAATACGCCGTTGGCGGGCCGCCGCAATTCGGTTACGCAGATAACTCTCCGGAGACTTCGGGATACTGGCCGGTACCGTCCCGGGTGCCGTCGGCGACGGTCCGTCCGTCGAACGACGAGTGTCTGGCCGGGCGTCGCGATGAGGTGTGTAGTGGGTGAAACGGCGTCGAGACGAGAAGGTCCACAGCGATGGGTGAGGCGAGCCGAGCACGACGGATCCGCGTGGGAGCGGCGATGACGACAGTGGTCGCCACCACTGCCCTGGCGCCGGGGGTGGCCGCGGCCTCTCCCACTGACGTGACACGTCCGGCGACGCTGTGCCGAGCGGTCGTCGGTTATCCGTACGCGCCCTTCATGAAGATCCGTGAGACGGTGACCGTCGAGCAGGCGTGGCGGTTCGTCGCACAGCCCGACGGCAAGTCCACCAACGCACCGAGGACTGGCACCGTCGACGTCAGGATCGACACCGATTCCAACTACGGTCCGATCTACCGGACCGACATCGGAGTCCACTGGCGCAACAGGACCACCGGACGGTCCGGCGTCGCGACCGGTTCGGGGCATATCGCCGGAGACGCCGTGTATCTGGCGGTCGAGGATGTCACCACGGGTGCTGGTGATGTGCGATTCCGGTTTGTCTTCACCACTGTCGGCACCGCCGGCGGCTCGGCGTCGTGGAACCAGCACGGATCGTGCACGGCCCAGCGTGATTACCGGGTGCTCTGAGCGCTTCAGCCGAAGACGGCCACCGTTTGGGTTCCGATCAGGACGGGCGCACCGTCGGCATCCCACATCGTCATCTGCTGGGCCGAGTAGCCGCTGTGGGCGACGACGCTGACCGAGCGCAGCAGGAACCAGCCGTTGGGGTCGACGGGCTTGTCTGCGCAGATGTTGACCGTCCACGACATGGTGCTGATGGGTGCCCAGCCGGTGAATGCTGCCATCGCGGCCGGTGGCAATGCATCGCCGAGGGCAACCAGCGCTACGTCCGGGTCGACGCCGGTGGCGTCGAGATGCCGTACCCAGCAGAGCAGTTCGGGGTACTCGGCACCGGTGAGCGGGGTGGCTCCGCCGGCGACACGGGTATCGAAGTTGTGGACGAACGCCGGCGTGAGGTCACCGGCCCTCGGTGACTCGGGGCATTCGTGCGGGCCGGGGACTTCGGGTACCGCGAGGACCGCATGGGTGACGGCGGACTCGCGCGTCCCCGAGAAGATCAGCGAGGAGGTGGCCGCGACCTGGCCGCCGCTGATGCCCTCGACGGCGTAGCTGGTCGCCGACCGGCCACGGCGCAGGCTGCGTGGATGTACCGACACGGTGCCCGATGCCGGTGCGGTGAAGGCGAACTGCGCGGACCGTAGTGGTGGCAGTGCGTCGCCGGCGGATGCCTGCGCGGCGGCGACCGTCAGTGCGGCGGTCAGCCCGCCGTAGGCGGTGCGTCCCTGGGTCCAGGTGTCCGGGATGGCGAATTCCTCGCCCGCGGTGAAGGTGTCGAGGGTCTCGTTCAGTGTGCCCACGTGCGGGTGTTCCTTTCGTGTTGCGGTGCCCTGTGCAGTACCAGTTTGGTGGTCCGAGCCTGGTACGCGTTCGGGGCGTCGTCCCAGTCGGCGAGCGTCGTGGTCACGAGCTCGGCCGGAAAATCGGTGTCGGCGACGAACTTCAGCAACTCCGGAAGCACCGGACGGACATGGGAGACGCTGATCCGCAGTGTCGCGGTGTTGGCGTACATCTGCATCAGTGGCACTTTGGTGCCCGGCGGCACGTAGTACCCGACGGGTGTGCAGAGTCCGCCGGGGGTCAGCGACCGCAGCGCGGCGTCGACGCCCGCGGCGCTGGAGGTGCCTTCGACCGCGAGGTCGTAGCGGCCGGGCAGGTCGGCGGGCCGGAGCTTGCCCATGCGGACCTGACGCGGCGTGGCGCCGAGCTTCTCGGCGATGGCAAGACGTTCGGGACGGTGGTCGACGTAGTCGACGGTGCCGGCTCCCAGCGCCACGGCCAGACCGGCGGCGTAGAGGCCGATGCTCTGCGCGGCGCCGCCGAGGATCACCACGGATCCGCCGGGTCGTTCGGCGAGGCCGGGTGCCACGCAGCGCCAGGCGTCGGCGAGGTTGTCGCTGGCGGCGGCCACCCGCAGCGGGTCGACGCCCGCGGGCACTTTCACGAGCATGTGGTCGGCGTAAGGCACGCGCAGCCGGTCGACGACCATGCCGCCCCACGGTCCGCTCGCCGGCCCGAAACCGTAGGCGGCCAGGGTGCTGGTGGATGTGGTCGAGCACTTGGCGGTCAGTCCGCGGCGGCACTCGACGCACTCGCCGCACGAGACGGCCCACGGCACGACGACGATGTCGCCGATCTGAAGTCCGGTGACCTCGTCACCGAGTTCGACGATCTCGGCGATGCATTCGTGGCCGATGGCGAACGGGCCCTGGAACGGGATGTGTCCGCAGATGCTGCCGACGATCGGGTCGACGAGGCCCGCTTTCATGCCGAGTTGCATGGCACGGGAGACATTGCGGTGGATGGGGAGGGTGTCGCCGTCGCAGCGTCCGGCGACGAACGGCCGCACAATCGCATCCCGTGGTTGCTCCAGCCGCGGGTTGGGCTTCTCGCGCCATTCGAGTTGGTGGGCCTTGATGAAGTTCAGCTCACGCATCGAACACCCCCGGTGTGTGGAGTGTGCGACGGGCGTCGCCGGACAGTTGAATCATCGGCATCGAAGGTCACCTCGTTGATCGGCCAGCGGTTATAACACTCGTTATACCGCGCTTCGGACGCTACGCTAAGACAGTCGTCATAAGCAAGGGTGGAGGACTCGAATGGCCACACGCACACCGCGCGATCAGCTCATCGCCGGCGCCGCCGATCTGCTGGCGCGGCGCGGGCTGCGCGCCACCAGCGTGCGGGATCTCGCCAAACACTCCGGCGCTCCCCTGGGCTCGACCTACCACTACTTTCCCGGCGGCAAGTCGCAACTCGCTGTGGAGGCCGTCGGCTATACCAGCGCCTTCATCTCGCGCGTACTGGTCCGCGAACTCGCTGCCTCGGGGCCGGTGGACGGATTTCGCTCGTTCCTCGACATGTGGCGGAAGATCGTGACCGACAGTGATTTCCGTGCCGGCTGTCCGGTCCTGGCCGTCGCCGTCGAGGAACCCGACGATGACGACGATGCTCCGCTGAACGCGGCGTCCGCGGCGTTCGACGACTGGGTACGTATCCTCGCCGGCTCCCTCGTCGAGCACGGCGCCGGCGAGGCCACCGCGAGGCAGACGGCCACACTGGTGGTGGCTTCGGTCGAGGGCACGGTCGCCATCTGCCGGGCCCAGCGCAGCACGGCGGCTCTCGATGACATCGACGCGGTTCTCGCGCCGCTGCTGCGCCGGGCGATCGGCACCACAGGCTGACCCGCACACTTCTGACTCGTACCGGCCGCCCGGACCTCAATCGGCCATGGTCGCGGCCGCTGTGATGGACACTTCAATGGTGAGTATCACGACAGTAGCGGCCGTCGACTATCACACCGGCGGTGAGCCTTTCCGGATCGTCGAACAGGTCCCGGATCTGGCCGGAGGCACTGTTGCCGCGAAAAGGGTTGCAGCCGTAAATGATCCGGATATCGACGGGCTGCGCCGGTTCCTGTGTTTCGAGCCACGCGGCCATGCCGACATGTACGGCGGATTCCTTGTGCCGCCCGATGACGACGGCGCGCATCTCGGGGTGCTGTTCTGGCACAAGGACGGTTTCTCCACCGCGTGCGGGCACGGCACGATCGCCCTGGGTGCGTGGGCCGTGGGCACCGGGCGGGTGCCCGCCGACCCGACCGGTGTGACCGATGTGGTCATCGACGTGCCGTCCGGCCGGGTCACCGCGCGTGTGCTCTCAGCGGGCCGCCGGGTCACGGGGGTGGAATTCGTGAATGTCCCCACCTATCTGCTGCACCGCGATATCGCGGTGCCCACCTCGCGTGGGACCGTCGGTGTGGACGTGACTTACGGAGGTGCGATCTACGCGCAGGTCGATGCCCGCGGCATAGGGCTGGAGGTGAATCCGGAGTCGCTGACCGAACTGATCGCCCTCGGGCGCGAAGTGAAGCGGGTCCTGCACGATTCGCCGTACGCCGAGCACCCCTCCGACGACAGACTCAGCGGCATCTACGGCACCATCTTCTACACCGACGACGGGTCCGACGCCGACGGCAACCCGTGCCAGCGCAACGTGACGATCTTCGCCGACGGCCAGGTGGACCGCTCCCCCTGCGGATCCGGCACCAGCGCCCGGGTGGCGACGCTCGCGGCGCGGGGCGTACTCGGTGACGGCCACAGGCTTGTGAACCGCTCCATCGTCGATTCGGTGTTTCATGCCCGGGTCGGCGCGAGGTGCGAGGCCGACGGCCATGACGCGGTGATCCCCGTGGTGCTGGGCACCGCCTACCGCACCGGCGAGCACCGGTTCACCGCCGATCCCGACGACGACCTGGTGCCCGGCTTCGTGCTGCGCTGACCTCTCAGCCGGTGGACAGCCGGCGTTCGCGTGGTTGTCGTTGTTCGACACGCAGATCGCTGAGCGGTGTGGAGCAGCACAGCAGGATCTTGCCGTTGTCGATGTCGCGCTGCCGGATTCCGCCGTTGTGGTTCATGTCGACCTGGCCGTCGACGAGTACCGACTTGCAGGTACCGCAGTGACCTTCGCGGCATTGTGAGGCCACCTCGATGCCCGCGCCGAGGGCCGCATCGAGGATCGTCTGATCCGCTGCGCAGACGACTGTCTCGCCGGTCCGGGTGAACTCGATCGTGTACGTGTCGGTGGCGGTGTCCCGGGTTCTGGGTTCCGGGTGTGCCGTGCCAGGCGGCGGGTTATCGGTATCCGACTGCGGTGGCTGTGGTGTGGTCCGGGTGCCGGCGACGGTGGAACCGTTGAGCTGGGCGTCGAGCCGTCCCACGTACCAGGAGACGAACGCCTCGACGTCGTCCTCGACGAGTGAGTACGGCCCGGGCACGTACCCCGGGTCGCCGACGCCGTTCTGGGTGCGTTCGACGAGGTCGCAGTCCTCGGCGTTGGTGTGCTCCCACACGTGGGTGAGTTCGTCGAGGCGGTAGTCGATGCCTTCGTGGGCGTCCCGGTGCACGAGCCAGGTGGTGCGGACCATCGTCCGCGCGGGTGAGACGGGCAGGACGGAGAACACGACGGCGCAGTCGCTGAGCAGGTGGAACCACGCGTTCGGTTGCCAGTGCATGTGGAAGTCGCCGAACGCGCGGTCGCGGATCTGCCCGAGCAGTCTGGTGGACACCGGTGCGCCCTCGGCGCCGTACGAGGCGCCGAGGCCCTTCAGCGGCATGTGGTCGACCATGAATCCGGTGACCCGCGTGTCGAGTTCACGGATATGTGCGGACGGGAACCCAATGGCGTCACGGGCGGCGGACAGTGCCGAGGTCGCCGCCTGATACTGCTCGAACACCGGCCGCTGCCGGGCGGGAATCTTGCTCTCGTCGAACCGGTGAAACGGGAAGTACGCCCCGAGCAGCGCCGGATGGTTGGCTTCGCAATGGTGGCACTCGCGGTTGTTCTCCATCGTGAGTTTCCAGTTGCCCTCCTCGATGACGACGCTCTGCTGCGCGACCTTGGTGTTCGCCAGATCGAACGGCAGCAGGTACGGCTCGACCGTCGCGGCCACCTCATCGATGTCGCTCGGGGCCTCGGATGACAGGCAGATGAAGATCAGGCCGGCGATGGTGCGCACATGGACGGTGCGTAACCCGAAGCGGGCCTTGTCGAACGTCGCCGGCTGGTTCTCGGCGAACCGCAGGGTGCCGTCGGTGCCGTAGGTCCATTGGTGGTAGGGGCACACGATGTTGCCGACGGCACCGCAGCGGTCGTCGAGCAGCCGGGCACCACGGTGCCGGCACACGTTGCGGAAGGCCCGGACCTGACCGTCGTCGTCGCGGACGACGATGACCGATTCGGTTCCGACCTCGACGGTCACGTAGTCACCGTCGTCGGGTAGTTCGGCCTCGGCGGCGACGAAGATCCAATGGGTGCCGAAGATGAGTGACACGTCGAGGTCGAAGATATCGGGGCTGGTGTAGAACGGCGCCTCCAGCGTGTGCCCGGGAACTCGCCGTGCCGTCAGCGCGGCGGCGTCCACATGGTGGGGTTCATTGCTGCCGCCGAGGGCGACGGCGTCGGTGAGTGTGGTCATACCGGCGGCTCCTTCTCTGTTCTGTCCCGGAAATGGAGGTGGTGTCGTGATCGATGTTCGGTGGTGAGTGGACGGATGGCCGGCGGCGACACCGGCGCCGGCCATCCGTATCAGCACGCGAGGTGCCAACTCAGTGGGAGAACGTCGCCGCGGTCTCCGACAGGCTCTTGCCCTTGGTTTCCGGTGCCAGCGCCTGCGACAGCAGGGTGCCCGCCAGGATGATGATCGCAGCGATCGTCAGGCTCGTCGCCATCCCGAGGTTGTCGATCGACCACGGCAGCAGGAAGGTACCGAGGCCGGCGCCGATGCGGCTGCAGGCCGAGGCGAAGCCGGTGCCGATGCCACGGACCTCGGTCGGGAACACCTCGCCCGGATATACCGACGTCAGCGTGTTCACGCCGGAATTGATGAACGAGAACGCCAGCAGCATCGTCAGCATCAGCCAGCCGGGGCCATCCCACCACGCCAGGATCAGGATCAGCACGAGCGTCACCCACTGGGGCGGGATCGTCAGGGCGCGGCGGCCGAGTTTGTCGAGCAGCGCGGCCGTCGTGGCGACACCGAGGGTTGCCGCGACGGTCATGCCGACGGCACCGAACGCACTGTCCTCACCGAAACCGAAGTCTTCGAGCACGACCACCGCGAAGGTGGCGATCGCGAAGTACGGTGTGGAGGCGCAGAACCAGAACCCGGAGGCGAACACGGTGGCGCGGATGTTCTCCTTGTTGAACAGGTCGGCGAATCGTCCTTCCTTGCCGCTGGTTTCCTCCTTGTGCTTGGCCTCCAGCTCGATCTCCATCGCCTCGACCACGTTCATGTAGCGCTTGGCGATGGACTGGCCTTCGGCGATGCGGCCCTTCTGCAGGAGCCAGCGCGGTGATTCGGGCAGTCCGAGCCGGGCGATGAACAGGATCACCGCGATGACCGTCGAGGAGCCGAGGATGATGCGCCAGTTGATACCCGCGTTGTCCATGAGGGTGCCGATGAAGAACGCGATCATGAAGCCGAAGTACCAGGCGAGCACCGTCGACCCCAGGAGCCGGCCTCGGAGTCTGGCCGGTGCGAACTCGCTCAGCAGTGGCCAGCCGATGGCGTATTCGCCGCCGATCGCGACACCCATGAGCAACCGGATAACGAAAAGCTGAATCCAGTCGTCGACGAAGAACTGGCCGATGGCGATGAAGAACTGCAGGAACGAGGCGAGGACGAACAGCCCCATGTCCATCAGGAACATCGGTTTGCGGCCCCACTTGTCGGTGGCCCAACCACAGATGGGGGCACCGATGAAGATGCCGAACAGCGGTCCCGCGGCGATCAGGCCGAGTTCGAGGGAGTTGATGTTCAGGCTGTCCTCGATGGTCGAGGTGACCGGGCCGATGATGCCGAGGATGTAGCCGTCGAGGATCATGCCGCCGACCATCACCGCGACGAGGCGGAACATGAATTTGCGTTTGAACGACTCTGAGGTGACATCGACTGCGGGCGTGTGGGCTTCGGGTGTTTCGTCTAGCGTGGACATGGCACGTGCTCCTGGGGAATCGGTGTGCTGCACATGGGTTCTCCTAGAAAAATGTGGATGTGGGATCGAGCGATCGGTCCAACCCCCGCGGTGGGCCGAGTGAACTTCTGGTGGCGCTGATTTCGAGGTGACGCGGACTTCAGATGGCGCTGCACAATCGCAGCGCGTCGAGCACGGCCGCGGGGATGTCGCGGCCGGCGACGGCATCGCCGATGCGGTACAGGGCGAAGCTGCCGTCGGGGTTTGCGGTGGCCGGTTGTGGCCGCCTGGCGAGCAGTTCGCGGATGGCGATCTGCCCGAGATTTGTGGACTGTGGGCGTAGTGCCTCGTACAGTTCGGGGTCCGGTTGGGTGCCGTGTTCGATGACGACGGCGTCGCAGACCTTTTCGCGGACCGCGATGGAGCCGTCGGTCTTCAGCCTGGCGATGAGTCTGCCGTCGCGGCGTTCGATGCCGACGAGTCGCTGCAGGACGGTGGTGCGTACGTCGTGTTCGGCCATCAGCGCGAAGTATCCGGTGGCCGGGGACCCTCCGACATCGGGGGCGACGCTGCGTTCGGGTGTGGCGTATTCGATGGATCTAGCCGTGCGGGTGAGGCTTTCGATCGCATCGAGGGCCTGGTGCCCGCCATGGTCGTCGTAGACCAGGACGTCGCCGGTGAGCTTGCGGGCACCGGTGAGCACATCGCAGGTGTCGATGGCCATGTCGTCGCCGGTGACGCCGATCCGTGGGTTCGGGGTGCCGCCGGTCGCGAGGATCACCACGTCGGCGGCGGAGATCAGGTCGTGGTCGGCGTCGGGGTCGATGTAGCGGTTGCGGTGTAGCTCGACGCCGAGCCGCGCACATTCGGCGACCCGCCAGTCGATGATTCCGATGAGGTCGCGACGCCGTTCGCTGAGGGCCGCGAGCGCGACCTGCCCGCCGAAGCGGTCGGCGGCCTCGTACAGGGCGACGCGGTGCCCGCGTTCGGCGAGGACGCGGGCGGCCTCCAGTCCGGCGGGCCCGCCGCCGACCACCACGCAGTGTTTGCGGGCGTCGCTGTCGGCCGGTGGAATACGCTGTGGTACTTCATCTTCGCGGCCGGTGGCCGGATTGTGGATGCAGTTGGCGCGGCCGCTGGAGTAGATACCGTCGATGCACAGGCTCGCGCCGACGCAGGGCCGGATCTGATCGGCGCGTCCGGTGCGGGTCTTGACCGGCAGATCCGGGTCGGCCATCAGCGCGCGCACCATACCCACCATGTCGAGCAGGCCCTCGGCGATGGCGTAGCGGGCGGTGGCCACGTCGTTGATGCGGCCCGCGTGCATGATCGGGGTGGCGAGCTGCTTTTTCACCGTGCCGGCGAACTCCAGGTGCGGGGCCGACGGGGTGAACATCGGGGGGATCATCTTGGTCAGCGCGGCGTCGGTGTCGACGTTGCCGCGGGTGATGGACAGGAAGTCGACGCCTGCCGCCTCGAATCCCTTGCACATCAGCAGTCCTTCGTCGGCGACGATGCCGGAGCCGTCCTCGCGCAACTCGTCCAGCGACAGGCGCACGCCGACGATGAAATCGGCGCCGACCGCCTCACGCACCGCCGCGAAGACCTCGAGCGGGAACCGCATGCGGTTCTCCAGCGTGCCGCCGTACTCGTCGTCGCGGTGGTTGTGGAACGGCGAGAGGAACTCGTCGAGCAGATGACTGCTGTAGGCGGACAGCTCGATGCCGTCGAGGCCGGCGGCCTGGCACCGTTGTGCGGTGTCGGCGAACTCCCGGGCGATGCGCCGCAGGTCGGTGATTTCGGCCGTGCGGGAGAACGACCGGTGCGCCGGTTCGCGGGTTCCCGACGCCGACACCGCCGGAACCCATGCGCCGGTCCGGCCGAGGACGCGGTGCCCCATGTGGGTCAGTTGGGTCATCACCGCCGCACCCTGCTCGTGGACGTCGTCGGCAAGTGCCCGCAGGTAGGGCACCGCCTCGTCCCGGTACAGTTCCAGATTCCCGAACGGGGGTGCGCAGTCCGGACTGACCAGGGCGCTGCCGCCGATCATCGTCAGGGCGACTCCCCCACGGGCCTTCTCGCGGTGGTAGGCGCGATAGCGGTCCTTGGGCAGGCCGTCGTCGCTGTAGGACGGTTCGTGCGAGGTGCTCACGAGACGGTTGCGCAGGGTCAGGTTCTTGATGGTGAACGGGGTGAAGAGCGGGTCTGGCATGACGTTCTCCTCCGCGAATGGCGTCGGCGGGACGGCCGGTCAACTGCGCGCGTACTTTCGGGGCTGCACTGCGATGTGGCTGAGTTAAACCATGAGGCCTGTACTCGTCCCCGAACCCCTTTACACTCGTCTGCGATTCGGGTGAGTCAAAAAAAGATGAACGACGAAGTGACGGCCACATGAACGACGAGAGATCGGCACTCCGGCAAGCGGATCGTGAGGTCCTGCTGCGTACCGCACGGTCACGGACCGCGCCGCACGGTCTGGTGACGCGGGCGCAGATCGTGCTCGACTGCGCCGACAGCGGTGTTGCCGAGGCCGCCCGGCGGGCCGGTGTCAGCACCGCGACGGCGTCGAAATGGGTGCGCAGGTTCGCCGAGGCCGGGATCGACGGGCTCCGGGACACGCCCCGGTCGGGGCGGCCGTCGGCGGGAGCGGCGGACATCGAGCGCATCCTGCGCTACGCCCTGGTCAGTCCGCCCGCCGGATCGCCGCGCTGGTCGACACGGCTGATCGCGCAGGACATCGGCATCAGCCAGGCGACTGTCAGCCGAGTGCGGCGGCGCTTCTATCCGCAACCTGAACCCGACAGCCGGTTCGTGCCCGACGCGTCGGCGTTGGTCCTGATCTACGTCGATGTCGACGACAGCGGTTGTGCCGTCGGCTTTCACCGCACCGACCGGGCCTCGTCGGAGGTCGCGGCGGGGGCCGCTCTGCTCGATACCGTCGAGACCATCGCATGCGCGTCGCTGCTGCGGCGCCCACACGACGGCTATCCGTCCGCCGAGGGGTCAGGTGCCAGGGAGTCCGGTGCTGCCGGCGCCGACCGCGGGACACCGCGGGCCGTGGCACTGTTGCGGCGGGCGGCATCCCGGCTGCCGGCCACCCCACCGGTGACATTGGTGATCGATGTTCCGCTCGATGACGCGGCGCGGCGGTGGCTGGCGCAGCATCCCGGGTTCACGGTGCGGACGTTGACGCCCACCGAGTGGCTGATGGCGGTGCACCGCATCGCCGACTCCGTCGACAGCCGTCAGCTCACCGAGTTGCGGGCCGTCGCGGACGAGATCCGGAGAGCGTATGGGCGTTCGGGCACCAGGTTCACCTGGTCGCGCACCGATGTTCCCGACCGCGCGCGGGACACGACCGCGGTGGTGCGTGACCCGGTCGACGATGATCTCGCCCAGGTGGTGAGCGCGCTGTGCACGGCGATCACCGAGGGCGAACTCGGCGCGGGTTCGGAGGTCATGGTGCGGACCCTCGCCCGGCGGACGGCGATGTCCTCGGGACGGGTGGCGGAAGCGTTGGCGCGGCTGGCAGCCGAGGCGTTACTCGACCAGAGCGGCGGAAAGTACCTGGTACCGTTGCCCGGTGCTCGTGATGTGATCGAAACCTACACCGCCCGTGGGCTTCTGGGAACCGCGATCGCGCGCAGGCTGGCCTCCTCCCCCGATCCGCTGCCGGCGTCGATCGATGACTTCCTGGAGCGGCTCGAGGTGTGTGACCGGATGGGGCTGGCGCACGAGGCGCACATGATCGATCTCGATTTCCAGAACGAGCTTGCCAAGGCTGCGGAGATGCCGCGTATCGGCTGGATGTTTGTGCAGTTGTCGTTGCAGTTGCGGCTGTTTGTCACCATTATCGGCCTCGACTACAAATACCCGACGCGGGAGATTGTCGACGATGGGCTTCTGCTCGTATCACAATGCCGGGCAAAGGATCCCGAGGCCGCGGTGGCCGCTTGGCGGGGCAAGGTCGACAACTGTGCCCGCTACATGCTGCAGTATCTGGAGGTGATGACCGGCCGCCGTCAGGATCTGCCGGGGCGTTCGGTCAGGGCGCGGCCCAGCGGCCGCGGGTCTGACTGATATGGGTGCGCATCAGATCCTCCACCAGCTCCGGGTTGCGGGCGGCGATGGCGTCGACGATCGCGTGATGTTCGCGGGCTGATTCGGCGAGCAGGCCGCGTTCGGACAGGGACGCCAGACCGTACAGGCGGGTGTTGGCGCGTAGATCGGACACGATGGCGGTGGCCCGGGTATTGCCGGTATAGCCGAGGATTTTCAGGTGAAAGGCCCGGTCGGCCTCGGTGTAGGCGATCAGATCACCGGCTGCGGCACCGTCGACGATCGCGTCTGCCAGCGCGCGCAGACCCGGCAGGTCGGCCTCCGGGATGAGCAGAGCCGCGCGCCCGGTGAGGGCGGGTTCGATCAGCATCCGCAGGTCGGTGATGTTGTCAAGGTCGGATTCGTCCATCACGGTGACCCGGTAACCCTTGTTGGGCACGGTGGTCACCAGATTCTCCCGGACGAGGTCGAGCATCGCCTCGCGGACCGGGGTGGCCGAGATGCCGAAGCGTTCACCGAGGGCCGGTGCCGAGTACACCTCGCCGGGTTCGAGTTCACCGGCGATGATCGCCGCACGCAGGGCGCGGGTCACCTGCTCGCGCAGACTCACCTTGTCGAACTGACGCAGGTTGGTGATCGTCAACACGTGCCCCCTTCCGTCGCCGTGGTCCCGGTCGCGGCACCGTCCGGTCGATCGTATCGGACCTGGTCGGCGCTACCGGGTTCGTGCGTGTCACGGGCCGTCGCGGCATCGTCGCCGGCGAGTTCACCGAGGGTGACGGGTGCGGCGATGACCCGTTTGGCGATCGGTGCGAGCTCGTCGGCACCGGGGCGGCCGCAGGGCGAGGCGATGGCCGCGGTGGCGAAGCCGCACACCCGTCCCTGGCACCACCCCATGCCGGGCCGGGCGATGAGTTTGGCGGTGCGGGCGTCGGCGGCGCCCAGGTCGTCCCTGGCATTCTGCAACGATCCGAACGTCGTTTCCTCGCACCGGCACACGAGTGTGTCCGGGCGCAGCCAGTCCTGCCAGTGTTCCGGGACGGGGTGGGCGGTGTGCATGGCCGCGGCGAACCGTCTGCCGCGGGTGATACGCGAAGTCAGCGTTCGGACCGTTCGTGGGTGGGGTTCACGGTGGCCGCCGTCGACGGCGGCGGTCGTACCGGCGAGTTCACCCTCGGCCACCGCGAGTGCGGCACCGCCGACACCGGTGGCCTCACCGGCCACATACACACCGGGTACGGTCGACCGCTGCGCCGCGTCGACGACCGCGACCAGCGAGCCGTCGACATCGACACGCGTGGCGGCCCCGGCGGCGGTGATCAATTCCAGCGACGGGGTGAAGCCCCACCCGAACGCCACCAGATCGACGTCCACCGTCTGTGCGCGCTCATCGATGCGCCCGTCACGGCCCAGCCGCGCCAGCGTCGCCGACGTCACCCGATCGTCCCCGTGTACCGCGGTCACCACGGTGCACGTCCGGTACGGAATCCGGTGCCGCGCCAGATGATAGGCGTACTCGGCGCCCTCGATCGCCTTCGCCGGCATGGCGAGCGCGCCGAGCGGATTGCGGGCCCAGCCACGGATCACCGCCGCCGCCTCGCACACCGCGACCACCTCGGCACCGGCCTGGGCGAGGCCGGTGGCCACCGGCAGCAGGAACGGTCCGGTACCCGCGACGAGCGCGCGGGCACCGGCGACGGTGCGGTGTGCTTTGAGCAGCGCCTGTACCCCACCGGCGGCCATCACCCCGGGCAGGTCCCAGCCCGGTACCGGCAGTTGGCGGTCGTAGCCTCCGGTGCACAGGATCAGCCTTCTCGCGCGGACGGCTGCGGGTCCCTGATGTGCTCCGAAGGAGGCGGTCAGGTGCAAGGTGAAGGGTGTCGAGGGATCGGCGGGTGGCTCGAGGAACCACACCTGCCGGGAGAACAGTGCCGAGATCCGGCCGGTGCCGACGTGCATGCGGAGTGTGTCACGCAAACCGGTGTAGGTGCGCCACAGGTGGTGGCCCCGATTCTCGTCCGTCGGTCGTGTGCGTTCGTCGGGGTGACGCCAGAACTGACCGCCGGTCTGGGCGGCCGAATCGATCAGGGTGACCGTCAGTCCGGCGTCGGCGGCGGCGACCGTGGCGGCGAGCCCGGCGGGTCCGGCACCCACGACGGCGACATCGGCGACAGGTATTCCGCTCGCCGCGGAGTCCGGCTCACGCACGGTTATCGACTCCCCTGACGCCACCGCTTTCGCAGATCATGGCCCGCGCGGCGGGAACCATGCAGGCCCGCTGGTTGGGGCGCCCGTCCACGGTCAGCAGACAGTCGAAGCAGATACCGATACCGCAGAACAGGCCGCGGGGTGCTCCGCCGACGCGGGTACTGCGCCAGGACGTGATGCCGGAGTCGGTCAGGGCGGCTCCGACGCTCTGACCGGGACGGGCGGTGACGGGGCGTCCGTCGAATTCGAACGTGAGGGCGCCGGTGGTGATGCCTTCTGGGGTGTTGTTGCCGGGTCCGGTCACGTGGGGACTCCTGTGGGGGCGGGCGCAAGGGTGGGACGGTCGGGGGCGAACGGGGTCAGCGGCAGCTCGGTGGGCTGCCCGGTCATGGCCTGCACCAGTAGTTTTGCCGTGCCCACCGACAGGCCGATGCCGGCGCCCTCGTGGCCGGTGGCGTGCCACAGGCCGGGGGTGCGCGGATCCTCGCCGATCACCGGCAGGTGGTCGGGGCAGTACGGCCGGAACCCGAGATAGGTGCGCATCACCGACACCTGCCGTAGCGACGGATACAGGCGCAGTGCCTTGGCGGCGATCTCCCGGATCGCGGGCAGGGACGGTGTCTTGTCGAAGCCGACGCGTTCGCGGGACGAGCCGATGAGCACCGTGCCGCCCTCGGTGCCCTCGATGACGGTCGAGGTTTGCAGTCCGGCGTCGCCGCTTTGGGTGGCCGCGACGTACTCACCGGCATACACCTTGTGAAAGACGGTGGGCGGCAATGGTTCCGTGACGAGGACGAAACCGCGGCGCGGGAGTACCGGAAGATGGTTGCCCGCGAGGGCGGCGACTTCCCCCGCCCACGCACCGGCGCAGTTCACCACGATGGGGGCGCTGATTTCTCCCGAACTCGTCCGCACCCCGGTCACCCGGTCGCCGGCGGTGACGAATCCGGTGACCGGGGTGTCGGTGTGGACCGTCGCCCCGCGGCTGCGCGCCATGCGCAGCAGGTGGGCGGCCAGCAGGATCGGCTGGACCTGGCAGTCCTGCGGGTAGAACGCCGCCGAGGCGATGTCCCGGGTCAGGTGTGGTTCGAGGGTCGGTACCTCGTCCAATGGCACGTCCTGCACGATCACCCCCGCCGCACGCTGCCGTTCGGCGAGGTCGGTCAGGCCGTCGCGTCCTTCGGTGGTGGCCGCCACCACGAGCCCGCCCTTGAAGTCGAACTCCCAGAGCGCGCGGAAGTCGACGAGTTCGTCGGCCCACACGCGGTGCGAGTACAGCGCCAGATCCAGTTCGGGTCCGGGTTCCTTGTCGGAGACGAGCAGGTTGCCCTCACAGGAGCTCGAACTGCCCGAGACGATGGCGCCGCGCTCGACGACGGTCACCGACAGCCCGGCGCCCGTGGCGTACCAGGCGACGGCGGCGCCGACCGCCCCGGCACCGATCACCACCACATCGCAAGCGGAATGCCGGGTCACAACTCGAAACCGGCGGGAAAGGGGTCGGTGGGGTCGAGCATGTACTGGGCGGTTCCGGTCAACCAGGCCCGGCCGGTGATGGTGGGGATCACCGCTTCGATGCCGGCCACGGTGGTGGTGTCGACGAGGCGTCCGGTGAACCGGCTGCCGATGTAGGACTCGTTGACGAAGTCGGTGTGCAACGGCAGTTCACCGCGGGCGTGCAACTGCGCCATGCGGGCGCTGGTGCCGGTGCCGCACGGTGACCGGTCGAACCAGCCGGGATGGATCGCCATCGCGTGCCGCGAATGCCGGGCATCCGACCCGGGGGCCTTGAGGTACACGTGATGGCAGCCGCCGATGTCGGGGCGTTCGGGGTGGACCGGACGATTCTGGCCGTTGATCGCGTCCATGATCGTCAGACCGGCATCGAGCAACTGCTGCTTGGCCTTTCGTTCGAACGGCAGGCCGAGCGAGTCGAGGTCGACGATGGCGTAGAAGTTGCCGCCGAAGGCCATGTCGTAGGTGACCTGCCCGAACCCGGGTACCTCCACCGCCAGGTCGAGGCCGACGCTGAACGAGGGCACATTGCGGATGGTCACCGACTCCGCGTGGCCGTCGCTCACCGCGACGTCGGCGATCACCAGACCGGCCGGGGTGTCCAGGCGCAGCGTGGTGACCGGTTCGGTGACCGGCACCATCCCCGTCTCCACCAGCACCGTGGCGGTGCCGATGGTGCCGTGCCCGCACATCGGCAGCAGCCCGGACACCTCGATGAACAGCACCCCGAAATCGGCGTCGGACCGGGTGGGTGGTTGCAGGATGGACCCGCTCATCGACGCGTGGCCGCGTGGTTCGCGCATCAGCAGCTTGCGCAGGCCATCGTTGTTGTCGATGAACCACTGCCGCCGCTCGGCCATGGTGGTGCCCGGGAACACCCCGACACCGCCGGTGATCACGCGGGTCGGCATGCCCTCGGTGTGTGAGTCGACGGCGTGGTAGACGTGCGTGGTCCTCAACGGAGCGTATCCGGGTCGAGGGTGCCGTCCACCCGGCGCGGGGCCGGTATCGACTGGTCGTCGCGCAGCTCACCGGGCAGCAGGTGCTGCGGGAAGCCCTGCCAGGCGACGGCCCGGACGAAGCGGCTCAGGGCCGCGGTGCCCACCGAGGTGGTGCCGGGGGTGGTGCTGGCCGGGTAGGGGCCGCCGTGCTGCTGGGCGTAGGTCACCGATACCCCGGTCGGCCACTGGTTCCACAGGATGCGGCCCGCTTTGCGGGTCAGGACGGTGGCCAGCGGACCGACGATCGCGTCGTCGGGTTCGGCGGCGAGCGTGGCGGTGAGTTGGCCGTGCAATTTGCCGGCGATCGTCAGCAGGTCGGCGGGATCGGTGTAGGTCACCACCAGGGCCGTGGGGCCGAAGCATTCGGTGACCAGCTCGTCGAAGCCGGCGATCAGTGTGGTGCTGTCGGTGGTGAGCAGGGCGGGAGTCGGGGGATCGACCTCCGGGCCGCCGCCCGCGAGCAGCTCCACTCCCGCATGGCCGGCGAGACTGTCGCGTACCTTGCTGTGCGCCTGGGCGATTCCGCTGTGCAGGAGCAGGTGCCCGGCCGGTATCGCCGCCTCGCGGAGCAGCTCCGGGATGGCCGAGTCCGCGGGGACGAGGAGGATGCCCGGCTTGGTGCAGAACTGCCCCTGCCCGAGCGTGAACGATCCGAGGAAACCGTCGGCGATCTCCTGTGCCCGGGAGTCCGCCGCGGCCGCGGTGACGAACACCGGGTTGACGCTGCCGAGTTCACCGTAGAACGGGATCGGCTCGGGACGGGCCTGGGCGATGTTGAAAAGTGCCCGGCCGCCGGGGATTCCGCCGGTAAACGCGCCGGCCTTGATGCCGGGGTGCGCGAGGACGGCCCGGCTGTCGGCTTCGGAACGGACCAGGGCGAACAGTCCCGCGGGTGCCCCGGCGGCGTCGAGGGCGTCGATGACGACGGCGCCCGTCGCCTCCGACAGCTCGGGATGGCCGGGGTGGGTCTTGTAGATCACCGGGCACCCGGCCGCGAGGGCGGAGGCGGTGTCGCCGCCCGCTGTGCTGAACGCGAACGGGAAGTTGGAGGCGCCGAACACGAGCACCGGTCCGAGCGGAACCGAGGTGCGGCGCAGATCGGGGCGGGGTGCGCCCATGGGCCACTGCGGGTCGGCGTGGTCGATCCGCACATCGAGGTGCTCCCCCGCCGCCGCGGCATCGGCGAGCAGCCGGATCTGGAAGGTGGTGCGGGTCAGTTCGCTGGTCAGCCGTGCCTGCGGCAGGTGCGACTCGTCCAGCGCGATGGGGATCAGCCGGTCGGCGGCGGCGTCGAGGGCGTCGGCGACGGCGTGCAGGATCCGCCGACGTTCGGCGGGTTCGGTTGCCGCCCACCGGTCGCCTGCCGCGACGGTGGCGGACACCAGGTCATCGATGTGTTGCTGCGGTGCGGTCATGTCTTCTCCTTGGTCGATCCCGGGCGGGTGCGGGGCCGGGCGCGCGTGAACTTGGCCGGGCGATACAGATTATGTTCCGCCGGTGGGTTTTTGGTGCCGGTCGACGATGGTGGTCGCCAGTACCAGGTCTTCCCATGACATTCCCACACCCGAGTACACGGCGGGGGTGTCCGGCCGCCGCCGGAACCGGCCGGTGACCAGATCGGCGAGATTGGCCGGTGGCTGTCTCGCCCAGTCGTCGGCGGTGCGGGCCCGCAGCAGATTGCCGCCTTCTCGCATCGCTGACGCCCGCGCCTCGACGACGACGTCGGCGCGGCGCACCAGTTCCGGTGGGAGCTCGGCGTTCTGGGGCCCGTGGGCACCCACAGCGGCGACAACGGTGTGCGGCCCGATGAGCGCGGCGTCGACAACCGGTGTCGGCGAGCTGGTGGCGGTCAGGACGACCGCGGCACCGGGGACGTCGGCGGGTGTACCCGCCCGCACTGCTAGCCCGGGTCTGGTTGTCTCACCGATGAATTCGTTGATGGCCCCGGGGAGGCGGCCGATCACCGCGGCGTCGATGGGGCCGAGTACCGAACGCATGGTCTGCAAGTGGCGCCGTGCCTGTGGACCGGTGCCGTAGACCACCATGGGCAACGGGCCGGGTGGTCGGGGCGGTCCTGCGGCCAGGAGCTCACGGATGGCCAGGACGGTGACGGCAGGGGTCCGGATCAGGGTCAGTTCGGGACCGTCGAGCAGTGCTCGCGGGGCAAGGTCGTCGCTGCCGACGAGCACGTAGACGCCCTGGATCTTCGGTTTTCCGCGGGCCGGGTTGTCCGGCGCGACGGTGAGTACCTTGACGCCCGCAGCGGCGCGGCCGCGGGCCGGCATGAGCAGGAACTCTCCCCCGGGCGCCGGTGAGAACAGCCGTGGGTCGTCGAGTTCGGGATCCACCGATCCCGAGACCAGCGCGTCACAGATCGCATCGACGGCCTCCGTCGGTGTGATCAGTGCACCGATGTCGGCGGCGGACAGCACCTCGACGGTTCCCATGGCTCAGTTGTACCCGGCTGCGATCGCGTTTTCGGTGGCCTTGGTGACAGCGGCGGTGAACTCGGGCGACAGCGGCGACCGCGGCGGCCGGCACACGCCGCCCTTGCGGCCGACCATGTCCATCGACAGCTTGATGGCCTGCACGAACTCGGTCTTGGAGTCCCAGCGCAGCAGCGGATGCAGATCCCGGTACAGCGGCAGCGCGGCGACCGCGTCCTCAGGCTTGCCGGAGGTGGCCAGGTCGTACAACTTGCGGCAGGCGTTAGGGAAGGCGTTGGGGTAGCCGGCGATCCAGCCGGTCGCACCGCCCAGGCCTACCTCGAGCAGTACGTCGTCGGAGCCGATGAGCACGTCGAGTTCGGGGGCGAGTTCGTGGATCTCGTAGATGCGGCGCGGGTCGCCGGTGAACTCCTTGACCGCCTTGATGTAACCGAGGCCGTGCAGTTCGGCGAGCAGGTCGGGCATCATGTCGACCTTGGTGTCGAGCGGATTGTTGTAGGCGACGATCGGCAGGCCCACCTGCGCCACGCGGCGGTAGTGGTCGACGACGGTGGCGCGGTCGGCGCGGAAGGTGTTGGGCGGCAACAGCAGAATCGACTGGGCACCGGCCTCGGCGGCCTGCTGCGCCCAGCGCACCGATTCGAGGGCGCCGTAGGCGCCGCATCCGGGCATCACCCGGAAACCCTCGGGGGCGGCGTCGACGGCGATCTGCACGACCTTGGCGCGTTCGGTGTCGGTGAGGGTCTGGTACTCCCCGAGCGAGCCGTTCGGCGTGACGCCGTCCATTCCGTTTTCGGCGAGCCACACCACTTCCTGTTCCCAGGCGTCGTAGTCGACGGACAGGTCGTCGTTGAACGGCAGGGCGGTGGCGACGTGAATACCGCGCCAGGGCTGCTGGGTCATGGGTGATCTCCTCGGGGCGTGTGGTGGTGGGAGGATTGAGAGGTCTGTTATGTGACATTGCACCATGCTGGTGCTGGTCTTTTTGGGAGGTTGTGGCACTACGATAGCAGTGCCATTGCACTGTTACAAGGGGTGGATGTGGTGCTCCGGCGGCAATGTCGGACGTGGTGGCTACCCTCTGCGACATGACCGAACCCCGGCGTATGGCGTCGACCGACCGTCGCGACACCGACCGCCCCGAATGGTTCGAGGACTTCATGCAGTCACGGACCCGGATGGGCCGCTCCCCGCACACGCTGCGCGCGCTGCGGCAGGACTTCGACGCCATCGCCACCCTGATCCTCGGCGGCTCCGACGAGCTGTCGGTGCTCGAGATCCGTCAGGTGACCAAGCGGTCCATCCAGCGCGCCTTCAGCGATTACGCCGACACCCACCGTTCCAACAGCTATCTGCGGTGCTGGTCGACATGGAATCAGTTGTGCGACTGGCTGATCGACAACGATTACCTGAACCGGATCAACCCGATGCGGACCGTCGAACGCCGTCGGCCCGAGCGGCATCACCCGAAGTCGCTGACGGCCGAGGAGATCGGGAAACTGATCGATGCCGCGTGGCAGGAGAACAACCCACCACGGAGCTGGCCCGAACTCGAGCACGCCGTCGTCGCCGTCGGGGTGCTCACCGGGGTGCGGGAGGCCGAACTGATCAGCCTGAACATCAACAGCATCCGGCACACCGAGCAGGGGCCGGTGCTGCATGTGCGTGGCAAGGGCAGCAAGGACCGGTCGATTCCGTTCGAGCCGGAGCTGCTCGAGATCATCGAGACGTATCTGCGCTCACGGACACAGGTGTTCCGGCCCCGGGCATCGGCGCGGCGCGACACTCTCGACCGCTTCGCCCCCGATGATCCGCTGTTCGTCGGTGCCGACGGTGAACGCATCACCGTCGGCACGCTCCAATCCCGCGTCGGCAGACTGTTCAAACGTGCCGGGGTGCCGACGAAACCCGGTGCGCTGCTGCACTCCTTGCGGCACACCTACGCCACCGTGCTCGCCGACACCGGGATCAATCCGTACCAGTTGCGCACTCTGCTCGGCCACGAGTCCGCCGAGACCTCGCAGCGATACATCGCGGCGGCGGGTCAGGAGAACCGGGGCGCCGCCGCCCGCAACCCGCTGTACGCCCAGTTGGGCCGATCGGTCTGACCCGGTCTATCCGCCGAGTTGTTCGGCGATCGCCGACACCCCGGCCAGCACCTCGGGGAAGGAGGTGCTCAGCGGGCTGAGTCCGAGCCGGATCCCGTCGGGCCGCCGGAAGTCCGGGATGATCCCCCGCTCCCACAGCGTGGCGGTGACCGCTTTGAAGTCGGGGTGATCGATGGTGATGTGCCCGCCTCGTCGTTGTGGATCACGGGGTGAGGACACGACCACGCCGCGGTCGCCGAGCACGGTGTCGACGGCCTGCAGCGCGAACTCGGTGAGCGCCACCGACTTCGCCCGGATCGCGGTGATCCCGGCTTCGGCGATCAGGTCGACAGAGTCCTGGATCGGCAGCATCCCGATGATCGCCGGTGTGCCGCTGATGACCCGCCGGATACCCTGCGCGGGAACATATCCCTGTTCCATCTCAAATGGGTTGTGCCGGCCCATCCAGCCCCACACCGGCTGCCGGAAGTCGTCGAGGTGGCAGGCCGCGACATAGGCGAAGGCCGGTGATCCGGGTCCGCCGTTGAGGTACTTGTAGGTGCACCCGGCGGCGAAGTCGACTCCCCAGCCGTCGAGGTCGACCTCGACCGACCCGGCCGAATGGCACAGGTCGAGCAGCAGCAGTGCCCCTGCCTCGTGAATGATGTCGACGGCGGCGGGCACGTCGATCAGGTAGCCGGAGCGGTAGGCGACATGGCTGAGCACCACCAGCGCCGTCTGCGCGGACACCACGGCGTCCAGGGCGTCGGTGGTGACCCCGCCGGCCAGGTCGACGTCGATCCAGCGCACGACAAGACCCCGGTCGGCGGCGATCGACTCGATCAGATACCTGTCGGTGGGAAAGTTCTCCCGATCCAGGACGATCTCGGTGCGGCCGGGCCGTAGATTCAGCGCACCGCACGCCAGTTTGTACAGCAGCACCGTGGTGGAATCACCGATCGTCGTCTGCCCGGCCGCGGCGCCGAGCACGATGTCACCGAGACGGTCACCGATCGTCAGCGGTAACTCGTACCAGCTCTCGTCCCAGCCGCGAATGAGCCGGCCGGCCCACTCGTCGGTGACGAATGCCGCCAGCCGCTCAGCTGACGCCGCCAGCGGCCGTCCCAGCGAATTCCCGTCCAGGTAGGCGACGATCCCCGGATCGTCGTGGCGCAGGAAACGGGACCGGTACCCGATCAGTGGGTCTGCCTCATCGAGGGAGGCCGCGGTGTCGGCGAGTTCGAAAAGCGACGATGTCATGCGACGAGCCTAAAGTGCGGCGCCGTAAGGGGCGGGACTTCAGGTGGTCTCCTCCAGGCGCCAGTCCTCGTAGGCGCGTGGATCTCCGATCGGTTCGATGTGGATCGTCGGGATCACATCGTCGACGGCCGATTCCAGCCGGGACTCGACCCGCTCGGCCAGGTCGTGCGCACGCTGCACTGTCCAGTCACCGGGTACCAGCATGTGCAGCTGCACGAACCGGATGTGTCCTGATTCCCGGGTCCGCACGTCGTGGAAGGTCACCTCGGGTGACCGGAAGTCGGCGAGAACGGCGTCGATCGCGGTGCGTTGCTCGTCGGGAAGCGCCTTGTCCATCAGCCCGGCCGCAGCTCGGCCGACCAGTCCCCCGCCGACGAACAGGATGTTGATCGCGACGGCGATCGCCACGATCGGATCGAGGATGCTCCACCCGGTGATAGCGACCAGCGCGATCGCCACCAGGATCCCGGCAGTGGTCCACACATCGGTCGCCAGATGTTTGCCGTCGGCCTCCAGGGTCACCGACCTGCTGCGCCGGCCCGCCCGGATCAGGGCCCAGGCGACTGCGCCGTTGATCACGCTCGCGATCACCGAGATCAGCAGACCCACCCCGGCCGACTCGATGTCCTTGGGGTTCAGCAGGCGTTCGACGGCACTGACGATGATCACCACCGCCGCGATCGCGATGCAGGTGCCCTCGATGATCGCCGAGAAATACTCGCTTTTCTGATGACCGAAGTTGTGGGTGGCGTCGGGTGGGCGGGCGGCGACCTTCAGCGCCACGAACGCCACCACCGCGGCAACCAGATTGACCACCGATTCGGCGGCGTCCGAGAGCAGACCGACCGAACCGGTGATCAGCCACGCGGTCATCTTCAACGCGATGGTGAGCGCCGCCGCCGCGATACTGAGCAGCGCCCAGCGGCTCAGATCCTGTGTCGTGTGGGCCATGGTCTCATCATCGCCCGTGGCCCAGGGTTGCGCCGGGATACCGGGCCGTGAGCTACCCGCTGCGGGAGTCGATCAGTGCTGTCAGCTCGTGCGCCGCCGCACGTGAGTCGTCCGATACGAGGTGCCCGTCACGCACCACCCACCGGCCCGCGACCATCACGTCCCGGGGCCGCCGGCCGGGCGATGCCCACAGCAGACCCTCGATCCGGTCGGCGACACCGGCGTCGAACACGTCGTCGCAGTCCCAGATGCACAGGTCCGCCGCCGCACCCGGCCGCAGATGCCCGATGTCGGTGCGGCCCAGGCCCTGTGCCGAGCCCTCGGTACACATCCCCAGCAGGGTGCCGCCGGACACGGGGTCGCCGACGAGCCCGGAAACCTGCATCGCCAGTCGTGCGTCGGCGAGCAGGTGACCGCCGTCGTTGCTGCCGCCCCCGCTGGTGCCCATGCCCACCGGAACTCCGGCCCGCAGCAGCGAGGCCACCGGGGCGATACCCCAGCCCATCGGCACATCACATCCGGGGGCGTGTGTCGCCGTCACCCCGCGGGCGGCGAGCATGTCGATCTCACCGTCGGTGATCTCGCACAGGTGCGCGACGGTCACGCCGGGTTCGAGCCAGCCCCACTCGTCGAGCAGTTCCAGCGGTCGCCGGCCGTAGCGGTCGGCGGCGATGGCGACGTCGACCTGCTCGTTGGCCTGTGTTCTGCGGCGCAGCCCCAGCGACATGGCCACCTCGCGCAGTGCCGCGAATGTCTCCGGTCCGTCGGCGTGCACCCCTGACGGACCGACGGCCAGCTGGAGTTTCCCGTCGTCGCTGATACCACCGTGGCTACCGGGCAGGTACGTGTCGTGGATCGCCGCGATCGACTCGGCGGCCGTGGCCGGGTCGTCGCGGGCCGTGCCCCGGACGAAGACCAGTCGTGCTCCCACGCCGGCCGCGGATTCGATGGTCGCCCCGGCCAACTCGACCGGATCGATACCGTCGGGCCAGGTCAGGTGATGATCGGCGACGGTGGTCACTCCGCACAGCAACGATTCGGCCAGGCCCACCCGGGCCGCGGCGGCACCGAGTTCGGGATCGACGCGTAGTCGTCCGTAGGCCGCCGACATCTGCGCCAGCCAGTCGCTCATCACCGCGAACCGGGTGCCCGGCAGGGTCCGGAACGCGCTTTGCAGCAGGTGATGATGAGCGTTGATCAGGCCGGCGGTCACCACACAACCGGAGGCGTCGATGACCTCGCCCGGCCCGTCCGGTGGTGCCGCGGACGCGATCTGGCCGTCATCGACATGGATCGGGGCATCGGTGACCGTCGCGCCGTCGATGACGACGGTGCCGCCCTCAATCCGGGTGGAGGTCACAGTTCCAGGACCAGTCGTCCACTGGTGCAACGGGAGACGCAGATCATCATCGACTCGTTCTCGGCCCGCTCCTCCGGGGTGAGTACGGTGTCGCGGTGGTCGACCTCGCCGCTGACCACTCCCACCTCGCAGGTACCGCAGATACCGTCGCGGCACGACGAGACGGTCACCACCCCGGCGTCGTCGAGGACGTCGAGGATCGTCTTGTCCTCGGGTACGACGGTGGTCAGACCCGACATCGCCAGGTCGACCTCGAACGCCGTGTTGGCCAGGGTCTCCTCCCCCGTGGCGACGAACTTCTCCGCGAACACGTCGACGGCCCGAAGATCTACGCAGGCGGCGGTCACATCGGTGACCATGGCCGGGGGCCCGCACACGTAGACCGCGGTGCCGGGCGGCAGGTCCGTCAGCGCCGCGGTGAAGTCCACCCGCCCCGACACCGACGTCTCCTGGATGGTCACGCGATCGGGGTGGCGGGCGGCCAGTTCGGCGGCGTAGGCCATCTCGGTGATCGTGCGTCCCGAGTAGATCAGCCGCCACGGCCGGCCGAAAAGTTCGGTGGCTTCGATGAGCGCGAGGATCGGGGTGATGCCGACACCGCCCGCGACGAACACGTACTCCAGCGCCCGGGTCAACGGGAAGTGATTTCGTGGGGCACCGATATCGGTGGTGTCACCGACGTTGAGGCTCGCGTGGATCGATGCCGAACCGCCGCGGCTGTCGTCGCGGTGTTCCACGGCGACGCGGTACCCGGTGAGGTCGTCGACGGAGGAACACAGCGAGTACTGGCGGATGATCCCCCCCGGGGAGGTGACATCGATGTGGGAACCGGCGGTCCAGGCGGGCAGCGCCTCGCCGTCGACCGGGGTGAGGGTGAACTCGTCGATGCGGTCGGTGAGCGAGCGTCGGGAACGGACCTGTACGGCAATGGTTGTGGTGGATGCGGAGTCGGACACGACGGGAACCTTTCAGGAGAAAGGCCATCCCTTTTGCCGGTGCCCAGCCAGGGAACCTCAGTCCCGCGACGGCGCCGGAGTGGCTTCCGCGGCCTGAACCACGATCAGCCTGGCCGGCTCGTCGCCGGCCGCACGCCATCTGTGCGGAATGTCGCCACGATAGTAGAGGCTGTCTCCGGCGTGCAATTCGACGGTGCGTTCGCCACCGAGATCGATCTGGATGGAGCCGGAGATGACGTGCACCCATTCGTCCTGTTCGTGGCAGTAGAAATTGTCGAACTCGGCGCGACTGATGACCTGTTCCTGCGGGTAGAAGGCGGCGGTGCCCGAGATCAGGAGCCGCGAGAAACCCTCGCGTTCATGCTCGCTGGTCTGCGGGATCACCACACCCTCGTGCGCACGGACCACCTGCACCCCGTCGGGAATATCGCCGAGGCCGGCGGCCGGTGATGCGGGGGTCTGTGCGGCGAGCATCAGGTTGACCTGCGTGGTGCCCAGGGCCGCGGCGATCCGGTCGAGGGTGGCCATGCTCGGCCGGGCGAGTCCACGTTCGAGCTGAGACAGAAACGGATGAGATATCCCCGCCTCGGCGGCGAGGGTCTTGAGCGTCCGGCCCTGCGCGAGCCGGGTCCGCCGGATCTCGGACCCGACGGCCTTCAGTGCCTGGTCGGGGGTGGAAAGCGTCACGGTGGGAGGACCTCGCTTCCGGGCATGAGGGCTCGCACGCGGACCCCCGAGTCGTGTTGCTGCTGAGTCAACGACTACCACGTCGCAGGCCGCAACGAAGAGCGTCGCAAGCCGAAACGAACGGTGCGCAAGGCGAAGCATTGCGGTAACACAACGGAAACCAAGGCTCCTTATCGTTGCCGATGTTGACCGTATCAACATTCGGTCATCCCCTCGTCGACCAGCCACGACGAACCTCTCGACATCCGAATATCGGTTCATCCCTCCACCTTTCGATCACACCAGCACACTTCTCGACCACCCTGAGGAATCCATGCAGACCGGTTCACCTCCCGTGCGCGGGCTCACCGCCCGCCTCGGCGACGGATCGCTCGTCGACATCACCCTGACCCCGCCCGGGGACTCGGGTGTGCGGGTGGCACGGATCGATCCGGCGGCATCACGAGGCGTGGAAAAGTCACGTGCGCAAGAGGGTTGGCTCGACCTGACCGACCACATCCTGTTCGGCGCCGCCGCCGAACCGCACGCTCACCTCGACAAGGCGCTGAGCTGGAGCGAACTCACCCCGCCGCTGGGCGATCTGCGTGCCGCGATCGCGAGCTGGGACGAGGGCGTCAACCGCTTCACCGAGGACGCCTACGTCGAGCGGGCCCGCCGCGCTGCCCTGATGATGCTCGGCAACGGCTACACCGCGATCCGTACCCATGTGAACGCTGCCGTCGCCGATGACCCGACCCGTGCGGTGCGGGCCATCGACCGCGTGCGCCGCGAACTCGCCGGGCTGATCACCATCCAGATCGTGTTCCTGCCGGCCTCGACGGTCACCGATGAGGTGGTGCTTGCCGCGCTCGACGCGGGGGCCGATATGGTCGGCGGCGCACCGCATCTGGCCGACGATCCGCTCGCCGATCTGCACCGGCTGCTCGACATCGCCGAGGCGCGCGGCGTCGGCACCGACATGCACATCGACGAGTTTCTGCACGGCGACCACCTCACCATCACCGCCTACGCCGACAGGGTGGCCGCGTGGCCGGCCGACCGGATCCGCACCGCGAGCCACTGCAGCAGGCTGTCCACATTGTCGGTGGCCGAGCTGGCCGACGTCACCGACCGGCTCGCCGCTGCGCGGGTGGGGGTGGTCGCGTTGCCGATCACCAACCTGTACCTGCAGGGGCACGACGGACCGGGCCGCGGTCAGCGCGCCATCGCTCCGATCAGCGCCCTGCGCGCCGGAGGTGTCACGGTCTGCGCCGGTGCCGACAATCTGCGCGATCCGTTCAATCCGCTCGGACGCGCCGATCCACTCGAAACGGCCGCCTTGAGTGTGGTTGCCGCACACCAGAGTCCGGCCGGTTCGATCGACCTGGTCACCGGTGATGTCCGGCGCGTACTCGGCCTCGAACCGGCCGGTCCTGCCGTCGGCGCCCGAGCCGACTTCCTCGCTGTGCGAGGCGCCGACACCGTCGATGTCATCGCCACCGCACCCGCCGACCGGGTTGTCATCGTGGGAGGCACCGTTGTCGCCCGCACCGAGACCCACCGCGAGATCGCGTTCGCCTGCCGCTGACGCGACCCGACCAGCCCGGTTTCCCGTTCCGCCCCTCTGACCCTGCCCCGACCACCCCCGATTGCGACCTCACGGAGGCGTTATGACCAGCCCACAGACCTCAGCCACCGAGGCCCCGGACGCTCCCGATCCGAGCACCCACCCGCTCGTCGGGTTCGAACACTGCGAACTGCGTTACCCGAACGGCACCCACGCCCTCAGCGACGTGAATCTGACGGTGCGCGAGGGGGAGTTCGTCTCCGTCGTCGGCCCGTCGGGATGCGGCAAGTCGACGCTGCTGCGCCTGTCGGCGGGTCTGGAGAAGATCACCGGCGGCTACCTGCAGTGCGGTGCCCAGCGCACCGGGTACGTCTTCCAGGACGCCACACTGCTGCCGTGGCGCAGCGTCGTCGACAACGTGGCGCTGCTCGGCGAACTCGACGGGGTGAGTAAGGCCGAACGCCGCAAGCGGGCCGAGGAGGCCATCGGCACGGTCGGTCTGACCGGTTTCGAAAACCATCTGCCCCATCAGCTTTCCGGTGGCATGCGGATGCGCGTGTCGCTGGCCCGGGCGCTGACCCTGGAGCCGGAACTGTTTCTGTTCGACGAGCCGTTCGCCGCGCTCGACGAGATCACCCGCGAACGGCTCGGTGTGGAACTGACCGAACTGTTCGCCGCCCGCCCGTTCGCCGGGCTCTTCATCACCCACTCGGTGTCGGAGGCGGTGTTCCTGTCCAGCCGCGTCCTGGTGATGTCGGGACGGCCCGGCACCATCGTCGAGGAGTTCGAGGTTCCCTTCCCGTTCCCCCGCCCGCCCGAACTGCGTTTCGAGGCCGAATTCAGCGAACTCGCCGGCCGTGTGTCGGTGGCACTGCGAGAGGCACACTCATGACCACGCCCCAGACCGATCAGCCGGCCGCCCAGCAGGATCCGAGCCACCCCGATCCCGGCGCACCGTCGACCACCACCGATATCGCCGTCCACGCGAAGAAGGTGAAAGCCGCCCCCGGAGCACTCAAGAAGATGGCCGGACCGTTCGCCGTGCTCTTGCTCGTGCTGGGCGCCTGGTACCTGGTCAGCTACGGCATCCTCGACCCCGACCGCCGATTCCTGATGCCGCCACCACACGAGGTGATCACCGACGGTCTGCTCGGTGACCAGGCCGATGAGATGTGGCAGGGCCTGGCCCGCACCACCGGCGTCGCCCTGACGGGCCTGCTCATCGCCACCGTCATCGGCATGCTGTGGGCGGTGGCGATGGCCCAGTCCAAGCAACTCGAGAACGCCCTGTTCCCGTATGCGGTGGTGCTGCAATGTATCCCGGTGCTCGCGCTGGTGCCGCTCGTCGGTTTCTGGTTCGGTTTCGGGTTCGGCGCCCGCGTGTTCGTCTGTGTGCTGATCGCGCTGTTCCCGATCGTGTCCAACACCCTGTTCGGCCTCAAGTCGGTGGATCCGCGTCTGCAAGACCTGTTCGCCCTGCACAAGCCGAGCCGCTGGACCACGCTGCGCAAGCTGTACTTCCCGGCGGCCATGCCGGCGATCTTCGCGGGTCTGCGTATCTCGGCCGGTCTGGCCGTGGTCGGCGCCATCGTCGGTGACTTCTTCTTCAAGCAGGGCGAACCCGGTATCGGCGTGCTGATCGACAACTACCGCTCACGCCTGCAGGCACCCGAACTCTTCGCCTCCATTGTCCTGGCCTCGCTGTTGGGCATCGTCTTCTTCTGGTTCTTCGGCTGGCTCTCCAACCGCATCGTCGGCCGCTGGTACCAGCAGTAAACCCTCCCGTTTGCCGCTCCGCCCACGCAGGAACACCGTTCCTGCCCGCAAGATTTGAGGAAACATGGCCAAGCGCCCCCACCATCGCATCACCCGATACATCGGCATGGCCGCCATCGCGGCGTCGGTTGCCGCCGGCACCGTGGCCTGCGGCTCCGATGATTCCAGCGCCGGTTCCGGCTACACCGGCACCGTCGGCAAGGTCGACCTGTCCAAGGTGTGCCCCGACAAGATCGTGGTCCAGACCGACTGGGCACCCGAGTCCGAGCACGGCCATCTGTACGAGCTGCTCGGCCCCGACTACAAGATCGACGCCGGCGCCAAGAAGGTCGTCGGTCCGTTGTTCACCGGTGGTGAGTACACCGGCGTCGACATCGAGATCCGGGCCGGTGGTCCGGCGATCGGCAACCAGTCGGTGGTGTCCAAGATGTACCAGGACCCGTCGATCATGCTCGGCTACGTCGACACCGACCAGGCCGTGCAGACCTCCAAGGAGTTCCCCACCACCGCGGTCATGTCCTCGGTCGACATCAGCCCGCAGATGATCATGTGGGATCCGGCCACCTATCCGCAGGTGCAGAAGATCGCCGACCTCAAGGCCACCGGCGCGAGCGTGCTGTACTTCCAGGGCACCACCTGGATGGACTACGTCACCGGCGCGGGCATCCTCAGTCCCGACCAGGTCGACGGCAGCTACGACGGCACCCCCGCCAACTTCGTCGCCTCCAAGGGCAAGAAGGCGCAGCAGGGTTACGCCAGCTCGGAGCCGCAGCTGTACCAGGAGGAGATCGACGGCTGGAAGAAGCCGGTCAAGTACCAGTTGGTCAACGACATCGGGTTCCCCACCTACAAGTCGGCGGTCGCGCTGCGCAGCCCCGATGTGGAGAAGTACTCGGACTGCCTCAAGCAGCTTGTCCCGGTGATGCAGAAGGGCGTCGTCGACTTCTTCGCCGATCCGGCCGCTGCCAACAAGATCATCCTCGAGGTGGTCAAGCAGTACGACACCGGCTGGGTGTACACCCAGCGCAACGCCGACTACGCGGTGGAGACGATGAAGAAGCTCAAGCTCGTCGGTAACAGCGCGATGGGTGCCGTGGGCGGCTTCGACGAGAAGCGGGTGCAACGCATCATCGACGTCACCTCGCCGATCTTCGCCAAGCAGAACTCCCCGGCCGCGGACGGCCTGACCCCGGAGAAGGTCGCGACCAACCAGTTCATCGACAAGTCGGTGGTGATGGGTTGATGACCGCACCGCTCTTCGGTGTGCACACCGACGCCGGCCGGCCCGATTTCGGGCCGGGCGATGTCGATGGCCTGGCCGACGATCTGCTCCCGATCGTCGGCCCCCGGGGCATCAGTTCGTTGCCGCGCGCGATCGACCGAGCCTCCCGAGACGGATCGGGGATGAGCCCGATCCTGTCGGCCGCCGATCTGGGGCGCCCCGACCTGGTGTGCTATCCGCGCACGGTGGAGGTGGTCGCGCCGATCGTGCGGGCCGCCATCCGGCGCGGCGTGCCCATCACCACCCGCGGCAAGGGCACCGGCAACTACGGGCAGGTGGTGCCCCGGTTCGGTGGCCTGGTCCTGGACATGACGTCCTTGACCGACATCACCGGCATCACCGCCGGGACGATCTCGGCGCAGGCCGGTGCCCGCATGATCAACCTGGAACAGGCCGCCTGGAACAACGGGGCGCAGTTGTGGATGTATCCGTCCACGGTGCAGTCCACTCTCGGTGGTTTCCTCGCAGGCGGGTCGGCGGGCACCGGGACGATCGTGCACGGCCGCAATCATCAGGGTTTCGTCGAGTCGGTCGATGTCGTGTACGGCACCGACGACGCCGAACTGATCCACCTCGAAGGTGATGACGCACAGCCGATGGTGCACACCTACGGCGTCGCGGGCATCATCGTCTCGGCCACGGTCCGGCTGGAACCGCTGCAGGACTGGAAATGCCTGTATGCGAGCTTCGCCGAACAACAAGATGCGTTCACCACCGCGCAGGTGCTGTCGAAGGTGGAGCCGTTGCCGCGGATCCTGTCGGCCGACGGCCCGCTCATGGCGGCGGCCCTGCCCGACGATCCGGCGATCGTCAAGGGCCGGGCCAGTGTGCGCGGCATCTTCGACGCCCGCTGCATGGAGCAGGTCACCGACATCATCACCACCGCGGGCGGTCGGGTGGAGGCGGTCCGGGACGGGATCGCGCAGTCAATCAAGATGTCCACCCTGTCCTACAACCACCCCACCTGGTGGCTGCAAAAGGCGTACCCCGGCAAGTACTTTCACATGGAGTGCATGGGCGACGCGCTGGTGGACAAGCTCGACGAGGTGCAGGCGGTGTACGACGGCGGCGTCGTACACCTGGAAGCCGGGCACGGGCAGATGTTCGGGATGGCCAACGGCATCTTCCACAGCCCCGAGCAGGTGATGGAAGGTGTGCCGGCGCTCACCGAACTCGGTATCGCGGTCCACTCCCCCCACCAGTGGTATGTGGACCTCGACGCGGACCGGGTCAAAGCACTTGCCGCGCAGACCGATCCGAAGGGTCTGCTCAATCCGGGGCGGTGGATGTGAGCACCGCGACCCGCCGGTTCGCCGACCTCACCACCGCCGAGGTGGGCACCGCGCTGAGCCGCGACTCGGTGCTGGTGCTGCCCACCGGTGCGGTCGAGCCGCACGGACCGCACCTGCCGATGTCGACGGATCTGGTTGTCGCAGAAGCATTGTCGTCGGCGGTTGTGGACGCCGGTGCCGCGGCTGGACATGACGTGTGGTTGCTGCCGGCACTGGCCTATACGAAATCCGACGAGCACGCCGAACTGCCGGGGACGATGTGGACCAGGGCGACGACGTTCTTCGAGACCCTCGTCGACATCGGCGCCTCGATCGTGGGCACTCCCGCACGGCGCCTGTTGGTGATCAACGCACACGGCGGTAACTCCGCCCTGCTCGAGGTGGCCGCCCGCGAGCTGCGCCGCCGGTTCAACCTGCAGACATTCTTCGCCTGGGGTCCGGCCGCACCTGGCCCCACCGAACGCGGGCTGGGTATTCACGCGGGCTGGGCCGAAACATCGATCATGCTGCACCTGCGCCCAGAACTGGTGGACATGAGTGTGGCGCAGGCTTCGGTCGCCGATGCGGTGGCCGGCTGCGAGCACGTCGGCTTCAACAAGACGATCCGGTTCGGTTGGCTGTCCACCGATTTCAGCGAATCCGGGGTCATCGGTGACCCGACCGGGGCCACCGCGGCCATCGGGCAGGTGCTGTTCGCCGACCGGGTCACCGAACTGGTGGCCGCGCTCGGTGAGGTCGCCACCTTCGACCCGGGTAGGGTGCGCGCATGATCACCGCGGACACGGCTTTCGGGGTCGACTGTGCACCCGAGGATGTTCTGACGGTCGACCCGGTCGACCTGGCGGAGAAGTGGACCCGCCGCGCCGAGGGTATGTCGCCGTTGCTGATGGCGCTGGCCACCGCTGGTGTCGACGGCTACCCACGGGTCCGGCATGTGCTGCTCACCGAAATCGCCGGTGGCGCACTGTATTTTCACACCGACAGCCGCTCGGACAAGGTGGCCGAGCTCACGGCGGCACCGCGGGCGTGTCTGTCGATCCCATGGCCGGCCGATAGCCGTCAATTGTGCGTCGTCGGTGATGTGCGCGGCGCCGACGACGCCGAACTGCGCAGCGCCTACGATGCGCGTTCGCGGTATCTGAAGCTGCTCGCCTGGCTCAACGACGCCGAGCACGCGGGGCTGCCGCCGACGGTGCGCCACGAACGGTGGGCTGATTTCGACGCCGGCCATCCGAGTCTGGAGCCACCGCCGACATGGACGGGTTTCGCGGTGATCCCCCGGGAGTTCACCTTCTGGCGAGGTGACCCCGACGGCCCGTCGCAGCGGGTACGGTTCCGGCGCGCAACACCGTGCGAGGAGTGGAACGCGCAAATCCTTCCCGGGTAGCGCAACGCTGCGACACGCTCAGCGGACCACTCGGGTGACTGTCGGCATGCTTCCGCGCCGCGACGGTACCATCGAGTTCTGCCGACACTGATGAGGTCGTGGGGTACGTCTATTGCAAGCAATGCAATGCATGCGGGAGGTGGCGATGACCATTCTGACAGTTCGGAACCTGGACCCGGAGATTCATCAGAAGCTTCGAGAGCAGGCCGCGGCTCATGGCCGGTCGATGGAGGCCGAGGCCCGTGCGATTCTCGAAGCCGGTGTGGCACCCCGGACGATCAATCTGGTCGATGCGTTGCGCCGATTCGCCGACGAGGCCGACCTGACCGACGAAGAGATCGACCTGATGTTCCCCCCGCGGCGCACCGAGGTTCAACGCCCGGTGACCTTCGGCGACGTCGAATGATCATCCTCGACACCGATGTCGTCGCGGTGGCGATGGGAACGAGCGCACATGACGCGGCCACGGCGTGGCTGAGCCTCCAGAATCCTCATCAGTTGTACCTCACAGCAATCACCCGCGCTGCAGCGTTCGATATCGCCGCTGCCGACTGCTACGGCGACATCGTCGCTGATCGTGACCGTGCAGGCATCCCGATCGGTTCTGCCGATGCGCAGATCGCGGCAATCGCCCGAGTCCACGACGCACTCGTCGCCACCCGCGACAGCAATGGCTTCGCCGGAACCGGTGTCGCGACGGTCAACCCATTCGGCGGTTGAGCCGAACGGCGACAGGCATCAGAGCAACCGTACCGCCCTGCTCGGGACGTTACCCCAGGACGGACGGAGACCTCGAATGCTGCGCCGCGTTGCGCCAGTGTGCTTCCGCTTTCAGGCCGGTACCGGTGAGCACGATGACCGTCGTCTGGTCGGCGGTGATCGTGCCGGCGTCGAGCAGCCTGTCGAGAGCGGCGGCCGCGACGGCGCTGGTGGGTTCGGCGTACAGGCCTCGCCGTGCGAGAGTCACCATGGCGCTGTGAATCTCGTCGTCGGACACCCGAATACCTCCGCCCGCCGAACGCTGGATCGCCTCGACGACTTCGGGGAGCCGTATCGGTCGGGCGATCGAGGCGCCCTCGGCGATCGTCGGGATGCGTTCGGTGCGTTGGGTGTTGATGCCGTCCAGGGCGTCTACGATGGTGGCCCAGTCCTGCGGCTGGCCGGCGAACAGGCGTGGTCGCCGGTCAATGCTGCCCGCGGCGAGCAGTTCGGTGAAGGCCAGATCGCAGCCGAGGACGATGCTGCCGGCGCCGGCCACGCTCACGATGTTGTCGGGTGCGGTGAACCCCAGCGATTCCCAGATCTCGTAGCCGATGGTCTTGACGCCCTGCAAGAACATCGGATGCCAGCTGTGGCTCGCATACGGAATCTCGGCGGAACGGCGGATCGCCTCGTCGGCGACGTCGTCGCGGGAGCCTGTCACCAGGTCGATCGTTGCCCCGTAGGCCCGCACCTGCGTTGTCTTGGCCGGTGACGTGGCGGCCGGAACGAGGATCACGGCGTCGATCCCGGCCGCTGCCGAATAGGCGGCGACGGCCGCACCCCCGTTGCCCGAAGAATCCTCCAGCACCCGCGTGGTCCCCTGTGATCGGAGGTGGGTGAGCATGACCGACACTCCCCGATCCTTGAAACTGCCGGTGGGATTGAACCATTCGAGTTTGGTGTGTACCTGTATCCCTTGCCAGTCGATCGCCGGCATCGGGGTCAGGCCCTCCCCGAGGCTCACCCGATGGGCGACCGATACGGGCAAGGTCCGCGCATATCGCCACAGGGAGCGCTCGGAGGTGTCGAGATCGGCCGGCCGCAGCCCGGGCAGCGGGCTCACGGCCAGCGGTGACAGGTCGTCGCCGCGCCACCGGCGGTCGGTCAGCGCGTAGCGATGCCCGGACCGGTCCACCAGGTAACTCTCGGAGACTCCCACCTCCGGAATTGTTCCAGGCCGCTACCGGGGACGGTGGGAAATGTAGCCACGCTCCTTGTCGACGACGTGGTGCAGCACGTCGGCAGGCTCGTCCGTGCCGCGGGCGACGTAGCGACGGAGGTTGGTGAGGAAGGCATCGGCAAGGGTGTCGCGCCAGCCGGTCACGTCGCCGCTCATGTGCGGCGAGATGGCGACATTGTCCATTGTCCAGAGCGGGTTGGCCGGGTCGAGCGGTTCGTCGGTGAACACATCGAGGGAAGCCGCACCGATCCGGCCGTCTCGCAGGGCCGCGATCAGCGCGGATTCGTCGATGAGCGGACCGCGTCCCACGTTGATCAGGTGCACGTCGGGGCGCATCGCCGCGAGCACCCGTGCGTCGATGAGGTGCCGGGTGGCCGGGGTGAGCGGCGCGACCACGATGACGTTGTCGAAGTCGCCGACGTACTCGCGCAGTCGGGCCGAGTCGTGGACGATACCGAAGTCCGGGTCGTCGGTGCGCGCCGTGCGCCCGGCGCCGGTCACCTGGATTCCCACTGCCCTCAGCAGCGCCGCGATCGACCGGCCGATGCCACCGGTCCCGATCACCAGCGCCGAGGTGCCCGCGGTCCGCCGGGTTTCCCGGTGCCGCCACTGTGCCTGTCGCTGAAACGATTTCGACTCGTGCAGCTGCTTATCCCGGGCGAGGATCGAAGCGAGGACGAACTCGGCGATCGGGCCGTCGAACACTCCCGAGGCGTTGGTCACCACCACCGGGGAGGTCCGCAGTTCATCGAACAGGACGGAGTCGACACCGGCCGCGCAGACGTGCACCCACCGCAGCTCCCGCGTCGCCGGTCCCCAGTGGTGGGCGAGTGCGCCGGAGAAGAAGTCCCACACGACGACGACGTCGGCGCCGGGCAGCGCCTCACCGAGTGTGTCGGCGGTGCATTCGCGCACGTCCGCCAGTGTGGCGACGGTGTCGAGGTTGTGGGGTGCGGGCACGCCGGGTGCCCCGAGGATCACGACGGTTGGACGCACAGACATCCCTTCACCGTAGCCAGCCGACCAACCGAATTCTGTTGATTGTTGACAATCCTACAATCAGTGGCAGTCTCTAGGCATGACCGTCACCGCCGAACCTGCCGGCTTCACTCAGACCGCCCACCTGAGCCCCGTCCTGAAACAGGCGACGCCGGTGGTCGTCGATCACGCCCGCGGATCGTGGATCCACGGCACCGACGGCCGGGACTACCTGGACTTCACCACCGGCATCGGTGTCACCAGCACCGGCCACTGTCATCCGCGGGTGGTCGCGGCGGCGCAGGCACAGTGCGCGAAGATCATCCACGCCCAGTACACGACCGTGATGCACGAGCCGCTGCTGGAGCTGACCGCCAAACTGGGACCGCTCCTGCCCGCCGGCCTGGACTCGGTGTTCTATGCCAACTCCGGGTCCGAAGCGGTCGAGGCGGCGATCCGGCTCGCCCGCATGGCCACCGGCCGGCCCAACATTGTGGTGTTCCAGGGCGGATTCCACGGCCGGACCGTCGCCGCGGCAAGTCTCACCAGCGCCGGTACCCGCTTCTCCGCCGGCTTCTCACCGCTGATGCCCGGCGTGCACATGGCGCCGTTCCCCTACGCCTACCGGTACGGCTGGGACACCGACACCGCGATCGACTTCGCCCTCGACGAACTCGACTACCTGTTCGCCACGCGGGTGGCACCCGACGACGCGGCCGCCTTCCTCATCGAACCCGTCCTCGGCGACGGCGGCTACCTGCCGACTCCCCCACGATTCCTGCAAGGTCTGCGGGAACGCGCCGACACCCACGGGATCGTGCTCATCGTCGACGAAGTCCAGGCCGGGTTCGGGCGCACCGGAAAATTCTGGGGACACCAGCACGCTCCCGGACTGACCCCCGACATCCTCGTCACCGCGAAAGGCCTCGCATCCGGATTCCCGATCTCCGCGATCGCCGCACCCACCGCACTGATGGCCAAGGCGTGGCCGGGATCGCAGGGCGGCACCTACGGCGGCAACGCGGTGGCCGCAGCCGCGGCGATCGCCACCATCGACGTGATCGCCGACGAGAACCTCGTCGAGAACGCCCGCGTCCGGGGCGAACAGCTCCTGGCCGGGTTACGTGCGCTCGCCGGGCGCTTCCCCGCCATCGGGGACGTGCGGGGACTGGGCCTGATGGCCGGGATCGAGTTCGTGATCGCGGGATCCGGCGGCAGGCCACAGCCGGATGCGACGGCCGCCGCCGCCGTGCAGCGGGCCACCACCGGCCGCGACCTGCTCACCCTCACGTGCGGTCCCGCGGGCAACGTGGTGCGCCTGATCCCGGCGCTGATCGTGTCCGAGGATGAGATCGCGCTGGGACTGGATCGGTTCGAGCGGGCCTGCGCCGAGGTCTTCGGTGACGGTGACACACTCGGGTGATATGACCTCGCGCAGTCGCCCAGCAGAAGCCGTCGCCGGTGATCTCGCCGCGCTCGGCATCGAGTTGGAGTATGGTGCCAGGCGTCTCGCCGAATACGCCTACGACGCGTCGAACTACCGGGTCCGCCCGCTCGGCGTGGTGTTTCCGCGTGATCCGGAACAGGTCGCGCGGGTGGCCGGGTACTGCCACACCCATGGCATCGCGCTCATCGCCCGCGGCGGCGGAACGTCGATGGCGGGCAACGCGATCGGTGACGGCATCGTTCTGGACCTGTCCCGCCACCTGCATCGCGTCCACGACATCGATCCGGCCACCGGCACCGCGCTGGCCGAATCCGGGATCGTGCTCACCACGCTGGCCCGCACCGCGCAGGAGGCCACACACGGCCGGCTCACCTTCGCCCCCGACCCGTCATCGGCGTCGCGGGCCACCCTCGGCGGCGCGATCGGCAACGATGCCTGCGGCAATCATTCGGTCCGTCACGGGCGCACCACCGATCATGTCGAGGAGTTGCACCTGGTGACCGCCGACGGGCTGCAGCTGACCGCCACCCGCGGCGGGCTGCATGCCACCCGGGCCGGAGACGACGCGGCGGCCACCCGCGCCCGGCAGCTCACCGCACAACTGCACGCGCTCACCGACCGGAATCTGGCGGAGCTACGCACGGGTCTGGAGACCATTCCCCGTCAGGTGTCGGGCTACCATCTGGCGAAACTGCTGCCGGAAAACGGTTTCGACGTCGCCCGGGCGCTGGTGGGCAGCGAGGGCACCTGCGCGATCGTCGTCGCGGCGCGGGTGCGGCTGGTTCCGGTGGCCACCTTTCCCCTGTTGTTGTGCGTCGCCTATCGCTCGGTGAGCGATGCCGCCCGCGACATCACCACGGTCCTGCCGTATGAGCCGTCCGCGGTCGAAGGCATCGACCGCAAGATCGTCGCGACGATGGCCGCCCGGCGCGGTCCGCACACCATCACCGCGCTGCCCGGCATCGACGATCCCGCGTGCACCGCATGGCTGTTCATCGATCTCGATGAACACAGTGCCGTCACCCACTCCGATCCCGACGTCGAGTCGGCCGCCGCCCGGCTCCTGGACGAGCTGGCCGTCGCGGGCCGGATGATCGCCGGGGTCACCGTACCCGGCCCGGCGGCGCGGAAAACACTGTGGCGCATCCGGGAGGACGGCGCGGGCCTGTCGTCGCGACTGGCCGACCCCGACGACGACTCCGTCGGTGCCGGTTACGAGTCGTGGCCGGGCTGGGAGGACGCGGCGGTGGCGCCCGAACGGCTCGCCGACTACCTCGACGACTTCACCGGACTCCTGCAGCGGCATCAACTGACCGGGGTGATGTACGGGCATTTCGGTGCCGGCTGCATGCATGTGCGCATCACCTTCGACCTGCGCAGCGCCGACGGCCGCGCCGCGATGGAACGCTTCTGCACCGACGCTGCCCGGCTCGTGGTGGCCCACGGCGGGTCCCTGTCCGGGGAGCACGGCGACGGCCGGGCCCGCTCGGCGTTGCTGCCCATCATGTACTCACCGACGATGTTGGCCGCGTTCGCCGAGTTCAAACGGATCTGGGACCCCGGCGGCCTGCTCAACCCCGGCTCGATCACCGACCCCGCACCCATCACCGCCGACCTTCTGCTGGCCGATGTGCCCGACCGCGACTGGCGCACCGAGTTCCCGCTCAAACCATTCGCGGGAACTGTCCAGCGGTGCATCGGGGTGGGACGCTGCCGGACCACTACCGGCGGGGTGATGTGTCCGAGCTACCGGGCGACGCGGGACGAGAAGGATTCCACCCGGGGCCGTGCCCGGGTGCTGCAGGAGATGGTGCGCACGGCAGGCACCGTGGACGCGGGCTGGCGGTCGGCCGAGGCCGCCGACGCCCTCGACCTGTGCCTGTCATGCAAGGCGTGTTCGGTCGACTGCCCCACCGGGGTGGACATGGCCACCTTCAAGTCGGAGTTCCTCCACCACCATCATGCGGGCCGGCTCCGCCCGCTCGCCCACTACTCGCTCGGCTGGATGCCCGCCTGGTTACCGGTCGCCGGTGTCGCGGCCCCGATCGTCAACGCCGTCCTCGACAGCCCGCTGCGCTCGGTGGCCACACGCGCGGGCGGCCTGGACCCACGCCGGAGCATGCCCCGGTTCGCCACCGCCCGGGAACGGCGCCGACATCGCCGCGCCGCGCCGTCGGTCACCGCGGCGACCGACGTGATCGTGTTCGTGGACTCGTTCACCCAGGCCTTCCGGCCACATCTGATCGGCGCCGCCACCCGGGTACTCGGTGGCACCGGCCAGGCTGTGGGCTGCACATCGGATGCCTGCTGCGCCCTCACCTGGATCTCCACCGGGCAGCTCACCAAGGCGCGGAAGGTCCTGACCCGCACCGTCACCAGGCTCGACGACGGCACCGACCGGCCGATCGTCGTGATCGAACCGAGCTGCGCCGCCGCTCTGCGCAAGGACCTGCCCGAACTCGTCGGCACCGATGCCGCCAGGCGGGTCGCCGCGCGGGTGCACAGTTTCGCCGACCACCTGCCGCAGTTGATCGAGGACGGCTGGCGGCCCCGGAATGTGCCGGAGGTGGTGACCCTGCAGACCCATTGCCACGACTACGCGACGTTCGCTCCCCGCACCCGGGAGGTGCTCGGCGACCTCGGAGTCAAGGTGCGCACCGCCGACGGTTGCTGCGGTGTGGCCGGCAACTTCGGTTTCGAACGCGGTCACTACGAGGTGAGTGTCGCCGTCGCCGAACAGGCCCTCGCGCCGGCGTTGCGGGCGGCCCCCGGCCATCCGGTGATCACCGACGGCTTTAGTTGCGCGATGTCGGTCGAGCACCTCACCGCCATCGACCCCGGCATCCGGTCCACCGGTATCCACCTGGCCGAACTGCTCGATCCCGCACCACCGCACATCCCGGCGAAAGGACGACCCTCATG
>NZ_BAED01000018.1 GCF_000241345.1 Gordonia amarae NBRC 15530
CTGAGGATTCCTTGAGCACGAACCCGGCGGCACCGGCGCGCAATGCCTCCGACAGCAGTTCCTCGTCACGAAAGGTGGTCAACACCAGTACCGGTGGCACCCGATGGTGGTCGGACTCGGTACCCATCAGCCGGCGCGTGGCCTCCATTCCGCTGACTCGTTTCATCCGCAGATCCATGACGACGACGTCAGGGGAGTGGGCGGTGACCGCGGCGGGCACCTCATCACCGTCGGCGCATTCGGCCACCACGTCGAAACCGTCTTTGCGGCGCAGGATCCGTCGCAGACCCGACCGCACCAGTTCCTGATCATCGACGAGCAGAACCCGGATCTCCTCGCTCACGCACCCACCCCCGTGGTGTCGTCGGTGTTCTCGATGGCCGGCTCAGTGGCGGCCGTGCCCTCGTGTGGGCCGAATACCGCTTCGACGCACCACTGGTCGCGCTTGACGCCGGCGCACATCGATCCGTCGAGGTTCCCCACCCGGGACTCCATTCCGGCCAGACCGTAACCGCCGGGATCGGCGGGCGGGCCCGCCGTGACCGGATTACTCACGCGCACCACGAACTCCGCGTCGACGCCCGGGCCGAGTGAGATGGTGACCGGCGCGCCCGGTGCGTGTTTGGAGGCGTTCGACAACGACTCCTGCACCACGCGATACACCGCGAGTTCGGTGGCGCTGCTCAGCGGTCCGGCGGGCAGTTCCACGTGCGCGGTCACCGACGAGCCGGCCCGCCGGAACCCGTCGATGAGCGCGGCGATATCGGACAGACCGGGCTGAGCCTGTTCGGGTGTGGACTCGTCGCGGAGCAATTCGATGGTGCGGCGCACATCGCCCATCGCCGCCCGGCCCTGACCTTCCGCATCGCGCAGCGCGTCGAGAGCGTCGGCGACATCACTGTCATCGACCGGATGCGCCCCGGACTCGAGCGCGCGCCGGGCGGCGGTGACGTTGAGCAGGACGATGCTCAGCGAGTGGGCCACCACATCGTGCACCTCGGCGGCGATCCCGGCGCGGTCGAGGGCGTACTGCTTCTCGCGTTCACGCCGCTCGGACTGCATCAGCTGCAATTGCTTCTGCAGCAGGAACCCGGTGGCCCAGCCGAGCGCGATCATGCCCGCGACGATCCAGCCGACTTCGGTGGTGCCGAGCGCAACCCCGACCACGAGCGCCGCGAGGTACGCCACCAGGTGCACCGCCCCGCGTTTGAACGAGGTGACCGCCGCGCACATCGCCGCGCCGAGGACCAGGATCAGGGGCGCGACGTCGCCGTGCGCACCGCCATCGAGCGGCACGCACCAGAACACCGCGACCAAAGCGATCATCAGGACGGGAATCAGGGCGTCGACAGGCCCTTTGAACACCTTGAACGAGCAGATCGCCAGTTCGCCGACGGTCAGCCACAAAGCCAGCGCCCACACTACGCCCAGGAGAATCCAGTCGGCTCCCGACACCCCCGACACGTAGCGCTGCAGGGTCGCGACCGCGCAGAACAAGAGCACGCCGGCATCGGCGACGAGGACATAGAAGGGCGGGTAGTCGTACCCCAGTCTGCTGAACAGGATCTCGCTTCGCCTGAGGAGCCAGCGCATCCGTCGAGTCTAACGCCGCCAGTGGTTGCTTTTCCTCCACCCACGGGTGGATCCGCACTCCGCCCCAGGTCGCGGGCCCAGATCCACCCGAGGGTGGCTGACCTGCGTAAACGTTCCTCATAGCGTGGATCTCGGAAGGAAACGCAATCCGCGAGTCCCGACCGAGGAAGAAGGAGAATCCGATGTGGTGGGTACTGATCAGTATTGCCGCGGTTCTCGTCATCGCCTGGGCGACAACCCTTTCAGGCAGTCTCGATTTCCGTCGGCGGGAGATCGATGCCGCGATCGATCTCCGGCGGCGTCAGGAGGCACAGCGTGCGCGGCATGAGGCCGCCTCCGCTCTGCCGCACACGACCACGGCGCGTCCACAACGAGCCACGACCCCGTCACCGCGGCGCCAACTGCCGATGATCCGGCCCGCGACCATCTACCGTTGACAGCACCGCCACGCTCAAGGAGTTGACGATGAATCTTCTGACCGCCCCTTCGATCACGCTGCCCGGCACGACGCACCCGTGGCATCTGACGGGTGCCGACGAGAAGTCCGGTGTCGATGGTGGTGACGACCGCGCCTTTCCGCTGCACACCGACGCTCCCACCGACGTGCGTTCGGTACTGACCCGGCCGACGGCGTCGCCGAGCACCATCTCCCGATCGATCCGGATCGTCCGGCGGCCGGCCGAGATGTTCTTCGCCGACGCCGCCCGCACCCAGGGCGTCCTGCGGTACGAGGTGGCCGGTGGTCCGGGGCGTCTGGCGGTGCTGTCGCATCCGGCACACATCAAGGCGCTGATGACCGCCGATCAGGCGCTCGCGCCGTCGGCGACACGCATGTCACCGCTCGCCCCGATCGTCGGGTCGCAGTCGGTGCTCACCTCCGTCGGCGCCCGGCATCGCCGCCAACGGTCGATGTTGCTGCCGCGCTTTCATGGCAAGGCGGTTGCCGCCTACCGCGCAGGCATCGACACCGCGACCGCCAGGCATATCGACGCCTGGCCGGTCGGCGAGCTGGTTCCCCTGGCCGAGATCGCCCAGCAGATCACCCTGGACGTGATCATGTCGGCGGTATTCGGCCTGCCCGACGGTATTCCGGTGACCGATGCCGAACGGGCACTACGGGATTCGACGCTACGGATGTTGCGGTGGTCGGCCACTCCGCTGGCCACCGTCGCCCAGTTGCTCAATTCCCGTTCGTCATCGCCGGTCGGTCTGACGAAAGCGGTGCTGCGCCCGGTGGACCGGGCGCTGTATCAGGTGCTCGCGGAACGGCGGGCCGCTCGCGGCGAGGACCGCACCGACATCACCCAACTGTTGCTGGACACCCGGACCGAGGATGGGGAACCCCTGCCGGACAACGAGATCCGCGACGAACTCATCACGCTGCTGCTGGCCGGTCACGAGACGACAACAAACTCGGTCGCGTGGACCTTCGAGCGCCTGACGCGCCATCCGGACGTGTACGCCGATGCCCGCGAAGCGGTCCGCACCGGAAACGACAATTACATCGACGCCCTGCTGAACGAGTCGATGCGGTCACGCCCGGTGGTACCGGTCGTCGCCCGCACGCTGATGGTGCCGTGGCAGTTCGGCGCGCAGGAGGTGGAGGCGGGGGTGAGTGCGCTGATCAGCATCCTGCTGCTGCATCACCGTGACGACCTGTATCCCCGGCCGTTCGCGTTCGATCCCACGCGGTTCTTCGACATCAAACCCACCGCCCACACGTTGATGCCGTTCGGTGGTGGCATCCGCCGCTGCCTGGGCGCGCCGCTGGCGATGGCGGAGCTGCACACGGTGGTCACCGAGATCCTGCGCCGCGTCGACCTGGAGACTACCGACCGGCCCGCCGAGCGGCCCCAGAACCGCAACGTCACCATGATCCCGGCCGACGGGGGATTGGTGCGGGCGCGGAAGGTGTCCTGAGAGGTCCGTGACCCTGGGACAGCTCACCGAACACGACCGGAAATCACGTTCTCAAAGCACAACTGTTAGCCTTACCGTAGAAGGTGGACAGTGTGTGAGAGGACCCCGAATGAGCGACGCGCCGCGCCCCGTTTTGCCGCTGGTGACCCCGGAGACCGAGTCCTTCTGGACCTCGGGCAAGGACGGTGTGCTGCGGGTTGCGCAGTGTGATTCATGCGAGGCGCTCATCCACCCGCCCAAGCCGATCTGCCCGCGTTGCCGGTCCTGGGAACAGCATGTGCAGGAGTTGTCGGGCACGGGGTTCGTGTTCGGCTACACCGTCAACGAGCGTTTCGCGCTGCCCGGCATCACCCCGCCGTACGTGATCGCCGAGGTCGCCCTCGACGAGGATCCGCGCACCCGGCTCACCACCCGCATCACCGGGTGCGAGCCGGGTGACGTGCAGCTCGGTATGCCCGTCGAGGTGGTCTTCGACCAGCAGGGCGACGACTCGGGCGATGTGTGGTTCCCACTGTTCCGCCCGCGCACCGACGACACGGCGATCCGGGAGATCCCCGACGACGAGATCGCGCCGCAGGACTACCCGGGACGGGTCCGCGCCCGCGCGACGAGCACCAAGTTCGAGGACAAGGCGATCATCAGCGGCGTGGGTGCGTCCCAGATCGGCCGGCGCCTCGGCCGCAGCCCGCTCGCCCTGGCCGTCGAGGCCTGTGAGCGGGCCGTCGCCGACGCGGGGCTGACTTTCGACGACATCGACGGCCTGTCCACCTACCCGGGCGGCACCGCCGACGGCGGCTACAGCGAAGGCGGGGTCACCGCGCTCGAGTCGGCGCTGCGCATCAACCCCACCTGGTACAACGGCGGCGGCGAGACGTTCGGGCCGGGCGGATCGGTCATCGCGGCGATGATGGCCGTCGCCACCGGTCTGGCCCGGCACGTGCTCTGTTTCCGCACCGTGTGGCAGGCCACCTCCGACGATTGGGTCAAGCAGGGCCGGGTGCCGCGCCCGACGATGGGCCGGGCGTCGGGGCTGATGGGCTGGTCGATGCCGTTCGGCGCCATGTCCGCGGCCCATACCCTCGCGCAGACCGCGCACCGGCATTTCCACAAGTACGGCACCACCAAGGAGACGCTCGGCTGGATCGCACTCAACCAGCGCGCCAACGCCGCCCTCAACCCCGAGGCGATCTACCGCGATCCGCTCACCATGGATGAGTATCTCGCCGCCCGCACCATCACCACCCCGTTCGGTCTGCTCGACTGCGACGTGCCGTGCGACGCCTCGGTGGCCGTCATCGTCTCCGCCGCCGACACCGCACCGGATCTGGCCCGCAAGCCGATCCGGGTGGAGGCCGTAGGTACCCAGATCATGGAACCGCTGCCGTGGGACCAGTCCACCTCGACACATGAGCCGCAGGTCCTCGGACCGGCATCACACCTGTGGACCCGCACCGATCTGACGCCCGCCGACGTCGACATCGCGCAGCTCTACGACGGTTTCAGCTTCAACTGTCTGTCCTGGATCGAGGCGCTCGGTTTCTGCGGCATCGGCGAGGCCAAGGACTTCCTCGACGGCGGGCACAACATCGCCCGCGACGGCGTGCTGCCCCTCAACACTCATGGCGGCCAGCTCTCCCACGGCCGCACCCACGGCATGGGCCTGCTGCGTGAGGCGATCGTCCAGTTGCGCGGCGATGCGGGGGAGCGGCAGGTGTCCGGCGCCAAGGTCGGTGTCGTCTCCAGCGGTGGCCTCACCCCCAGCGGCGTGATCCTGCTGCGCGCCGAGTGAATGAGCGACCAGGCCGGGTACCCGTCTTGATCCCTGAGGCCGAAGCGACGCAGGAGCGAGGGTCGCGAAGGGTCAGGTGACCGATGCGCATTCCCGGACCACATCCGGGCCCCAGCCGGCTACGAACTGCGGGCGAGCACCGCCGCCAGCACCACCGTCACCGCCGTCGCCGCCGCGATCACGACCACCAGGCTGGTGATGCCGCTCTCGGCCCCGTGCCCGACCAGCGAACCGGCGAGCGCACCGCCGGCGAACTGGGTCCCGCCGAGCAGGGCCGCGGCGGCTCCGGCCCGTTCGGGATGGCGCATCAGCGCGAGCGCCGTCGTATTTGGGGCGATCGTGCCGTATCCGGTGGCCAGCACCGCGAACGCGACCAAGATCGGTGCCAGCTGATCGGTGACCGCAGCGATCACCAGCCCGAGGGTTGCCACGACCATCAGGCCCGCACCGATGGCGATGCGCCGCTGCGGATTGCCATACCGCATCCAGCGCGCGGCGCCCATCAGGCACAGGCCGTTGATCCCGAACGCGACCGAGAACAGCACCGGGGACAGCCCGTGCACCTTCTGCAGGGCGAACGGGGATCCCGTGATGTACCCGAAGAACGCACCGAACGCGGCCGCCGAGGTCGCGATCACCGCCACATAGCGGCCATCGCGCAGCAGGATGCCGTAGGACCGGAAAGCGCCGGTGACCACGCCGTCGGTGTTGCGGCGGTGGGCGGCAAGCGATTCGGGGACCCACGCGAAGGTGGCCGCCCCGAGCAGCCCGCCGATCACGACAAGCGCGAAGAAGATGGTCCGCCACGATCCGACCGTCAGAATCGCACTGCCGAGCACGGGGGCGACGATGGGCGCGACGCTCACCACCACGGTGAGGACGCCGAACAGTTCCACCAGACGAGGACCGTCGAGCCGGTCGCGGACGATGGCGCGGGCGATCACGACACCCGAGGACCCGCCGAGCGCCTGCAGGAACCGGAACACGGCCAGAAACGCGACATTGGGGGCGATCGCGCACACCAGGGAGGCGACGGTGAACAGGACGATGCCCACGAGCAGCGGACCGCGCCGGCCATATCTGTCCGACAGCGGACCCATCAGCAATTGCCCGAGGCCGAGCCCGATCATCGACACCACCAGGGTGATCTGGATTCCGCTCGCGCTGGTGCCGAGGTCGTCGGCGGCGTCGGGCAGGGCCGGCAGGTACAGGTCGGTGGAGATCGGCGCGAACGCCGACAGCGCACCCAGGATCACCAGGAGTCTGCCGCGGATTCCGCCCTCGGCGGGGAAGGTGTCGCCGTCGCTTGATCGCATAGCTCAAGCTATCGATCGTTCGCTCGGCGCAGCCTGGCACCCCCGGTCGGGTTACTCGTACGCCGACAGCACCTTCGTCACGTACGCCTCGGTGGCTTCCTTCGTGGCGCCTACCGCGTGCAGCGGCCCGGCACCGTTCTCGCATTCGAGGAGCGCGAGCAGGATATGTTCGGTGCCGATGTAGTTGTGGCCGAGCCGCAGCGCCTCCCGGAACGTTCCCTCCAGGACCTTCTTGGCATCGGCACTGAACGGCACCAGCGCGGGCGGGTTCTCCGCCGGACCGGCCAGTTCGAGGCGCTCGGCGAGCGTTTCGGCGGTCACCCCCTGCTCCTGGAGCGCCTTCGCGGCGATCCCCTCGGGTTCGGTGAACAGCGCCACCGCGAGGTTGGCCGGTTCGATGAACTCGGTGCGCCGGGTCTGGGCGTCGGTCAGCGACGCGGTCACCACTTTCTGCGCGCGGGGAGTGAACCGGCTGAAGTCCTGCTTGTCGTCCTTGCCGGGCACGAACCGCTTCTGCGCCGCCTGCCGGGTCACCCCGAGCGCTTCCCCGATGTCGGCCCAAGACGCCCCCGAGCGCCGGGCCTGGTCGACGAAGTGTCCGAGGAGATGGTCGGCAAGGTCGCCGAGGTGCTGTGCCGCCAGCGCGGCGTCCTGAAGCTGGTCAAGCGGATCGTCGTGGACTTTGACGATCGCCGAGATGAGGTCATCGAGTTTCACAGGTTGAGCCATGCCGTCAACCATAGGTTGACAACCTTGGTCCGTCAACCGAGGGTTGACAATTCCGGATGCGTCTCCGTTTCACACCCAGCTGAACAATGGTCCCCAGGTGATCACCACCACGGCCGCCCATGCGGCGTACACCGGCAGGTAGGCGGTCTGCCAGCGTTCCAGCGCCGCGACCGGACGATGGCCACGCACGAACGCCAGGCCGAGCCACGCCGACACCGCGAGGTTGACCAGCAGGACGACGTTGAGGCACAGGGCGGCCGACCGGTTCGCGGTCAGCCCCAGTTCGGCGATCCGGCCGGCCATGGCGATCAGGACGACGAGGTCGACGACGATCGCCGTCACCACCAGCGCCACCTGCAGCCAGTCACCGAGACCGGGCGGGGCCTGCGGAGGCCGCGCGGACACCGCGTACAGCCACAGCGCCAGAACCAGCACCAGGATGACCGTCATCAGGATGAGCAGTTCACGGTCGACATCGATCAGGTCGGGGTCCGCGGCGAAAGCGATCAGCAGTGCCACCAGCAGCAGGATGGTCAGCGGTGAGAACACTCGCGCCAGCACCGGTGCAATGTTCTCGATGACGTTCTGCTTCGACTCCACCAGCCAGGCCGCGATCACCGTCGCCCCGGCCGCACCGAACGGCATGATCCATTCGGTCACAACGCCTTCGGCGTCCGTGCCGACCGCGTGAAAGGTTCCGACGGTCAGGCCGATGAGCAGACCACCACCGGCGGCGAGCAGGAAGTAGTACACCACCCATTCGCCGGTGAACCGGACGAAATCCATCCGGCGGCGCCCCGATCGCCAGTCGCCGCCGACGTAGGCCACCCCCATCAGCAGCCACAGGAAGACCGGGGCGTGGATCGACGCCAGCACCATCGTGTCGCCCGGATCTCCGTCGAAGGGGTAGACGGCCAGCAGAACACCGAAGGTCACGAATCCGATCACCACGACCGCGATCGACGAGCGCGCCATGCCACGCTTCCACCCGAAGAAGCCCGCGAGCCAGGGGAGTACGAGCACCGAGGCGAGCCGGGCGGATACGTCCTCGTCCAGCCAGGCCAGTCCCGTCCGCAGCGTCAGTGCGGCGCCGATGGCCAGGGCGATCGCCACCCACAGGTCTCGGCGCGCAGACCCTGACTCGCCGGTGTCGTCCGCGCCTATGACCAGTTGTTTCCACAGTCGATCGGAGTGTTCCCGGGCGAATTCACGCGACAGGTCGTCGATGCGTCCCATTCGTTTGACCGCGACCAGAAAGGCCTCGTCGTCCGCGAGTCCGACGGCTTTGAGGTCGTCGACCTGCGCCCGCAGGTGTTCTTCGAGTTCGGCGATGTCGTCGCCGGCGAGGACGGAACGTCGCTGAACATAGCCCCGCCACTGCTGGATGTGCTCTTCGCTCATGGATTCAGCGCCTGCGGGAGTGGGCCGATGTTCCAGACACGGTCCAGGGCCTGGCTCACCACGGCCCATTGGTCCTGTCGTTCGGCGAGGGTCCGGCGACCGGCATCGGTGAGCGTGTAATGCTTGCGCCGCCGCCCTTCCCCGGACGTCTGCCACGACGACTGCACGTATCCCTGCCGTTCCAGGCGGTGCAGCAGCGGATAGAGCATCCCGTCGGTCCACTCCAGATTGCCCCCGGACAGCTCACGGACGCGCTTGAGGATGGCATAGCCATACGACGCGCCTTCATCGGCGAGGATCCCCAACACGAGTGGCGTCGCCGACGCCGCCACCAGGTCCTTGTCGATGTGCACTCCGCGCCCTCCATACCTAGAACTACAAGGTAACAATACCTCGGACTTCTAGGTATGAAGGACGAATGGGTCGTCGAGCTACTCACCGGAAGGTGACGGTTCAGTCGCGGGCGGCGGCACCAGATTTCACATCCGACGCCGACTTCTGCAAGAGTCCCTCGTAGGCGTCACCGTTGAGGTCACCACCGATGCTCGACCAGTTCTCCGAGCCGATCAGGTCGACGACCAGCTTCCGGAGCAGAGCGGGCTCCTGAATCCTGTTCTGCGCCTTACGAAAGACCACGCCAAGGTTGGTGGTTTCCTTGCCGTGCTCGCTCAGGATACGGCGGTACTCCTCCTCAAGAGCCACACCGTCGAGCTTCGCAAGTCGTTCCCACGAGATGTCGAGTTCGGGCGAGCAGATCGCTGTGCACCTGGCTCAGGTTGTCGTCGACGAACGGCGCCGCGACCGGCTCGAGATGCTCGAGGTCAATGTGCGCAGCCACTTCTGCCGACAACACCGACCGCCGTTCCGATCCAGCATATTTGGGATCACCGAACACCCGCCGGAACAACCCGTCATGCAGCTGATGCGCCCTGTCACCCGAACCTCCATCGGTCATGAATGAGACCATACGTACCGGTATTGACAGATCAGTTTGAGCGCCGATGCCGACGGGACGGCTCAGCAGATGTCAGTCGATGACGTCGCTGATCGAGTTTGCTCCGCGCGCGAAGCGAGTGCTCCAGTCTGTGATCTGGTCGGTGGTGGCGTGCTCGATTCGGCCGCGGGTGTCGTTGTCGAGTTCGCCGAATCTGGCTTCGAGCATGCTGGCCAGCAACTGCGCCTGCGCTTCGTCCCGAAGTCGTTGAGCTGTGGTCATAGCTGCCTCCTTTGCGTCCTGGCCCAATTGTGCGGCGAAATCTGTGATGCGGTCGGCGGGTGTGTCGCCGACTATCAAAAGATACGTGAAGAAGACGACGAGCAGACCGGGCTCATCGTGGGCGACTGTTCGCCAATCATCGAGCGACGTGCGCAACCGCACTATGACGTCGGTGTCTCTTGAAGCCGGACTTAGAAGTAGCGCGGCGATCCGGGCGGCTGGGGTGAGGGGTCTGGTCGTGAGTGTCGCGTCATCGATGATCGTCAGGTCGTCGAGAATGTACCGCACGTGGGGTAGGAGGTCGACAAGGTCGGCTGCGGCGTGGTCGCTGACCTGGATGATGGCGGCGATATCGGTCGGTGCGCTCCAGCGGCGACGGCCTTGGTAGAGGACTACCGGCACGATCAACGGTAGCCGGGTCTTGCCCGAAGTCGCGGGTTCGGTCTTGAGGTGACGGTCCCAGATCCGGACTTGGTAGCGCAGCATCCGGAAGGCCATCAGATCATCGGGACTGCTCTGGTGCTCGACGAGAAAATACAGGTAGGCGTCGTCGCCGTCGAAGGTGGTACGGAACAACAGGTCGCTATGCAGCTGGCTCAGGTTATCGTCGACGAACGATGCCGCGACCGGCTCCAGGTGCTCGAGGTCGATGTGTGCGGCGACCTCCGCCGACAACACCGACCGCAGTTCTGATCCGGCGTGTTTGGGGTCACCGAACACCCGCCGGAACAACGCGTCATGCGGCTGATTTGTCGCCTTCTCCGAACCCCCACTGGCCATGTGGGCAACCATACGGGCCAGTACTGACAGATCAGTTCGAGCGTTGTTTCCCACCTCGGACCCGCGCCTCGATTCGGCACAGCAAACGTAAGTGCGGTTGTGCGTCTGCGGTGACACGTTCGGCGATGGATGCGTATCGATAGTTTGTTCGATCACTGTCGTGTCGACCCAACGCCACCGAACCTGGTGTCGGTTGGGCGTGGGAGACTACCCGGGGCCCAGATTTCCCGTCCGTGGCGAGAGGTGGTGATGATGAGCGACGACCATGCGACCCTGACGCAGGCGTGGCAGGAGAACCGGTCGATCCAGAAGTCGGCGGCGGTGCGGCTGTTCGCGGCCACCAACTCGGCGCTGTACGTGACCCTGATGGAACGGCACCTGGACTTCGGGGCGCGGCTCACCGAACCCGAACTCGCCGTCCGGCTCGAACGGGACATGGCCGAGCTCGAGGTCGACGACACCCCGACGGGCGTGGACCTGATCAAGCTGTGGGCGCGCAACGGCTGGCTGCACCGGGTCACCGACACCTCCGACGACGTGGCACCCAATCTCTGCTACCTGACCGCCGACGCCCGGTCGGTACTCGACTTCATGCGGCGCCGCCGGCGTGAGGACACTGTCGCCACCGGTGGTTCGATCAGCGGTATCGCGGCCGGTCTGCACCGGGTGGCCGGGCAGGTGGCCGGCGACCCCGACCAGATCCGCGAGGACATCGAGAGCCAACTCGCTGAGCTCGATGCCGAACTGGCCGACCTCGACTCCGGGATCCGGCCCGAACCGGACCTGCAGATCGCCGCCGACGAGGCCCGCGCCATCGCGTACCAGATGGAGCAGGTCATCTCCGATATCGGGCAGTACGGCACGATGCTCGACCGCATCACCACCGCACTGCTCGACGATCCGAGCGACTCGGACCTGGCCTACCGCGACCGGCAGCGGCAACTGTTCGACGACTACGAAACCCTGCTCGGGTCGTCGCAGAGCGCGTCGTATCACGCGTTCACCCGGATGATCCAGGACCCCGATCAACGCGCCCGGCTGTCCGCCGACATCGACACCGTCACCCGGAGCCTCCCCGATATGGAACCGGGCCTGCGCGCGGTCATGACCGATTTCTTCCCGCTGATCAGCGAGCAGATGGCCGAGGTGGGGCGCACCCGGCAGCGCTGCGCCCGCCGTATCCGGCGGTTCGTCGCCGCCGGCACCCTCGAACAGAGCCGCGGTATCGCCCGTCAGCTCAACGACGCCCTCGCCACCGCCAACGACCTGCTCAAGACGTCCCTGGCCGACCGGCGTCTGGGTTACGAGATGCCCCTGGCAACACCCGACCTGACCTCGATCGGCCGGGTGGCGTTCGAGATCCGTGACCCGGCACCACCACCACCGGCGCTGCCGGGGGACGCCAGGGGCGACCTGAGTTCGTTCGCCTCACTCGCCGGTCAGGTCGACACCGTGGAGCTCACCGATCTGGTCAACAGGGCCGTCGCCGACGGACCGGTCGCACTGCCCGAGGTGCTGGACCGTCTCGATGAGGCGTACCTTGCGCACGTCATCGTGCTGTGGTCCCTGGCCCTCAAACAACCGGGTGCCGTGCCCGGCGCCACCGAGATCGTCCGGTTCCGCTCGCTCGAAGGTGACGACCGGATCATCGAGATCCCCGCCCTGACATTCTCCGAACCGATCCCGACCGCCGACATCCCGCTCGATGAGGTCTGAGGTACCCATGACCGACACCACCACCGATGTTCCCGACGAGTTCGCAGGCTACGACGACCTGCCCGCGGTGCCGCTGACGTCCGCTGACCACGGCCCCAAGATGCCGCGCTTTGACGGTGATGTCAGCGAGCTGCCCGACCGGGCGTGCTGGGCGCTGCAGAACCTACTGACCCGCCGCCACATCAGCGGTGAACGTCAGCCGCAGCTGTGGTCGTGGGTGTCCGAATTCGCCGACGTGCTGCGCGTGCGGCTCTCCGAGCTGGATCTGCGGTTGCGGATCGTGGACGAGCTGCAGATCGCGTTCGTCGAGCAGGTCGGCTACGACTCCCGGTGGGGCAGGCGGCTGCTCAAACGCGAAACCATCAACACCTACGACGCGATCCTGGCGCTGCACCTGGCCAAGTACATGCGCGCCTCCCGCGACGAGAACGTGCTGGTCACCCGCGAGGACATCCACGAAATGTTCGCCGGTGTCAGCAACACCATCGACCGTGACCTGGCCGCCTTCGACAAACGTATCGACCGCGCCGTCGACAAGATGGAGGAGATGGAGTTTCTGCGGTCCCAGCGCGACGATCCCGACACGTTCGTCCTGAGCCCGGTGATCACCGCGGTGATGACGGCGTCGGTGATCACCGACCTGCAGCGGCAGTTCGAGCAGTTCATCTCCTCCGGCACCGAGGCCCCAGAAACCGACAGCGAGACCGAGGCCGACACCGAGAGCCGGCCCGACCCCGACGAGAGCCGCCTGGACACGGCGGAAGGAGCCGACTGGTGACCGACATCGACCAGTACCACCTGTCCCGGCTGCAACTGATCAACTGGGGTGTGTTCGACGGTTATCACTCGATCCCGTTCAGCACCAACGGATCCCTCATCACCGGATCATCCGGTAGCGGCAAATCGTCTCTGCTCGACGCCATCTCGCTGGCCTTCCTGCCCGATCACCGCCGCAACTTCAACGCATCCGGCGACGCGACGGCCGCCGGTTCGTCGAGCGGTAAGCGCACGGTCGGCAAGTATGTGCGCGGCGCCTGGGGGGAGCGGCGCAGCGGGTCGGGCGCGGCCCGAGAGATCATGTACCTGCGCGGCACCGGACCGGCGTGGGCGGCGATCGCCGTCACCTACACCTCCACCTCGGGTGCCTCCATCACCGGCCTGGTCCTCAAGTGGCTGGCCGCCGGCAAGATGACCGACGCCAACAGCTCGTACTTCATCCACGACGGCGACACCGACATCGTCGAGGTGTGCAACGAGTGGGCCTCGGGCGGATACAACACCGCCCGGTTCCGGGAGCGTGGCTGGCGCGGCGGGCCGGGTGAGGGCAAGTATCTGGCGACCCTGTATTCGCTGATCGGCATCCGTGGCTCCGACGCCGCCCAGCAGCTCCTCGGCAAGGCCAAGTCACTGAAAAGTGTCGGCGGCCTGGCACAGTTCGTGCGCGAGTTCATGCTCGACGAACCACGCAGCATCGCCGGTATCAAGGACGCTCTCGACCAGATCGATCCGCTGGTGCAGGCCCGCGAACTGCTGGAGGTGGCCCGCCGCAAACGCACCATCCTCGGCAACATCGAGGAGGTCCAGGAACGGTACGCGGGGGAGTCTGCCACGTTCAGCGTGCTCGACACCATCGACACCGAGGCCGTGCGCGCCTACCTCAACAATCTGCGGTTGCGCACCGCCGAACCGGAGGTCGCCGACCTCGACGACCAGATCGCCCGCCTCGACGGCGACCTGACCTCGCTGACCGCTCAGCACGACCAGTTGCGCGCCGACCACAGCAACCTGCTGTCCCGGATCTCCACCTCCACCGGTGATCTCGCCCCGCTGCAGGAGCAGCTCGCGGCGGCCCAGAAGTTCGCCGGTGAGGTGGCGATCAAACGCACCAACTACGAGCACCGGGTGGCCGCACTCGGTTTCGAACTCCCCGACGACGGTGAACAGTTCTGGGAGCTGCGCGACCAGTTGATGGACGACGCCACCCGCATTGACAGCCAGCTCGAGGCGGGCAAGGCGCAGTTCGCCGAGACCCTCGCCCACGAGGTGGCGTTGCGCGGTCAGCGCGATGCGGTGGCCGCCGAACTGAACCGCGTGGAGCAGGCCGGGTCGACGCTGCCGCGCGCCGAACACGAGATGCGCCGCATGCTCGCCAACCACCTGCAGATCGACGAATCGGAACTGCGGTACGTCGCCGAACTGGTGGAGCTGCGCCCCGACGCGGGCCGCTGGCGGCTCGCGGTGGAGAAGGTACTGCGCGGGGCGGGTCTGCGGCTGCTCGTGCCCGACGAGCATTTCCGGGCGGCACTGCGGTATGTCAACAGCCACGACATGCGTGGCCGGATCCAGCTGCACCACGCCGAACAGCACCGGATGCCGACCCCCGAGCCGGGCACGCTCGGCGCCACCCTGCACGCGGTGGACCCCGACCACCCGTGCGCCGCCGAAGCACTCACCATCCTCACCCGCCTCGGCAACTACGTGTGTGTCGACGATCCGGCCGAATTCCGCAACCACACCAAAGCGGTCACCGACCAGGGGCTGCGCAAGGATTCGGCCAAACTCGCCGTCAAGGACGACCGGCAGGCGCTGCGGCCCTCGCAGTACATCTTCGTCGGCAACGTCGACTCCAAGATCGCTGCGCTGCGTGAGGAACTCGACCACGAGCAGGCCCTGTACGACGCCGCCCACCAGGCCAGTGCCGCCCTCGACCGGGACCGCACCGAACTGCAGCAGCGCCGGGACGCCTACCGGCGGGTCTGTGAGCAGTTCACCGGGTGGAGCGAGATCGACACCGACACCGCCGATGACCGCGTCGACGCCCTCACCGACCAGTACGAATTGCTGATGGACGCCAACCCCGATGTGGAGGCACTGCAGCGCAAGGCGGAGGAGATCTGGGAGCAGGTGCGCGGGGCGATCTCGCAGGCGGCGCTGGTGCGCGACAAGATCGCCACCCACGACCGGCGGCGCACCCAACTGCTGGATCTGATGGACCGGCTCAGCCGCGAGAACGTGTCCGATCATGCGGCGGCCACCCTCGACGGGTTCCGTGAGGAATCGGCGGCGGTGCTCGATGTGCTTGCGCCCGAGCCGTATCGGCAGGAGCTGATGAAGGCGGTCAACCGGGACCGGGACCGGATGCGCGCCGACGCCCGCCGCTCCCGGGACGAACTGGCCCGCATCGTCGCCAGTTATGACGAGGAGTTCCCCGACGCCATCCCCAACGACAGCGACGACTTCGACGAACGCGTCCACGACTACGTGTCGGTGTGCCGGCGTATCGACGAACGCGAGCTGCCGTCTGCGTACGAGCGGATGCGCCGGCTGATCACCGAGCAGGCGCCGGGTGCGATCCTGAGCCTGCACATGGCCGCGGATGCCGAGGAACGCCGCATCGTCGAACAGATCGAACGCGTCAACTCCGGCCTGGGTTCGGTGGCGTTCAACCGGGGTACCCGACTGCGTTTGCAGCCGGGCCGTAAGACACTGCCCGCGGTGGCCGAACTGAACGACAAGGCGCGGCAGATCTCCGCGCGTACCACCGCCGTCAGCTTCGGTGATGAGCAGGCAATCCTGGAGCAGTACGCCGACATCCTGCTGCTGCGTCAGCGGCTGGCCGGGGCCACCCCGGAGGACCGGGCGTGGACCCGCGACGCTCTCGATGTGCGCAACCGGTTCGATTTCTACTGCGAGGAACGCGACGCGGGGAGCGGGGAGATCATCCGCACCTACTCCAATGCCGGCGACAACTCCGGCGGCGAGCAGGAGAAGCTGATGGCGTTCTGCCTGGCCGGGGCGCTCAGCTTCAATCTCGCCGCCCCCGACAGCGACGACAACCGGCCGCTGTTCGCCCAGCTCATGCTCGACGAGGCGTTCTCCAAATCTGATCCGCAATTCGCCCAGCAGGCGCTGTCGGCGTTCCGCAAGTTCGGTTTCCAGCTCGTCATCGTCGCCACCGTGCAGAACACCAGCACCATCCAGCCCTACATCGACAACGTGGTGATGGTGTCCAAGACCGAGGGCGCCGACGGCCGGCCCGCCGCGTCGGCGCTGTCCACCTCGATCCAGGGTTTCACCGAGGTACGCCGCACCAACGCCGGCCGGCTCTCCCTCTGAACCTCGGCACGACAGTGGCCCATCCCGGTGGCTGAGGTAAGTAGGCCGCTAGGCGACGAGCCTCGAAACCCGGTGAGACGAACATCGTCGTCTCACGAGGTTTCGAGGCTCGCAAGCTCGCACCTCAACCGGCTGGTGGTACCCGATCTGAGGTGCCGGATGACGACTACTGCGCGGCGGCCAGGGTGCTGTTGAACGTCTCGCTCGGCCGCATCACTGCATCGGTCTTGGCGTTGTCGGGGGCGTAGTAGCCACCCAGATCCACTTCCTGACCCTGCACGGCGGCGAACTCGGCGACGATCGTGTCCTCGTTCGCGGCCAGCGCCTGCGCCAGCGGCGCGAAATGCTTGGCCAGGTCCTCGTCCTCGGTCTGCGCGGCCAGTTCCTGCGCCCAGTACATGGCGAGATAGAACTGGCTGCCGCGGTTGTCGAGCTCACCGGTGTTGCGTGAGGGGCTCTTGTCATTCTCCAGCAGCTTGCCGGTGGCCGCGTCGAGGGTCTTGGCGAGCAGACCGGCCTTGGCGTTGTCGGCCTTGCGGCCGAGGTCCTCCAGGCTGACCGCCAGCGCCAGGAACTCGCCGAGCGAATCCCACCGCAGGTGGTTCTCCTCCACGAGCTGCTTGACGTGCTTGGGTGCCGAACCGCCGGCACCGGTCTCGTAGAGGCCGCCACCGGCCATCAGCGGCACGATCGAGAGCATCTTGGCGCTGGTGCCGAGTTCGAGGATCGGGAACAGGTCGGTGAGGTAGTCACGCAGGATGTTGCCGGTCGCGGCGATGGTGTCCATGCCGCGCACCACCCGCTCCAGCGAGTACCGCATCGCGCGCACCTGCGACATGTGCGAGATGTCCAGGCCCTCGGTGTCGTGATCTTGCAGGTAGGTTTCCACCTTCTTGATCAGCTCGTTCTCATGCGGGCGGTACGGGTCGAGCCAGAACACGACGGGGGTGTCGGAGTTGCGGGCCCGGTTGACGGCCAGCTTCACCCAGTCCCGGATCGGGGCGTCCTTGACCACGCACATCCGGAAGATGTCGCCCTGCTCGACGTTCTGCGACAGGAGGACCTCACCGGTGGCGATGTCAACGATGTTGGCCACACCGTCGGCCTGGATCTCGAAGGTCTTGTCGTGCGAGCCGTACTCCTCGGCCTTCTGCGCCATCAGGCCGACATTGGGCACGGTGCCCATGGTGGTGGGGTCGAACGCGCCGTTGGTCTTACAGAAGTTCACGACCTCCTGATAGATACGCGCGAACGTCGACTCCGGGTTGACCGCCTTGGTGTCCTTGGTACGACCGTCCGCGCCGTACATCTTGCCGCCGGCCCGGATCATCGCCGGCATCGACGCGTCGACGATCACGTCAGAGGGGGAGTGGAAGTTGGAGATACCGCGCGCCGAATCGACCATCGCCAGTTCCGGCCGGTGCTCGTGGCACTCGTGCAGGTCGTCGATGATCTCCTCGCGTTTGGTTGCCGGCAGCGCCTCGATCTTCGAGTACAGGTCGGCCAGACCGTTGTTCACGTTGACGCCGAGCTCATCGAACAGTTCCCCGTGCTTGGCGAAGGCGTCCTTGTAGAAGGTGCGCACGGCGTGACCGAAGACGATCGGGTGCGAGACCCGCATCATGGTGGCCTTGACATGCAGCGAGAACATGACGCCGGTCTTGTAGGCGTCGTCCATCTGTTCCTCGTAGAACTCGATGAGCGCCTTCTTGCTCATGAACATGGAGTCGAAGACGTCGCCCTTGCCCAGGGACACCTTGGGCTTGAGGACGATGGTCTCGCCGGCCTCGGTGACCAGTTCCATCCGCACATCGCAGTCGCGGTCGATGGTCATCGACTTCTCACCGTGGTAGAAGTCGCCGTGGCGCATATGCGCGACGTGCGTACGTGAGGCCATCGACCACTTGCCCATGCTGTGCGGATGCTTACGTGCGTACTCCTTCACCGCGCGCGGTGCGCGCCGATCGGAATTGCCTTCACGCAGAACAGGGTTGACGGCGCTGCCGAGGCACTTGGTGTACCGATCGCGGATTTCGCGTTCGGCATCGGTGCTCGGGTTCTCGGGGAGGTCCGGGATGTCGTAGCCCTTGGCCTTGAGCTCTTTGATGGTGGCCAGCAGCTGCGGCACCGACGCGCTGATGTTGGGCAGCTTGATGATGTTGGTGTCGGGGGACTGGGTCAGTGTGCCGAGTTCGGCGAGGTTGTCGGGCACCTTCTGCTCGTCGGTCAGGTTCTCCGGGAACTCCGCCAGGACGCGCGCCGCAACCGAGATATCACTGGTTTCGATGTTGATCCCAGCTGCACCGGCGAAGGTGCGGATGACCGGGAGGAACGCGTGCGTCGCAAGCATCGGTGCCTCGTCGGTCAGGGTGTAAATGATGGTCGGCTGCTCCACGTGCATGTCCCGCTTTCGTCTCCAGTTGTCCGGTCGGTCACGATCAGTGGCCCGAACCGATTGAGCGTTACCAGTATCACTTGTCGAGGGTGACCGTGCCCAGGCACACCCTGTGGTGAGTGGCCTGGCACACCCTCCTTATGACCTTATCCACCGAAACGCATGCGGGGCGGCTAAACCGGGCCTGTTCGGTGTCGTCTGGATCACGGACGTCCGCCGCGGATTCGGTGGCCTGCCGATACGCTGACCCCATGCGGCAATTCGGGGTTGATCTGCGGACGTGGCTCCATCAGAACAGGCCGGTGTCGGTCACCCAGGCATCGACCGTCCTGGCGCGCCTCGCGGCTGAGCTCGACGCACTCCATGCCCGCGGCGGCCGGCACGGGCCGCTCGATGCGACGTCGGTGCAGATCTCGGACGGCCAGTCGGACACACCCACTGTCCATCTCACCGAGGCACGGCCGGCGGGTGGTGATCCGGCGGGGTCGGGAACCTCGAACGCCGACGATCAGCGGGCGCTCGGCGCGCTGGTCCGCGAGATGTTCACGGGTACCGAGTACGGCCGGATCAGCCAGGTGCGTCCCGAACTCCCGCCGGGTCTCGACGAACTGATCGATCGTGCCCAGTCACCGGATCCGGCCGCCCGTTTCGGCACGTGCGGCGCGTTCGCACACGAAGTGATCACGCTGCTGCATCCGGCCACTCAGACCCACCCGATGCCACAGGTCCCCGGTCCGGGCACCGATCCCGGTGCCCCCGGCGGGGGCATACAGAATCCGTCGGTGACACCTACTCCCAGGACACCGTCTGCTGGGATCCCGTCGCTCCCGGGCCAGTACTCCGGCCCGGCACAGGCATACCCGTCCGGTCCGCTGCCTTCTGGTCCACTGCCTTCTGGTCCGCTGCCTTCCGGACCCATGTCGTCGGGATCCATGTCGTCGGGATCCATGCCCTCCGGACCTTTTGCCGCGCCCGGACCCCTGTCGTCCTCGGTCCCGCAGTACACGCCCGGGCCGCTGCCCCAGTCGGCACCGATGATGTCGGCGGCATCGTCGCAGCCCGGTACCCAGCCGATGTCCGGTCCCCAGTATCTCGGCCAGTCCGGCGGTTTTCAGCAGAGCCCCTATGGGTACGGCACCGGTCCCGGTGAGCCGCCGAAACCACGGAAGTCGAAGACCGCGCTGTGGATATCGCTGGCGGCATTCGTGCTGGCGGTGGTCGTCGTGGCCGCGGTGCTGGTGATCAAACCCTGGGGTGGCGGCTCGGGTACCACCGAATCCACCACGCCGAGCATCACACTGGCCGACGAACCCACCGACTGCACCTACGACGACCAGGCCGTGGCCAACCGCACCGGCGACCTGAAGCAGGGGCAGATCAGCATTCCGGCGGCCTCCCTGCCGACGTCGACAGGCTGGCAGGGCATGCCCACGTTCCAGCCACCGTATTCGACCCGGTCCATCGCCGTCGGGGTATCGAGCCGACCTCAGGGGAACTGGATGGCCGGCATCACGATCGGCGAGATGAACCGGTTGGCGACGGGCAGCCCGGTGACCGTGGCACGGTCGGTGATCGGCTGCCTGCCCAAGAGCAACGGCTACGCCAATGTGGGACCGTCCACACCGGAAATCACCGAGGTCACCGAACGCGACTTCAACGGCGTGCCGGGAGCCATCGTGAAGGCGACCATCCGCACCTCCGGCGCGCCGGCGGGCATCACGGGCGACGATGTGATCGTGCTGATCGTGTCCACCTCGCCCAAGGTGTTCGCGGTCGCGACGGCGGCGATCGGCGATTCGCGGACCTACGCCGAGATCGAGTCGGCGATCAACGCGGTCAAGATCACGCCCACGACGCCCTCCTGATCCGAAATCCCTTCCCGGGGCACCACAATTACGATCACGCATACCTGGTTTGCCGAGGCAAGGGTTACGGGCATACCGTTTTCAAGCATGGCTTCGGTGGTTCAGCGCAAAGTGTGGTCGCAAGGTCGCGAGGGCCTGGTTTTCGCCCTCATCTCGGCGCTGAGCTTCGGGCTGTCCGGCGCGCTCGCCCGGCCGCTGCTGGACTCAGGCTGGAGCAGCGGCACCATCGTGACCATCAGGATCGGTGTCGGCGGCCTCGCGCTGGTTCCCCTGGCGCTGCATGACATGCGCGGTCGGTGGTCGCTGCTGCGCCGGTACGCGGTCACCATCGGGCTGTACGGACTGTTCGGTGTCGTCATCGCCCAGTTCTGCTTCTTCTCGGCGATCCAGACGATCCCTGTGGCCACGGGCATGCTGATCGAACACACCGCACCCGTTGTCGTGTTGCTGTGGCTGTGGATCGCCCACCGGCAACGGCCGAGTCCGCTGCTGGGCACGGGTGTGGTGCTGTGCGCGATCGGACTGCTGTTCGTCCTGGAGATCACCAGCGGCGGCGCCGGACTGGATGTGGCCGGGGTGCTGTGGGCCACGGCGGCGATGATCGGCGCCGTCGGCTACTTCTTCATCTCGGCGAAACCGCACGAGGATCTGCCGCCGTCGGTGTTGTCGGCGGCCGGAATGATCGCCGCGGCAGCGCTTCTGGGTGTCCTGGGGGCGGTGGGCCTGATGCCGTTCGATGTCGGCGACGGTACCGCCCACTTCACCGGGTTCTCAATCCCCGCCTGGCTCGCATTGCTGGGTCTGGCGCTGGTGACCGTGGCGCTGGCCTATCCGACCGGGATCATCGCCGCCCGCATCCTGGGTGCGCGCCTGGCCTCGCTCATCGCGCTCACCGAGGTGATCGCCGCGACGATCTGGGCGGCCGTGCTGCTCAGTGAGGTGCCGTCGGTGATCCAGCTGATCGGCGGTGTGCTGGTCATCGCGGGCGTGGTGTGCGCCAAGCTCGGCGAGCCGGTGACCGCCCCGGACACCGGCATGGTCGGCGGTGGCGTGGTCGTCGGGGCCCCGGACATCGTCGACACATGCTGCGAGGGCGACCGGCCCCGGGATGCGGGCACCGGGGCCGACGATCCCAGCTGCCGGTGACCTCAGGTGGCGGCGTCGCAGACCCGCGTGGCGACCAGTTCGGCGAGCGCCAGACTCGAAGTCAGGCCCGGTGATTCGATGCCGAACAGGTTGATCAGTCCGGGCACGCCGTGCTCGGCGGGGGTGGAGATCCGGAAGTCGGCGGCCGGGGATCCGGGTCCGCCGAGCTTGGGCCTGATCCCGGCATAGTCGGCGACCAGCTCGCGTCCGGCAACGGCGGGCCAGTACCGCTCGATCGCGGCGACGAATTCGCCGGCCCGGTCGCCGTCGACGGCATAGTCGAGATCATCGATCCACTGCACGTCCGGCCCGAAGCGGGCGTTGCCCTCGAGGTCCAGCGTCAGGTGCACCCCGAGACCGCCGTCGACGGGCAGCGGGTACACCAGCCGGGAGCACGGCGCGGGCCCGGTGGCGAGCCGGAAGTAGTTGCCCTTGGCGAGAAACCGTCCGGGGAGGGCGGCGGCGGGCAGGCCCGCGACCGCGCCTGCGACCTCCCAGGACCCCAGACCCGCGGCATTGATCAGCCAGTCGCAGGTCAACGACCCGACACCGGCGACGTCGATCTCCAGGCCGGCGGGCTGCACCCCGGCGCCTCGGCGACGGGCACCGGTGATCCGGCTGCGATAGGCGATCTCGGCACCCGACTCGCTCGCATCGATCAGCAGTGACCGCATCAACGCAGCGGCGTCGATGATGCCCGTCGACGGGGAGAGCAGTCCGGCCACCGCTGTGATCTCGGGTTCGAGTGCGTGCACCTCGTCCGCGTCGAGTTCGCGAAGGTCGGTGACGCCGTTGGTGACTGCCGCATCGGCGAGCACCGCCAGCCTTCCGCGTTGTTCGTCGGTGGTCGCCACGATGAGCTTGCCGATCGCATGATGCGGGACACCTCGATCGGCGCAGTAGCGGTACAGCAGTTGCCGTCCCCGCACACACAGCCGGGCCTTGAGGCTTCCCTCGGGGTAGTAGATCCCGGCGTGGATGACCTCGGAATTGCGGGAGCTGATCCCCGTGCCGAAGGTGTCGGCCGCCTCCAGGATCATCACCTCGCGACCGGCATGGGCCAGCGCCCGGGCGATGGCCAGGCCGACCACCCCGGCGCCCACGATCACACACTCGACCCTGTCGGTCACACCCGTCGCCTCCTCAGGACTCCGGTGACACGACAACGGCCGCCGGTACGGGTACCGGCGGCCGTTGTGCCACGCATCGGTGCGTTCAGGGCTGATCAGGCGGACTGCGCGAGCTGTCCCGGGAACAGCGCCCGATAGGACCGCTTCGGGACGAACGGCTTCCAGTCGTCGAGCGGAGCGGCGAGACGGTCGAGCACGACATGGGCTGCGGCCAGATTCATGCCCAGTCCGCAGTGGCTGCCATAGACCTCGACGTTCTCGCTGCGCGGACCCTCCTCGACAAGGCAGGACTCCCAATGCACGATGCCGTCGCCACGGGAGTACACCGAGGTCATCGGCTGTGTCAGCCCGTCGACGCGAGAGGCGACCCAGGCGTCGAACGCGTAGTCCGGCAGGTGCCTGGACGCGAACAGCTCATACGCCGCCGACGCGCGCGACTGCCCGCGATGCGACATATTGAGAGGGCTGCCGAGGGCGATCACCCGGTCGATCTCCTCCGGCAGCAGCTTGGCCGCCTCGCGGGCCAGCAGGCCACCGAGACTCCAGCCGATGACGCTGATGGGCCGATCCGAACGTGCCGCGAGATCGGCGACACGGCCCTGGATCCCGGCCACGATGCCCCGGGTCGGTCCGACGTTGACCCCGAGCGACCAGCCGTGCGGCTGGTAGCCCGCGTCGCGGAGCACACCGCGCAGCGCGCGGGTGGAACGATCGTCGGCGAGCAGTCCCGGCAGCACCAGGATGTGCCGGCCGTCGCCGCCTCCCGCGTGCTGAAGCGAGAGAAGCCGACGTCCCGAGGCGAAACCGACATACTCGGCCATCGCCCGATGCGGTTCGGTGACATAGCTCAGCCAATGCGGCGGGGTTGCGTCGGTACTCGGGTTCTCAACGGTCATCGTGTGCTCCTAGTGGGGTCAAGGGGTGGTCATTCAGCGGAGGGCTTGTCCGCGCCGTCCTTGCTGGCGCGCTCGATCACCGCGAGGGTGAAGTCCCGCTGAGCCTCCAGCAGGCGCTGCGCGACCTTGAAGTTGGCCTCGACGACCTCTTTCGGGCTGGGCAGGCCGGGGACGGTGCCGGAGAAGTTCTTGGCCAGGTCCGGCATCGCGAAGTTTGCCGGCAGCAGGCCCGCGCCCTTGTCGAGGTTCGACAGCGACTCCTTGGCCTTCTCGACGGCGGCGACCCACTGGTCGGTGAGCTGGGTGGTGACGTCGGTGTAGCTGGACATTGTTGTGTCTCCTAATTGTCGGGTGAATCGAAGGTTCGGTCTGTGGCCTCGGCAGGTGACGACGTCACCCGTCGACCATCGACCGGTACAACTGCGCGAGAGCAGTCCGCTGACTTTCTGTCAGCCGGTTATCACGCCGGATCGCGTCCTCAACCCCGGGCACGGTGTCACCGCACGGCGCCGGCAACCAGCCGGCCATCCGGAACAGCACGTCGGGCTGGAGGTTGAGGCCCTGGGCGAGGTTGGTCAGAACCTGCGCCGAGGGCTGGTACCGCCCCTTCTCGATCTGACTCAGGTATGAGTCCGAGACCTGGGCGATGCGGGCGAGGTGCCGCACCGACAGTCGGGCGATCTCACGCTGGGCCTTGATGTACCGGCCCAGGTCTTCGATCGCCTCTCCGTCGAGGGGATTCGCCATGATGCTCCTCTGTCGCCATCCGTTGATTCACGCCGTGCGGGCCACAATACATGTGACGCAATTCATGGTCCGCATCGACTTGAATCCGCGTTCACTAAGCATACAACGCAAGTGCGTAGTTTGCAACGCACTGAGCGACGCGCGTCACGCAGGCGATGGCGCAAGTCCTACGGAAAGTGCTACCGTTGGGTATTCAGTAAAGCCCTGGCGGTTGTCCCAGCCCAGGCGGAAAGCCTCGGCCGTTACCGCCGTCAGAGTGAAAATCGTTCACAGGCAAGACGATAGGGAGATCCCGAGCGATGACGAAGCTTGACTACATGGCCGTCGATGTCGACAACCACTATTACGAGCCGCTCGACGCGTTCACCCGGCACCTACCCAAGGAATTCCGCACACGCGGCGTCCAGATGGTCCAGAACGGCCGCCGCACCATGGCGGTGATCGGTGAGCAGGTCAATCACTTCATCCCGAACCCGACGTTCGACCCCATCATCGAGCCCGGCTGCCTCGACCTGCTGTTCCGCGGCGAGGTGCCCGAGGGTGTGGACCCGGGCAGCCTGATGAAGCTCGACAGCCTCGCCGACCATCCCGAGTACCAGAGCCGCGACGAGCGGGTGAAGGTCCTGGACAAGCAGAACCTTGAAACCGTGTTCATGCTGCCCACCTTCGCGTGCGGCGTCGAGGAGGCCCTCAAGCACGACATCCCCGCCACCATGGCGTCGCTGCACGCCTTCAACCTGTGGCTCGATGAGGACTGGGGATTCAACCGCCCCGACGGCCGTTTCCTGACCGCGCCGATGATCTCGCTGGCCGACCCCGACGAGGCGGTCAAGGAGGTCGATTTCGTTCTGGCCAGGGGAGCGAAGCTGGTGCTGGTGCGGCCCGCCCCGGTGCCCGGTGTGGTCCGTCCGCGTTCGCTCGGCGACCCGCTGCACGATCCGGTGTGGGCGCGGCTGGCCGAGGCGGGCGTGCCGGTGGGTTTCCATCTCAGCGACAGCGGCTACCTGGCGATCAACGCGATGTGGGGCGGTAAGGGCCGGTTCGAGGGGTTCGGCCGCCGCGATCCGCTCGACAATGTGCTCTCCGACGACCGCGCGATCCACGACACGATGGCCTCGATGATCGTGCACCAGGTGTTCACCCGGCACCCCAAACTCAAGGTCTGCAGCATCGAGAACGGTTCGTACTTCGTGTACCGGCTCATCAAGCGGCTCAAGAAGTCGGCAAACAACGCGCCCTACCACTACAAGGAAGACCCTGTCGAGCAGCTCAAGAACAACGTGTGGATCGCCCCGTACTACGAGGACGACGTGAAGCTGCTGGCCGCCACCATCGGTGTCGACCGGATCATGTTCGGTTCGGACTGGCCGCACGGCGAGGGTCTGGCTGATCCGACGAGCTTCACCGCGGATATCCCGCAGTTCCCCGAGTTCAGCTACGAGGACACCCGCAAGGTCATGCGCGACAACGCTCTCGATCTCGTCGGGCTCAACGTCACGGCCGCCGCCCAGTAGTAGCCGGATCCGCAGTCACGGATGCCCACCCGCTCCCGGCGGGTGGGCATCGTCGTGTCCGGGTGAACGCGACGCCGTCCGTGGCGGGTGTCAGGCGGTGAGGCCCGCCGTCAGCAGCGCGGCCAACTCGCGGTAGGCGTGTGCGTCATCGAGTCCGGTCGCCTCGCGGACCAGACCCTGCTGGATACGGGCCATCGTCACCGCCGCGACGTCGGCGGCGAACGCGGCGTGGACGTCGCGGAACTCACCGGCCCGGACACCGTCGGCGATGAGGTCGGCGACCCGGGCGGCCGCGAACCGGGTGTTCTGTTCGTAGACCTCCCGGGCCGGAGGAAAGCCGTCGAGGTCGGCCATGAACTGCGCCGAGGCCGCGGTCAGCGCGGTGCCGACCGCCGAGACGTACGCGATGATCCGCTGACGCGCACCCGTGGTGCCCGCCACCTGTGCCTCCACATTCTCGGTGGCGCGGCGGAAGTAGTGGATCGTGGCGGCCCGGACCAGTTGTTCCTTGCTGCCGGCGAGGGTGTACAGCGTCGATTTGGAGCACCGGAGCGATGCCGCGATCTCGTCGAGCGTCAGGTGTGCGAATCCCTCGGCGAGAAAGAGTGTCACGAGGCCGTCGAACAGTTCTGTCCGGCGGCGCGTCGCGAACTGTGGCTCGGTCATGGCGAAATCGTACTGGCAAGTCCCTTACAGTACTATATCGCAAACAGTACTGTCAGCGATAATTCAGTACTGTTCAAAGTTCCAGGAGTTTCTGATGACCGTTGACCGCCTCCTGCCCACCGACGAGGCGCGTGACCTCATCGCCCTCACCCGCGATGTGGCCGACAAGGTACTTGCCCCGATCGCGGACGCTCACGAGAAGTCCGAGACCTATCCCGAAGGCGTGTTCGCGACGCTCGGCGAGGCCGGACTGCTGAGTCTGCCGTATCCCGAGGAGTGGGGCGGGGGAGCACAAACCTACGAGGTGTACCTGCAGGTCCTGGAGGAGCTGGCAGCCCGATGGGCCGCGATCGCCGTCGCGGTCAGCGTGCACAGCCTCGCCTGCCATCCGCTGATGTCGTTCGGCACCGAGAAGCAGAAGCAGCGCTGGCTGCCCGACATGCTCGGCGGGTCGACTATCGGCGCCTACAGCCTGTCCGAACCGCAGGCAGGCTCCGACGCTGCGGCGCTGGCGTGCAAGGCCACCGCCTCGGCAGACGGCTCAAGCTACACAGTCAACGGGAGTAAGGCCTGGATCACCCACGGCGGCATCGCCGACTTCTACAACCTGTTCGCCCGCACAGGGGAAGGCTCCAAAGGGATCTCGTGCTTTCTGGTGCCCAGGGACACCGCTGGGCTGAGCTTCGGCAAACCTGAGGAGAAGATGGGTCTGCATGCGGTCCCCACCACCGCCGCGCACTACGACAACGCGGTCGTCGACGCCGGCCGGCGGATCGGTGCCGAGGGGCAGGGGCTGCAGATCGCTTTCAGCGCACTCGATTCCGGTCGCCTGGGTATCGCCGCGGTCGCGGTGGGTATCGCGCAGGCCGCCCTCGATGACGCCGTCGCCTATGCGCAGGAACGAACCGCGTTCGGCCGCAAGATCATCGACCATCAGGGTCTCGGTTTCCTGCTCGCCGACATGGCCGCCGCGGTCGACTCGGCCCGCGCCGCCTACCTCGACGCCGCCCGCCGCCGCGACGCCGGACAGCCGTACTCGCGCAATGCATCCGTCGCCAAACTCGTCGCCACCGACGCCGCGATGAAGGTCACCACCGACGCCGTGCAGGTGTTCGGCGGCTACGGCTACACCCGTGACTTCCGCGTCGAACGCCTCATGCGCGAGGCGAAGATCACCCAGATCTTCGAAGGCACCAACCAGATTCAGCGCCTGGTCATCAGCCGTGCCCTGCAGTCCGGCGCCTAGGCGCCGACATCCGTCCAGCGCCGTCATCCGCCCAGTACAGAAGGAACAATTATGATCATCGACTCGTCGTCCGTCGCCGTCGTCACCGGCGGTGCCTCCGGACTCGGTAATGCCACCGCGCGCGCCCTCCATGAGCGTGGTGCGCAGGTGGTTCTCGTGGACCTGGCGTCGTCGGACGGTGCGGCCGCGGCCGCCGCGATCGGCACCGGCGCCCACTTCGTCGCCGCGGACGTGACCTCGGCCGACGAGGTGGCCGCCGCGATGGACGTCGCCGCGGGCCTGGGTGCGGTGCGTGTGGTGGTCAACTGCGCCGGTGTCGCGACTCCCGGAAAGGTGCTCGGCCGCAAGGGAGTGCTCCCGCTGGACGCGTTCGAGCGGGTGATCCGGATCAACCTGGTCGGTACGTTCAACGTGCTCCGTCTCGGTGCGGAGAAGATGTCGCAGACCGAGCCCGTCGAGGGGGAGCGCGGCGTCATCATCAACACCGCCTCGGTCGCGGCGTTCGACGGCCAGATCGGTCAGGCCGCGTACGGCGCCTCCAAGGGCGGTGTCGCCGCACTGACGTTGCCGGTGGCCCGGGAACTCGCCGGCCACCTGATCCGGGTGGCGACAATCGCACCGGGCATCTTCGAGACACCGATGATGGCGGGCCTGCCGGAGGAGGCACAGCGCTCCCTCGGGCAGCAGGTGCCGCATCCGTCGCGCCTGGGCAAGCCGGCCGAGTACGCGGCGCTGGCCATGCACATCGTCGACAACCCGATGCTCAACGGTGAGACCATCCGGCTCGACGGTGCGATCCGGATGGCGCCCCGCTAGTCGGACGTGTCAGGTGAAGCCGCCCAGCCACAACCCCAGGGCGGCGGCGCCGGTGGCCCCGGCGAGGACGCCGAAGCCGTTGAGTCCACCGGCGAGCAACCTGCGCTGTTGAAGCAGTCGTACCGTCTCGACCGAGGCGGTGGAGAACGTGGTGTAGCCGCCGAGGAATCCGGTGCCGACGACCATCCGCACCGAGTCGGAGACCACCGCGTCGACGGCCAGGCCGGTGATCACGCCGAGCACAAAGGATCCGGTGAGATTCAGGGTGATGGTTCCCCAGGGCAGGTCACTGCGGATCCGGGACCGGATCACCCCGTCCAGGACCAGCCGGCACACCGACCCGGCACCGCCGGCCACGGCGACCACGACGAACAGACCCGGGCTCATCACGCGTGCCTCCGGCCGCCGCGGGGACAGCGGGCACCGACGGCTATCCCGGCCATGGTGACGAGCGCTCCGACAATCACCGTGGCCACACCGTAGGCGAGACCGGCACCGGCCGATCCCGAGGTCAGCAGGTCGGCGGTGTCGGTGGCCAGGGCGCTGTAGGTGGTGAAGCCGCCCATGAATCCGGTGCCCAGCAGCATCCGGAGGATCCGGCGCCGGCCGGTGTCCGGCCCGTACCGCGAGAGGGACTCCAGCAGGACGCCGAGCGCGAACGCGCCGACGATATTGATCGCGAAGACCGCCCACGGGATTCCGCCGTCGGCGGGGAACACCTCGACCAGCGCCTCGCGTGCCGCGACCCCGAAGCAACCCCCGACGAACACCGCGGCGATACAGTCCGGCCGCACATGGGCGGGCCTGGGGCCGGCAGTGGCGGCGGGTGCGTCGTCAGAGTGCATGAGGGTCTCCTACCGTGTGGGCGCACGGACGCGCCAGTCGGGTAGGGACTGTTGCCGGAAGGTCCGGGGTTGGGTACGGCGAGCCCCACCGCCGCGGCACCTGGGTGCCGTTGTCATGCTCTCACATCGGGCGCCGGTTATCTGGCCGGCGTGAACCCTGACACGGCACCCGCCGCGATCATCCGGGCCGTCGCCTCCTTGTCGGCGTCCGCACGCAAAGGCTGCTCGATGCCCCGTGACCATGCCGTCTGCCCGCCGATGATCACCTCGGCGAGGTTCCGCAGCCCACACGCCAGCACATAGGTGGCGACCGGATCCCAGATCGGACCGAGATGCGGTGCGGTGGGGTCGACGACGAGGAAGTCGGCGTACTTGCCCACCTCGAGCGAGCCGACCCGGTCATCGACGCCGATCGAGCGGGCCGAGCCGAGGGTGTGCAGGGTCAGCATGTCCAGCGGCGACAGGATCGTCGCGTCCGAGTGCAGCGCCCGCTGCAGGTAGAGGCCGGTGCGCATGTTCTGGAACGGATCGGACAGGTCGGTGCAGGACTGGTCGTCGACACCCATCCCGACGCGCACGCCGCGCTTCAGCAGTGTGGGTGTGTCACAGATCCCGGAACCGAGGCGGCCGTTGGACATGGGCTGCCACACCACCGACGACCCGGTCTCCACAACCCGCTCGACCATCTTCACGGTGGGGTGGACGAAGTGACCGAAAGCGAAATCGTTTCCCAGACAACCGGATTGGTCATACCAGTCGAACTTGTTCTGCTGGATGTCGAGTTGTTCGGCGGTTTCGACGAAATGGGCCTGGTTGGTGACACCGTGCCGGGTCATCATCTCGTGCTCGCGTTCGGCGGTGACCGCGGCCGACGACCACTGCACCGCCCCGTACACCGACCCGCCGAGGGTGAACCGCGGGTCGACGGTGTCCAGGTGCGCCATCGCCACCCCGAAGGCGTCGAACGAGTCGGCCTCGGGCAGTTGTTCGTCGTCGAGGCGGACACTGGTGACGAACCGGATGCCGGCGTCGGCCATGCCGTCGACCTGCCGGGTGATGAACTCGGGCGAGTGCACCCGCTCGGCCCGCAGGGTGGAGGTCTCGTAGTCGAACACCGACACCACCCGCGACTGGGCGAAGTTGTACACCGAGGTGATGCCGTTGGAGATGTGGTCGAGTGCCCCGGACAGGGTGAGCCAGTACAGGGTTTCGGGTTCGGCGCCGATCATCATCCGGCCGAGCGTCGACACCCAGTCGTACAGCGGGCTGCACGCGGCGGTACCGCGCATGCCGCCGGTGAAGATGTGGCTGTGCGCCGACACGAATCCGGGGCCGACGAAGGCGCCGCCGAGATCGCGGTACGTCGTGGCCTCCGGCAGTGTCGTGCCCTGCCCGATCCCGGTGATGATCCCGTTCTCGTCCACCGACAGCCAGCCCTCGAACCAGTCGTGAACCCCGTCGACGGGCACGATCAGCGCGTTATGGAAGACGGTCTCACTCATCCGGGCACAACCTCCTTGTCGTCGGCCGGTCCGCGACAGCACACAGCCGCGACCCCGGCCACGCCCGATTACGCTATGGATGCGGTGTTTCGGCGACGTTACTGCCGGAGGTTCACCGTGTTTCGTGCGCGAGGTGGTCAGTCGTCCGCGAGCGCCGACAACACCGTCGAACAGTAGTGGTCGATCTTGAGGTCGGCGAGGTCATCGGCCCGGGTGGCCCCGCGATTGACGATGACCACCGGCTTGCCGGTTCGGTGGGCGTGACGGACAAACCGCAGCCCGCTCATGACCGTCAGCGACGACCCGGCCACCAGCAGCGCATCACTGTCATTCACCAGGGAAAATGCTTGGTCCACAACGCTTCTGGAGGCATTCTCGCCGAAGTAGACAATGTCGGGTTTGAGGATGCCACCGCATCTTTCGCAATCGGCGATCAGGAAGTCGCGGGTGTCGGTGAGGGTGGTGTCGGCGTCGGGAGCCACTTCGATCGCCCCCCGAGTGGCCACGCGGGCGGCGAATCCGGGATTGAGCCGCTCGAGCCGGTCGGCCAGCGCCTGCCGGGAGCTCAGGGCCCCGCAGTCCAGGCACCGGACCCTGCGGTAGCAGCCGTGCAGTTCGACAACGCGCCGGGTGCCGGCCTTGGTATGCAGCATGTCGACGTTCTGGGTGATCACCCCGGTCAGCCGATCCTGTCGCTGCAGCCGGGTGAGCGCGTGATGACCGTCGTTGGGGCGGGCGGCGTCCATGTGACGCCAGCCCAGATGGTTGCGGGCCCAGTAGTGGCGGCGGAACTCCGGCGACGACAGGAACATCTCCAGGGTCATCGGGGTCCGGGGTGGGGCACCGGGGCTGCGGTAGTCGGGGATACCCGAGTCGGTCGACATTCCCGCGCCTGTCAGGGCGGTGATCCGGGCCTCACGCAGCAGGGTGCGCAGGCTGTCGATGCGCACCTCGATATCGGCGTCGACGGGGGTGGGTTCGGCGGGTGTCCGGCCGAGCTGCAGGCGCGTGCGCACCCTGCCAGGATAGGCACGGAAACGGGTTACACAAATGTCACCGCGCACCGATTGTCGACAATCCGACAATGTGTCACCATTCGTGCATGACGGTGATCGAACTCGTCGGCAACGCGCCGCACGATCAGGTGGGTATCGGCATGGTGTGCCCGTTTGACATGGCGCTCGACCGTGAGTTGTGGCGGTGGATGCCCGAGTCGGTGTCGCTGTACTTCACCCGGACCGCGTTCATCGACGCACCGGTCGATGTCGAGCTGTGCCGGGAGCTGAACGATCACGACGAGATCGCCCGGGCGGTCCGCAATGTGCTCGGCGTCGGGCCCAGATCATTCGGGTATGCCTGCGCGTCAGGCAGTTTCGTGTACGGCATGAACGGCGCGCGGGCGATCTCGAACGCCATGATCGCCGCCGGGGCCGCCGCGGCGGTCACCACCTCCGAGGCGTTGCTGCGGGCCCTCGACGCTCTCGGCGTGGGTCGTCTGGCGGTGGCCGCCCCATACACGTCGACGCTCACGGGTTTGCTGTGCGATTTCCTGTGCGAGTCGGGCCGGCACGTCGTGCGGCACGCGGGTCTCGAACGCGACCACGAGATCTGGACGATCCCGTACTCGGCGACGTGCGAGCTGATCCGAATGGCCGATCACCCCGACGCCGAGGCCGTGTTCGTGTCCTGCACCAACCTGTGGACCTACGACATCCTGGCGCTGATGGAGGCCGAACTCGGTAAACCGGTGATCTCGGCCAATCAGGTGACCGCCTGGGCCACGCTCGCCGACGCCGGGCTGGTCGCAGAGTCGCTGCCCACGCACGGGGGGTTGTCGCTCCACGGTGGGCAGTCGCTGTTCTGCCGGGCACCGCGCGTGGCCTGACCCTGACGAATCTCCCCGCGGCACCACCCCGTCAGGCGAACAGGGTTCCCAGCGCCGGTTCGGTGACCGCCACACCGGCCAGGCGCAGGCCCTGCCACACGGTCACCTGATTGGCGGCGAGGACCGGTTTGCCCACGGCGCCTTCGAGTTCGGTCAGGCGTGCGATGGTGTGCAGCGCGGTATCGGGGACCAGCACTGCCTGCGCGGCGGGATGGTCGGCCGCCACGATCATCGACGTCACTGTCGCATCGTCCATCAGTCCGGCGGCTCCGGCGGTGGCGATGTCGTTGGCCGTATTGGCCAGGACCTCGATCCCGGCGTCGGAGAGGAAGGTGGTGAATCCGTCGGCGACCGGTGCCGGATAGGTCGCGGCCACGGCCACGCGGGTGACGTCCAGGTCGCGGCAGGCGGCCACGAACGCCAGCGACGTCGACGACACGGGCAGGCCCGTCGCCTCAGTCAGCCGCTGAACCTGCGTGTGCGCGCGCTCCCAGCCGTAGAGGAAGCTCCCCGAGGTGCAGGACCACATCAGCGCGTCGGGGGAGTGCACCGCCGCGCGACGGGCACCGTCGAGCAGCGGGACGTCGGCACCCACCGCCCGCATGGCCTCAACGGTGTGATCGTCGGAGTCGATGTCGGTGATGATCACCGGCAGCCGCGCGGCACCGCCGAGCAGGGACTCGGAACGAGCGAAGTCGTCCTCGGCGGCATGGCCCGGGTACAGCATGGCCACTGTCGGGGTTTCGGTTGTCACTCGCACACCTCCCGCGTAGATTGTCAACAATCTACCAAATAGCTCGTGTGGACCGAGGGAGCCGATGGACTCAGCCGACAGCACCCGATTTCTCTCCGCGACGGCCCTGGCCGCGGCCTACCGGACGGGCGAGTTATCGCCGGTCGACGTCGCGACCGCTCACCTCGATGCGATCGCCGCGCACAACCCCGCCGTCAACGCCTACTGTCTCGTCGACGAGGAGGCTGCGCTCGGCTCGGCCCGGGCCGCGGCCGAACGCCACGCCGCCGGCACCGCCCTCGGACCGCTCGACGGCGTGCCCGTCAGCATCAAGGACCTGTTCCTGACGGCCGGCTGGCCGACGCTGCGCGGTTCCGAACTCATCGACCCATCCGACGACGAGTGGACGGCCGACGCACCGGTCGTGGCCCGGCTGCGGGAGGCGGGTGCGGTGCTGCTCGGCAAGACCACGACCCCCGAATTCGGATGGAAGGGCGTGACGCACGGCCCACGCTGCGGGATCACCCGTAACCCGTGGGATCACGCCCGGACGTCGGGCGGATCGAGCGGAGGTAGCGCCGCGGCGGTCGGCGCGGGGCTGAGCACTCTGTCGGTCGGCACCGACGGCGGTGGGTCGATCCGGATCCCGGCATCGTTCTGCGGCATCGTCGGATTCAAACCCACGTACGGGCGGGTGCCGCTGTATCCGGCGAGCCCGTTCGGCACCCTCGCCCACGCCGGTCCGATGACCCGCACCGTCGCCGACTGCATCACGATGCTCGACGTCCTGTGTGGTTTCGACTCCCGGGACTGGTCGGCCACGCCGACACCGCAACCGGTGTCGGGATCGGCATGGCCGGACGACCTTGCGGGCGTTCGCATCGCCTACAGCCCGGATCTGGGCTTCGGCACCAACAGCACCGACGTCCAGCGGCACACCGACGCCGCCGCCGAGGTGCTCCGTGGCCTGGGGGCCACGGTCGAACCCGTCGACCTGGGCTGGTCGGACCCGGCGTGGGCGTACCACATCCTGTGGTTCAGTGGCGCCGCGAAGGTGTTGCGGCCCTTCGGTTCCAAAGCTCTCGGCAAGATCGATCCGGGCCTGGCGGCGGCGTTGGGCCGCCACCACGGGCACACCGCGGCCGACTACCTCGACGCCACCCAGGTCCGGATGGATCTGGGTGTGGAGATGGGCCGGCTGCACGAGGAGTTCGACGTCCTGCTGACCCCGGCCACACCGACCGTGGCCTTCGAGGCCGGCGTCGACGTGCCCGCCGGATCGGCCGACCCCGACTGGACGTCGTGGACGCCGTACTCCTACCCGTTCAACCTCACCCAGCAACCGGCGATCAGCGTCCCGAGCGGCATCGTGGGCGGGCTGCCGACCGCGGTGCAGTTCGTCGGCGCCCGCCATCACGACGCGACGGTGCTGCGCGTGGCCTCGGCATACGAAGCGGCGCAACCATTCCCGGAGGTAGCCCGATGACAGAGCGATTCATTTCCGTCACCCTGCGTCAGCGGGGGGTGAAGGCCGTCGCCAAACTTCTCGACGACGAGGCGCCCCGCACGGCGGCCGCGGTGTGGGACGCGCTTCCGCTCGGCGACCAGGTGTTCCACGGAAAGTTCGCCCGCAACGAGATCTACACTCTCGTCGCGGCATTCGCCGACACAGAACCGGGACCGGAGAACACCACGATCACCCCGATCCCCGGCGACCTGTGCTATTTCACGTTCGACGGGGTCCTCAACAATCCCGCTTACGGCTACGAGTCGGGTGCGGCCCCGGGTAAGCATCAACTGCTCATCGATCTGGCGGTGTTCTACGGCCGCAACAATCTGCTGGTCAACGGTGATGTCGGCTGGGTGCCGGGCAACGTGTTCGGGACGATCGTCGAGGGACTGCCGGAGTTCGCCGCGGCGTGCAATGACGTGTGGATGGGCGGTGCGCGCGGTGAAGTACTGTCGTACGCGCGAGAATGAGAGGTCACGACGATGACTGCTACCGACGACCGGAGGACCAGCACCCGCGTCAAGACCACAAAGGTGCTCACGCCGCTGGTGCAGGAGTCGACGCCGGCGATCATCGCCCGCCAGTTGCACGAGGCGATCGCGGGTGGTGACTTCCCGCCGGGGTCGCAGCTCACCGAGTCGGGACTGGCCGCCGATCTCGGCGTCAGCAGGGGACCGTTGCGAGAGGCGATGCAACGCCTGACCGCCGAGGGGCTGCTCGTCAGCTACCGCAATCGCGGACTGTTCGTGGTGTCGATGGACGACGACGAGATCCGCGACATGTACGTGGCCCGCACCGCCGTCGAACGCGCCGCGATCGAGCAGATCATCGCCCACGGGCCGGAGTCGGCCGTCGAACCCATGACTGCGGCGGTCGATGCGATGCGCGCCCACATCGACGAGCCGAACAGCGCCGAGATGGCCGAGGCCGACATGGAGTTCCACCGCACGCTGGTCGAACTTGCCGCCAGCACCCGGCTCTCACGTCTACATGAGACGATCCTGGTGGAGACGCGGATGTGCCTGCGCGCCATGCGCGGAACCTACGCGTCCGGAAAGGCCCGCATCGATGAGCATCAGGCGCTGGTCGACGCGATCGCCGACGGTGACGCCGCGCAAGCGGACGCGCTGATGATCGAGCACATGCGCGACGGCCTCGAGCGGCTGATCGGGCCGGGCGAGTCGGCGTCCACCGCCTGACCCGCCCGGCGCCCTCAGCCTGCGGCGCCGCGGATGGGGCGGGCCACATATTTGACGTCGAGGAACTCCTCGATACCGAGTCGTCCGCCTTCACGGCCCAGACCGGACTCCTTCACCCCGCCGAACGGAGCGGCGGGGTTGGAGACCAGGCCGGTGTTGATCCCGACCATCCCCACCTGCAGGGCGTCGGACAGGCGGTCGGCACGGTCGACGTCCTGGGTGTACGCGTAGCCGACCAGGCCCCACGGGGTGTCGTTGGCCAGCGTCAGCACCTCGTCGATTCCGTCGGATTCGGTGCTGCCGAAGGGGGTCAGGGCCGCGACGGGCCCGAAGATCTCCGTCCGCATCAACTCCGAATCGGGGTGCACGTCGGTGAGGACGGTCGGTGGGTAGAAGTGGCCGGGTCCGTCGGGGCGCACTCCGCCGGTCATGACGCGTGCGCCACGGCCGAGCGCGTCATCGACCAGGGTGGTGACCTTGTCGACGGCTGCGGCCTCGACCAGTGGCCCGACCTGGGTGCCGGCGACGCTGCCGTCTCCGACAACCAGGGCCTTCATCTGTTCGGCCAGCTTGCCGGTGAACTCGTCGATGACGTTGCGGTGCACAAAGATCCGGTTGGCGGCGGTGCATGCCTGCCCCATGTTGCGCATCTTGGCCACCATCAGGCCGTCGACGGCGCGGTCGAGGTCGGCGTCGGCGCACACGATGAACGGGGCATTGCCGCCCAGTTCCATGGATGTGCGCATCACCGTCCCCGCCGCCTGCCGGAGCAGGGTCTTGCCGACTTCCGTCGAACCGGTGAAACTGACCTTGCGTGCTGCCCCCGAACTCATCCACTCGCCGACCACCGCGGCAGGATCAGAGGTGGTGACCATGTTCAGGACACCGTCGGGCAGTCCGGCCTCGGCCAGGATCGCGGCCAGCAGCAGCGCGGTGAGCGGGGTCAGTTCGGCCGGCTTGAACACCATGGTGCAACCGGCGGCGATCGCCGGACCGATCTTGCGGGTGCCCATGGCGAGCGGAAAGTTCCACGGGGTGATCAGAATGCACGGTCCCACAGGCTGTTTGGACACCACGATCCGGTTGGCGCCGTCACCGGTGGTGGTGTGGTCGCCGCCGATACGCACCGCTTCCTCGGCGAACCACCGGAAGAACTCCGCACCGTAGGCCACCTCGCCGCGCGCCTCGGCCAGCGGCTTACCCATCTCGGCGGTCATCACCGCCGCGATCTCGTCGGCCCGCTCGACGATCAGATCGTAGGCGCGGTACAGGATCTCGCTGCGTGTGCGGGGTGGCGTCGCGGCCCACCGGGCTTGCTGCCGGGACGCGCTGTCGAGTGCGCGGCGGGCATCATCGATGCCGCCGTCCGCGACGTGGGTCAGCAGTGCGCCGGTGGCCGGGTTGGTGACGGCGAAGGTCGCGCCCGACGCCGCCGGCCCCCAGCGCCCGTCGATGTACAGGCCGGTGTGCAGGGCGGCGATCGCCGCCGGAGCGGGGGAGGTGACGGT
>NZ_BAED01000017.1 GCF_000241345.1 Gordonia amarae NBRC 15530
TTGTCGGAGGCTCTCGAATCTGTGAAGGATGGAGAGCATGGCAGCACCACGGAAGTACAGCGTTGAGCTGAAGGAGCGGGCGACGCGGATGGCGATGGAGGCCCGTAAGGACCCGGCTACGCGGCCGGGGGCGCTCAGACGGATCGGCGACCAACTCGGTGTACACCCGGAGGCGCTTCGCACCTGGGTCAAGCAGGCCGAGATCGACGGCGGCGTACGACCGGGTACCACGACCAGCGAGGCTGAGCGGATCGCGCAGCTGGAGCGGGAGAACCGTGAGCTGCGGCGGGCGAATACGATCTTGAAGCAGGCATCGGCTTTCTTTGCGGCGGAGATCGACCGCCCACAGCGTTGATCGTGGAGTTCGTCGCCGCTTTCCGCGGCGAACACGGAGTCGATCCGATCTGCGCGGCCTTACAGGAGACAGCCGCCCAGATCGCTCCGTCCACAGTCCGAGCCCATCTGAGCTCTCGACGAGTCGAGGCACCACGGGTAGTCCGTGACCGCGAGGTCCTCGGTGAGATCCGCACCGTGCATGCCGACAATCTCGGCGTCTATGGCGCCCGCAAAGTTCATTCAGAACTACGCAGGAGGGGTGTCGAGGTAGCCCGCTGCACCGTTGAGCGTTTGATGAAAGCTGATGGGCTGCAGGGGATAACGCGATCCAAGACGCGCACGACCACGCGCAGCGAGGGGGCTGAAACTCCGCAGCCGGCTGATCGTGTCAAACGGCAGTTCACCGCCGCGGCGCCCAACACGCTGTGGGTGGCCGACCTGACCTATATCCGCACCCACTCGGGATGGGTGTATGCCGCGTTCATCCTCGACGTCTTCTCGAGGATGGTCGTGGGCTGGCAGGTCTCGACCACCATGCACACCGACCTCGCGCTCGACGCCCTGGATATGGGCCTGTGGGCGCGTTCGCGTGCCGGCAAGGACGTGG
>NZ_BAED01000016.1 GCF_000241345.1 Gordonia amarae NBRC 15530
CCGGGCTGATTCACCACTCCGACCGCGGAGTGCAGTATCGAGCCATCCGCTATACCGAACGTCTTGCCGAAGCGGAAGCGGTGACTTCCGTTGGCTCCAAGGGTGATTCGTACGACAATGCGATGGCCGAAGCGTTCAACTCATTATTCAAGGCCGAATGTATCCGCAACCCCGTCATGTGTCCTCGAGGTGGCTGGGTCGGTGTCGGCGAGGTCGAGATCGCCGTTGCCGAGTACATCGACTGGTTCAATCACCGCCGTCTGCACGGCGAGATCGGACACGTCCCGCCCGTCGAATACGAGGCCGCCTACTGGTCGACCCACACGGTCACCAGCTACCGTGAGAACCCGGTCCCGGCAACCGCTGGAACCAACTAACCGAGCCTCCAGCAAACCCGGGGCGATTCACGGTCGGTCTTTGAGTATCGGGCTGTGGTGTTGGGTCGTGATGTGGGTGAGTTGGTTGCTGGTGTGGAGTTGTTGGCGGCTGGGGTTGATGGGCCTGGTGTGGTGGTGGGCAGGGCTGGTGTCGCCGGGGGGAGGGTGGCGTTTCTGTTTCCGGGGCAGGGGAGTCAGTCGTTGGGTATGGGTGTGGGGCTGTGTCGGGAGTTTCAGGAGTATGCGGAGGCTTTTGATGAGGTTTGTGGGGTGTTCGACGGTTATCTGGATGTGTCGTTGCGGGATGTGATCGTGGGTGAGTCCGGGTTGTTGGATGAGACGGTTTATACGCAGGCCGCGTTGTTTGCCGTTGAGGTGGCTTTGGTGCGTTTGTTGGAGTCGTGGGGGGTGCGGCCGGATTTTGTGATGGGGCATTCGTTGGGTGAGATCACGGCTGCTCATGTTGCTGGTGTGGTGTCTTTGCGGGATGCGTGTGCGTTGGTCGCCGCACGCGGCCGGCTGATGGAATCAGGTTGTACAGCAGAGGAACTGGTGCAGAGTCTCGGATCGATGGTCCGTTCGGCATCGCTCGGTCGGCCACTGATTCCTCTCGTGGTCCCGGAATATCTTGTCGGGGAAGGAGAGGCGGTGTACGGAGTGCGGGCAGGCGGGATTTTCGGTGCGACCTCGGATGAGCGGCCGGCAACGACAATCACGGACGGCGTCACTGTGGTCGAGATCGGCTGTGACCTGTTGTCGTCAGAGTTGTTGTTGAACTTGGCGGCGGGCAGCTGGGTCAGTGGCGGCGCGGTAACCTGGCATTCCTTCTTCGGTGAGTGCGAGCGTTCAACGGTGGGGCTACCCACGTACGCGTTTGACAGGCATCGATATTGGCCCGCTTCGGGCGGCTCTGTCGGATCCGCTGTCCAGAAAGGCGTCTACAATCGTGAAGGGGATGCGCATGAGTACTGACTGTGATCAGACCGGCGCCGAAGGTGCGAACTCGCTTGATGCGCATGAGATTCGAACATGGCTCGTGCAAAGGATCGGGTCGATGCTCGACGTCCATGTCGTCGACATCGACACCTCGGTGCCGTTTGCGGATCTGGGTCTCACCTCGGCGCACGGTATGCGGATGGCAGCGGAACTCGGTGAGTGGTTGGGAGTCCGCATTCCGATTGGGACCGTATTCGACTACCCGACGATAGATTCGATGGCGCGATTCCTGTCGGGTGATAGCGATACTTCGGCGTGTGATGCCGGGCCCTCATCGGAGGCCGACGACGACATCGAGGAGGACTTGGCGGAACTGCTATTGTTGCTCGGCGATGGCGGCGGGTGTGAGCCCGGGCTCGATAACCCGGAAGCCGAAGATGGCAAGGAAGTCGCGGAGTGAAGGCCATCTGTCCGCGCCGTTGCAGTGAAGACGGGGCTGTCGAGTTTCGTCAGCCGTCTCTGGCCAGTTTTGTCTGCGTGCACACCTCGCAGCGTGATGGGGGATGGGACCGCTCGTGAACAGTTCAATTGTCGACCTGCTCCGGCTTCGAAAGGCGGAACAGGAGTCGGGCATCGTGTATCGCTTCCTGGCAACCGGGGATGTCGATGGCGAGACGGTCGAACTGACGTACGGGGACCTGGAGCGGCAATCCCTGGCGATCGGTACGTGGCTGCAGGCCGCGGGGTACTCGAACAGCCGGGCATTGCTCCTGTACCCACCCGGTCTTGATTTCGTATCGAGCTTCTATGGGTGTCTGGCCGGGGCGGTGGTCGCGGTGCCGCACCACTGCCGCGTTTGAATGAAGTCGATCGTGCGCTTCGACGGTTGCGTCAAGTCGTCGATGATGCGGACATCCAGGTGGTGCTGAGCACGCGTCAGATCATCGATGCACTCAGTTCGGTGGTCGAGCGGGTTCCTGACCTCGCTGCCCTGAATTGGGTTGCAACAGAAGAGATCGACGCTGATCTCGCGTCTGGCTGGATCTCCCCGCCCATTGGCTCTGATTCGGTTGCATTTCTCCAGTACACATCGGGATCCACGAGTGCTCCGCGGGGTGTCATCGTCACGCACGGCAATCTGCTGCACAATCAGCGGGCGATCGCTGAGACGATGGACCACACTCCGGAACGCGTGGCCGAGTCGGACGGTGCGATGTTCGTCAGCTGGCTTCCGACATTTCACGACATGGGCTTGATCGGGCCGGTACTGCACACGTTGTTCGTCGGCACCAGCTCGGTCCTGTTCTCGCCACTGCACTTTCTGCAGAAACCGGAGCGTTGGCTGCGTGCGGTGTCACATTTCAGAGCGCACTCCAGCGGTGGTCCCAATTTCGGCTACGAACTGTGCGCGCGGCGCGCGGCACCAGACCTCCCCGGTCAGTTGGATCTGAGCAATTGGCGTGTGGCATTCAACGCTGCGGAACCGATTCGGGCCGAAACCCTTCGCCGCTTCGCGGAGGTATTCGAGCCGGCAGGCTTTCGGAAACGGTCGTTTCAGCCGGCGTACGGTCTGGCCGAGGCGACTCTGCTGGTGACCGGCACCCCGGTCGATCAGGATCCGACCATCCTCACCCGTCCGGATGACGGCGATCCGTCAGTGGTTCGCGAGCACGTCGGTGTCGGTGTTCCACCGGCCGGCGTCGGTGTCGCGATCGTCGACCCGGAGAGCCGCGCCGAATGTCACGACGGCGAGGTCGGTGAGATATGGGTGTCCGGTGACAGCGTCGCGGCAGGCTATCTGAACGATGCGCCAAAGACCACCGAGGTATTCGGTGGGTTGCTGGCAGACGGACGTGGCGGTTACCTCCGTACCGGAGATCTCGGATTCCTTTCCCATGGTGAGTTGTTCGTTGTGGGTCGCAGCAAAGATCTGCTGATCATCGACGGGCGGAATCACTACCCACAGGACATCGAGCTGACCGTGGAGACCGCGCATCCCACGGTGCGGCCGGGATGCGTTGCGGCCTTCGGCGTCGACGGTGCCGAAGCCGGAGAACGGCCGGTCCTTGTCGTCGAGGTCACCGCCACGGAGGACAGCGACCTCGATCAGATCCGAACCGCGATTCGGGCCGCAGTGTCCACCGGACACGCGATCGCCGTCCACGATGTCGTTCTCATCCGTCCGCGATCCATCCTGAAGACGAGCAGTGGCAAGATCCAGCGGCAGGCCTGCCGGAACGCATACCTCGGTGGAGATCTGGAGCGTTTGGGATCGGTTCCGGCCGCAGACTCGACGACGCTGGAGACCGCTCTCGGCCGTGTATCGACATCGGGTGTCGCAGAGTGGCTGGTGTCCGCTGTCGCAGCGCAGACCGGACTGCGGCCTGATCAGGTCGATGTGGACCGGCCGCTGGCCGAGTTCGGCCTGGGCTCAAGCAACTTGGTAGGTTTGTCGGCGGGACTCGCCGAGATCACCGGCACGGACGTCGATCCGAGTCTCGTCTTCGAGTACCCGACGATCGGGGCGATCAGTGCCGTGCTGGCGGCGGAGTCCGACGCGCCGGCGGAGGCACGGTCGGCACACATCGCAGGCCCGGTGGCGATCGTTGGGATGGCATGCCGGTTGCCCGGAGGGGTGGAGAACCCGGAAGACCTGTGGCGGTTGTTGATCGACGGTGAGGACGTGATCGGCGATGTGCCGGCCGGACGATGGGATCTTACCGGCCTCTATGACCCGGACCCCGATGCCGAGGGCACCACCTATTCCCTGCGGGGAGGGTTCCTGGATGCGGTCGAGGACTTCGACGCGGCGTTCTTCGGTATCACACCTCGTGAGGCCACCTCGATGGATCCGCAGCAACGCCTTCTGCTGCAGACATCCTGGGAGGCAATCGAACGCGCGGGTATCGATCCCCGCACGCTGCGAGGGACATCGACGGGCGTGTACTTCGGCCTTTACGGCAGCACCTACCACGCCGGCACCGGCCTGGATCAGCTCGATGGCTACGTCGGAACGGGTTCGGCGACCAGTGTCGCGGCAGGGCGAGTTGCCTACCAGCTGGGACTTCACGGTCCAGCCATCACCGTCGACACCGCGTGCTCGTCGTCATTGGTGGCCCTGCACCTGGCCGCACATGCACTCCGCGTCGGCGAGTGCGATCGAGCGCTCGTCGGTGGAGCGTCCGTGCTCGCGAGTCCCGAGACGCACGTCGAGTTCAGCAGGCTACGCGCCATGTCACCGACCGGTGTCTGCCGTCCATTCTCCGCGGATGCCGACGGGATGGTCTGGGCCGAGGGCTGCGGCGTGGTCATGCTCAAGCGTCTCGACGACGCGGTACGAGACGGTGATCCGGTGATGGCTGTGCTGCGCGGATCAGCGGTCAATTCCGATGGTCGCAGCCAGGGTATGACCGCTCCCAACGGGATAGCTCAGCAGCATGTAGTCCAGGCTGCCCTAGCGAATTCGATTCTGGACCCATCGGACATCGACTTCGTGGAGGCGCACGGTACCGGCACCCTGCTCGGTGATCCGGTCGAAATGCGTGCGCTTGCACGGGTATTCGGACCAGATCGTGACCCGGGAAGGCCGGTGGGTGTCGGGTCGGTGAAATCGAACCTGGGGCACACGCAGGCCGCCGCAGGCATCGTCGGAGTCATCAAGACGGTCCTCGCGCTGCATAACGGACTGATTCCGGCGTCGTTGCACGCAGATCGAACGATGGAGAAGATCGACTGGGACGCAAGCGGAGTCTCGGTTCAGAACACCCCTTCGCGGTGGACTCGTGGAGTTCGACCTCGGCGTGCTGGTGTGAGTGCTTTCGGGATCAGTGGAACGAATGCCCACGTCGTACTGGAAGAAGCGCCGCCGCGGGAAGCCGAATCGGTGCACGAGGGCACCGCGACACTGTTCCCGGTCTCGGCGCGCAGTGACGCTTCGCTCCGGGGACAGATCGAACGCCTCGCCGGGCTGTTGGAGTCGCGGCCCGATGTTGCGTTGCCGGCGTTGTCCCGTTCGCTCGCCGTTCACCGGACACATTTCGAGCGCCGGGCCGTGATGGTGGCCGCAGACCGTACCGACCTGCTCGACGCCCTCCGAACCGTGGCACGCGGCGAGGACTCGCCGAACTGTGTGCAGACCGGTGACGAGATGATCTCCGGGAAGGTCGCCTTCGTGTTTCCCGGACAAGGCTCTCAGTGGACCGGGATGTGCCGGGACCTGTGGGCGGAATCCGAGGTGTTCCGCACCGAATTCACCCGATGCGATGCAGCGCTGCGTCCCCACACCGGGTGGTCGGCCGTGGATGTCCTCAACGGTAGGTCGGATGCGCCGACGCTCGATGGTGACGACATCGTGCAGCCGATGCTGTTCGCGACAATGGTGTCGCTCGCCGCGATGTGGCGGGCTGTCGGCGTGACACCGGATGCGGTGGTCGGGCACAGTCAGGGCGAGATCGCCGCGGCCGTCGTGAGCGGTGCCATCGGACTCGAAGCTGCGGCTGCCGTCGTCACCATCCGCACCCGGGCCCTGTCTCGGATCAGTGGTGGGGCAATGGCATCGGTGGGTCTTCCGGTTGCAGCTCTAGAAGGCCGTCTGGGCAGCCATGTTTCGGTCGCGGCGGTGAACAGTCAGGCCTCTACGGTGTTGGCCGGTGACCGCGACGCGTTATCGGTCCTGGTCGCCGACCTGGAGAAAGACAAGATCTTCTGTCGGATGCTCGCCGTCGACTATGCGTCGCACAGTGCGGCGATGGAACCGCTGCGGGAGTCGCTCACGGCCGACCTGGCCGACATACTCGCCGGTCCCCCTGCCGTCACCTGGTATTCGACGGTCACCGCCGAGCAGTTGCCGGCCGAGGCACTGGCGAATGACTATTGGTATCGAAATCTGCGTGAGCCGGTCCGGTTCGCCGACACGATCGACCGGATGGTGACCGACGGTTACCGCTTCTTCGTGGAGGCGAGTCCGCATCCGAGCCTGGTCACCGCCGTCGAGGCCGTGGCAGAGGAGTCCGGCGTGGAAGTGGTCGCGGTCGGTACGCTCCGCCGAGACGACGACGGGCCCCGCTGCCGTGATCGCGCCCAGGCGCAGCTGTTTGCCGGCGGTCTCGCTCTTGACTGGGCGCGCTTGGTTCCGCCGGTGGGCCGGGTGGAACTGCCGACATACGCGTGGGACACACGGCCCTTCTGGCGCCGGACCAGTGTCGGCGGCGAGGGATCGGGACTGTGCACGATCGACCATCCGATCCTGGACGTGATTGTCGCCCAACCGGATTCTGGTGGAGTGATCGTCACGGGCCGGGTGAGTGTGGCGTCATGCGGGTGGATATCCGACCACACCATCGCCGGCTCGGTGCTGATGCCCGGTGCCGCGCTCGTCGAGCTGGTGATGAGAGCCGGGGACGAGGTCGGCTGCTCGACGGTGGCCGAACTGGTGCTGCAGGCGCCCCTCGTGGTGCCCAAGGACCGTGAGATTCCGCTTCGGGTGGTGATCGGTGGTCTCGGACCGGATGAGCGCCGCACCGTGTCGGTGTATGCGCAGTCCGGAACCGACAAGTCAGACCTCACGGCATCGTGGACGTGTCTGGCCTCTGGTGAATTATCCACGCACACAACGACGGCGACCTCTGTATCCGATAGCGACACGTGGCCCCCGTCTGCGGCTACCGCTGTCGGCATCGATGGCCTGTATGCGGACCTTGCGGACCTGGGCTACGAGTACGGCCCGGCATTCCGTGGCGTTCGATCGGCATGGCGCCGGGGCCCTGATGCGGTTTTCGCCGAAGTCGAACTTCCCAGTTCTGAGGTAGCGGGGCAGCACGGGTTGCATCCGGTGCTGTGGGATGCCGCGATGCAGGTCGTAGCGCTGGCGGGCTTTGAACCGATGGACGGTCGGATCATGTTGCCGTTCTCGTGGTCCGGTGTCTGTCTGCATGCTGTCGGGGCGACGTCGCTCCGCGTGTATCTGAAGCGCATCGGGGACCGTGAGGTGAGGCTTCGGTTTGCCGATGGCACGGGAGCGACTGTCGTGTCGATCGATTCGCTCATCGTTCGGGATGTCGAGCCGGCACGGCTGACCTCACTTTCCGCGAGCACGGGGTCCGTGTACACGGTGAAGTGGGTGCCAGTGCCTCATCAGGGGGAGTCGGCGCACTGGGCCGAGATCGACGACTCGGGCAAGTGCGCGTCCTCGGTCCGACCCGTCCTCCTCGCGCGGGCACCGAGCGCGCTCGTCGGGTCGACATCCGACCTGGCGGTGATGACGCGTGCCACGGTCGCCACCGTGCTCCGGCGGGTTCAGCGGTGGCTGTCGACCGACTCGCCCGAATCGCTGGTCGTGGTGACCTGCCGAGC
>NZ_BAED01000015.1 GCF_000241345.1 Gordonia amarae NBRC 15530
ACCGTGGTCAACGCGGCCGGCCGCTGGGCCGAGGGCATCGACCGCGAAGCCGTACTGGAGCAGGGTGGCGGCACCCACCTGGTCGTCGACGCCGCCCGGCTCGGCAATCCGGTGGCGGGATTATCTGTGCCGCTGGGGGAGACGGCGTCGGATCTGGTGTCGATCCTGCCCGCCCAACTGGGCCGCGCATACATCGGTTTCACCCGCGGCGACTTCCCGGCGGTGGGTTCGGTTGAGTCGCAGCGCAGTTCGTCGGACATCGACGTGCTGCTGTCGGTGGTCAACACCGCGCTGCAGGTGCCCCTCACCCCCGCCGACATCCTCGGGACCTTTCCCGGCGGCAGCGATCTCGCCGATCCCACCCGGCGGCACCGGATTCGGTTGTCGGGCACCATGGTCAGCGTCGTCGGCGGCACCCTCACCACCTACCGGCGCCGCGCCCAGGAGACGGTCGACGCCGCGATCACCGTCGGCGACCTGGCCGCGGGTCCGTGCATCACCGAGACCACCCCGCTGATCGGTGCCTCCGGCTTCGCCCCCCACAACTCCCTGCCGGCCTCCGCGTTCGCCCGCTACGGTTCGGAAACGGCCGCCGTTTTCGAACGCGCCACCGTCGCCGCCCCCCACGACCAGATCGCCCCCGGCATCGACGTCACCCGCGCCGAGATCGAGTTCGCCGTCCGCCACGAGGGCGCCCTGTGCGTCGACGACGTCCTCGACCGCCGCACCCGCATCGGCCTCGTCGCCGCCGACGCCGATGCCGCCCGCCACGCGGTCACCGACATCGTCACCGAAACCCTCGCCGCGCTGTAGTCGGATAGCGGGTGAACCCCATCGTCCCCCGCCGACTGGTCGCGTTCGGTCTCGTCGGCCTGCTCGGCGCCACAACAGATTTCGGTACCCGCCAGCTCGTCCTGTCGGTGGGCGCCGACCCCACGGTAGCCCGCGCCGCCAGCTACCTCGCCGGCAGTACCGTCGCCTACTACCTCAACAGCTACGTCACCTTCGCCGGCACACGATCCCGCGCCGAGAAAGCCCGCGCCGCCGTCGTCTACGCATTCTGCTTCGCCGTCGCTGTCCTCGTCGACTCCCTTGTGCGCCACCTATTTTCAGTTCTCCCCCACGTGCTGCTGATCTCCTGGGTCACCTCCCAGGCCGTCGCCACAGTCCTGAACTTCACGCTCCAGAACCTCTGGGTCTTCAAATCCCGGGCAGCGGACGGTGATACGTCTTAGAGACGGTTTATGACCTCGGCCCGACTACCCGTCACGACACGAACTACGTACAATCCACTCCGACAGGGGGTGATTGTTTTGCCGATTCATTTGCCGGGGCACTACGCCGGAACGCTCTTCATCCGGACAGACTTCTCGACACCGGATACATTGTGGGACCGGGTTTGTCTCGCCGCTCAGGCCGACGTAGAGATACCAGGGAGTGGTGTGCTGGGCACGGTACTGAGCTGTATCAGCGACCGGGAGCGGTTTGGGGACCTGACTGCCGAGGACCTCGGTGACATCGCCTGGGATGGACCGTCGCGTACCTATGTGCTTCTCGCAGACGCGATCACCTTCTCAGGAGCAGAGCCGGTGACCGTGGCGGTAGTCGATACCATGGATACGCCGGGTGACAGTTTTCGGGCACGAGTTCAGGACGTCTGGTTGATTGAGGCAAGCCTGCCTACCGGAAACGCCGACTTCTTTGAGATGGCCGACTCGGCGGTGAACGGGGTGTTGCCTTTTGAGTGCCTTTCTCATTCGTTCACCCTGTATCCGGAAGTATCTGTCTCGGGCGAAGAAGCAACTCAGTTGGCACTGAACCTTCTTGCTTCGTTGGATGACCTGGCGGCGATCATCAGCCAACTCAGCATTGAGCTCACGAAGGCAGACGGCCTGGACGTGGTCTCTTGCGGTGCGAAACCGGACCTACGCAACCCCTTCGACCTCGTGGACCGCTGGGAGCAGCTCAACATAGACGACCACGGGGAAGTACCCGCACTCCCAGAAGGTTTCGCGCTCTTCGAGATCGAGTTCCGTCTGGCTGTGACACCCGGTACCCACAACCTGCCAGAAACGCTGCGTCGGCTGACGGAGAAAGCGGTGTCGCGTGCTGTCACCCCGGATAGGGACGAGAAGATCGGAAGCCCCCGCTCCATCTGCTGGACGAGCACACTGATGCACTGAACAGCATCTGCGGCGATGAATACCCGCTATCCACAGGCCGGCCCCGACACCCTGGCGGTAAGGGCTGAGGCGCGCTTGAATGGGTGGCCATGCGGGGGAGGGGAAACTACCATGACCGTCATGGAGACCGGTGCGCTCGGGTTGCCGTACGGTGGTCACTGGCGGATGAACGGTACGGTGCGCCGGTGCGGGCTGTCGGTGCCGAATTGTTCGAGTTCAGTGAACCTTTCGTGTTCTCGGTCCGCCCGGACGAACTGGGCGACCATTCCCGCTAGCTGGGCATCGAGAATTGTTCAGCGGCAGTAGTATTCGAAGGTGCGCCGGCGTCAGTAGCCCATCGTGCGGAGGTTGACGGCGAGGAGATCGAGGTCCTCACGGCGGACGTCGAGGTGGGGGCTGACGCGCAGCACCGACTGCTCGGTGGCCAGTGGTGCGCGCCAGGAGTCGGCTGCGGTGACGAGAATGCCTGTGGCTCTGAGCTTGTCGGCGGCTGCGCGGACGTCGGCGGTCTGCCAGCCGGGGGGTGGGGCGAGGGTCACCAGGGCCGACGGTTCGTCGCCCGCTTCGAGAACCTCCCAGCTGCCGATGCCGTTGAGGCGTTCACGGGTGACGCGGCCGACTGTCGCCAGTTCGCGGAACACGCGCTGCTGGCCGACGGCGAGGAGTTCGTGGACGGCGTTGTGCAGGCCGACGCGGCCGGCGATGAAGGCGTCGGAGTCGGGGATCTCCACTTCGCGCAGCGAGTCGCGGCGGACCGCGATGAACCCGATGCCGCGCGGGCCGGTGAGCCATTTGCGGCTGGTGCCGTACACGATATCGGCGCCGGTGACGGTGGGGACGTGGCCGACGGACTGCGACATGTCGATGACCACCGGCACGCCCGCCGCGTGCGCGACCTCCACGATCCGGACCGCCGGCTGCACCGCCCCCGACATCGAGCCGATGTGGCACAGGTGGATGAACGCGGGCTGCTCGAACTGCAGCATGTTCTCCAGGGCGTCGGTGTCGACGTGGCCGTATACGTCGCCGTCGGGGAGGGGCCGCACGGCGTAACCGCGGCGCTCGAACTCGTCGAGGTTGGGGCCGAACTCGTTCTTGGCCACCCACACGGTGGACGCCACCGGCAGCGACCAATGTGAGAGCAGCGCCCGCAGGCAGGCGCGGGCGCTTTCCCGGAAGGTGAGTTCGTCGGGGGTGTGCCCGATCAGGGACGACAGGCCGCGCAGGTCGTGCTGCATCTGTTCCGCGCAGGCGGCTGCCGCGACGTACGAGCCAGACCGGGACTCGCGCCACAGATGATCGGTGACGGCGTTGATCGTGCTGTCGGAGGAGCGTCCCGCGGCCGCCGAGTCGAGATGGATGATGTCGGGTTCGACGCGTGCGCGGTGCCACTCCTCTCCGAGTTCGCTCACGTACATGGGCCTAACCTACTTCAGTCGTGCGCTCGGGAGTTCAGGCGCATAAGGGCCGTGGCAGTATCCGAAAGCAGATTAATTTCAGCGAATTTGGAACCAAACGGGGTTCGGCTGCGTCACATCCTCATGGACTCGCTTATCGACTACATCTTCGGCCCGGGCGACGGCAGCGTCACTACGTGGACGAGCCGCGCCGACCTCGACCTCAGCGGCGACGGGGTGGCCGACGCGGTGCGGCTCGATTTCGACGGCGACGGCCGGCGCGACGACGCGATGTGGGACACCGACGGCGACGGCGTCGCCGACCTGGTCGCGATCGATATCGCCGACCAGCCCGATCCCGGCACGCAGGGTCCGCCCGCGGAACGCTTCTACTCGGACTCGGGCAAGGGGCTCTGGGATGTGCGCGAGACAGACCCGCCCAAGGCCGGGGACCGGACCCCCTCGGAGACGACAAAACCGGAGAGCACCGGACCCGACGACAGGAACCCGGGGAGCGCCAGGTCTGACGGACACCCGCCGAAGCCGGACCCCGCGACCGGGAGCGATAGACCGGAAGGCACCCAGCCGGGCAGCGGCCCGTCCAGGGGCGCGTCGCACGACCTCGACGGTGACGGCCACCGCGACATCGAACTGCTCGCCACGCGCGGCGGCGGTGGTCGGTTGTACCTCGACACCGACGGCGACGGAGTCTTCGATCAGGTGCTCATCGATTCCGACGGCGACGGACGCGCCGACAGCATGCGACGCCGCGGGGAGCCGGGTTTCGACAGGTGAGACCGGTTACCCGGTGGTGGCCGGCAGTTGCGGCGGGACCGGGACCGCCGCCGGGTGCAGCATCCGGACCGAAACGATGCCCAGCAGGTACAGCACGGTGCCCACCAGCGGCAGCAGGACGGTGCGGCCGTCGCCGGGAACCGTGAGTGCGGCCACGGTGATGGCGCAGACATAGGCCACGTTGAAGGTGGCGTCCTGGACGGAGAACACCTGCCCGCGCACCCAGTCACGGATGTCGCATTGCATCGCGACGTCGCCGCACAGCTTGACGGTCTGTCCCACCAGCCCGAGCGCGACGGCCGCGATGTAGATGACGGGCAACGAGTAGGTGAGCAGGCACAGTTCGATGAGCGCGCCCAGGATGAGGGAGATCATCAGGGTGGTGCGGCGGCCCACCCGTTCGACGGCCAGTGGCGTGGTGATGGCCGCGAGCAACGCCCCGGCGGCGGTGGCGCTGCCGACCGCCGCGATGATCTCGAGGCCGTCGCCTTTGCTGATGGCCCGGCTGAACACGAGCAGGGTGAGGGTGTTGATCCCGAACACCAGCCGGTGCATGCCGATCGCCGACAGTGCGGCCGCCACCGTCGGGGTGTGGATGACCTCGCGCAGACCGTGCCACAGACCCACCACCACGGCGTGCGTCACCGAACTGCCGGGATCGTCGGCGTGATCGGGGCCGAGCTGACGGGGATGGAAACCTCGGGCGATGGCCGCCGCGAGCAACGCGAGGACCACCGCGCCCAGTTCGGTCGTGGCGCTGCCGGTGTTGTCCGAACCGAAGATGAGGCGCAGACCTGCGGCGATACCCGCGCCGACGGCCAGCATGCCGGCGCCGAGGGTCACGAACACGGCGTTGATCGCGACGATCACCTCGCGCGGCGCCACGTGCGGCAGACCCGCCGACATGCCGGACGCCACGAACCGGCTCGCGCCGGTGACTATGAGCGCGGAGATGAGTACGGCGGTGTCGGGAGCCCCGGTCGCGATCACAACGGAGACGAGTCCGACGAGGAGCGCCCGCAGGGTGTTGGCGACGACCAGCACCGCCCGGCGGTCCCAGTGATCGAGAAGAGCCCCCGCGAACGGGCCGATCACCGAATACGGCAGGAGCAGCACGGCGAGGCCACCGGCGATGGCCAGCGGGTCGGCGTGCCGCTCGGGATTGAACAGGATCGCGCCGAACAGGCCGGCCTGGAACACCCCGTCGGTGAGCTGGCTGGCCAGCCGCACGGCGAGCAGACGGCGCAGACCGGGCAGACGCATGGCGCGCAGAAACACCCGGGCCGTTCCGTGTTTCGTATCGCTCGCCGGACCAGAGACCATCGCCTCAGAGTACCGACCGGAGCTGTGAACCGCGTGCGATGATGGTCGGGTGACCGGCGGTGACGATGCGCAAGATCCGACTCCCGACTTCTCGCCCGACGCGGGATCGGGCGCCCGGCAGATGCCGCCGCGGATCCGGCCGGGGTCGCTGCTCATCGCGTCCACGGATCTGATCGAGCCGACGTTCCGCCGCTCGGTGATCTACATGATGGAGCACAACGGCGCGGGCAGCCTCGGGGTCATCATCAACCAGATGAGCCAGGCGGCCGTCCACAATCTCCTCCCGCAGTGGACCGACCTCGCCGGTTCACCGCGCGCCCTGTTCGTCGGTGGCCCGGTCAAACCCGACGCCGCACTCTGCCTGGGCATCCTCAAACCGGGGATGTCCGACGACGAGGAGCTGGGGATGCGGCCGGTCGACGGGCGTGTCGTGCTCATCGACCTCGACGCCGACCCCGAACTTCTGGCCGACCAGGTCGAGGGTGTGCGGATCTTCGCCGGCTACGCGGGCTGGGGTCCCGGTCAACTCGAGAGCGAACTCGCCGACGGCAGCTGGCTGGTCGCCTCGGCCCTGCCCGGCGACATCCTGGCACCCCCGGCCGCCGACCTGTGGTTCTCGGTCCTGCGCCGCCAGCCCTGGCCGCTCCCGCTCCTGGCCACCCACCCCATCGACGTCCTGCGCAACTGACCTGTGCCGGGTTGGGAGCCGAGACGACCGCATGACCGGACCACCTCGAGCGGAACGCAGAAGTACAGCTAACGCTTGCCGGCCGCGGAGTCCGTCTCGCACATCCCCTGCAACGCGCACGACCCGCAGCTCGACTGGCCGCAGTCGTCGGCAGGTGATCCGGCCTTCTCGTCACCGCAGGCAGACGCGGTCGCGCCGTGATCGTCGCCCCCGGAGCAGCAGTCACAACCACTGCCCGACTCGTCGGGCAGCGCCTGCGCGGCCCGGATACCGAGCCCGCTGACCACGCCGACCGTCACCACGGCCACGACCAGCGCGGCGAGCGCGAACAACACCGACCAGCCGCTGTCGACGCCGAGGGTGAGGACGCCGCCCATCACGAGGATGACGGCCGCCCCGATGAATCCGGGCCCGGCGACCTTGTTGGCCAGCACGAACGCGGCCTCGGACTTGCCGGTCTCGGGGGAGCGGACACCGAACCAGCGGTTGCCGGGGAGTGTGCCGGTGACACCGAGGACGCCGACGGTGCCCCACACCGCGGCACACACGAACACCAGCACGGCTGCGACGACAGTCAGGACACTCACGGTCAGCCAGTCTACGACGCACGGTCGTCGACGGGCCAGTCACCATCGGCAACGACAGGAGGCGATTCGGATCACGACGGCCCACGATTTACGCTGGTCGGGTGACTTCTGCAGACACGTCATCCCCCGCGCCCGACCAGAGCGTGCCCGAGCACCGTTACACCGCGGAGCTCGCCGGCCGGATCGAGGCGCACTGGCAGCAGGCCTGGCAGGACCGCCACGCCTTCGAGGCCCCCAACCCGGTGGGCCCGCTCGCGGGTGACTTGACCCCGTTCGGGGGCGCGTCGGCCGACGCCCCCGACAAACTGTTCGTGCAGGACATGTTCCCGTACCCGTCGGGTGCCGGTCTGCATGTCGGGCATCCGCTGGGCTTCATCAGTTCGGATGTGTTCGCCCGCTTCCAGCGGATGGTCGGCCGCAACGTGCTGCACACGATGGGCTTCGACTCGTTCGGTCTGCCCGCCGAGCAGTACGCGGTGCAGACCGGTACCCATCCGCGCACCACCACCGAAGCCAATATCGAGCGCTACCTGGGACAGATCCGCCGCCTGGGTCTGGGTCACGACGAGCGTCGCCGTGTCGCCACCACCGACGTCGACTTCTACCGGTGGACGCAGTGGATCTTCCTGCAGATCTACAACGCCTGGTACGACGCGGACCAGGGTAAGGCCCGCCGGGTCGACGAGCTGGTCGCCGAATTCGAGAACGGCACCCGCGAGGTGCCCGGCGGCGGCGCGTGGGCGGAGTTGTCCGCGCAGCAGCGCGCCGACATCATCGACGACCACCGCCTGGTGTACCTGAGCGATTCGCTGGTCAACTGGTGCCCCGGTCTGGGTACGGTGCTGGCCAACGAGGAGGTCACCGCCGACGGCCGCAGCGACCGCGGCAACTTCCCGGTGTTCCGTAAGCAGTTGCGGCAGTGGATGATGCGCATCACCGCCTACTCCGACCGGCTGCTCGACGATCTGGACCTGCTGGACTGGCCGGACAAGGTCAAGACGATGCAGCGCAACTGGATCGGCCGTTCGCGCGGTGCGCGGGTCACCTTCGCGGTGCCCGGCACCGGTGAGAGCATCGAGGTGTTCACCACCCGTCCCGACACCCTGTTCGGCGCCACCTACATGGTGCTCTCGCCCGAACATCCGCTGGTCGCGACGCTGACCGCCGCCGCCTATCCGGCCGGCGTCGACGCCCGCTGGACCGGTGGCGCCGCCACCCCGGCCGACGCGATCGCGGCCTACCGGGCGTCGATCGCCGCCAAGTCGGATCTGGAGCGGCAGGAGAACAAGGAGAAGACCGGCGTCTTCACCGGCACTTACGCCACCAATCCTGTTGATGAACGCCAGATTCCGGTGTTCATCGCCGACTATGTGCTGATGGGCTACGGCACCGGCGCCATCATGGCGGTACCCGCCCACGACACCCGCGACTACGAGTTCGCAAGTGCGTTCGGCCTGCCGATCATCGAGGTCATCGGCTCCGAGCAGGGGGTCGAGACCGAGGCGTTCACCGGCGACGGCCCGCTGATCAACTCCGGTTTCCTCGACGGTCTGCGCGTCGATGAGGCCAAGGCGAAGGTTGTGGAGAAGCTGGAGGCCGACGGGGTCGCCACCGGCACAGTGCAATACAAGCTGCGCGACTGGCTGTTCGCCCGCCAGCGGTACTGGGGCGAGCCGTTCCCGATCGTCTACGACGAGGACGGCCGCGCCCACGCACTGCCCGAATCGATGCTGCCGGTGGAACTGCCGGAGGTCGAGGACTACGCGCCCGTCTCGTTCGACCCCGACGACGCCGATTCGGAGCCGTCGCCGCCGCTGGCGAAGGCCACCGATTGGGTTGAGGTGGAACTGGATCTGGGCGACGGCCCGCGTAAGTACCGCCGCGACACCAATGTGATGCCGCAGTGGGCGGGCAGCTCCTGGTATCAGCTCCGCTACATCGACCCCACCAACGAGGACACGTTGTGCGCCAAGGAGAACGAGGCGTACTGGATGGGTCCGCGCCCCGCGCTGCACGGGGCCAACGATCCGGGCGGTCTGGATCTGTACATCGGCGGGGTGGAGCACGCGGTGCTGCATCTGCTGTATTCGCGGTTCTGGCACAAGGTGCTGTTCGACCTGGGCTATGTCACCAGCGCCGAGCCGTACCGGAAGCTGTTCAACCAGGGCATGATTCAGGCGTACGCGTACACCGACTCGCGCGGCATCTACGTGCCGGCCGAGGAGGTCACCGAGTCCGGTGGCACGTTCTTCTACAACGGCGAGCAGGTCAACCAGGAATACGGAAAGATGGGCAAGTCGCTCAAGAATTCCGTTGCCCCCGATGACATCTGCCGTGACTACGGTGCCGACACGCTGCGGGTGTACGAGATGTTCATGGGACCGCTCGATCAGTCCCGGCCGTGGGCCACCAAGGACGTCGTCGGCTCGCAGCGTTTCCTGCAGCGCGTGTGGCGTCTGGTCGTCGACGAGGAGTCCGGCGCGGTGCGTGTCACCGACGCCGAGCCCTCCGAGGATACCCTCAAGCTGCTGCACAAGACGATCGCCGGTGTGCGCGAAGACTTCACGGAGCTGCGCGACAACACCGCCGTCGCCAAGCTGATGGAGCTGACCGGGCACCTGACCAAGTTCTACGGCGACGGTGCCCCGCGCAGCGTTGTCGAGGCCCTGGTGACGATGCTGGCCCCGCTGGCCCCGCACATCGCCGAGGAACTGTGGCAGCGCCTGGGTCACGACACCCTGCTGGTGCGCGGCCCCTTCCCCGAGGCCGACCCGGCTCTGTTGGTCGAGGACACCATCGAGATCCCGGTGCAGGTGAAGGGTAAGGTCCGCAGCCGCATCCAGGTCGCCGCCGACGCCGACGAATCCACCCTGCGCACCGCCGCCCTGGCCGACGAGAAGATCGTCGCCCTGCTCGACGGTGAACCCCGCAAGGTGATCGTCGTCCCCGGCCGCATGGTCAACATCGTCCCCTAGGAGCGGAAAACCCCATGGAAAACTGTGTGTTCTGCGGCATCATCAGCGGGCATGTGCCCGGCACCAAGGTGGCCGAGGACGATCTGACGCTGACGTTCATGGACATCAACCCGGCCGCCGACGGCCACATGCTGGTGATCCCCAAGTTCCACTCCGAGGACCTGCTGGAGATCGACGCCGAGGACCTCACCGCGGTCACCCTGTCCGCCCAGCGCGCCGCGAAGGCCGCGATGAGCGAACTCGGCGCCGACGGCGTCAACCTCCTGAACTGCTGCAAGGCTCCGGCCTGGCAGACGGTGTTCCACTTCCACCTGCACGTGATCCCGCGCTACACCGACAAGACCAAGGACCGCCTCACCCTTCCGTGGCGCCCCGGCATCGGTGAACGCCCCGCCGTCCTCGAAGAGCTCGGCGCCCGCCTGCGCTCAGGTCTGAGCTGACCGACTTCAGTTGGCGTTCTTGCTGAACCGGAAGATATTGCCTTCCGGGTCGTGCAGCACGGACTGCCAGGCCCCGTAGTAGGTCCGGAACGGTTCCTTGACGACGACGGCGCCCAACTCGACGGCGCGGGCGGTCATGGTGTCGACGGCCTCGTCCGACTCGGTCCCGAACGTCCAGATCGAGTTGCCCGGCGCGGCGAGGTCGGCTTCGGGCAGGTTGAGCAGGTCGAACGCCCCCGGCGAGTGAAAGCCGATGATCGGGCCGTCGCTGCGGAGTGCCCGGAAGATGTCCGACTCGAGTTCGGGGATCTCGTCGTATCCCAGCAGGTCCCGGTAGAACGTGGCGAGTGCGACGAAATCGCGGCAGATCACAGTGATGTACGACATCGAAACGGTGGGCTTGTCCATGGCGTCCTTCCCAGGGCTTGCGGACGGGGGCTGGGGAACGTCCATCAATGGTGAGCGCCACTGACCGCAGCCGCCACTCGACGACGCGATCTTGCCGGAAGCGGCTACTTGGGCGGGAGGGTCGCCACCAGGTCCCAGCCCAGACGCACCCAGTCGCGGAGCTGGTCATCGGCGGCGACGCCTGCCTTGTCGACGTGCACCCAGCCCTTGATCTCGCGGCCCGACATGACCATCGGCTCGACGTGGTCGCGGCCCAGGATCTCCTCGGTCTCCTCCCGCGGCACCCGCACCATGATGTGGCCCTCGCGGTTGGCGGCGACGGCCATGTTGCCGTTGCGCAGGAAGGCGAGTCCGCCGAACATCGCCTTCTCGGTGACACCGGTTTCGCCGGACAGTACTTCGCGAATGCGGTCGGCGAGTTCCTCGTCGTAGGCCATGCTCAACGCTAGCGCGCCGGTCAACACCGCCCTGTCCGAAACGTCCGGATCTACGCTGGACGGTATGCAGATGCCGACCGCTCGCCGAGCCCGGATGCCGGGGGTGCTGCTCGCGCTTGCCCTCCTGACCGCGTGCGGCACGAGCGACGGGCCCGCGAGCACGTCGACGACCGCCGTATCCACCCCGGTCGGTGACGCGCCCCGGACGGTCGTCGACGGACTGGACGCACCCTGGTCGGTGGCCTTCCACGAGGGCGTCGCGCTGATCAGTGAGCGGGACACCGGCCGCATCCTCGAACTCGGGGCCGATGGCCGGACCCGCGAGGTGACGACCGTGGCCGGTGTGGAGGCGTCGGGAGAGGGCGGCCTGCTGGGTATCGCCGTCCACGACGGGTATCTGTACGCGTATTACACGGCCGCCGACGAGAATCGTGTCGAGCGATTCCGAATCGGCGGCGCACCAGGCGGATTTACGCTCGCGAGGGTCGAGGCGATCCTCGCCGGGATCCCGTCGGCCTGGAACCACAACGGTGGCCGGATCGCCTTCGGTCCCGACGGGATGCTGTATGTGACCACCGGCGACGCCGGGCGGCGCGACGACGCCCAGGATCGCAACTCCGTCGCCGGCAAGATCCTGCGCATGACTCCCGAAGGCAAAGCACCCCAGGATAATCCGTTCCCGGGGTCGTTGGTCTACTCGTACGGGCACCGCAATCCGCAGGGCCTGGCCTGGGCCGGTGACGGCACCATGTACGCCGCCGAGTTCGGTCAGGACACCTGGGACGAGCTCAACATCATCGAGCCCGGCAAGAATTACGGCTGGCCGCAGGTCGAGGGGATCGCCGGCAGGAGCGGCTTCGTCGACCCGGTGCAGCAGTGGGATCCCGACGACGCCAGCCCGAGCGGCATCGCGATCGTCGGCGACACTCTCTTCATCGCCAATCTGCGCGGCGAGCGCCTGCGGGTGGTGTCGACGGCGCATCCGGATACGGCCGAAGAACGGTTCACCCGCGAGTTCGGCCGGCTTCGCGACGTCGCCCGCGCCCCCGACGGATCGCTGTGGATTCTCACCAACAACACCGACGGCCGCGGCCGCCCCGCCGACGGCGACGACAGGATTCTCCGGCTGAGGGTTGGCAACTAACTTACCCGGCAGTAAGATGTCCGCATGGCGATCAACCTTGAGCTCCCGTCGAAGCTGGATGCGGCCGTGGAGCAGGCCCACGCGGTGGGCGAGCACATCTTCCGGCCCGTCTCCCGCAAGTACGACAAGGCCGAGCACGAAACCCCCACCGAGCTCGACGACCTGGGCAAACTGATCAAGGAGTCCAAGCGCAAGCGCGCCGAGACCGCGAGCAAGCCCGACGAGGGGCCGTCGAAAAACGGGATCAACATGATCTCGGTGCTCAACACCCTGGAAACCAGCTGGGGCGACGTGGGCCTGACCCTGTCGATTCCCTACAACGGCCTGGGCAATGCCGCGATCGCCGCCGTCGCCGACGACGAGCAGCTCGAACGCTTCGCCGACGTGTGGGCGTCGATGGCCATCACCGAACCCAGCTTCGGCTCCGACTCTGCCGCCGTCTCCACGACCGCCGTTCTCGACGGCGACGACTACGTCATCAACGGCGAGAAGATCTTCGTGACCGCCGGGTCGCGCGCCGACCACGTCGTCGTGTGGGCCACCCTCGACCGCAGCGTCGGCCGCGCCGCCATCAAGAGCTTCGTCGTGCCGATGGACACTGAGGGTGTCACCGTCGCCCGCCTCGAGCACAAGCTCGGCATCAAGGCCTCCGACACCGCGGTGCTGCGGTTCGAGAACGCCCGCGTCCCCAAGGAGAACCTGCTCGGCTCGCCGGAGATCGACACCAAGAAGGGTTTCGGCGGGGTCATGCAGACCTTCGACAACACCCGCCCGGTGGTCGCCGCGATGGCCGTGGGCCTGGGCCGCGCCGCCCTCGAAGAGCTGCGCGCCATCCTCGAAGCCGCCGGCCACACCATCGACTACGACAAGCCCGCCGCCGCCCAGCACGCCGCGGTCAGCGAGTTCATCCGCCTCGAATCCGATTGGGAGGCTTCGTGGTTGCTCACCATCCGCGCCGCGTGGATGGCCGATAACCGCCAGCCCAACTCCACCGAGGCGTCGATGTCCAAGGCCAAGGCGGGCCGTTCGGTCAACGACCTCACCAATAAGGCCGTGGAAATCGCTGCCACAGCGGGCTTCTCGGAGACCAGCCTGCTGGAGAAGTGGGCCCGCGACGCCAAGATCCTCGACATCTTCGAGGGCACCCAGCAGATCCAGAATCTGATCATCGCCCGCCGGCTGCTCGGCAAGTCCAGCACCGACCTCAAGTAGTCCCTTTCGCTGGTTGAGGTGTGAGGAGCCCAAGCGACGAGCCTCGAAACCCGGTGAGATGACATTGCCGCTCACCGGGTTTCGGGGCCTCCGGCCTCATCGCCTAGCGGCTCGTCACACCTCAACCGACAGCAGGGGTTCAGCCCTTGGCGGCCAGGACGCGCGCCGCCTCGCGGACGGCGGCGGTATTGGCTTTGCCCTGGCGTGATCCGGCGAGCTTGGCCTTGATGTGGTCGCGGACCAGGATCGGTTCGTAGGCGAGGCCGTCGTCGGCATCGAGATGACTGGGGAGGGTCTCGATGACGGCGTCGAGGTTGCCGTCGTGGAAGAACGCGACCGAGCGGCGTCGCTTGATGGTGCCGTCGACGATCGGCGGCTTCACCCGGTGCAGCGTCGACATCCAGCGATCGTTGGTCAGCCGGGCGGTGAGGTCGCCGAGGTTGATGAGCAGGGCGCCGTCGATGGGGGACACGTCGTGCCAGATGCCGTCGGTGCCCAGGACCTGCAGGCCGGCGACCTGGTCGGCCCACAGGACGGTGACCAGGCCGTAGTCGGTGTGTTCGCCCATGCCGGTGAGATCGCCGTCGAGGGTGACGGTGCCCTCGGGGAGGGCGTAGTTGTTCATGCGCAGCACGTCGATCGAGTGGTCGGTGAGGGCGGCGAAGAAGTCGTGCTCAAGGCCGAGGGCGTCGGCGAAGACGCCGGTGAGGGTGCGGGCGACGCGGGAGGCTTCGCCGTAGTAGGCCTCGACCTTGGCGCGGAAGGCATCGATGTCGGGCCAGACGTTGAGGCCGTAATCGTCCTCGGACAGGCCCAGACCGGGAAAGGACCGGGCTTCGACGCCGACGTTGAACGCCTCGAAGAAGTCGTTCATGCGGGAGGACGATTCGACGCCCAGGCTCAGTGACAGGGATTCGCTCTTCGGCGGGGAGTAGCCGCGGTTGCCGGGGGCGAGGTATTCCTTCTTCTCGTCGAGGGTTTTGTTGAAGAATGCGTCGGAGGCCTCGCCGAGGCCGTTCCAGATGTCGTCGGGAATCCCATGGCCGATGATCTGGACGAAACCAACTGTGGCACAGGCGGTATCCAATGCTTCGGCGACGGCGGCGCGTTCTTCGTCCGTGCCGTCGCCGACGTAGGCGGAGATATCGACGACGGGAACGGCGAACTCCGGCGCCGGCGAATCGGGTTGCGGCATGGGGAACCTCCACTCTCTGTTCCGCGCGGGGCTGCGGGGACCAACGGGCCTCATTGTTCGCCGCGATGATTGATCATCCGCGTCAACCATGTGACACCCGTGTTTCGGTCCCGGTCTGTCAGCCCAGCAGACGCGCCCGCAGCCGGTTCTCCCGCCCGATCCGCTCGGTGTCGCGGCGCCGGCGCTCGGCGAGGACCGCCGCCAGCAGATCCTCGCCCGGCGTGCCCGGGGGCGGCGCGGGCGCCACATACCGCCCGGCGTCGCCGACCAGCCGCTGCAACACCATCGCCCGCGACTGCGGGGCGAGGCCGAACCGGCGCGCGAAATACTGCCGGATCGCCAATGTCAGCTGCGGCGGCAGCGTCGCGATGTCGGCGGTGCGTGCCCACTGCTCCAGGTACGGCGGCATCGGCAGCGGCTGCGGCATCTTCAGCGTGTAGCGATCACGGATCACGTACGTCCCGGCCAGCAGATCCCCGAGCCGCTTGCCCTTGCTGTTCACCACGGCGGCGACCAGCGCCGGAAAGCCCATGCAGCTGTACAGTTCGACGCTGCCGACGAGCGCCCGGGTGAGCGCGTGCCGGAAACTGATCGGTCCGGCGTCGTCGCGGACGGTGCGCAACCCGAGCGCCAGATGGCCGAGCGTCTTGCCGCGCGTCACCGTTTCCATCGTCGTCGGGAATGCCACGAGCGCCAGGATCGTCGCCACCGTCAGCGTCGCGATCAGCATCGCGTCGTCGGTGTCCCCGACCAGCGCCTTGCCCAGGTAGCGCAGCCCGAACCACAGGGCGATCCCGGCGATGATGTCGATCAGTCCCGACAGCACCCGCAGCGCGACGTTGGCCGCCGGCAGATCCAGGGCGACGGCCTCCCCGGACACCAGGTCGTCGGCGCCGACGCCGATGGTCCCGCTGCCCGCCCCGCCCGCCGGGACCCCGGATCCGTACATAACAGCCGAGCCTAGTGTGTGCCCCGATGGCGGTCGCTCGAACGACCGACCACCCCATCGGTCCGCATAAGCTGGCCAGGTGGACCTCGATGCGTACGTCGGCGAGCACTCGCCCTCCTGGCAGCGGCTCGACGCCCTCTCGCGCACCCGCCGGCTCAGCGGTGAGGAGGCCGACGAGCTCATCGACCTGTACCAGCGCGTCGCCACCCACCTGTCGGTGATCCGTTCGGCCACCCCCGACGCCGAACTCGTCGGCTACCTGTCGGCGCTGCTGGCGCGGGCGCGCTCCCGGGCGGCCGGATCGCGGTCGGCGTCCTGGTCGGACTTCGGCCGGTTCTTCGCCCGGTCGTTCCCGGCGGCGCTGTACCGGATGCGCTGGTGGTGGATCGGGGCGATGGTGGTGTCCGTCGTCGCGGCGGTGGTGATGACGTGGTGGATGCTGGAACATCCGCGCATCGAATCGTCGCTCGCCTCGCCCCGGCAGATCGAGGAACTGGTCAACAACGACTTCGAGAGCTACTACTCCGAGTACGCCGCCCAGTCGTTCGCGTTCCGGGTGTGGACCAACAACTTCTGGCTCGCCGCGACGTGTATTGCGCTCGGTGTGTTCGGTCTGCCCGTCATCTACGTGCTGTACCTGAATGTGCTCAACACGGTGGTGGTCGCCGCGATCATGATCCACCACGGTCGGGGCGAACTGTTCTTCGGCCTGATCACCCCGCACGGCCTCCTGGAACTGACCTGCCTGTTCGTCGCGGGCGGGGTGGGGCTGCGGCTGTTCTGGTCGTGGGTGTCGCCGGGGGACCGGACCCGCGTGCAGGCGCTCGGCGAGGAGGGGCGCGCCGCGATCGGGGTATCCCTCGGCCTGGTCGTGCTGCTGCTGATCTGCGGCATCATCGAAGCATTCGTCACCCCGTCCGGGCTGCCGACCTGGGCGCGCATCGGGATCGGCGTGACCGTGTGGGTGGGTTTCTGGGTGTACGTGTTCACCGCCGGACGCTGGGCGCACAACGCCGACGACACCGGCGATGTGGCGGAGTTCGACCGCGGCTACTCGGTGCCGGTGGCCTAGGCGCGCCTTCCGGGAGGACACTGGTGGGTATGCGGATCGATCTCAACAGCGATCTCGGCGAGCACTACGGCGCGTGGCGGATGGGCGACGACGCCGCGATGCTCGAGATCGTGACCAGCGCGAACGTCGCCTGCGGTTTTCACGCCGGTGACCCGGTGTCGGTGCTGTCGACGGTGCGTGCCGCCGCCGACCTGGGCGTCGCCGTCGGAGCGCACATCGCCTACCCGGATCTCGTCGGATTCGGGCGCCGCCCGATGACACCGTCGGCGGCAGAGCTCGAAGCGGACGTCATCTATCAGATCGGGGCGCTGCAGGCGCTGGCCAAGGTGGCCGGGACCGGGGTGCGGTACGTCAAGCCGCACGGCGCGCTGTACAACACGATCGCCTTCGACGAGGCTCAGGCGGCCGCGGTGATCGGCGCGGTCAAGGCCGTCGACCCCGATCTCGCGCTGGTGTGCCTGGCGTCCTCACCGCTGGTCGATCAGGTCCGCGCCGCGGGCCTGCGGGCCATTCCGGAGGCGTTCGCCGACCGGGCCTACGAACCGAATGGCGCCCTGGTCTCCCGGCGCGAGGTGGGAGCGGTGCTCGACGACCCGGACGTCATCGCCGACCGCATGCTCACCCTCGTCCAGGACGGTGTGGTGGTCGCCCGCGACGGCAGCGAGGTGGCCATCGAGGCCGATTCGATCTGCGTCCACGGCGACACCCCCGGCGCCGTGCGGGTCGCGACGGTGGTCCGGGACCGGCTGGTGGCGGCCGGTGTGACGCTGCGCCCGTTCACCGCGGAACTGTGACCGGCGGTGATATACAGAGCAGGGAAATTCAGCGCAGGGCAGGGACATTCAGAGCAGGCCGCGCGATTTGAGCATCAGGTAGTGGTCGGCCAGTGCCGCGGGCAACGAGTCGGGATCGGCGGTCACCACGTCGACGCCGAGCCGGCCGAGGGCCGCGGTGGTGCGGTCGCGCAGCAGTCCGGTGCGGACGGCGGCCGCGGCGTCGTATACCTGCCGCAGGTCCTCCCGCTCGTCGATCATCGCGGTGATCCCGGGGTCGGCGACCGAGGCGATCACCACCCGGTAGCGCTGGGCGAGCACCGACAGCGGCGCCAGCAGCGACTCCTCGATGGCGGCCGGTTCCAGCGCCGTCAGCAGCACCAGTAGCGCGCGGTGCCGGCTGATCTTGGTCACCTCGGCGCTCAGCAATGGCCAATCTGCTTCCAGCAGAGCAGGTTCCAATGGTGCCATGCCGTTGACGAGATCATTGAGCAACGTCGAGCGCGACGCGTTGACCACCCGCTGGCGTACCCGCCGGTCACCGGCGATCAGATCCACCCGGTCACCGGCGTGGGAGGCGAGCGCGGCCAGCAGCAGCGCGGCGTCCATCGACGCGTCCAGGCGCGGGGCGTCGCCGACGCGGGCCGCGCTGGTGCGGGAGGTGTCCAGGACGAGCACGATGTGCCGGTCGCGTTCGGGCTGCCAGGTCCGCACCACCACCGAGCGGCGCCGGGCGGTGGCCCGCCAGTCGATGCTGCGGACGTCGTCGCCCTCCACATAGTCACGCAGCGAGTCGAATTCGGTGCCCTGGCCGCGGATCCGGACCGCCGACCGGCCGTCGAGTTGCCGCAGCCGCGCCAGCCGGGACGGCAGATGTTTGCGCGAGTTGAACGGCGGCAGGGCGCGGACGCTGCCGCCGACGGACACCGAGCGCTGCCTGCCGCCGAGCCCCAGCAGCCCGGGCCTGCGGATGGTGAGCCGGACGGCGAGCCGATCGCCGCGCCGCGTCGGGCGCAGCGTGGTGGTGAGGGCGCGGCGTTCGCCCGCGGGCACGTCGACGCGGTGGGTCGTGGACCCGGCTCCCGCCGACGGCTGCCACGAATCCTTCAGCGAGCCACGGAATCTGCGGGTGCCGGGATTGGTCACCAGCAGTGTCGAGGTGGTGGACTCGCCGAGCCGGATCGGGGCGACGGGCAGCCGCGTCACCTCCAGTGCCAGCGGCTTACCGGCGGTCACGACGTCGACGGTCAGCAGCACCAGCACCGCGAGCATCCACCACAGCACCGTCGAATACGACGGCGTGAAGAGGATCGGCACGGCCCCGAGCAGGACCAGGCCGAAGAACCGTCCGGTGATGAACATCAGCGTGGCACGGGAACGGAACCGATGGCGGACTCGAGCACCGCCGCCACCGACACACCTTCCAGCTCCGCCTCGGCCCGCAGCGAAAGTCGGTGCGCCAGTGTCGATTGTGCCAGCGCCTTCACATCGTCGGGGGTGACGTAGTCGCGGCCGTTGAGCCATGCCCACGCCCGGCTGGTCGACAGCAGCGCCGTCGCGCCACGCGGACTCACGCCCAGCGAGAGGGAGGGGGAAATCCTGGTGGCGCGGGCGATGTCGACGATGTACGACAGCACCGCCGGGGCCACCGCCACCCGCCGGACGGCGTCGGCACCCACCTCGATGTCGGCGCCCGACGCGACCGCGGAAATACCCGCCGCACCGAGGTTCCGGGGATCGAACCCGGCGGCGTGCCGGGCCAGGATGTTGATCTCGTCGTCACGCGGCGGCACCGGCAGCACCACCTTGAGCAGGAACCGGTCGAGCTGCGCCTCCGGCAGCGGGTAGGTGCCCTCGTATTCGACGGGGTTCTGGGTGGCGGCCACCAGGAACGGCGTGGGCAGCGGGCGGGGGCGGCCGTCGATCGACACCTGCCGTTCCTCCATCGCCTCCAGCAGCGCCGCCTGCGTTTTCGGCGGGGTGCGGTTGATCTCGTCGGCCAGCATCAGGTTGGTGAACACCGGACCCTCGCGGAAGGTGAACTCCGAGGTGGCGCTGTCGAAGACGAGGGACCCGGTGATGTCGCCGGGCATCAGGTCGGGGGTGAACTGCACCCGCTTGGTGTCGACGGCCAGGGTGTTCGCGAGCGTGCGCACCAGCAGCGTCTTGGCCACGCCCGGAACGCCTTCGAGCAGGATGTGGCCGCGGCACAGCAGTGCGATCAGGATCCCGGCGACGGCGGCGTCCTGTCCGACAACGGCTTTGGCGACCTCGTTGCGGACCGCGCCGAGAGCCGCGCGGGCCGTCTGTTCACCGGGGTGGTGTGTTGCAGATGTCATGGCGTGAAACGGACTTCCTTCTCGAGGTCGGACAGGGCGCGGGCGAACAGGACGAGGCCGTCGTCATCGACGGGCAGCGGACCGGCCAGCAGCGGATAGATCTGGGCCGGATCCCATCCGGAGGCGGCAGCGGCGGCGTCGACGAGGGCGTCGACGGGACCGCCGGATCGCGGATCGTACGGCAATCCGACGGTGACGCTGATCTTCTGGAGGGCGTGGGCGCGCAGGGCGGCGGCGGACCGGTCGATGGCCCGGGACCGGTGGTACAACCGGCCCCGGGACCGGGTGGTCTCGTCGGACTTGACCACCACCGGCAGCGGTTCGGTCACCAGCGCGCCGAATCGCCTGCCCCGCCACAGCATCGCCGCCAGCAGACCGAATCCGGCGAGCAGCACCAGCGGCGCGATCGCGTCGGGGATGTCGTCGGTCGTATCGTCTCCGCCGTATGCGTCGTCGACCGAGGTGGGCTGGAACCAGACCACCTTGTCGGTGGGCGCCAGGGTCCGGATCGCGACGCCGGCGTTGTCGACGCGGGTGATCTCGTCGTTGCGCAACATGGTTCCGGTCATCACCACCGTTTCCGGTCGGTCCGGCGCCGGGGGCAACACCATCAGCTGAGCCGCGTCTCCGTCGACGAAACATTCTGTTGCGGATCCTGATTCGAACGGATGGAAGCCCTCCTCACTGACGCTGACGGTGTCGTCGGGGGAGAGGGACGGCGTCGAGCAGCGGGCCGGGATGGTCTCGCGGGTGCCGGTCCCGGCCGCGGTGCCCACGGGTAGCTCCAGCGTACCCAGCTGCATGCTCGACGGTGCGATCAGGACCAGCCGCCGCGCGTCCCGGACCGCGGACAGCAGCTCCGACCCCCACCCTCTGCGCGTTCTGAACACGCTGCCCACCACCACCGTGGTGTTCGCGTCGATATCCGCCTCCGTCAGCGCGCGGCCGGTGCGCACGATCCTCACGTCGGCGTCGTGCGAATCGATCACCCTGGCCAGGGCCTCGGCCCCGACGGGCCTGGGGTTCTCGGGATCGAGCCAGCCGCCGCGAGAGGTCTGCGCACCCGCGATCAGCACGACCACCGCCACCACCGTCGCCACCAGCAGGGCGATGCCGAGGTACCACCACCAGCGGCCCCGTTTCGCGGGTGCGGCCGGTGCCGGAGCGGATGTGGGCAGGGTTGTCGCGGTCATGACACGGGCTCCGCGAGTGTGGTGCGGGTGTGCGGTGTGGTGCGGTCGAGGGTCCTCTCCAGGTCGACGGCGCGCCGGGCGTCGTCGGGACCGGCGTGCGCCGACCCGTACACGACGCCATCGAAAACACCTGCCAACCACGATGTTTCCGCGGCCTGGGCGGGGAAGTGGCGGGCGAGTGCGGTGCTCACCTCGTGCGCGGTCATCGTTGCCTCGCCGGGCAGCAGGGTGCGTTCGCGGGCACGCGCGGCGATGGCGCGCATGATCAGGTGCACGACCTCGTCGTGGTTGCCGTCGGACAGTGCGTGCTCGGCCATCGACCGCAGTTCGGCGGCGCTGCGCGTGCTCGGCCCGAGCGCCCCCGGATCCGGTGCGGTGCGCACCCGTCGGGTGCGCCGGACGAACCGCATCGCGTACGCGATGCCGCCGATGATCGCCAGGATCACCAGCACCACCACGAAGTTCGGCAGGTGCGGGGAGGAGCCGCTGATCGCGTCGGTGAAGGAGTTGATCCGGTCGGAGATCCAGTCCGAGATCCGCTCCACCAGGCCAGGTTTGGACTCCTGATAGCGGGCCTTGTCGAGTTCGTCGCGCAGCCATTGCCGCGCCTCGTCATTGTCCGGGTTCGGCCCGGCTGCCAGGATGACGGCGCGCAGGCTCATGGCTGGTACGGCGGGTACTGGCCGGGGTACGGCGCCGGCGCTCCGGTGGGGGGCACCTGTTGCCCGTAGGGGGACATCGGTTGTCCGTAAGGGGAATACGGGGCCTGGGTGTACGGGTTCTGGGTGTACGGGATTTGGGCGAATGGGTGTGGGGGTTGACCGTACGCCGACGCCTGGCCGGTGTACCGGGACAACGGTTGCCAGCCCTCAGTGTGCTGCCCGGCGGCCACCTCGGCCGCGACCTGCCCGAGGTCCAGATCGAAACCGTCCTTGCGGATACGGGAATCTAGGTGCAGCACAGCGGTGGTGACGGCCATGAACGGCTGGGTGAGCACGACGGCCACGACGGCGCCGATCAGGTAAAGGGAGATCATGGCCACTATGGCACCGGTCGATTCGGCGCCGTCGTCGATGGCCATCACGATGATCGCGAGGATCTGGAAACCCATCTGGATGACCCACTGGATCACGCTGACGATCACATACATGAGCAGGAAGTTGCCGAGGGTGCGCCAGAACAGTCCGTCGGTCAGGGTCCACGAGCGCCGGATCGCGGCGATGGGGCCGAGGTTCTCGGTGAACAGCGCCGGCAGCGTCAGGGATATCCGCACGCCGAGCCATGCCAGCAGCACCATTGTTCCCAGGAGCAGCGCTATCCCGGCGAAGGTCAGCAGCCCGCTGTCGTCGGCCGCGCCGGCGATCAGCACCGCGACCGCCGCCGCCATGACGGCGGCCCCACCCACCAGGAACAGGACGAACACGCCCAGGAACGCGGGAATCCGGCGCCGGGTCATCCGCCAGGTCTCGCCGAGCCTGGGCCGACGGCCGACGGCCTGCTGGTTCAGTGGATACGCCAGCAGGCCCGAGCACATCCCGGACACCGCGCCGGCGGCCAGGAGGAGACCGCCCACGCCGACCACCAGCACACCCTCGGCGACATTGTTCTCGATGTCGCCGCCGGAGGCCGCGGCCGCGATGACCACGGCGACGGCACCGCAGGTGAGCATGGTGAACAACTGCAGCAGCAGCACGAGCCCGAAGTACACGCGGGGCGCGGCGCGGACCGCGGCGAATGTCGCCGACAGGATGTCGCCGACCTTGAGCGGGCGCAACGGCAGGATGCCGGGCTTGTGCATCAGCATCGGATTGAGATATCCCCAGCCGGGGTATCCACCGAATCCGATCGGGGCCGGTGCTGGGGCCGGCGTCGGGTACGGGGTCGCGGTGGGTGGGCCTGTCTGCGGGACGGCGGCGGGGGACCAGCCTTCGGGGACTGCGGGGCCCGCGGCTGACGTCGACCCGGGCGCCACCCAGGCCGGTGGGCCCTGGCCGGCCCTGTCGCCCTGTCCGGGCGGGTTGCTGCTGGTCACGTGTGTTGTCCCTCCTGTCCGGCGACGGTACCAAATCCGGGCATCCCGGCCGCTGCTCCTGTCGGCGGATCGGTGGACACCGATAGCGTGGACCTGCGGATTCGGTGGGGCAGCCGTTCCCGGAGCGGTGGTTGCCGTGGTAGCTTCTCCGGGTAGAACACGTTCTAGTTTTGGAGGATCGAGAATGAGCGTCGAACAAGAAGCCACCACGCAGGAATCGCTGCAGGACAAGATCGCCACCACCGTCGCGGCGTATGTCGACCTGGTCGCGTCGGGCACCGGTGAGCAGATCGCCGACCTGTTCGCCGCAGGCGGCACCGTCGAGGACCCCATCGGGACGCCGGTGCGCACCACTCGCGACGAGATCGTCGAGTTCTACAACGTCATCGCGAACATGGACACCCGCACCACCGTCCTCAACTGGGAGAAGGTGGCCGGCGACACCGCCGTCTTCGAGTTCGTGCTCACCACCGGCACCGGCGGCATGAACTTCGAGATCACCCCTGTCGACATCATGGTGTTCGACGACGAGGGCAAGATCACCTCGATGCGCGCCGTCTGGCAGCCCTCGGACCTCAAGCAGGTCTGATCCCCCGAGCCTCCCGCCCCGCCGGTTGACCATCCGTCCGCCGGCTGATCACCCGTCCGCCGGTTGACCACCCGTCCGCCGGTCGACCATCCGTCCGCCGGTTGACCATCCGTCCGCCGGTTGAGGTGCGAAGAGCCGCTAGGCGATGAGCCTCGAAACCCAGTGAGACGACAGTGTCCGCTCACCAGGTTTCGAGGCTTCGTCGCTTGCGCTCCTCGCGCCTCAACCGGCGAAGGGGCCCGACGCAAGGCAGAATCCATCTGTGGCACGCTACGGATTCACCCCGACGCAACTCTCGGCTCGGGCTGCCTACCTGCTCCGGGGCAACGACCTGGGCACGATGACCAGCGCGGCCCCCAAGCTGTACCCGCACATGTGGAGCTGGGACGCCGCGTTCGTCACCGTCGGCCTCGCCCCGCTGTCGGTCGAGCGAGCCGTCACCGAGATGGACACCCTGCTGTCGGCGCAGTGGTCCAACGGGATGATCCCGCACATCGTGTTCGCCAACGGCCGCGACGGCTACTTTCCCGGACCCGCCCGCTGGGAGTGCAGGCAGCTGGCCAGGTGTGCGCCACAGGATCGGGACACCTCCGGCATCACCCAGCCACCGGTGCATGCGATCGCCGTCGCCCGCATCCTGGACCACGCCCGTCGCCACGGCCGCACCACCCGCGGCGTCGCCAACGAGTTCATCGACCGCCGCTGGGGGGATCTGGTGCGCTGGCATCGCTGGCTCGCCACCGCCCGCGATCCGCACGGCCGGGGCCGAGTCACCATCTACCACGGTTGGGAATCGGGGATGGACAACTCGCCCCGCTGGGATTCGGCGTACGCCAATGTGGTTCCCGGAGCGGATCTTCCGCCGTATATCCGCGCCGACCTCGACCACGTCGGCGGCGACGTGTCGATGCGCCCGTCCAACCTGGAGTACGACCGCTACATCTGGCTCGTAGAACAGATGAAACGCGCGAACTATGACGACGAAACCCTCTCCGGCACGATGGATTTCGCTGTCGAAGATGTGTTCGTCAGCGCCATCCTCGCCGTGGCCTGCGAGGTGCTGGCCTCGATCGGCGAGGACCACGCCAAACCGCTGTCCGATGTTCGTGAACTCCGCGGCTGGGCCGAGCGTTTCCGGTCCGGCGTTGTTGCGGCAACCAATGAACGTAACGGTGCGGCAAGGGATTTCGATGTCCGGGCGAAGTCCTGGATCAACACCGAGACCATCGCCTGCTTCGCCCCGCTGCTGTGCGGCGGCCTGCCCCGGGAGCGCGAGCGTGCCCTCCTGCGGCTGTTCGAGGGGCCGCACTTCTGCGGCCACCCCGACCTGCGATTCGCGGTCCCGCCGTCCACATCGCCCATCTCGCCGGACTTCCGTGCCCGCGAATACTGGCGCGGCCCCGTCTGGCCGGTGATGACCTGGCTGTTCAGCTGGGCGTTCGCCCATCGCGGCTGGCCGGAGAAGTCCGCCCGCCTGCGCACCGAGGGCCTGCGCCAGGTCACCGACGGCAACTTCGCCGAATACTACGAACCGTTCACCGGCGAACCCCTCGGCAGCATGCAGCAAAGCTGGACCGCCGCAAGCGTTCTGGACTGGCTGGACTGAATCGCGGTCGCGGTCGGTCCGTTGCTAGAACCTGCCACCCACGCCGATGCGGCCGCTGCTCTGGGAGCCGCCGAACGACCCCGGGCTGCGGCCGCCGCTGCTGAAACCGCCACCGCCGAAGCCCCCTCCGAAACCGCCGCCGCGCATCGACCCGCGCAGGAAGCTGTCGACGAGAACGCCGGCGAGTACCGCGCCGGCCGCTGACCCGCCCGACGACTGCCGGGGCGCCTGGCTGTCCTCCCACTGCACCACGTCGCCCTGCGCGGCCATCAGCGCCTCGTCGGCGAGGCTGCCCGCGCGCCGGGCGGTGTCGATCGCGGTGACCGGGTCGCCTCCGGCGTCGGCGTTCGCGACGGCCAGCAGCCGCTGCGCCTCCGACAGCCGGGTGCGGGCGGTGGCCTGTACGGCCCCGCGCCGGGTGCCGATGAAGTCGGCCGCCGCATCCACCTTGGCGGTTGCCGACGCGAGGGCGGCGTTGAGGAGTTCGGTGCGCCGGGTGCGTTCGGCGGCCGTGGACCGGGCCGTGGCCAGCGCGTCGTCGAGGTCGGCGTCGGCGTCGACGAGGGCGGTGAAGGTGCCGAGCGGGTCGGTGGCGAAGTCGTTCTCGGCGCGGCCGAGGGCGTCGCGGGCGATCGACGCGGCGGCGGCCAGGTCGGGTCCGCCGTCGGCGGTCAGCCCGTCGGCCTCGGCGAGTTCACCGCGCACCTCCTCGATGAGCGCCGGCATCCGCACATGCGCGACCCGCAGGTTCTCCTCGGCGCGGTCGATGGCGTCGAGCAGCGTCGACGCCTGTGCGATCGCACCCTCGGCGGAGCGGATCGCCGCCACAGCCTGCCCCTGCTCGCCGACGGGCAGCTCGAGTGCCTCGCGGCCCTGATCGGTGCTCGACTCGGCGAACGCGATCTGCTGTTCGGCCAGCGCCGGGTTGTCGGCGATCGAGGTGAGCGTGGCCGCGCCGTGCTTGCCGATCAGCTCGTCGAGCTTCGTGCGCGCCCCCGACAGCCGCGTCCGCAGGCCCACCAGTTCCTGGGTGAGCTCGGAGAATCGGGTGTCGGCGTTGATCAGCAGGTTGCGCATGGTGTCGAACTGCTCGACCTGCTCGTCGAGATCGTTGTCGACATCGGTGCAGGTGGTGATGATCTGCACCAGCATCGAGCGGCGTTGGTCGTCGGTTTCCGGAATGTCGTCGTCGAGGCGCTGGCGCAGCGCGAACGACGCCGCCACGCCCTTCTTCGCGGCATCGAGCGCGCGGGTGAACGGTTCGGTCTCCACCGCCCCGAACTCGCCGACGGCCAGTCGCAACTCCTCCTCGCTGGTGCGGATCGCGTTGTCGGTGTCGGTGAGGACCTCCCGCGACCACGGGTCGAGCACGTCGAGCGGCTGCGAGATCAACTGGTCGCCGGTGAGTTCCTGCTCGCGGACGGCGTCGAGGCCGTCGTCGATCCGCTTGCGGCGCCGCCTGCGCGAATACAGCAGCGCACCGCCGCCGCCCAGCACGGCCACCCCGCCGACGACGCCGACGAGCATGCCGGCACCGGAACTGTCGCCGGTTCCGGCCAGGCCGTCGACCGCACCCAGACCGGCATTCATCCATTCGTTCTTGCGCAGCGTCGGCACGATCTTGTCGTTCGCGATGGACTTGAGGTCGTCGCGGGAGATGTCGTCGATGCCTTCCGGCGAGTCGAAGTAGTACGAGCGTGACCCGGTGGCCACCGCCAGCAGCACGTCCCGGAACCCGAGGTCGCTGCGCGTGATGGTCTGCTGCGCCCACTGCTGCGCGGACAGATCGTCGAAGGTGTTGACGTACGCCACCCACAGCGTGATGTCGTGGTTCTCCTGCAGCTTGTCGATCGCGTTCTGCAGCCGCTCGGCCTGCGCGGTGTCGAGCACGTCCGCCGGGTCGTACACCTGGTTGGGCAGACGCGACGGCGGTTCGGCGTGCGCGGGCCCGGCCAGCAGCACGGCGAGCGCCGAGACGACGGTGACCAGGAACGCGAGTGTGGTCAGGCCCAGAGCGGTGACGCGGAGGACGGGAGGACGCATGCCCTAGACACTAGTGGTCGTTCACCCGAACTCACGACAGGCAATAGGCTCTGGCCCGGGTCAGCCCCGCCACTTGCACAGTGCTTCGACTGCGGACAGGTCGTAGTCGGGTCCGCAGACGCCGACGGTGATCACCGACAACCCCAGTTCGGTGAGTTCCGCGGCCTGTCGCGCCGACTCGTCGGGGGAGGCGCCGTGCTTGATGGCCGCCGAATGTTCGATGGTCGCCGGGTCGCGGCCCACGTCGGCGCAGTGCGCGGCGAGGATCTGTGCCTTACGCGGGTAGGTGTCGCGGTCGGCGAAGCTGTGCCACAGGTCGGCGTGCCCGGCCACATGCCGCAGCGTCTTCTTCTCCCCGCCGCCGCCGATGAGGATCGGGATGTCGCGGGTGGGTGCCGGATTGAGTGTGGCCAGCCGCGCGTCGATGCGGGGCAGTGCCGCCCCCAGGTCGTCGAGCCGTGATCCGGCGGTGCCGAACTCGTAGCCGTATTCGTCGTAGTCCCTGCGGAACCAGCCCGACCCGATACCCAGGATGAGTCGGCCGCCGCTGATGTGGTCGACGGTGCGGGCCATGTCGGCCACCAGCTCCGGATTCCGGTACGAGTTGCAGGTCACCAGCGCACCGATCTCGATGCGCGAGGTCTGCTCCGCCCACGCACCGAGCATCGTCCAGCATTCGAAGTGGGCGCCGTCGCGGTCGCCGTACAGCGGGTAGAAGTGGTCCCAGTTGAACGCGATGTCGACGCCGAGATCCTCGGCGCGGCGCACCGCGTCCCGGATCAGTGCGTAGTCGGGTGCGTGCTGCGGCTGCAGCTGCACGCCGATCCGGACGGGGAACCCACGAGACTCAAGTGCCATGCGTCCAGTCCTAGCACCAACCGGACCTCTTCGTTGCTTGAGGTGTGACCAGGTGTCGCTACTTGATCCCGGAGGGCGATGCGAGGAACCCGGCACTTGATCCCTGAGGGCGATGCGAGGAACCCGGCACTTGATCCCTGAGGGCGATGCGAGGAACGAGCGAGCGTCTCGAAGGGTCCGGCGACCCGAGGCACCTGGCGGAACCACCCCGTCCGGTCTACCCCGGGGTATCAAGAGAAGGTGACCCCGACACCCACCGCGCCGTCCCTCGACGAACTCCGCCGCCGCACCAGCGAAAAGTGGCGCACCTATCCCGACGACGTCCTCCCGCTGTTCGTCGCCGAGATGGACTTCACCATCGCCGACGTCGTCGCCGACGCCATCACCGCGCGGGTGCGGGCCTCCGACATCGGGTACGCGGGCAGCCCCGGCCGGGTCGGCGAGGTGTTCTCCGGGTTCGCGCAACGACGCTGGGGCTGGCAGCCCGATCCCGCGGGTGTCCGGCTCACCACCGATGTCAGCGTCGTCATCGTGGAGGCGCTACGGGTGCTGATCTGCCCGGGCGACGCCGTGATCATCAACCCGCCCGTCTATCCGCCGTTCTTCGACATGGTTCCCGAGGCCGGTGGCCGGGTCGTCGAGGTGCCGCTGATCAGCGATGACGCCGGGTACCGGCTCGACGTCGACGGCATCGGTCAGGCGTTCGCCGACGGGGCGAAGGCGTTGCTGCTGTGCAGCCCGCACAACCCCGTCGGGAAGGTGCACAACGCCGAAGAACTGTCCTGGATCGCCGAACTGGCCGCCGCCCACGGGGCGTTCGTGATCAGCGACGAGATCCACGCGCCGCTCGTGCATCGGCCCTCTGAGTTCGTCCCGTTCCTGTCGGTGAGCGACGCCGCGCGTGAGGTCGGGGTGGCCGCGCATTCGGCGAGTAAGGGTTTCAACATCGCGGGCGCAAAATGTGCGCTCACGGTGTCGGCGAGCGAGCGCATCGGGAGCCTCCTCGACCGGCAGCCCGAGGAGGTGGGTTTCCGCACCAGCATCCTCGGCAGAGCAGCCACCGAGGCCGCCTTCGAACACGGCGAACCCTGGCTCGACGCCGCCGTCGGACTCATCACCGACAACCTCAATCTCCTGGAAACCCAACTGGCCCAGAAGATTCCGACGGTTACGATGCGCCGACCCGCGGCCTCGTATCTGGCCTGGCTCGACTTCCGTGCCACCGGCCTCGGCGACAACCCGGGCCTGCCGATCCTCGATCGTGGCCGCGTCGCCCTCCATTACGGACCCGCATTCGGTACGCAGGGAACGGGTTTCGCCCGACTCAACACCGCATGTTCGCCGGAGGTCCTCACCGAGGCCGTCGACCGCATCGCGCGGGTGGTCGCCGGCGACTGAGTTATCGGGTGGTGGCGTCATGCGCTCGTCCGGTGACCTGGCCACATGTCATAACCATATGCGAACATATGTTCTATGACGCGCATCCGGACCGACGATCGCCCCGCGGCGTCGATCCTGCATGCCGATCTCGACTCGTTCTACGCATCGGTGGAGCAGCGCGATAACCCGAGCCTGCGGGGCAGGCCGGTCATCGTCGGCGGTGGGGTGGTGCTGGCGGCCAGCTACGAGGCCAAGGCGTTCGGGGTGCGCACACCCATGCCCGGGCATGAGGCGCGGGCGCTGTGTCCGCGGGCCGTCGTGGTGCGGCCGCGGTTCGAGGCGTACTCGGAGGCCAGCAAGGCGGTGTTCGAGATCTTCCGTGACACCACCCCGATCGTCGAGGGCATCTCCGTCGACGAGGCCTTTCTCGACGTCGGCGGTCTGCGCAAGATCGCCGGCGAACCCGAGGACATCGGCCGCATACTGCGGGCGCGGGTCCGCGACGAGGTTGGCCTGCCGATCTCCGTCGGCGGGGCGCGTTCCAAGTTCCTGGCGAAGGTGGCCAGCGCGCACTGCAAACCCGACGGCCTGCTGATCGTCGCTCCCGGCACCGAACTGGCGTTCCTGCATCCGCTGCCGGTGCGCCGGCTGTGGGGTGTCGGCGCGGTCACCGAACGCAGACTCGCCGACGCGGGCATCTCGACGGTCGGCGATCTGGCCGCGCTGGGCGAGGCACGGCTGTCGTCGCTGCTGGGCCGGGGAGCGGGCCGGCACCTGTTCGCCCTCTCGATGGGGGTCGATCCGCGCCGGGTGGAGTCGGGCAAGCGCCGTGGGTCGATCGGTTCGCAACGCGCCCTGGGCCGCCGGCCGAAAACCCCCGCCGACCTCGACGCCACGGTCATCGCCATCGTCGAACGCCTCGGCAAACGCCTCCGCAAGGCCGACAGGCTGTGCCGCACCGTCGTCCTGCGGCTGCGGTTCGACGATTTCAGCCGCGCCACCCGCTCGCGCACCCTGTGGGAACCCACCGATCGCACCGACGTCCTCATGACCACCGCCCGCACCCTGCTCGACGATGCGATCCCGCTGCTCACCGACCGCGGCTGCACCCTCGTCGGGATCTCGCTCACCAATCTCGCCGACGCCGACGCCGTCCAGCTCACCCTGCCGTTCGAGGCCGACCACGGCGCCGAACTCGACGCGACGATGGACGGCCTCCGCGAACGCTTCGGCCGCGACGCCGTCACCCGCGCGGTCCTGGTCAACCGCCGGCACGGCGACGACGTCCCGATGCTGCCAGACTGACCGATCTCCGATGTGGCACAGCTCTCCGCCGGCCGTTGTCCCTGTCTGATCCGTTTCGCTGGTTGTGTGACCACTCCGCCGGTTGAGGTGCGAGGAGCGCAAGGTACGAGCCTCGAAACCCCGCGAGTCGACAATGTCCGCACCCACGACAATCCCAGGAGACGCGCGTCACATTACAGTGATCGCATGACTGTGCAAGACCACGCCTTCACCCCCGATCTGATCCCCTCCCAGGTGCCGACGCACTGGTACAACCTGGCCGCCGAACTCGACGAGCCGATCCCGCCGCACCTGCACCCGGGCACCAAGGAACCGGTCGGTCCCGACGACCTCGCCGCGCTGTTCCCGGCCGGGCTGATCGCGCAGGAGGTGTCGGCCGATCCGTACATCGAGATCCCCGAGCCGGTGCGGGAGATCTACAAGATGTGGCGGCCCTCGCCGCTGATCCGGGCGCGCCGGTTCGAGGAGTCGCTCAATACCAAGGCGCGCATCTACGTCAAGTACGAGGGCGTCAGCCCGGTCGGCAGCCACAAGACCAATTCGGCTGTGGCGCAGGCTTACTACAACAGCATCGACGGCGTCAAACGCCTCACCACCGAGACCGGCGCCGGGCAATGGGGGAGTGCCCTGGCGTTCGCGGGTGCGCAGTTCGGGATCGACGTCGAGGTGTGGCAGGTGCGCGCATCGTTCGACTCGAAGCCCTACCGCGGCTTCCTGATCCGCACCTACGGCGGCACCCTGCACCCGAGCCCGTCGGACCTGACCGAGTCGGGCCGGGCGATGCTCGCCAAGGACCCGAACACCACCGGCAGCCTCGGCATGGCGGTCAGTGAGGCCGTCGAGGTGGCAGCGCAGAACCCCGACACCCGCTACGCGCTCGGTTCGGTGCTCAATCACGTCGTGCTGCATCAGAGTGTCATCGGCCAGGAGGCTGTCGTGCAGCTCGGCGAGGTGGAGGCCGGTGCCGACGTCGTGTTCGGTTGTGCCGGTGGTGGTTCCAACCTGGCCGGGTTGTCGTTCCCGTTCCTGCGGGAGAAGCTCCACGGCCGCGGCAACGCGAAGATCGTGGCCGCCGAACCCGCCGCCTGCCCGTCGATCACCGAGGGCGAGTACCGTTACGACCACGGCGACGTCGCAGGACTCACGCCGCTGCTCAAGATGCACACGCTCGGAATGGATTTCGTGCCCGACCCGATCCACGCGGGCGGCCTGCGCTACCACGGCATGGCGCCGGCGCTCAGCCACACGGTCGAACTCGGTCTGGTGCAGGGTGTGGCCATCAGCCAGCACGACGCGTTCAGCGCCGGTGTGCAGTTCGCCCGCACCCAGGGCATCGTCCCGGCCCCCGAGTCGACGCACGCCATCGCCGCCTGCGCCAAGCACGTCGCCAACAGCGACAAGGAGCAGGTCGTGGTGATCGGCCTGTCGGGCCACGGCCAGCTCGACCTGCCCGCCTACGCCGAGTTCCTCGACGGCAAGTTCTGACCGCCGCCCCCTTCCGCCGGTCGAGCCTCGAAACCTTTCGCCGGTTGAGATGCGAGGAGCCTCGAAACCTGGTGCACCTCTTGCTGGTTGAGGTGTGAGGAGCGCAAGCGACGAGCCTCGAAACCTCGCACGACGACACGACATTGTCATCTCACGAGGTTTCGAGGCTCGGTCGCTGGGCGACCTCGCACCTCAACCGGCGATGGGGGTGACACCGGCGACGGGGCTACTCCAGCAGCTTCTTCTGGACCTTGCCCATCGCGTTGCGGGGGAGCGCGTCGATGTACCGGATCTCCCTGGGCCGCTTATGATGTGACAGCTGCGACGCGACCAGGTCGATGAGAACGGCCTCCTCGACCGGCTCCCCGACGACGTACGCGACGATCCGCTGGCCGAGGTCGTCGTCGGGAACCCCGATCACCGCGACCTCCCGCACCGAATCATGGCCCAGGAGAACGGTTTCGATCTCCCCGGCCCCGATGCGGAAACCGCCGGACTTGATGAGGTCGGTGGACCGGCGTCCGACGATCCGGTGCATCCCGGACGGGTCGATGACGGCGACGTCGCCGGTGACGAACCAGCCGTCCCCGATCCACGATTCGGCGGTGGCCTCGGGCCGGTTCAGGTACTCGGTGCCCACCATCGGCCCCCGGACGAGTAGATCGCCGACGGACTCACCGTCGTGCGGAAGCTCGGAATCGCCTTCGCGCAAACGGGTCTCGACACCGGCGAGCGGCAACCCCACCCAGCCGGGACGGCGTTCGCCGTCGGCGCGGGTGCTGACGGTGATGAGGGTTTCGGTCATCCCGTAGCGCTCGACGATCTCGTGCCCGGTCAGCGACCGGATGGCGTCGAACGTGGGTACCGGCAGCGGAGCACTGCCGGAGATCAACAGACGCGCCGATGATAATGCCTGTGCCGCAGCGGTATCCCCGGCCACCCGCGACCACACCGTCGGCACCCCGAAGAAGATCGACGCCCCCGCCTCGGCGGCGGCTGCGTACAGCGACGGTGTGGGCGACCCGGTGTGGATCACCGAACCGCCCCGGCGCAGCGGACCCAGGATCCCGAGGATCAGCCCGTGCACGTGGAACAGCGGAAGACCGTGCGCCAGAACGTCATCGCCGGTCCACTGCCAGGCGTCGGCGAGGGCGTCGAGACCGGCGGCGATGGCGCGGCGGGTGATGGGTACACCCTTCGGCAATCCCGTTGTGCCCGAGGTGTACAGGATCATCGCGACCGAGTCGGCGGGCGGCTCGGGATGCCGGTGCCACGACTTGGCGTACCGGCGCACCGGCACCACCGGCAGCGTCGGGTCGTCGGGGGCGGCACCGAGCCAGCCCTGTGCCCCCGAGTCGCCGAGGATGTGCGCGATCTCCCGCGGCCCCGAATCCGGCGGCACCGGCACCACGGTGACCCCGGCGATCAGCCCGCCGAGCACGGCGAGCACGGTCTCGGTGGTCGGCCGGGCCAGTACGGCCACCACCCGCGCCCCGGCGATCCGTTCGGCGACTGCCGTCGCCACCCCGGCCAGGTCCTCCCGCGACAGCTTGTCGTCGCCGATGCGCAGGGCGTCGGGGGCGTCGGGAGCGGACGGGTTGAGATACGGCAGCAGCATGGCTTTCATGCTGCCACGGTGCACACCGCTAGAGGTCGTCCGGGCGCGTCGCACTTTGCGCCGCGAGCACGTCGGAGTGCCCGTTGCGCCGGCACCAGCTCACGATGTACCGGGCGTGCAGTCCGCACCAGCGGTACACCGACGGCTGGGTCAGTGGCAGGCGGTCGTCGTGTTCGCCGCGGGCCCTGATGATCGGGCCGAGATAGTTGGTGGCCACCTTGTTGGCAGTGTTCGGTGACACCTTGGCCGCTGCCGCGAGGGTTGCGTTGTCGGCGGCATTGCCGGATGCGATGGCGCCCGCCAGGCGCCCTGCCGTGATGCCGCGACGACCGTCGAACAGTTCGAACAGCGACGGCTTGTTGCTGACCGGCGGGTGCATCGGCAGGGTCTGGCCGAGTGCGAGTTTGCCCATGGCGTCGGCGAGTGCGGCGAATCCGACCGCCTTGGCGATCACCCCCGACACATCGGGCCGCAGGCGGGCCTCGGCGAGGTGATCATTCTCCATCGAATGCCCCTGCGTCGCGATCAGCACGGGGGCGCGCCGGTCGGCCTGATTGAGGCCGTCGATCACGTCGAGCCCATCGAACTTCCATTCGAGGTCGGGACGGTTGAACACGAGGTCTGCGGTCACCACGTCGAACCGCACCCGCGCGGCGATGCTGCTGCGGAACTCGGTCTCGTCCCGGGCGACGGTGATGGTCGCGTCCGGGAATGCCGCGTTCATGGGGGCCGCGATGACGTCCCCGAGGGGTGAGGCGATGAGGATCCGCATGTCCGTTGGCACATGCGTAATCATGCCTGACACCCCGGGAAGTGTGCGTGATCGGGTGGATTTGCGGCGGGCTCGCGAACTCTACATGCCGAGTCGTCGGAAATCTGTCGGATAGATGGCTGAATTCGTCGCCCAATCCGATGAATCTGGTCGTGTCAGGCCGGCGATGAAGGAGAGTGACGATGACCGCGGACATCAATGGTGAACTCGGGATTCCGGTTCACCCGCTGCCGGTGGGTACCGACGTGGCGGTGGTCGCCGGCCAGGGTCTCGCGGACGCGGGTCTGGTCGCGTTGATCGAGAGTTTCCGGTTGCGGTGCGCGATCGTCGACCTCGACGACCCGGGAATCGCGCCCGCGGCGCCGACGGTCAAGGCGGTGATCGTGCGCAGTCCGGCGGCGACCGAACGCGCCCGGAAGTGGGCACCTTCCGCGTTGCTTGTCGGAATCGGTGTCACGGGTGCCCCCGACATGGTCGTCCTGCCTGACACCGCCGACTCCGCGCCGAGACTGCGTGCTCTGCTCGACACGGGTCTCGCCGCCCGCGTACGGCACAACCCGAACCGGGTGCATCTGACGCCACGCGAACGCGAGGTTCTGGGCACCTATGTGCTGGGCTCCACCGTGTACGAGACCGCCAAACACCACTTCATCTCCGAGAGCACGGTCCGTTCGCACTTCCGCCGCGTGGTCAGCCGCTACACAAACGAGGGCCGTCCGGTGAACAACAAGTCCCAGCTCCTCATGGAACTGATCGCCGACGGCTGGCTCGACGACGAGCGCATCGCCCGCTGACCCAGAGCTCCGAGCCCCGGCACTCAGGTGAGCAGCGCGACCTTGCCGCCGGCCCTGCCCGAAGCGACCAGCGCCAGCGCGTTGACGGCGTCGCTGAGTGGAAAGGTCTGTGCGACAGGCACTGCCAGTTCGCCGCGTGCGGCAAGCTGGACGAGTTCGCCACGGATCTCGTCGCGGAAGGCCAGGGACTCGGGCTGATTGCCGCCGATCGCGACCAACCCGTCGGCCGTGGCCCGGTGTTGCGCGGCGATGGTGACGATGCGGGACCGGTCGAAGACCAGGGACAGCGATGCGTCGATTGCCTCGTCGGTGCCGGCGGCGTCGAGGGCGACGGAAATACCTTGCGGTGCAGCATCTTCGATGCGGCCGAGCAGTCCTTCGCCGTAGGGGACCGCGACGCCGCCGAAGCGTTCGACGCGTGCGAGGCCGGTGGGCCCGGCGGTCCCGATGACCGTCGCACCGACCCTGCGCGCCAACTGCAGCACCGCCACCCCCACCGCTCCCGACGCCGCGTGCAGCAGGATCGTGTCGCCGTTGGTGACCCGCGCGACCCGGAGCAGGTCGGCGGCGGTCGCCCCGGCGAGCAGCAGGTTTGCCGCTTCGGCGAATCCGAGCGCCGGGGGTTTGGCGAACACCTTCTCGGCGGGCACGGTCAGCGCCGTCGCGTAGCCGCCGCTGACGCGGAAGGCCAGCACCTCGTCGCCCACCGCACCACCGCCGGAGGCGATCTCGGTGCCCGGGCCGATCGCCGAGAGCACGCCCGACACCTCGTATCCAATGGGCAGCGGGAACTCGGTGGCCCGCGAAACATGCTTGAGGTCGGCCGGATTCACCCCGGCCGCACGCACCTCGATGGTGACCTCACCCGGTCCCGGGGCCGGCACGTCGACATCGACGAACGCGAAGTCGGTGAGCCCGGCAGGTCCGGTGGCTGTCCAGCGTTTGTCGCCCACCCTCCTACCGTAACCGGAGGGTACGTTCCCCGAACGACGTTCCCTTGTCACGATGTGCGGACGGGCGGAGTGTGGAGGGTTATGAAACGGTTCGCGAGCGGCACGATCCTGGTCGTGGCCACCCTGCTGTCGGTGGTGGCCTGCGATGACGGCGGCACATCGTCGTCGGCACCCCCGACCGCCGAGGCCACGATCGGCGACGACGCCGCGGGCACCCTGACCGGGGAGAACAGCCTGCCGCCGTCGGCAGCCGGCCCGCCTGACTCGCCTGACTCGTCGGGCTCGCCGGTGACGATCCGCGTGAACGTCGGTGACCGCCCGGCCAACGGCGCCGAACGCGTCCAGAAGTGGGCCGACGACGTGGCCGCCGGTCGCATCGATGTCCTCACACGCAAATGCTGGACCATCAGCCCGAAGGTCGTTGCCACTGAGTATTCGCAGGTCACCGCTATCAAGAACATCCTGGAAACCCCTGGCAGCCAAACCCAGTTCGGGATGTCGTGGAAATCCGGTGCCGGGCAGCTCAGCTTTGCGTACAACGAACTGAAATCGGACTACCCGTGCCCGGTCGCCGACGTCGCCGAAGGCTTCGAGGAGAAGGTCCCGCAGGCGGGCTGGATCGTGCAACGCGCCCTGCGGCGTGCCCAGGGCAACCCGGTCAACCCCGCCGACACCGAGGCCGTCTACCCGCTGACCTGCCTGCCGCAGGTCAACCGCAACTGGGAAACCCAGATGGGCCACCCGGTGGTCGCGTCAGTGGCGCAGACCCTCGGCAAGGTCGGCAGCTTCGACGCGTCGGGCTTCACGTTCTTCCGCGAGGGCTCAGAACTCATTCGCGTCACCGGCACCGTCGACGGCCGGCAGCGGTCCTTCCTCGTCGGCCGCCAACAGGGCGGCTGGTGCATCCCCGAGATTCGCTGAACTACCGGTCGAACAGCGACGACGGCGCGAAGCTGACGATGAAAGGTTCCGTGACAGAGAACAATTCATCCTCGGTCGCTGTCTGGATGTTGACGAGACGGCCGTCCCGCAGCGTCCACGCGCTGATCGTCGGGCCCTCCGGATCGACAACCCAGTAGTGCGGGCAACCGGCCCGCTCCAACCGGTCCTTCTTGAGCAACAGATCGATACCCCGCGTCGACGGCGACAGCACCTCGATGGCCAGCAGCGGCGGTCCGGGCAGGTCGTTGTCGGTGAATTGATCGCGGCGGGCCACCAGCAGATCGGGCTGAATCACGGAGTCGTCGGCCAGCACCACGTCGACCGGTGCCGACAGCACCTTCAACTCCGGTGGACACGCCTCGAACAGCAGCACACCGAGCCGCATCACGGCGTCCTGATGACGGATCTGCGGTGCGGGACTCACGATCAGTGACCCGTCGATGAGCTCGTACCGGTGACCGTCATCGGGCACCACCGCGAGATCGGCGCGGGTCAACGCGCGCCGGTGCGGCAGGCTGAACGTGGTCATGACCGTCATCGTAGTTTCTCCCTCCCACCTGGACCATGTAACCGCACGTCAGAGCCTTGATGATCCGCCGAACGAAGAATGTGGACAACTTCCGCACCCGGCGTCACCTGTGGATGGTGAACTTGCCGCACGCCCCTGTCCGTGCCAGATGGCGACATGCGCAGACGACAACAGCCGCGCGAGGCCCCGAAGGGCACTCACGCGGCTGTCGTCAGCGGAGATCTACTCGGCGAGTGACTTACTCGGCGCCGATGATGAACGCTTCGAGCTGCGCACGCGCGACGTCGTCGGCGATCTGCTCCGGCGGGCTCTTCATCAGGTAGGCCGAGGCCGGGAGGATCGGGCCACCGAGGCCGCGGTCCTTGGCGATCTTGGCGGCGCGGACGGCGTCGATGATGATGCCGGCCGAGTTGGGGGAGTCCCACACCTCGAGCTTGTACTCCAGGTTCAGCGGGGCGTCACCGAAGGCGCGGCCTTCGAGGCGGACGTAGGCCCACTTGCGGTCATCGAGCCACTCGACGTGGTCCGACGGGCCGATGTGCACGTTCTTGTCGTGCACCTTGCCCGCGAGCGAACCGGTCAGGTTGGAGGTGACGGCCTGGGTCTTGGAGACCTTCTTGGACTCCAGACGCTCACGCTCGAGCATGTTCTTGAAGTCCATGTTGCCGCCGACGTTCAGCTGGTACGTGCGGTCGAGGGCCACGCCGCGGTCCTCGAACAGCTTCGCCATCACGCGGTGGGTGATGGTGGCGCCCACCTGGCTCTTGATGTCGTCGCCGACGATCGGCACACCGGCGTCGATGAACTTCTGCGCCCACTCCGGGTCGGAGGCGATGAAGACGGGCAGCGCGTTGACGAACGCGACGTTCGCGTCGATGCAACACTGTGCGTAGAACTTGTCGGCCTGATCCGAGCCGACCGGCAGGTAGCTGACCAGGACGTCGACCTGCGCGTCCTTGAGCGCCTGCACCACGTCGACACCTTCGCCGTCGGCCTCGGTGATGGTCTGGCGGTAGTACTTGCCCAGGCCGTCGAGGGTGTGGCCGCGCGAGACGGTGACGCCGGTCGGCGGCACGTCGGCGATCTTGATGGTGTTGTTCTCGCTGGCGAAGATCGCGTCGGACAGGTCGAAGCCGACCTTCTTGGCGTCGACGTCGAACGCGGCGACGAACTCGACGTCGCGCACGTGGTACTGGCCGAACTTGACGTGCATCAGACCGGGAACGGTCGAGTTCTCGTCGGCATCCTTGTAGTACTGCACGCCCTGAACCAAGGATGAAGCGCAGTTTCCTACGCCCACAATGGCTACGCGCACCTTATTGGGCTCACCCACGGTCGGGTTCTCCTTCTTCTCGCGGCGCCACAGCGGACTGCTGCGGAACCGGCTCCTTCTGGGGTGGGGCGCTTATGCCCCGGACACGGCTCTCCTGTGAGTCCGTTTCGTGGAGGTCCGCGGTGACCAGTCCCGGGTCGACGCCTGGGGGGCGTCCCTCGGGAAGGTCGGCAGGCCTCCGGTCTTGCGTCGCGGTGTGCTGGGCGTCGGCATTGTTCATGTCCGATGCCTCTGCCGCGATGAGCTCGTTGAGCCAGCGCACTTCGCGTTCGCTCGACTCGAGACTCAGTTCGTGCAACTGGCGGGTATAGCGGTCGCCGGATCGGTTGGAACGTCCGATGAGCTCGCGGAGCCCTTCACGGCGTTCCTCGACCTGACGTCGCCTGCCCTCAAGGATCCGCATCCGGGCCACGGCCGGCGTCCGGCTGAAAAACGCCAGGTGGACGCCGAAACCGTCGTCGGTGTAGTTCTGCGGACCCGTATCGGCGACGAGTTCGGCGAAGCGTTCGCGGCCTGCGTCGGTGAGCTGGTAGACGCGGCGTGCGCGGCGGACCTTGGGCCCGAGGGGGCCCGTGGCCTCGTCGATGATTCCGTCGGCCTGCATCCGTTTGAGCGTGGGGTACAGCGATCCGTACGAGAAGGCGCGGAAGGCGCCGAGCAGGCCGGTCAGCCGCTTGCGCAGCTCGTAACCATGCATCGGGGATTCGATGAGCAACCCGAGAATGGCGAGTTCGAGCACTTCCTCACCCCTCTCGTCACGTTCGTCAGTCAGAACAGGTAGACGGAACACGTCGGTCAAACAGCTCGGCACAACACCTCGCGCCGATGTGATCGCTAATGTATCGCACCGATATGTTCGGCGTCCACATCGGTGCGATCGGTTGTGTCGCACTAGGCGCCCGCCGGGCCGATGTGACCGAGACAACGGCATCGGGGCGGACCCGGCGACCAGGCCCGTACAGGGGCGTCGCACCGGCCGACCACGTACGCTGAAACACGTGCAACGCCAGATCATCGACTACGCCCTGCAGCGCAAGGCCCGGCTCGCGGAGGTCCACTCGGGCCGGCGCGCCGTCGCCGACGTCTGCGACGCGAGTCCCTATCTGCTGCGTGCCGCGAAATTCCACGGGCGCCCGTCGCCGACGCTGTGCCCGATCTGCCGGAAAGAGCAGGTCACGCTGGTGTCCTGGGTGTTCGGCGATAAGCTCGGCCAGGTGTCCGGCTCGGCCCGCAGCTCCGAGGAGATCACCCGCCTGGCCACCTCCGCCGAGGAGTTCTCCGTTCACGTCGTCGAGGTCTGCCGTACCTGTAGCTGGAACCATCTGGTGCAGTCGTACGTTGCGGGTTTGCCGCCGCGTTCGACCCGCAGGCGACGGGTCGCCAAATAGTCAAATAGCGGTCCCGGCCGTGACCGGGTCCACAGGGCTTTGCCCTGTGCCGGTCAAGTGCGTCACAGTGGTAACTGATCGGTGGTGGCCGGGCGATAGACGGCTACGGTGAAAGATGGTCACGGCGCAGATGCCGGCCGGTCGGGAAGGTTGACATGAGCAGCACGAATGGTCCCTTGCGTCCATCGGCTTCCGGTGGCGGCGACAGCCGTCGGGCGGGTTACCGATACCTGGCGTGGGGCGTGGGGCTCGTTGGCGCGATGATCCCCGTCGCCCTGATCATCGGCGTGGTGGCGTTCCTCGGCGTGTACGTCGGCACCGACGTCCCGGCCCCGGGCGACATCAAGCAGGCACAGGTGTCGACGATCGTCAACAGCAAGGGCCGGACCATCGCGCGGATCGTGCCCGAGGAGGGCAACCGCACCGACGTCAAGATCTCGGACGTCCCCGTCTGGGTGCAGGATGCCGTGATCGCCGCCGAGGACCGGGAGTTCCGCACCAACTCGGGCTTCTCCATCCGCGGTCTGACCCGTGCGGTCCGGGGCAAGCTGACCAACAACGACTCGGCCGGTGGTGGCTCGACCATCACCCAGCAGTACGTCAAGAATGCGCTCGTCGGCGACGAGGTCTCGTACAAGCGCAAGTTCAAAGAGATCGCGATCGCGACCAAGATGTCGAATGAGTGGTCCAAGGACGACATCCTGGCCGCCTACCTGAACACCATCTACTTCGGCCGCGGCGCCTACGGCATCTCCGCCGCCTCGCAGGCGTACTTCCGCAAGCCCGTCCAGAAACTGACCCCGTCGGAGGGTGCGCTGATCGCCGGCATCATCCGGTCACCGTCCCTCCTTGACCCGGCCGTCAACGAGGAGTCGGCGAAGATCCGCTGGAACTACGTGCTCGACGGCATGGTCAGCAACGGCGCGATGTCGCCGTCGGACCGTGCGGCGCAGAAATTCCCCAAGACCAAGACGCAGCCCAAGAACAACGGCGACACCACCTCCGGCCCCAGCGGCCTGGTCAAACGGCAGGTGATGGATGAGCTGACACGGCTCGGCGTCGTCACCGAAGACGACCTCCGCACCGAGGGCCTCAAGATCACCACCACCATCGACCCGCAGGTGCAGACCGCCTTGGTCAAGGCCGCCAACGGCAAGCTCGAGGGTGAGCCCAAGAACCTGCGCGACGCCGCGGTCTCCATCGACCCCAAGACCGGCGCGGTGCGCGGCTACTTCGGCGGCAACGACGGCCAGGGCTGGGACTACTCGCAGGCCGGACTGCAGACCGGATCGTCGTTCAAGGTGTTCGCGCTCGTCGCCGCCCTCGAACAGGGCATCCCGTTGTCGCAGACCTACGACTCGTCGCCCTATAACGCGCCCGGCGGACTCACCGTCAACAACTCCGATGGCGAGAGCTGCGGCACCTGCAACCTGGCCACGGCCATGAAGATGTCGCTCAACACCGTCTACTACCGGCTGATGATGGACCTCAAGAACGGCGCCGAGGACGTGGCCGACGCCGCTCACAAGGCCGGCGTCGTCGAGAGCTTCGGCACCATCGAGCACACCCTGCAGGAGAAGAACGGCAAGCCCGAGGGCGGTGTGGTCCTCGGCCAGTACCCGTCGCGGGTCATCGACATGGCCTCGGCGTACGCCACGCTCGCCGCGTCCGGTGTCTACCACGAGCCGTATTTCGTGCAGAAGGTCGAGACCTCCGACGGTGTGGTGCTGTACGAGCACAAGCAGGACAAGGGCAAGCGGGTGTTCCCGGCCAAGGTCGCCGACAACGTGACGGCCGCACTGGAGCCGATCGCCGGCTACTCCAACGGCAACTCGCTCTACGATCCGAACCTCGGTGCGCGCAAGTCCGCGGCCAAGACCGGCACCGCGCAACTCGGCGACACCGGCAACAACAAGGACGCCTGGATGGTCGGCTACACGCCGCAGCTCTCGACCGCGGTCTGGGTGGGCACCGACAAGGGCACCGCGCTGCTGAATTACGGCGGCGCCAATGTCTACGGCAGCGGTCTGCCGGCCCAGATCTGGAAGGCCGCGATGGACGCGGCTCTCGACGGAGAGCCGCTAGAGGACTTCCCCGAACCCGACGCGGTCGGTGGCCAGGCGGGTGTCCCGTACGAGCCGCCGCCGACCACGTACACACCGCCGGCCGACACCGGCAACGACAACTCGCCGCGGACGACCAGTCCACGCGGGCCGACCCGCAACAGACCGCAGATCCCGACGATCGATGAGGACGGCGGCATCACCCTCGCACCGGGCGTGACCCTGACAGTTCCCGGGGCCGGTGATTCGGGAAACGGGGGAGGCGCTGGTGGGGATGATTCCGGCACCGGCGCCGACAACAACACGGGTAATACGGGTGGCGACGACTCTGGCACCGGAGGCAACAACACCGGTGGCGACGACGGTGGCGAAGCCAACAATCCGCCCTTCGGCTGATCGATGGTGATGGCACGGACAGTCGCGTGGTGACGGACGCGGCCGATCACGGTGGCACCACCGCCCCGGCGGTGGACGGTGGTCCGCACACAGCAGGCCCGGACACATCAGGCACGGACACATCAGGCACGGACACATCGGGCTCCGACTCAACGGGCACGGTCGGTGCGGGTTTCGCCGAGGTGGACGCGGGCGGCGGCTATGTGTCGCCGCGGCGCTACGCCGTCGACGACAGGACACTCGTCGACAGGGTGGTGCCGAGCTGGAACGACGACGTGGCGGCCGGCGCAGCCACGCCGATCGGCGGCGGGCTCGGACGGCACGCGGCGGTCGGACGCAGCCGCTGGGTGACCCCGCTGCGGGTGCTCCTGGCCCTGGCGCTGTGCGTGACCGCCCTGAGCTGGTTCGGCAAAGCGGCGTGCCTGCAGACCACGACCACGACCACACCCGCCGGCACCGAGACGCGGCTCACCAACGACAACCAGCGTCAGTTCACCAACCTCTGTTACTCCGACGTCCTCGCCCTCTACCGGGCCGAGAAGCTGAACCGGGGCAACACCTTCCCGTACAAGACGTTCTGGCACGAGAATGCCGACCCCGCAGCCAAGCCCGGTGAGGGGGAGCAGGTCAAGCGGTACATGGAGTATCCGGTGCTCACCGGGCTGTACATGTACGGCGCCGCCAAGCTCGCCCAGTGGTGGGACGCCGCACACGAGAACTGGGGGATCCCGGCGCCGTACGTGTCCGTCGGCTACTTCGACATCGCCGCGCTGGGCCTGCTCGCGTTCTGGCTGATCACCATCTGGGCCACCGCGCTCACCGCCCGCGCCCGGATCTGGGCGGCGTGGATCGCGGCGCTGTCACCGCTCGTCCTGGTGCACGCGTTCACCAATTTCGACGCCATCGCGACCGGCTTCCTCGCGCTCGCGCTGCTGTCCTGGTCCCGGCGGCGGCCGTGGCTCGCGGGTGTCTTTATCGGTCTGGGGACGGCCGCCAAACTGTATCCGCTGCTCCTGCTGGTGGCCTTGCTGCTGCTGTGCTGGCGTGCGGGTGCGGTGCGGGAGTTCTCCCGGACCGCCGCGGCGGCGGTGGCCACGTGGGTCGTCGTGAACCTGCCGATCGCGATCCTCTACCCGTCGGGCTGGCTGGAGTTCTTCCGCTTCAACTCCGACCGGGGGGCCGACCCCGATTCGGTCTATCGCATCCTGTCGGATTCGATTGGTTTCACGTGGAACATCGACCTCCTCAACGCGGTGTCGTTGCTGGGGATGGTCGCGCTGGCGATCGCGCTGGCCGTCGTCGTCCTGCGGGCACCGCTACGACCGCGCGTCGCCCAGGTCCTCTTCCTCGCGGTCGCGGGTTTCCTGCTGATCAACAAGGTGTGGAGTCCGCAATACTCGCTGTGGCTGGTCCCGCTGGCGGTGCTGGCGATCCCGCACACCCGGTTGCTGTTCGCGTGGATGATCATCGACGCTCTCGTCTGGATTCCCCGGATGTCGCTGTTTCTCGACGCTGAGCGTCGCTGGCTTCCCGACGAATGGTTCACCGCGACGGTGATGGTCCGGGCGCTGATGGTCGTCGCGCTGTGCGTGGTGGTCCTCTGGCAGATCTGGCATCCGGCCGAGGACCTGGTGAGAACCGGCGCCGGGCGTGTGGCGAGCGGGCCGGGTTCGCACAGCGACGGTCGGGTGCGATACGACGATCCGGCGGGCGGAGTTCTCGACGGTGCGCCGGACCGGCTGGGCAGGTGGACCAAGCGGCGTAAGGCTCCGGTGGTGTACCCGTGGTCGTTGTCTCCGGCCCCAGCGTTGTCGGTTGAGGCGCTGTCGGTTGACGAACTGTCGGTTGAGGAACTGTCTGGCGGTGCGTCGTCGCGGTCGACAGGAACCATTCAACCGGAGTAGTCACGGCCCGTCTCGCCGGTTCGGCGGGGTTAGGGTGGTCTCTATGACTGGCTTCTCCGGACCGGGACCATACGGCGGCGGACCGCCCGGTCGGCCCAGGCCCGGATATGGGCCCTACGTGGGTGGCCCCCAGCAGAGCGGTGCACCCGGGCAGTATCGATCGCCGGGCGCCTACGGACCACCCCAGCAACCCGGACCCGGGCAGCAGCCTTACCCGGGTGCGCCCCGGCCGTACGGTGCGGCGCAGCCCTTCGGCCCGGCTCAGCAGGTGCCCTACGGCTCCGGCCCCGGGCAGTATCCTCCCGGACCACCCCCGAAGCGCGGTCGCGGCGGGCTCTGGGTGGCCTTGGGCATCGGCGCGGGTCTGATCGTGATGGCCGTGACGCTTGTGCTCGTCTTCGTCGGCGGTGACGACGATTCGTCACCGCCGCAGCGGACCGCAGCCCAGGACGGCACAGCCCAGGACAGCACGGCCCAGAACAGCACAGCCCAGGACAGTGCGGCCCAGGACAGTGCGGCCCAGAAGGATGACGCCAGCTACCAAGAGGCGTTCGTCCAGGAGTTCGTGGTCAACAGCACCACGTTCTCGCCTGGCAACATGACCCGATACCAGCAGGCGGTCGACTCCTACTGCGACGATTCGCCCGACAAGGCCAACGCCGAGAAGGGGATCACGGCTCTCGAGCAGGGGCGGGTGTCGTCGCAGACCGTCGGCACACCGTCGGTGGAGGTCAAGTCCGCGGAGGCGACCAGCGATCGGATCCCCGTCGAGTACTCGGTGAACGTGACCACCAACTCGAAGTCGGGAACGCTCACCGGCACGGTCTATGTGCGGCCCGGCGCCGACAGGTGCGTGATCGAGGTCGTCGAGGACGAGTCCGGGTCCGGCCCGACGCAGACGTTCTGAGGCAGCGGAAGTACGCAAAACGAACTTCCGAGTGTGCTTGAGTAGGTGACAATCCCAAGTCGCTCGGGGGCGGCCTCGACGTAGCTGCCGCGCCCGGTCCCGGTGAAGAGTGGAGAACATCGTGACCGATGGCTCGTGGCCACCTGGCAATCCTGGATCCCAGAGCAATCCGGGAAACCACCAGTTCGGGGGTGGGCAGCTTCCGCCGCAGCCTCAACAGTGGGGTCAACCGCATCCGCAATACCCGAACCCGGGCGGGCAGCAGTTCGGGGGACCGGGCGGGCCACCGAACGCCCCGGACGGCAAGAACCGGACGATGCTGTGGCTGACGATCGGCGCCGTGGCGGTGGCGGCGGTCATGGTGGCGGTCGCGGTGGTCGTGTTCTTCGTCGGCGATGACGACGAGGGACCGGGCACCACTGTCGCCGCCGGTTCCACCACAGGCTCGTCATCGGGGTCGTCGGATCAGGGTGGGTCGGACGAGGTCGACTACGCGGCGTTCGTCTCGAAGTTCCTGCACAACCTGTGGACGTACACCCCCGAGAACATGGGGCCGTACCGCACGGCCGTGGCCACCCACTGCTCCGATTCGCCCAGCAAGTCGTTCGCCGAGATCGGGATCACCGCGATCCCCAACGGCGGGATCACCGCGGAGGTGGTGGGCACACCGACCTTCGAGGCGAACACCGCGGGAATCGTGGAAGGCCTTGTCCCCGTGACCTATTCGATGCAGGTCAAGACCACCGGCTTTGTGGACGGGACGATGCCGGTCACCGGCACGGCGTGGGTGCGCCAGGGCAACCCACTGTGCATCGCCAAGAACGACCGTAACGAGAAGGCACCGATCCCGCTTCCCCCGAACTGAGGGACAAAACAACTCCGCCGGTCACCCTCGGAAAGGGCGACCGGCGGAGTTGTGTGTCAGATACCGCCTGTCTCAGGCAGCGACGACGGTGAGCTGAACCTTCGCGGTGACGGTCGGGTGCAGCTTGACGGCGATCGGGTAGTTTCCGGTGGCCTTGATGTGGGCCTTCGGAAGCTCCAGGTTGCGCTTGTCGACGGCGGGGCCGCCGGCCGACTTGATGGCGCCGGCGACGTCGGCCGCGGTGACCGAGCCGAACAGCTTGCCCGAGTCGTGGGTCTTCACGGTCAGCGAGACGTTCTCGAGGCCTTCGAGGGCCTGCTTGATCTCGTTGGCGTGCTCCACGCCGCGGACCTCGCGGGCGGACTGGACGCGACGGATGTCGTCGACCTGCTTCTGGGCGCCACGGGTGGCCTTGATGGCCAGGCCGCGGGGCAGCAGGTAGTTGCGGCCGTAGCCGTCCTTGACCTCAACGGTGTCGCCTGCTTCGCCGAGGTTCTCCACGGCGGCGGTGAGGATGAGTTTCATGTCAGTCCTCCCGCTTATCGGCTGGTCGAGGTGAAGGGCAGCAGGGCCACCTCACGCGAGTTCTTCACTGCCACGGCGACGTCGCGCTGGTGCTGCACGCAGTTGCCGGTCACCCGCCGCGAACGGATCTTGCCGCGGTCGGACAGGAAACGACGCAGCAGCGCGGTGTCCTTGTAGTCGATGGCAGTCTTCTTGTCCTTGCAGAAGGTGCACGCCTTGGTCTTGGTGACCTTTTCGACGCGGACCTTCCGGCCTTTTTGCTTAGCCAATGGATGCTCCAGTTATGCATTGCGGGTGAGCCGGGCAGTGCGCCGGCGCCCGCCGAATATCAGAAGGGGGGTTCGTCGTCCCCGCCGCCGAACGACGATCCGCTCGCAGGGGCCGAGCCCCACGGATCGTCGGCCACCGGCTGGCTGGATCCGCCGCGGCTTCCGCCGGACGGGGATCCGAAACCACCGCCGCCGCCGCTGCCGCGCGAGGCCCTGTTGACCTTCGCGGTGGCGTACCGCAACGAGGGACCGATCTCATCGACCTCGAGTTCGACGACTGTGCGCTTCTCACCCTCGCGGGTTTCGTAGGAGCGCTGCTTGAGCCGTCCCTGCACGATGACTCGGGTGCCCTTGACCAGGCTTTCGGTGACGTTCTCCGCCGCCTCGCGCCAGATGTTGCAGCGGAGGAACAGCGCTTCGCCGTCCTTCCACTCGTTCGTCTGACGGTCGAAGGTGCGCGGTGTGGATGCCACCGTGAAGTTGGCAACTGCCGCGCCGGACGGTGTGAACCGCAGTTCCGGGTCGGCGGTCAGGTTGCCGATGACGGTGATGACCGTGTCGCCTGCCATGGGAGTCCCCTCGTGTCGTGAGTGTGCACTCGAAGGTCGAGCCGCACCTGGTTCTGTGTGAAGTTGCTCTCCACCCTAGAGCCGGGTGACGACAATCCGGGTTTTATCGGGCGGTTGTCCACAACCGCCCGAGCCGGATTACTTGCGCAGAACCTTGGTCCGCAGCACCGAGTCGTTCAGCTTGAGCTGACGATCGAGCTCGTTGACGGTGGCGGGTTCGGCGTTGAGATCGATGACGGCGTAGATGCCCTCGCTGTGCTTGGCGATCTCGTAGGCAAGACGGCGCTTGCCCCAGATGTCGACGTTGTCAACCTTTCCGCCGTCGTTGCGAACAACGTTGAGGAAGGTATCGAGTGAAGGGGCGACGGTGCGCTCGTCCAGACTGGGATCGAGGATGACCATCAATTCGTAGTGACGCATATGACCACATCACCTCCTATGGGCTAGGTCGGCCACGGACTGTCCGTGGCAGGAGGGTCGCCTGCGTCGGCAACCGCTCCAAGATACACGTTCGCCCCCTGACCGGCGAAATCATGCGATCCCTGACCTGCGACAGAGCTAGTCGTCGTGGGGGACCGGTTCCCCGTATCCCGGGTCGGCCAGCAACACCGCCGACAGTTCCTCGAGTGCCTGTCGCGCATAGCCGTGCCAGAACCGGGCGACCATCGGGAACGCGTACGCCGCCGCCTTGGAGCGGGGATGGAGCCGCCACTGCCAGGTGATCTCGGTACCGGTGCCGACGCTCTTGAACGACCACCGCCCGCCGATGTGGGAGATCAGCGCCGACAGCGGCCCGGTGATGTCGGTGAGCTGATACGAGAAGGAGTACGGCGCGTCGACGTCGACGAGTTCCTCGCGCATTGTGCCGCCGCCCACCTGGGTGATGGTCCGGGTCTGCCCGATATGTCCCCAGGGTTCCGTGTTGGAGGTGGATTTCACCGGGGCGATGGGCCCGTACCAGCGGCGGAAGATCGACGGCTGCGGTGCGGGCAGTGTGTGCTGAAACGCGGTCACGATGTCGACGGGTACCGCGCGGGAACTGCTCAGGACCAAGGGTTGAGCCATATCCGACACCCTAGCCCGGTACGGGGGATTCGGAGCTGATTCCGGAGCGCGGGTGGCGCGTCGCTCTCGGACATACCCGCAGGTCCGGGCCGTGTCGACGCCCCGCGCCACGGCGCGTCGCCGCCACCACAGCGTGGGCGGACTGCCCGCGCCGGCGGGCCACCACTTACCCTGTAGCGCATGCTCGACGTGAGCTTCCAACCTGTTCTGCGAGTCGGGCGCACTTCGTTGTCGCGTCGCGGCGACACCGCCGTCATCGTGGTGGTGTCGCTGCTGCTGACCTCGCTGCTGATGTATTGGTCGTACCTGGTCAAGATCAAATGCGGCGGTCCGCCGTTCCTGGAGGGCGGCCGCAGTTCGCACTGGCCGGTCGGCGACCCCGACGCCGTCATCCCGTGCTACTCGGACCTGATGTTCCTGTGGAAGGGACGCGGGATCGATGAGCACATCTTCCCGTACATCCACGGCGGCATCAACGCCGACGGCAAGCTGTTCGGCGGTGTCGTCGAGTATCCGGTGCTGTCGGGGATGATGATGTGGCTCGGCGCGATCGGCGCCCACACCGACACCGAATTCTTCCAGCATTCGGTGTGGCTGCTGATCCCGTTCAGTTTCGCCATCACCGTGCTCCTGGCCCTCCTGGTCCGCTGGTGGGTCCTGTTCTGGGCCGCCACACCGCCTTTGGTGCTGTACTCGTTCCACAACTGGGAATTGCCGGTCACCGCAACGGCTGTCGCGGCAGTCGCCGTGATGGCCTGGGGCGCCGGCGTCAGCCCGAAAACCGGGCGACGACGATTGTCGTTGCGCACCAGCGCAATCCTCGCCTCGATCCTGTTGGCCCTCGGCTTCTGCCTCAAGATCTACCCCGGCCTGTTCGTCCTCCCGCTCGCCCTCTACGTCCTCACCCGTGGCGAGGCCGAAGCCGACGACGCCCACCTCCGCGACACTCCCACTGTCGACGGTGTCCCACCCCGTGCCGCTTCCACCGGCGAGGGTGCCGAACCTCGCGCGGCTTCTTCGGTTGAGGGTGTCACCCCTCGCGCGGCGTCTTCGGGCGAGGGTGTCACCCCTCGCCGGTTGAGGTGCGAGGAGCGCAAGCGACGAGCCTCGAAACCCGGTGAGACGACATCGAACCAGGCCACCCCGAACACCGATCCGCTGGACTGGTTCGGTGCCGCCTGGGTCGCCGCCGCCGCGGGCATCACGGTGATCGTCGTCCAACTTCCGTTCATGATCCTGGGCTTCGACGGCTGGAAGGCCGCCCTGTCGTTTCAGGGCCAACGCAAGGCCGACGTCGACACCAACTCGATCTGGTACTGGGGTCTGCGGCATTTCACGGACGGCCAGAACAGCACCTACAACAGCCTGGTCGGCGTCCTGTCACCGCTGCTGATCCTGGCCGCGTTCGCCCTCTCGATCCACCTGGGCCGCCGCTATTACGAGCGCCTCGGAACCTTCCCCTGGATCGGTGTCGCGGCGTCGATGCTGGCCGGTTTCATGCTGTTCCACAAGGTGCATTCACCGCAGTACACGCTGTGGATCCTGCCATTCTTCGTGCTATTGCAGATCCGGTGGCCTGTCATCGTCGCGTATCTGGTCGCCGACTTCGTCTTGGATACCACCATCTTCCGGCTGTTCGGCATCTACACGTCGGGTTCGGATATGAAGTGGTGGGTGGTCGGCGGCGTCAACTTCGGTGTGTGGGTGCACGCGGTGGTGCTCTCGTACCTGATCTTTGCTTTCGTCAAATCCCCGCCCCGCGAACCCCTACGCTCAATGCTCACTCCGAAATCTGCTGACAGCTCCGTCGGCGTGCTGTCGCAGGGCCGGTCGGGAGTTCCGGGCTGACCGGCCCGATTCGTTGTCGCCCAAAGGGGCGATCCCGAAATGTATGCGGCGTTGATAGATTCGCACGCATGACTGAATATCGGAAATTGCGGACATCCCATTGGCGTGCATATGGTGCGGTTGCTGTATCGACGATCGCCCTGGCCGGTGGAATGGTGATCGGGGCCGGTGAGGCTGCAGCGGCCGAGTCCATCACGGGAGAGGTCGGCTGTATCAACAGCACCGTGACCGGTGTCTGGGTGCAAGGGGCGTCGAGCACATCAGGTTGGGCGAAGTGGAGTGTCCCGATCGTGCTCGGGGGCCATTCGAAGGCGAATTTCAGTTACACCCTCAACAAGGGCGGTAATTACCAGGTCCACGTCGGATGCGGTGGTACTTCGAAATCGTGGAAGGTCAGTGCCAAATCCGGGTGGGTGTCCGGATCGGGAAAGAAGTTCCGGTGCAACGATATCTCTCCCGCACTGCAAGCGGCCGGTATCGCTGTTCTGAAGAAGAACCTCACGCAGGGTATCGCTTATCAGACCTGTAAGGTCGTGTAACCAACAGAGAACGAAGTGGGCGGTGGGCCGGAAGGACGTCGATGAGCAGTTGGTTGGGTGTCGTGGATCTGACAGCGGGGCAAATAACCTTGCGCCCACTGCGATTGGATGACACCCGGCAACTCGCCGATGTCGTCGACGACCCGGAGCCCTACCGCTGGACCAGCGGCGTCCCCGCCGACGTCGAATCGGCCCGGCAGTGGATCGAGAAGGCGCTCGCCGATCCGGAACGCCGGGTCGCGTATGCGGTCGTCGACAACGCCACCGGCCGGCTCCTCGGCACCACCAGTTTCTACGAGATCGACCAGGCCAACCTGTCGACGTCGATCGGCTACACCTACTACGCCACCGACGCGCAGGGTACGACGGTCAACCCGACCGCCAAATATCTCCTTCTCAGGCACGCGTTCGAGGAGTGCGGTGCGGTGCGCGTGGTGTGGCACACCCACGAGTCGAACGCGCAGTCGCGGGCGGCGATCGCCAAACTCGGTGCGACGTTCGAGGGGCTGCTGCGCAAGCACAGAAGACACGGAACCGGGGCAGGGGCGAGCGCAGCGACGGGGGCCACGACGGGCTGGCGGACGACTGCCCAGTACGCGATGACCGACGACGACTGGCCGGCGGCCCGTGCGGTGCTGCTGGGCCGGATCAACGGTTCGTCGTAGCCGTCCGGGCACCTGTGCATGGTCTCCGTCGTATGTTCACCTGCCGGTCGCTCTCGTGTGGTTGTCCAGACCGGTGGATGACACGCCCGACGTGACTATCCCGACACGCCGCACGATCGAGAATTTTCTGTTGTGGAAACTTGCCAGTGCTCTGACCTGCTGTTACAGCGGTATCCACCGCCAAATTCCCCAGGCTTTCCCCATTGTGTGCACAACGATCCCGGTCGTCTACACAGAAACTCCACAAGCAGTCAACAACTCTGTCCACAGGCCCGGTTGAGAGCGCTGCGCCATAGGGCCTAATGTCTCCCGCAGTGTTTCGGCGGACCGGGGTGCGATCGATCAGGGGAGGATCGGGAGAGCCGCGCGGTACGTCGCGACACGAACCTTCCGGTGCATGCCGGTACGGTCGGGACAGGTCGGATGCGAGTTCGGCAGGCAGTACTGAGGGGTTGACACGTGGCAGTTGTCGATGATCGCGGGGCGGCACCCGGGTCCGACGAGGGACCACCGGAGCAGGACTTCGGTAGGCAGCCCCCGCAGGATCTGACTGCCGAACAGTCGGTGCTCGGCGGCATGATGCTGTCCAAGGACGCCATCGCCGATGTCATCGAGCGGGTGCGTTCGGGCGATTTCTACCGCCCCGCCCACCAGTCCGTGTACGAGGCCATCATGGAGCTCTACGGCAAGGGCGAGCCCGCGGACGCGGTCACCGTGTCGGCCGAGCTCGAGCGCCGTGGCGAGTTGCGCAAGATCGGCGGCGCCCCGTACCTGCATACCCTGATCTCGACGGTCCCCACCGCCGCCAACGCCGGTTACTACGCCGAGATCGTCGCCGAGAAGGCGATCCTGCGCAGGCTCGTCGAGGCCGGCACCAGGATCGTCCAGTACGGCTACGCCGGCGCCGACGGCCAGGACGTCGCCGAGGTCGTCGACCGGGCGCAGGCCGAGGTGTACGAGGTCACCGAGCGGCGCACCGCCGAGGACTATGTGCCGCTCGAAGAGCTGCTCCAGCCGACGATGGACGAGATCGACTCGATCGCCTCCCGCGGAGGATTGTCACTCGGCGTGCCCACCGGTTTCGCCGACCTCGACAAGCTCACCAACGGCCTGCATCCGGGCCAGATGATCATCGTCGCCGCCCGGCCGGGTGTGGGTAAGGCGCTGGCTCTCGACACCCCGCTGCCCACCCCCAATGGCTGGACGACGATGGGCCGGGTCGCGGTGGGGGATTACCTGCTCGACGCCGACGGCCGCCCCACCCGCGTGGTCGCCGCCACCGACGTGATGACCGACCGGCCCTGCTTCGAGGTCGAGTTCAACGACGGTGCGGTGCTCGTCGCCGACGAACAGCACCAGTGGGTCGCCGAGGTCGACGGTGAACGCGTCACCATGACCACCGAGGCGCTGCGTGGGCACGTCGGTTGCGCCATCGTCCGCAACACCAAACCGCTCGAACTGCCTCGCAAGCATGTCGCGTACGGCCCGTATACAGTTGCCGCCCTTGCCGGTATGGCGTTCGATGATCCCGAGATCGCCATGCGTATCGACGCAGAGGGCCCGGTCGACGTGATGACACTGATGGCCGATCTCGGTGGCCTGATCCCGCTGGAGTACCTGCGCGGTTCGATCGCCCAGCGCCGCGCTCTCCTCGCCGGTCTGCTCGACGCCCGCGCCACCGTCGACGAGGACGGCTGGATCATCGTGCCCGCCGCCACCCGCCACATGACCGCGGTGGTCGCCGACCTCGTTGCGGGACTGGGGTACAACTACAAGCGTTCGGCCACCGGCTGGCTCCGCGTCGACGCCGACGATGATGTGTTCACGTTGCACCACAAGGCGATCCGTCACAAGGAGCTGCGCCGCAAGGCTGGTGTGCGGCGCGTCGTGTCGGTGCGTCCGGTGCCGAGCGTGCCGGTGCGCTGCGTGCAGGTCGACAACGACGACGCGATGTATCTCGCCGGTGAGGCGATGGTCCCCACCCACAACTCCACGCTCGCAATGGATTTCCTGCGTTCGGCGTCGATCGGCCATCACCTGACGTCGGCGATGTTCTCGCTGGAGATGTCGAAGATCGAGATCGTGATGCGCCTGCTGTCGGCGGAGGCGAAAATCAAACTCGCCGACATGCGTTCGGGTTCGATGAGCGACGATGACTGGAGCCGCCTGGCCCGCCGCATGGGTGAGATCTCCGAGGCCCCGCTGTTCATCGACGACTCACCCAACCTGACGATGATGGAGATCCGCGCCAAGGCCCGCCGCCTCAAACAGCGCCATGACCTGAAACTCGTTGTCGTGGACTACATGCAGCTGATGACCTCGGGCAAGAAGGTCGAATCCCGCCAGCAGGAGGTCTCCGAGTTCTCCCGCTCCCTCAAGCTTCTCGCCAAGGAACTCGAGGTCCCGGTCGTCGCCATCTCCCAGCTCAACCGTGGTCCCGAACAGCGCACCGACAAACGCCCCCAGGTCTCTGACCTGCGCGAATCGGGTTGTCTCCCGGCGTCGGCACGTATCTGGCGCGCCGACACCGGAACCGAGGTCACTCTCGGCGAGCTTCTGGAAACGGGGGAGCAGCCGCTCGTCTGGTCGTTGGACGAACGCCTGCGTCTGGTCACCCGGCCGATGGTCAAGGTATTCCCCAGCGGCCGAAAGGAAGTGCTGCGAGTCCGCACCGCTTCGGGTCGCACCGTGGAGGCGACCGGCAACCATCCATTCCTGACTGTCGACGGCTGGATTCCGTTGGCCGAGATCGGGATCGGCGAGCGTATCGGCGTACCTCACACCGAGGACCGATCACCGCGACCGGCAGGCACTTCACCCGCGAAGGTGGAAGGCGCCGACGCCCGCACCGTCTCCCGCGAGCTTCATGCGCTCCTGGAAGCACCCGAACTCATCCCGGCCGGCCTCGACGCCGCTGCCGAGTCCCGTGCGCAGCGCGCACGCTCGGTCCTCGCCCAGGCCGCGCACCTCCTAGACGGCATCGACATCGACCTCGACATCAGCAACAACGTCCACTGGGATGAGATCGTGTCGCTCGAATCCCTTGGTGTACAAGATGTTTACGACGGCACCGTCCCCGGCACACACAACTTCATCGCTAACGGCGTAGCCGTCCACAACTCCCTGGAGCAGGACGCCGACATGGTCATCCTGCTCCACCGCCCCGACTCCATCGAACGCGACGACCCCCGCGCAGGCGAAGCCGACATCATCGTCGGCAAACACCGCAACGGCCCCACCGCCACCATCACCGTCGCCCACCAACTCCACCTGAGCCGCTTCGTCGACATGGCCCGCGGCTAGCTGCTGCTGCTGTCGAGATGCAGCGAAGATTAGCAAGAGTGCCCTGCTTGTTTAACAAGCTCCCGACCGGGGAAAAACTGGGCTGACCACTACGTATTGTTCTGTTCTCGTGTCTTCAGGGACGGATTCCTGCTAGATTTGCTGCTAATTCCGCATGGAGTGGTGGTAGCCATATGACTGAGGACAGCGATCCTGAGGCGACCTGGAAGTTTCGGCTCGCCGGATCCGAGAGGATTCGTGTCTGGAGTTGGCAGAAGGATGGTCCACCAGACCTTGGACTCATCTTTCCTGTACGACGGCCACGCTCCTCGGCAAGGCAAAAGCACATCCCTGTAACCGCCTACTCGGTGACGATGGGTGATCATCTTGAGCTCGAGTCTGGTCTGGAGCACGATCTTCTTCGTCGTCTTGATCGGCTTCCGCATATTCAAGCGCTCGTGCCCCAGCCCTGTGTGCTTGTAGGGGAAGGTGCGGCGAGAGTACGGAACGTGCCGGACTTACTCACGGTTTGAACCGCCCCGGGGG
>NZ_BAED01000014.1 GCF_000241345.1 Gordonia amarae NBRC 15530
AAACCCCTTCGGGCCCCGTCACCCTCGGTGACGGGGCCCGAAGCATTTCCATGCCCTCATGTGGGGCCGGACGTCGAGAAGGCATAGATTAGCAACCATGAGTGACCGCAGGCCCCACCGTCGCGACGATCGAGGCGGCAATTCCCGAGGCAGGAACTCGCGCAACGGCACCAAACGCTCCGCCGCAGCCACCGAGAGGTCTGACGACCCCGCCCTGCCCGATGATGTGAGCGCCGGCGATCTCGAAGCCTCGGTGCGGCGGGATCTGCTCTCGCTCGACAAGGCCAACGCGGAGAGCGTCGCCCGCCACCTCGTGATGGTGACCCGGCTTCTCGAAGAGGACCCGGCGCTGGCGTTGGAGCACGCCCGAGCCGCGCGTCGTCGCGGTGGCCGGATCGGACTCGTCCGGGAGACCGCCGGCATCGCCGCCTACAACGCGGGCGAATGGCAGGAAGCGGTGTCGGAGTTGCGCACCGCCAAGCGGATCACCGGTAGCTCGGCCCTGCTGCCGCTGATCGCGGACTCCGAGCGGGGACTCGGTCGTGCCGATCGGGCCATCGAGATCGCCCGCAGCGCCGAAGGGCGCGCGCTGACCGGCGAAGAGGCCACAGAGATGCGGATCGTAGAGGCCGGTGCCCGCATCGACCTCGGCGAACCGGAGAAGGCCCTCGTCACCCTGCAGCTGGAGAATCTGGCGGTAGGGCAGACAGGTACCGGTCCTGCGCGTCTGTTCTATGCCTATGCTTCGGCGCTGTTGGCCGCGGGGCGCCGCGCGGACGCGATCACATGGTTCATGAACGCATCCTCGGCGGACGTCGATGACGTGACCGACGCGGAGCTTCGGCTGGTCGAACTCACCGACCCGGATTTCGACGAGACCGTCGCCCCCGGATCGGGCGCGGAGGAGGAGAACCCGGCCACGTCTGAGCCTATTGCGACACCCGAACCCGCCGCCGCGTCTGAACCAACTGTCACGTCTGTGTCCGCTGTTGATGCTGTTGTGGCCGAGGAGGAAAAGGTCAGGGAGCCGGCCGACGACGTGGTTGCCGACGAGCCGGTGGCAGTTGCGGCCCCTGAGGAACTGGAAACCGCGACCGAACCACAGGTGGAGCCCGCGCCTGAACCGGAAGCGCCCACCGTCGACGAGATCCCGGAGCGCGATGGTACGGAGGTCCCGAAGGTACGTGAACCCGAGGCCGGCACGATCATGGCGTCGTACGAGGCGTTGCTGCTCGACCTCGACGGCACCGTCTTCGGCGGTCACGCGCCGATCATCGGTGCTCGCGAAACTCTCGACCGAGCCGAGATCCCGCAGTTCTTCGTGACCAACAACGCCAGTCGCCGGCCCACCGACGTGGCCGATCACCTCAACGAACTCGGCTTCGAGGCGGGACCCGAGCAGGTCGTGACGAGTGCGCAGAGTGGTGCGCAGCTGCTCGCCGAACACCTGGAACCGGGATCTCGCGCCCTTGTCGTGGGGTCGGAGGGCCTTGCGCAGGAGGTCCGCGAGGTGGGGATCGGTGTCGCCCGTAGCGCCGACGACAAGCCCGACGCGGTCATCCAAGGGTATTCAGCACACATCGGTTGGGCGGAGCTGTCGGAGGCGGCCCTCGCGATCCGGGCCGGGGCACTGTGGGTGGCCACCAACATCGATGCCACCTTGCCGTCGGAACGCGGGCTGCTGGTGGGCAACGGCTCGCTGGTCGCCGCGGTCGCCAATGCGACCGGGCAGACTCCGCTGGTCGCGGGCAAACCCGCCGCGCCGCTGATGGTCGACGCGATCCGCCGTAGCGGCGTGAACAAGCCGCTCGTGGTGGGTGACCGTCTCGACACCGACATCGAAGGGGCGCACACTGTCGGACTCGACAGCGTGCTCGTGCTCACCGGCGTCAGCACCGCCCGGGATCTCCTGGCGGCACCGCCCGAACAGCGTCCTACGTACGTGGTTGCCGACCTGCGTGGGCTGTATTTGTCGGCCGACCTGGTCCGGATCGCCCCGCACGACGGTTGGCAGATCGAGATCGACGGTGATGCGGTTTCCGTCGCGACCACGGGCGCCCCCGCGGAGAGCCTGTTGCCGGCGCTGGCGGCCGCGGTGTGGGCGTCGAGCGAAACCATCGACCACGGGGTGCTCACCGTCACCGGCGCCGACGACACGGTGGGCGCGTTGCTCGCTCAGCTCGGGCTGGCCGGTGTGGGCTAACGTGAACTCACGATGACCGAACTCCCTGACTCCTTTGCCGCAGATTCCACCGAGCACGCCGTCGTGGGCACGGTGCGTCACCTGTTGGCACAGGTTGACGAGCTGCAACAGGCCGGGAGCGACGGGTTCGACCTTGTCGGGCTCGCAAAGCAGAGCGCGCTGCTCGAACGCGCCCACGACGAACTGACTGAGGCGCTCGAAGGCGTCGAACGCCCATGAGGTGGAGCTGAATGGCCGCGCGTGCCCGACTGGACGCCGAACTCGTGCGCCGCGGCCTGGCCCGCTCGCGCGAGCAGGCGCGTGAGTTCATCGAGGCCGGCACGGTCAAGGTCAACGGGGTGGTCGCGGCCAAACCCGCCACCAATGTCGCCCGGGACACCCCGATCGTCGTCGTCGACGCGCCGTCCGACGATTGGGCCTCCCGCGGAGCGCACAAACTGGTCGGGGCCCTCGACGCGTTCGCGGACTCGGGGCTGACCGTAGCCGGCCGGCGCTGTCTCGATGCCGGGGCCTCGACGGGCGGCTTCACCGATGTGCTGTTGCGGCGTGACGCCCGTCAGGTGGTGGCCGTGGACGTCGGCTACGGCCAGCTCATCTGGCGGCTGCAGAACGACGAGCGGGTGGACGTGCACGACAGAACCAACGTGCGCAGTCTGTCGCCCGACCAGATCGGTGGCCGCGTCGACCTGGTGGTGGCCGACCTGTCGTTCATCTCCCTGTCGCTGGTGCTCGCGGCCCTCGCCGACTGCGTCGAACCGGGCGGTGACCTGTTGCCGATGGTCAAACCGCAGTTCCAGGTGGGGAAGGACCGGGTCGGTGCCGGTGGTGTGGTGCGCGATCCCGCCCTGCGGATCGAGGCGGTCGCGGAGGTTGCCGGTGACGCCGCGGCGCTCGGACTCGAGACCAGGGGCGTCGTTGCCAGCCCGTTGCCCGGACCCGCGGGGAATGTCGAGTACTTCATCTGGCTGCACAAACCGGAGACCCGCCCATCTGAGCCGGCCGATTCGGAGTCAACCCGCTCCACGTACATGTCGTCGGCGACAGATAAGGTCGATGACCGGAGCGCTCCGGTGAGCGCGCTGCCCGTCGAGCCTGAGATCATGGCCATGATCACGGCCGCGGTCGAAGCCGGTCCTCGCTGATCGAGACCCGCGCGAGGCCGCGGACCACGCCGGGCGTGGGCCGATCTTCGACGGCCGGACAGGCCGCGAGCAACCGCACGGAGCGGTGAACGGAAGGACAGCAGTGGACGGTGACAGGCGCGGTGGTAACCATCGGGAATTCCTGGTGGTCGCACACACGGGACGCGCGATCGTCACCGAAACCACGGCCGCGATCGCCCGCCACTGCGCCGCCGGTGGGGTGACGCTGCGGGTGATCGACCACGACACCCGCAGTTTCGTGCCCGGTGTCGACTTTCCGACGGGCGTCGTCGAACTCGGACCGGAACTGCCCGAAAGCTACCCGGTCGATCCCGCGGATCTGCGCGAGGCCGGGGCGGAGGTCGAGGTGACCAGCGGCGATGCGGGTGCGGCAGCCGGATGCGAGGTCGTGATCGTCCTCGGCGGCGACGGCACCTTCCTGCGGGCCGCCGAGCTGGCCTACGGCGCCGACGTCCCCGTCCTCGGGATCAACCTCGGCAGGATCGGTTTTCTCGCCGAAGCCGAGGCCAACCGCATCGACGAGGTGATGACCCAACTGGTCAATCGCGACTACCGCGTCGAGGACCGGATGACGCTCGATGTCACCCTCACCGATCCCGCACATCCGGAGCAGATCCTGGGGCAGAGCTGGGCGCTCAACGAGGTCGCGCTGCAGAACCGGACCAATCACGGCGTCCTGGAATTGGTCACCGAGGTCGACGGCCGCCCGGTATCCGCGTTCGGGGCCGACGGTGTGCTGGTTGCGACACCTACCGGATCCACCGCGTACGCGTTCTCCGCCGGTGGTCCGGTGATGTGGCCCGATCTGGAGGCGATCCTGGTGGTGCCGAACAACGCGCATGCCCTGTTCGCCCGGCCGATGGTCACCAGCCCGCGATCGCGGATCGCGCTGGAGATCGACAGCGGCGGCCGGTCCGCCATCGTCCTCTGCGACGGCCGCAGGCAGATGCAGGTTCCGCCCGGGGCACGGATCGAGATCGTGCGCAGCGCCAGATCGCTGAAGTGGGTGCGCATCGATTCCGAGCCGTTCGCGGACCGTCTGGTCACAAAGTTCAAACTGCCGGTCACCGGCTGGCGAGGGGGACGAGGATAGGCATGCTCGAAGAGCTGACCATCGAAGGCCTCGGCGTGATCGAGCGCGCGTCGGCCCGGTTGCATCCGGGATTCACCGTGCTCACCGGCGAGACCGGCGCGGGCAAGACGATGATCGTCACGAGCCTGCACCTGCTGTCGGGGGCCCGGGCCGACGCCGGCCGGGTGCGGACCGGCAGCGCCAAGGCGATCATCGAAGGTCGATTCCGACTGCCCGAGGCGGCCGGGGACGTGGTCGAGTTGGTGTCGTCGGCCGGTGGGGAGATCGACGACGACGATTCGGTGATCGCGGTGCGCACCGTCACCACCGACGGCCGATCGCGGGCGCACGTCGGCGGCCGTTCCGTGCCGGTCGGGGTGCTCGGCCAGATCACCACCAGCCTGCTCACCATTCACGGGCAGAACGACCAGCTGCGGCTGCTCAAACCCGAACATCAGCGCAGTGCGCTCGACACCTTCGCCGGTGCGCCGGCTACCAAGGCGCTCGCCGGCTACCGGTCGGCACGCGAGAGCTGGACCCGGATACTCGACGAACTCGACCAGCGGCGCAGCAACATGCGCGAACTCGCACAGGAAGCCGACCGGCTCCGGTTCGGCATCGGCGAGATCGACGCCGTGAATCCGTCGCCGGGTGAGGATTCCGACCTCACGGCCACGATCCGGCGCCTGACAGATCTGGAGATGATCCGCACCACCGCCGCGACCGCGCACGGCATCGTCGCCGACGAGGGACAGTCGGTGATCGACGGCCTCGGCCAGGTGCGGTCGTTGCTGGCGTCCTCGACCGACGAGACGCTGCGCGGTCTGCTGCCACGGGTGGCTGAGGCGCTGACCGTGGTCACCGACGTGGGAGCCGAGCTGACCGCTTTCCTGTCGGATCTGCCTACTGACGCCGATTCACTCGACCAACTGCTCACCAGGCAGGCCGAGCTGAAGTCACTGGTCCGCAAGTACGCGCCCGACATCGACGGCGTGATCGAGTGGCGGGACCAGGCGCAGGCCCGGCTCGCCGAGATCGAGGACCCGGCCGGCTCGATCGAAGAACTCGAGGCCGCGCTTGCCGCGGCCGCCGACAAGGTGGCCCAGAGCGCCACCAAGCTCACCGGGATCCGGGTCAAGGCGGCGGATTCGATGGGCAAGAAGGTATCCCGGGAACTCGCCGGACTCGCGATGGGGGAATCGGCCATCGTCGTGGCCGTGACCGCCGACAAGGCATCCGCCGACGACCGGCTCGCCGTCGACTGCGGGGGTGAACTGCTCCACGCCGGCCCCTACGGCACCGACCGGGTCGAGTTCTCTCTGGTGGCGCACCGCGACGCGCAGCCCCTGCCGATCGCCAGGTCGGCGTCGGGCGGTGAGCTGTCGCGGGTGATGCTGGCCCTGGAGGTGGTGCTGGCCGAGCCGACGAGCGGATCCATCATGGTGTTCGATGAGGTCGACGCCGGGGTCGGCGGTGCCGCGGCTGTCGAGATCGGCCGTAGACTGTCGCGCTTGGCGCGGGCGCACCAGGTGATCGTGGTGACCCACCTGCCGCAGGTGGCCGCGTTCGCCGACAACCACCTGGTCATCGGCAAGCAGGTCCGGTCGGCCGGGACGGGAAAGACCGGCAGGCCCGGCAAGGTCACCAGCACCGTGCGCACCCTCGACCGCGCCGAACGCGTGGCGGAACTGGCGCGGATGCTCGCCGGACTCGGCGACTCGGACACGGGCCGGGCGCACGCCGAGGAACTGCTCGCGACGGCTGAGGCCGAGCGGGCAGCCGACGGCGAGGGCGGGCAGGAACGCGCCGGATAGCACCCACGACATATCGGCCACAGCGCAACAGATGTTGTTGATGTGACAAAAGTTGTAGAAGTTACGGCGCGCCTCCCCGGATGACACGCCGTGCGGGGCAATCGACACGCCGTGCGGGGCAATCATTGCCCACATGAAGATGCCTGCTCTGCTCACGCGACCCACAGATGCTCTTCCTGGTGTGACCGGAATCGCCAGGATCGACACGAACACCCGGCGGCTGCTCAGCCGCGTCGGCCCCGGCGATATCGCCATCCTTGACGAGGTCGACCTCGACCGCGCCACCGCCGACCGCCTCGTCGCGGCCGGAGTCGTGGCGGTGGTCAACGCCTCCGAATCCATCAGCGGGCGTTACCCGAACCTCGGACCCGAGGTGTTGGTGGCGTCCGGGATCGTGCTGCTCGACAACACCGGTCCCGAGGTGTTCAAACGGGTCAAGGACGGCGCCAAACTCCGCGTCGACGACGACCACCTGTACATCGGCGACAAACGGCTGGCGCACGGCACCCAGCTCGATGAGACCGAGATCGCCGACATGATGATCGACGCGAAGTCGGGAATGGTCGACCACCTGGAGGCCTTCTCGGGCAACACCATTGAGTTCATCCGCAGCGAATCGCCGCTGCTGATCGACGGGGTGGGTGTCCCCGAGATCGATGTGGACCTCATGGGCCGGCACGTGGTCGTCGTCGCCGACGGACCCGACCACGCCGCGGACCTGCGCTCGCTCAAGCCGTTCATCAAGGAGTATCAACCGGTGCTCATCGGCGTCGGCGTGGGTGCCGACGCACTGGTCAAGGCGGGTTACAAGCCGGCGATCATCGTCGCCGACCCCGACGAACTCAAAACCCAGACGCTCAAGTCGGGTGCGCAATTGGTGCTCCCCGCCGACACCGACGGTCACGCACCCGGTCTGGAGCGCATTCAGGATCTCGGCATCGGTGCCACCACGTTCCCCGCGATCGGCTCGGCCGCCGACCTGGGGCTGTTGCTGGCCGACCACCACGGCGCCGACCTGATCGTCACCGCGGGCTGCGGCGGTGACCTCGACGACTTCTTCGACCGTTCGCGGCGGGAGAGCAACCCGTCGACGTTCCTGACCCGGATGAAGCTCGGCGCAAAGCTCGTCGACGCGAAAGCCGTTGCGACGCTGTACCGCAGCCGTGTGTCGGGCACCGCGATCGCGTTCGTGGTGCTGGCAGCGCTCATCGCGATCATCGCCGCCGTCGTCCTGTCCAGTGCGGGCGGCGAGGTCTGGGACTGGACCGTCGCGCAGTGGGACCAACTGGTCGAGTGGGCGCGAGGGGTCTGGAACCGCTAGCGCATGATCTCACTGCGTCAGCACGCGATCTCCCTGGTTGCGGTGTTCCTCGCACTCGCGCTCGGACTGTTCCTCGGGTCGGGTTTCGTCGGTGACCAGGTCAACTCGCTGACCGGCACCAAACGTGACCGGATCGGGGACCTCGAGGACGAACGCGACCAACTGAACGAGAAGCTCAACTCCGCCGACAGCTTCGACCGGGCGATGGCCAAACGCCTCATCACCGGGACCCTCAAAGGTCATTCGGTGCTGGTGGTGACCGTCCCGGGTGTCGTCGATTCCGACGTCGACGCGCTCAAGGAGTCGGTGTCGGCGGCGGGTGCCTCGTTCGCGGGTCAGATCCAGATCTCCGACCAGCTCGTCGGCGACACCGAGGCGGCCAAGCTGCGCTCCATCGTCGATCAGACGATCCCCGCGGGTGCCCAGCTGCGCGCCGACTTCGTCGACTCGGGGTCGCGGGTCGGTGACCTGCTGGGCACACTGACCTTGCATTCGGCCGACACCCGCGCGGTTGCGACAAGCGATTCGCGCACGGGGCTGGAGGTGCTCCGGGAAGCGGGTTTCATCAGCTACGTCGACAACGCGATCACACCGGCCGATCTGGTGCTGGTGATCTCCGGCGGCGTCTACGACAAGGATTCCGGGGCCAAGGGGCAACTGGTCGGCAGGCTCGCCGCCGCCATGGCCGCACGCGGACAGGGCGGGGCGCTCGTCGGGCGCATCGGCTCGGCGAGGGGCGGATCGCCCATCGCGATCGTGCGTTCGGATCCTGCCCTGGGCAACGCGATCTCGACCGTCGACAATGCCGACGTCCCGACCGGGCAGATCACCACGGTCCTCGCACTGGCGGAGGAGGGAAAGGCGCGCACCGGCGCGTACGGCACCGGCCCGGGTGCGGTCGCGATCACCGTCGGCGCCCGATAGCGACGGCCGTCGCACCGGTGCGATTCGCCGGTGCGGGCCGCGCCACGCCGCGCTGTCGCCGAGTGGAGCCCGGGGGTCCGTACTGGTGCTACTGTGAAGTCCCGTAGGTAAGCAGGTTTCGAGCCTGATTCATCCTGACGGGAGACGCATTGCGACCACTGCGCCACGTGCACGCAGGCACCAAACATATCTTTGTGACGGGTGGTGTCGCCTCATCACTCGGTAAGGGACTCACCGCTTCCAGCCTCGGTCAATTGCTGACCGCCCGCGGTCTGCGGGTGACGATGCAGAAACTGGACCCGTATCTCAACGTCGACCCCGGAACGATGAACCCGTTCCAGCACGGCGAGGTCTTCGTCACCGAGGACGGCGCCGAGACCGACCTCGACGTGGGCCACTACGAGCGGTTCCTCGACCGGAACCTGTCGCAGTCGGCGAATGTGACCACCGGGCAGGTATATTCGACGGTCATCGCCAAGGAACGGCGTGGCGAGTACCTCGGTGAGACGGTGCAGGTCATCCCGCACATCACCGACGAACTCAAGTCACGGGTCCTCGCGATGCGCGCCCCCGACGAGAACGGTGACGCACCCGACGTGGTGATCACCGAGATCGGCGGCACCGTCGGCGACATCGAGTCGCTGCCGTTCATCGAGGCGGCCCGCCAGATCCGGCACGACGTCGGTCGCGACAACGTGTTCTTTCTGCACGTGTCGCTGGTTCCGTACCTGGCACCGTCGGGGGAGCTCAAGACCAAACCCACCCAGCATTCGGTGGCCGCGCTGCGCAACGTCGGCATCCAGCCCGATGCGCTCATCCTGCGCTGCGACCGGGACGTTCCGGAGGGGCTCAAGGCCAAGATCGCGCTGATGTGCGACGTCGACGTCGAGGGCTGCATCTCCACACCCGACGCGCCGTCGATCTACGACATTCCCAAGGTGCTGCACGCCGAGGGCCTCGACGCCTACGTGGTGCGCAAGCTCGATCTGCCGTTCCGCGACGTCGACTGGACAGTGTGGGGCGAGCTGCTCAAGCGGGTCCACGAACCCCGGGAGACCGTGCGGATCGCGCTCGTCGGCAAGTATGTCGATCTGCCCGACGCGTACCTGTCGGTGACCGAGGCGATCCGCGCGGGCGGGTTCGCCAACCGCGCCAAGACCGAGATCAAGTGGGTGCCGTCCGACAACTGCGCCACACCGGAAGGCGCACAGGCCGCGCTCGGTGACGTCGACGGGATCCTGGTCCCGGGCGGCTTCGGTATCCGCGGCATCGAGGGCAAGCTCGGGGCCATCGCCTACAGCCGGCGCAACCGTATCCCGCTGCTGGGCCTGTGCCTGGGCCTGCAGTGCGTGGTGATCGAGGCGGCCCGTTCGGTGGGCCTCGAAGATGCCAGCTCCACCGAGTTCGACCCGGACACCAAGCATCCGGTGATCTCCACCATGGCCGATCAGGAGGAGATCGTCGCCGGCGAGGCCGATCTGGGCGGCACGATGCGTCTTGGCTCGTACCCGGCCACGCTGCTGCGCGGCACGGTCACCGCCGAGTCGTACGGAAGCCTTGACGTCACCGAACGGCACCGGCACCGTTTCGAGGTCAACAACGCCTACCGCGACAAGATCGCCGAGTCGGGTCTGGTGTTCTCGGGGACCTCGCCCGACGGTCATCTCGTGGAGTTCGTGGAGTACCCGCGATCGCAGCATCCGTTCCTGGTGGCCACGCAGGCCCATCCGGAGCTCAAGAGCCGCCCGACCCGCCCGCACCCGTTGTTCCGTTCCCTGATCGAGGCCGCCCTCAAATACAAGGCGGCAGAGCGCCTTCCGGTTGACCTGGGGGAGTACGACGCGGGCGAGCGGGAGCAGGCCGAACAGGACGCGCCCGCGACCGCATCCGGGGACGCCGACGCGTGAGCGGGCCCGGATCGCACGATTTCGTGGTGCGTGACTCGCGGACCGTCTACGACGGCGCGATCCTCGCGCTGCGCCTCGACCAGGTCCAGATGCCCGGCGGGCGTGTCGCCGAACGTGAGGTCGTCGAGCACCACGGTGCGGTCGCGGTGGTCGCGCTCGACGATGCCGGCCGGGTGGCGATGGTGCGCCAGTACCGCCACCCGATCGGTCGTCGGTTGCTGGAACTGCCCGCCGGGTTGCTCGACGGCGGCCCGGACGAGGATCCGCTGGACGCCGCACGGCGAGAGCTCGCCGAAGAGGTGGACCTGGCCGCCGACTCGTGGCGGGTGCTGGCCGACCTGGCGCTCTCGCCCGGGTTCACCGACGAGGCGCTGAGGGTGTATTTGGCGCAATCGCTGCACGCCCTGAACCCGGCGGAACGGCACGACGAAGAGGCCGACATGGCGGTCGAATGGGTCGTTCTCGATGAGGCGGTCACACGTGTCATGGCCGGTGAGATCGTCAACGCCACCGCTGTTGCCGGGATCCTGGCCGCGTCGGCGGCGATCACCAACGGCCTGGCACTGCGGGATCCGTCCGCCGACTGGATCGACCAGCCCACCGCGCTGCAATCGCGTAAGCACGGCGACGCCTGACGGCCATGAGCCTGACCGACGATGTGGGCCGCTACCTCGATCACCTGACGGTCGAGCGGGGTGCGGCGGCCAACACCGTCAGTTCCTACCGGCGCGATCTCACCCGCTATGCCGGCTACCTCACGGACAGGCGGATCGACCGGCTGCCGGACGTCACCTGCGAGGACGTGCGGGAGTTCCTCGTGGAGCTACGCCGCGGCGACTCCGAGCGTTCGGTGGCGCCGCTCGCCGACAGTTCCATCGCCCGCACGTTGGTGGCGGTCCGTGGGCTGCACAAATTCGCTGTCGCCGAGGGCTGGGTGGAGGTCGACGTCGCTCACGAGGTCACCCCGCCCCGCGCGCCCCGCAGGCTGCCCAAGTCGCTGCCCATCGATCAGGTTGCGGCGATCCTCGATGCCGTCGGCGCCGACGACACCCCGCGCTCACTGCGCGACCGGGCGCTGCTGGAATTGCTCTACAGCTGCGGGGCCCGGATCTCCGAGGCGATCGGGCTCGATATCGACGACCTCGACACCGACTCCAAGGCCGTCCGGCTGCGGGGCAAAGGCGGCAAGGAACGCATCGTGCCGATCGGCGGGCCGGCAGCCGATGCGCTCGACGCCTACCTGGTGCGGGGACGTCCGGCGCTGGCCGCGGGTTCTCGCGGGTCCGTCGGTCCCGGGGTGTTCCTCAACGCACGCGGTGGGCGGCTGTCACGGCAGAGCGCCTGGCAGGTGCTCGCGTCGGCGGCGGAGCGGGCGGGGATCGGCGAAACGGTATCGCCGCACACACTGCGGCACAGCTTCGCGACCCACCTGCTCGACGGGGGTGCCGATGTGCGGGTGGTGCAGGAGTTGCTCGGTCACGCCTCGGTCACCACCACGCAGGTGTACACGCTGGTGACGGTCAACACGATGCGCGAGGTGTATGCGACGGCACATCCCCGGGCCCGGTGATCTGTGACCGGGGATCACGACGGTTGTCGGCGATGCGCGATGATCGAACGTCGTGAACCCATTAGGCTGGGCAATCGGAACTGCCAGATCATTGATGTCTCGCCAGGCCGAGTCAACCGACGAAGGGAGCGCGGGGGACGTGACAATTGACAGCGGGGACCCGGACGGAGCCTCATCGCCGTCGGTGCCCGCACCGGAGCCGTCCGCACCCCAACCGCAACCCGAGCCGGACCCACCCACGCTCGATTCGCTCATCGCCGCCGACTCCGCGGCCACAGGTGATGCGGAGGTGACAGCCCCGGCGGAAGCGGAGGAACCCGAGGAGGTTCCGCTCGGTCCCACCGGTCGGCCGTATCGGCAGATCCCCGATCCCGCACCGCTCGACAAGCATGGTCCGGCGACGGTGATCGCGGTCTGCAACCAGAAGGGCGGCGTCGGCAAGACCACCACCACGATCAATCTGGGTGCCGCACTGGCCGAATGCGGCCGCCGGGTGCTGCTCGTCGACCTCGACCCACAGGGTGCGCTGTCCGCGGGACTCGGGGTACCCCATCACGAACTCGACGCCACCGTGCACAACCTGCTGGTACCGCCGACCATGCCGATCGACGAGGTGCTGATGCGCACCCGGGTTGAAGGGCTTGACCTGTTGCCCAGCAACATCGATCTGTCGGCGGCCGAGATCCAGTTGGTCACCGAGGTGGGCCGCGAACAGTCCCTCGCCCGGGCGTTGCATCCGGTGCTGGACCGCTACGACTTCGTGCTCATCGACTGCCAGCCGTCGCTGGGTCTGCTCACCGTCAACGCGCTGGCCTGCGCCGACAGCGTGCTGATCCCGATGGAATGCGCTTACTTCAGCCTGCGCGGGCTGGCACTGCTCAACGACACCGTCAACAAGGTGCGCGACCGCCTCAACCCCAAGCTCAAGCTCAGCGGCATCCTGGTGACGATGTTCGATTCGCGCACGCTGCATTCGCGTGAGGTGATGGAGCGGGTTGTCGAGGTGTTCGGTGATGTCGTGTTCGACAGTGTCATCAACCGGACGGTCCGGTTCCCGGAGACCAGTGTGGCCGGTGAGCCGATCATCTCATGGGCGCCCAAATCTGCAGGCGCGCTGGCATATCGGTCGCTGGCACGTGAGGTGATCGCGCGTGATGCCGGTGTCGTCTGAGGCCGCCGAGGTCGCCGACGCCGGCAGTGGCAAGCAGGGATTTCAGGTACGACTGTCCAACTTCGAGGGACCGTTCGACCTGCTGCTGAACCTGATCAGTCAGCATCGCCTCGATGTCACGGAGGTGGCGCTGCACGCGGTCACCGACGACTTCATCGCCTATACCCGCAAGCTCGGCGAAGAGCTGACGCTGGAGCAGACCACCGAGTTCCTGGTGGTGGCGGCCACGCTCCTGGATCTGAAGGCCGCGCGGCTGCTGCCGGCCGGGGAGGTCGAGGACGCCGAGGATCTGGCGCTGCTCGAAGCACGTGACCTGCTGTTCGCACGGCTGCTGCAGTACCGCGCCTACAAGCAGGTGGCCGAACTGTTTGGTGAACTCGAAGCGGCTGCGCTGCAACGCTATCCGCGGGCAGTGTCGTTGGAGGAGCGGTTCACCGGGCTGTTGCCGGAGGTCACCCTCGGCGTCGACGCCGCGCGTTTCGCCGAGATCGCCGCGGCCGGTCTGGCGCCTCGGCCCACACCGACCGTCGGACTTGGGCACCTGCACGTGCCCAAGGTGTCGGTGCCGGCGCAGGCGCGGCTGGTGATGGCGATGCTGATCGCCGACCCGGGCGCGTGGCTGAGTTTCCGGGAGATCGTGGCCAGTTGTGACAACCCGTATGAGGTGATCGGCCGGTTCCTGGGGTTGCTGGAGCTGTTCCGGGAGCGCGCGATCGCCTTCGAACAGCCGGAGGCGCTCGGCGAACTCAAGGTGAGCTGGACCGGTGAGCGCGCGCCGGACGAGGTGAATCTCAGTCGGGGAGAGGAAGACTACGAGTGAGCGACGCGGACGAAGCCGGTATTGCTGCCGAAGCAGACGGGACCGAAGTCGACGTGATTGAGGCCGACGGGACCGTCACCGAGACCTCGGGGGAGGACGCCGGGGCACTGGATCTGGGGGTCGACCTCGACGTCGTCGAGGAGGCCGAGGTGCGGCTCGACGACGCGGAGCTGCGGGCCGCGCTGGAGGCGATCCTGCTGGTGGTGGACACCCCCGCACCGACCGCGGACCTGGCCCGGGCCGTCGACGAGGACGCGGCCCGGGTGGGGCCGCTGCTGCAACAGATGTCCGCCGACTACGGGGTGGCGCGCAGCGGTTTCGACCTGCGTTTCGCCGGTGACGGCTGGCGGTTCTACAGCCGCGCCGACTACGCGCCCTACGTCGAACGGCTGCTGCTCGACGGGGCGCGGTCCAAGCTGACCCGGGCGGCGCTGGAGACGCTCGCGGTGATCGCCTACCGGCAGCCGGTCAGCCGGGCCAGGGTGAGCGCGATCCGCGGCGTGAACGTCGACGGTGTGGTCCGCACCCTGGTGGCTCGCGGGCTGATCAGCGAGGTCGGCACAGACCCCACCACGTCGGCCACCACCTACGGGACGACGGAGATGTTCCTGGAACGGCTGGGGCTGGCCTCGCTCACCGAACTGCCCGATCTGGCACCGCTGTTGCCGGACGTGGACGTGATCGATTCGCTCGACGACGAGCTGCTCACCGATCCACGATTCGCCAAACTCGATGCCAAGGGGTCACACTCGTCAGGAGAGAAAACACCGGACGACGATGTCTCGTCGCCCACAGAATGAGAGATTCACATGGCATCCGCTAGCCGAGACGGCACACCGGGCCCGCGTAAACGCGCTGGTCGTTCCACATCATCGTCCGCCGGAGGGCAACCCGCGCGTGGGGGACGCAAGTCCGGCCAGTCCAAGTCGGGCAAGGCAGGTTCGCAGCCGGCCAAGGGCGGCAAGAACTGGTCCGACGCCCCCAAACCCGCCAAGAAGACCCACCGCAAGGGAACCTCGAAGCCCGACGTCGCGTCGGGCAAGGTGCGCCTGAACAACGCCCGCCCGGCGCGTCACCAGAGTTCGGAGATCGGCGGAGACGGCGGTGCGTCGTATACGGCAGACGGTGTCCGGCTGCAGAAGGTCCTCGCGCAGGCCGGTGTCGCGTCGCGCCGTGGCGCCGAGGAACTCATCGCCGCGGGCCGGGTCAGTGTCGACGGTGAGATCGTCATCGAGCAGGGCCTGCGGATCGACCCCAACACCGCGGTCGTCCGCGTCGACGGCGCCCGCGTCATCATCGACGAGGCCAAGCAGTACCTGGCGCTGAACAAGCCGCGGGGCTGGCAGTCGACGATGGCCGACGACCAGGGTCGCCCGTGCATCGGCGACATCATCGCCGAGCGGGTGATGGCCGGTCAGCGCATGTTCCATGTCGGGCGTCTCGACGCCGACACCGAGGGGCTGCTGTTGCTCACCAACGACGGCGAGCTCGCGCACCGGCTGATGCACCCGTCGTACGAGGTGCCCAAGACGTACATGGCGACGGTGAAGGGCGAGGTGCCGCGCACCCTGGCCCGCACCCTGCGCGCCGGTGTCGAACTCGACGACGGGCCCGTGAAGGTTGATTCGTTCACCATCGTCGACGTCAACAACGGGGCGTCGCTGGTGGAGATCGTGCTACACGAGGGCCGCAACCGCATCGTCCGCCGCCTCATGGAGCAGGTCGGATTCCCGGTGCGCCGACTGCTGCGCACCCATGTCGGTGAGGTCGCGCTCGGCGACCAGCGTCCCGGCAGCCTGCGGGTTCTCGGCCGCGACGAGATCGGCGGCCTGTACAAGGCGGTCGGCCTGTGAGCGCCGCCCAGGAGAGCCCGGTCGACGGTCTGGCGACCGGATCGACCCGGGTCGTCGCCATCGACGGCCCGGCCGGCACCGGAAAGTCCACGGTGTCCAAGCTTCTCGCCAACGAGGTGGGTGCGCAGTGCCTCGACACCGGTGCGATGTACCGGGCGGTCACCCTCGCGGTACTCGATCGTGGTGTGGCGCTCGATGATCCGGCGGCGATCGCGGCGGTCATGGGCGATGTCGACGTCGATGTGATCGTCGACGCTGATGGGACCAACCGGGTGTTCCTCAGCGGCACGGACGTCTCGGACCGGATCCGCACCGCAGAGGTATCCGCGGCGGTGTCCGCGGTGTCCGCGGTGCCGGAGGTGCGTACCAAACTGGTTGCGCTGCAACGGAAGGTGTCACAGGGTCGGTTCGTGGTGATCGAGGGTCGTGACGTGGGAACCGTGGTGTTCCCGGACGCCGGACTGAAGGTGTTTCTCACCGCCACCGCCGATGCGCGTGCCCAGCGGCGGCACCTGCAGAACCTGGACCTCGGGCAGCCCAGCGATTACGACGAGGTGCTGGCGTCGGTCAACCGGCGCGACCATCTCGACTCGACCCGCGCGGTGTCTCCGCTGCGGGCGGCCGACGACGCGGTCCTGGTGGACACCAGCGACCTCACCCTCGACCAGGTGCTCGACGAACTGACCCGCCTGGTTCAACAGCGGATCGGAGCTCAGCAGTGACCGACAACCTCGACACCGATCTCCCCATCGCGGGAGACGGCACTTGGTCGGACGAAAGTGATTGGAACCTAAGCGAATTCGTCGACGCAGCGGAGCCCGGCGTCGGCGGTCCGGTGCCGGTCGTCGCCATCGTGGGACGCCCCAACGTCGGCAAGTCGACGCTGGTGAACCGTATCCTCGGGCGGCGTGAAGCCGTCGTCGAGGATATCCCCGGCGTCACCCGTGACCGGGTGTCGTACGCGGCGAGCTGGTCGGGTAAACGGTTCACCGTCGTCGACACCGGCGGCTGGGAACCGGACGCCAAGGGCCTGCAGCAGGCCGTGGCCGCGCAGGCCGAGCTCGCGATGAAGACCGCCGACGCGATCGTCGTCGTGGTCGATGCCACGGTCGGTGCCACCGCCACCGACGAGGCCGTCGCCAAGGTGCTGCGCCGATCCAAGACGCCGGTCATCCTGGTGGCCAACAAGATCGACAGCGAACGGCAGGAAGCCGAAGCCGCCGCGCTGTGGTCGCTGGGGCTGGGGGAGCCGCATCCGGTGTCCGCCGCGCACGGCCGCGGCGCAGGTGACATCCTCGACAAGATCCTCGAGGTGCTGCCCGAAACCCCGCGCGAGGGAACGGCTTTGGGTGGTCCGCGACGCATCGCGCTCGTCGGTAAACCCAACGTGGGTAAGAGCTCGCTGCTGAACAAACTCGCAGGATCCGAGCGTTCGGTGGTCGACAATGTGGCCGGCACCACCGTCGACCCGGTGGATGAGCTCATCGAACTGGGCGGCAAGACATGGCAATTCATCGACACCGCCGGTCTGCGCCGCAAGGTGCGCACCGCGTCCGGTCATGAGTACTACGCGTCGCTGCGTACCCGCTCGGCGCTTGACGCGGCAGAGGTCGCGATCCTGCTGATCGATGCGTCCGAGCCGATCACCGAGCAGGATCTGCGGGTGCTGTCGATGATCATCGAGAGCGGCCGCGCCCTGGTCATCGCGTTCAACAAGTGGGACCTCGTCGACGAGGACCGGCGCTATCAGCTCGACAAGGAGATCGACCGCGAACTCGCCCGGGTGCCGTGGGCGCGTCGGGTGAACATCTCCGCGAGCACCGGCCGCGCCGTGCAGAAGCTAGTCCCGGCGATCGAGGGTGCGCTCGAGTCGTGGGACAAGCGGGTATCGACCGGTCAGCTCAACAACTGGCTCAAGGACGTCATCGCCGCCACCCCGCCGCCGTTGCGTGGTGGCCGCCAGCCGCGCGTGCTGTTCGCCACCCAGGCCGCGACCCGACCGCCGACGTTCGTACTCTTCACCACCGGCTTCTTGGAGGCCGGCTACCGCCGCTTCCTGGAGCGCCGTCTGCGTGAGGAGTTCAACTTCGACGGCTCACCGGTGCGGATCAATGTCCGCGTCCGCGACAAGCGCGAACAGCGCCGCAAGAAGTAGCTCATGGATTCCAGGGACCCGAACGGGGGCGTCGATGATGGCTGACAACGGCCCGAGAGTTCGCCGTCCAGAACGTCCAGGAGAGTGCGGACCGGATCCTCACCGACATCGACGCGGACCGTCGGTGAGGAGTCTGGCCGAAGGCTCTGACCAGGCGATTAGTCGTTTGCCGGGGTGGTGGGCTAAGGTCTTAAAGGCCTCGTGAGAACGATGGCAACGGGCTGTGGCGCAGCTTGGTAGCGCACCTGACTGGGGGTCAGGTGGTCGCAGGTTCAAATCCTGTCAGCCCGACGTTATGACCAGCACTAATATGCTGGTCATCGTCGTTTGTGCCAGACATATGCTATGTCTGAGGATGTCGAATCGCCGATCCCTGGGAACGTGCTCGTGGAGGCACTCGGGCGGACCGACCATCTCACCGTCGAGCAAGCCGCGATGATTGACGAGATCCCGGCTTCCCTCGAAGCCGAGGGCGTCGATACCAAGGCGCAGTGTTTTCGAGAACCCGGCGGAATGGGGGTTCGGCCCCGATATCATCGCACTGTTCGTCGTTGGCGGCGATGTAGGGGGCGGGGCGTGGGCGGTGGCAGCAAGGCCGCTGTTTGAGTGGGTGAGCGGGTGTACCTGGCGGTACCGCGAGGTGAGCGGCGGCGATCTCGAGGATGATGAGAACCATCCGTCTGGGTGTGACGATCTACTGCCCCAAAGGGGCTGTGCTCCGCACTATCGAGGTGCGCCACAACGGTGTTAACGATCCGCATTGCGAGGCTGCCTGCAACGAGGACGAGTAGCGCCGTCGCAGCACAGGCGTATCGCCCGCGCCATTCTCCGAGCTGATCGAACCTGGAAACGCTGCCTACTTCGAATCGTCGGCGGAGACGTCGCCAGATGATTTCCCCACCTTCCGGGTTCTTCAATGTCGTAGGCTCCTCGTATCCTCCAAGAATGCCTCGTGAGCGGACATACTCGGACCAAGCACTCGCCAGGGCGATAGGTAACTCTTCATCGTGGCGAGGTGTGATGCGCGAGTTGGGCTTGACCGCTACGTCGTCGGGAGCCATCCGGTCGGTTCGTTCGCACGCAGACTCGCTGGGTATTGACCATGGGCACTTTCGTGGTCAACGACGTTGGACGGAATCAGAGTTGCGCACAGCGGTTGCGCGCGCTGACAGTTGGGTTGCCGTGGCTGAAGTGCTCGGGCTTGAGGTAGGGCCACAGCTTAGTGCGGCCAAAGGCCATGCGATGCGGCTTGGTATCGATGTCTCTCATTTGATCGAGTGCGTCAGTCGCGACGAAAATTTGCCAGTTCCGGACATAGCTCGCTTGAGCCGGGCGGGGCCAATGATGGCTGCAGCGTGGTTCACGCTCATCGGGTGTGACGTGTCCTGGCCTCTTGAGCCATGCCGCTACGACCTGCTCGTATTGCGGGACGGAAGTGTGCGACGGGTGCAGGTAAGAACTAGTACCGCAAGACAAAGGGATTCTTGGAAGGTTTATATATCGACATCCGGACGCGAGCGGCAGCCATACGAACCCGGTGAGATTGACGAATTTTTCATCATTGATGGTGGGCTCCGCTACTACCTTATTCCCTACAGCGTTGTCGGAGGCCTGCAGGCGATTCACATGAGTAATTATTCGTCGTACGCTGTTAAGCGGGACCCGATATAGTCATTTTCGTTTCGGCTGATCCTGCAATCCTCGGTGATTATGCGGGCTTCGAGCAACGAGTCGAAGGTAAGTCCCCTGGAGGGCTCACCTCATGGCTACCGAAGCTCCGCGTAAACTGCCACCGGCAATGGCTTGCGTCTACCTCTGCCAAATGTGACGCATCTCCGTTCATAGAGTGACGCGGTAGACCATCGGTGTCGCAGCAGCAACGGCATCAGTCGCGGCGTAGAGGGCGAGACACGGGGGTTCGAGCGCCATCGTTACGACTGCGAGTTCCCAGCCATCGGCCTCGCGTGCGGATCGGTACTCATTTGCGGTGAGCAGCACCGTCGGCGTGACGCCCGAGACCCCCTTAACCTCAACGCGGCGGATGTCGCCGTCGTTGCCGACGCAGGTCAGGTCCCAGCCAAGATTCTTGCTTCCGACATCCGTGATGTCGTAGCCGCGGGCCTCCAGGTAGTCGGTCACTGTTCCAACCGCAGCGGCTTCAACGAGGCGATTGCTATCCGGGTCGCCGAAGCCCGCGCCCGCCGCACTGACGGTGTGGCTTGCCTCCACGTCGGGCTCTACTTCGGTCTCGGGTACCGGCGATCGTTCGTCGCCGAATGTGGACTCGCCGTCGGCGTCCAGATCGATGGTGACAAGAGGGCAGTCATCATCGCTGAATCTGGCGCTGCCCGTCTCGTTCCACCAGGCGTTCAGGCGCCGGCCGTTTTCCGTACGTTGCCGCCTGGCCCGGGCACTCGATGCCGTCGACATTCGCCACAGTGCCTTTGATCGGCTTGACCACCCCCACACGCCCATCCTTGACTGCGTAGTACCTCGGGATCCACAGACCCTTGACCTTCTCGGCAATCACTCCCTGGCGCGCGGCGATGTTGACTTTCCGTGCGATACGGCGCTCCCTGACACCGTCGCGGAGTTCCACCCAATACTCGGCAAGCGCGTCGACGTCGTCACTCTGTGCCTCAGGAATCGCGTGATTCCAGCAGAAATGCCGTGGGGAGTTCCATAGGCCGTAATGCCGCTTGAGATCGACGGGGTCCTGGAAGCTGCTCGTAGTTGCCACGGATCTCACTCTTTCACGGACGTGCGACAACGCTCATTCGCATCGACCGTCCGAATCCCACCCGAAACGGACCAGGCCGGGCCGAGGTTTCCGTCATCGATCTGAGAGGCTGGGTAGGTGGAGATCCGGGCACTGACCAATTCTGCGATCGGGGAAGTACTGCGCAGTGACAAGCTGGTGCTCGTCGACTTCTGGGCCGGCTGGTGTGGGCGGTACACCCGGTTCGCGCCGGTCCTGGAGGCGTTCGCCGCCGCGCACGGTGAGAAGGTCGACGTGCGGACCGTCAACGCCGATCATGAGGCGGGGTTGGTCACCACGTACGGCATCTCCTCGCTGCCCACGCTGTTGCTGTTCTCCGGAGGTCGCGTCGCCGCCACCGTCCGGAACCCCGCCACCCTGAGCGACCTCGAAGAGCAACTCGCCGACCACCTGTAGCCACTGCGCTGCGCGCTCCGACAGGCCGGGCCGGGGCGTCATTCGGCTGTCGGACGGCGGCCGTATCCCGGTTTCGGTGGCGGGACACCGCCGGATGTGAAGTGCCTACAATCTGACAAACTAGACAGTAGGTTCGCCTTACCTAATACGATGAGCTACGGTGTGAACGTTCAGTTTGTTGTCGGCGATCCAACAGCACATGCCCAGGGGTCTGCCTGTGTCGGTGTGCGTGGATCGTTGGCGGAGTTGAGGGTTGGGGCATTGATGGCGGCTGTAGTGGACACGCCGAGCGACGAACAGGTGCGTCGTGGTCATTCCGTATCGAAGCGGCTCGACGTGCAGGGGCTGCGCGCGGTCGCGGTGCTGGTCGTCATCCTGAACCACCTGGGAGTCACGGGCTTCGGTGGCGGATTCGTCGGCGTCGACGTCTTCTTCGTGATCTCCGGCTATGTCATCACCCGCATGCTGCTGCGCGACGGAGAGCAGCGAGGTGGGGTCCGATTCCTGGACTTCTACGCCAAACGTGCCCGGCGCATCGTTCCGGCCGCCACGCTGATCATCGTCCTCACGGTCATCGCGGTGTTCGAGCTGACGAACTTCCTGCGTGGTGCGCGGGTATTGCCGGACGCGACGGCGGCATCGCTGTTCCTGGCCAACATGCATTTCATCGCCACGGGCAGTGAATACGCGATGCTCGGCGCGGATCCCTCACCGTTGCAGCACTATTGGTCGCTCGCCGTGGAGGAACAGTTCTACCTGGTGTGGCCCGTCGTGATGGCGCTGAGCATGGTCGTGGTGGCCAAGGTGGCGAGGTTCGCGCTGCGTCCGGCGCTCCTGACGGTGCTCGCGGTGGTGGCCGTCGCGAGCTACGCCCACTCGATCGTGCTGACCGCCGACAATGCCACCGCCGCCTTCTATTCACCGTTCACCCGGTTCTGGGAGCTGGCGATCGGGTGCCTCGTCGCCGTGGCCGAACCGTATGCGGCGCGCAGACTCGCGGCGCCGATCGCGGCCGCGATCGGCTGGGCGGGAATGGTCGCTGTCGCGGTGTCCGTGGTCACGATGTCCGAGGACGGATTTCCGGGTGCGATCGCGGCGGTGCCCGTGCTCGGCGCGGCAGCGGTGATCGTCGCCGGAACCGTACCGGGGCGGACCGGTCCCGCGACGGTCCTCGGGATGACGATTCCGCGATACGTCGGCGACATCTCGTATTCGCTGTACCTGGTGCACTGGCCGATCTGCGCGGTCGTCGCCGCACGCTACGGTGTCGATTTCTCGGCCCTGACGCAGGTTCTCCTGTTGCTCGGTACCGTCGCCGGTTCCATGGCGATGTACCACCTGTTCGAGGATCCGATCCGGCGCTCACGCTTCCTCGCTGCCCGGCCGTGGGCGAGCCTGGCGATCATTCCGGCGGGCATCGCGCTCGTGTTCGCGGTTACGGCGTTCGAGCGATACAGGTGGGCGATCGAGGTTCCCCTGATCCAAAACCTCCTCTGACCATCAGTTCCTCGGATGGTTGATGTTGTCGGCCTGTGTAAGTACCTGGAAGGACCCCAAGTGGTATCGGCAAAGAAACTGACCCGCAAGATGGCCGCGGCGGCTGCGGCTGGTGTCGCCGCGACGTTGATGTTGACGGCCTGCCAGGCTGAGAAACCCGACGCCCAGGGATGGGACTCCGGTCAGGTGACCAACTGGGCGATCGATGAGCCCGTCACCGAAGCCGATGTCCTGAAGGCGGTCACAGCGGCGACGACGCTCAAAGACCTCCCCACGAAGGTGCGCAAGTCGGATCTCGTCGCGGCCAGCGGCGACGATCAGAAGGCATGGGCCCTGCCGCGCTGCACGCCGACGATCGAACAGACCAAGCTCGACGATCTCGGCCCGTGCACACTCGGAGATCTCAAGAGCGAGCGCGAGATCTTCGTGGTCGGGGATTCGGCCGCCGCGATGTGGTACGGCGCCTTCGACCTCATCGGTAAGCGGAAGGCCTGGAAAGTGGTCATGCTCACCAAGAACAACTGCGGGCCGGCCACGCTGACCTACTACCAATGGCAGCGCGGACGCACCTTCACCGAATGCACCGAATGGCAGAAGTGGCGTGCGGGCGTGATCGAGCGCGAACAGCCGGGCATCGTCGTCCTCGCCGGCTGGTACGGCGGAAACCTCGGCCCGGGCAAGAAGGAAACCCCGCAGGTGTGGCGCGACGGACTGGTGAAGACGGCCACGCAGTTCCCGAAGAACACCAAGGTGGTCATGCTGGGCAACACGCCGCATCCGGCGACGCCGCCGGCCGAGTGTGTGGCGAGCAATCCGTCCAACCTCGTCGAGTGTGCCTCGGATCCGGAGCAGGCGGTGCCGGATCAGACCGGCTGGTCGCGTGCCGCGAAGGATGTCGGCGGAACCTTCATCGACGTCACGCCCTGGTTCTGCGCCGACAGCTGCCCCGCGATCATCGGTGATCAGATCGTGTACGCGGGCAAGAACCACATCACGCAGAAGTACGGCCGATACGTGTCCGGCTCGATCGAGAAGGCCATGGCACCGCTCCTCGGTGCGTGACCTGGACACGATGATCTCGGGTCCATAGGTCCGTAGCCCGGGCGATGTAGGCCCTGGCAGAGTGGACCGTCATGAAGACCTATCTCGTGACGGGCTCGGCGTCGGGAATGGGCGCGGCTGTCGCGCAACGGCTTTCCGGCGACGGGCATCGGGTGATCGGACTGGACCTTCGCGATGCGCAGGTGTGCGCGGATCTGTCGACATGGGAAGGTCGCAGTCGGGCCGTCCGGGAGGTACTCACGGCCTGTGGTGGAGTCCTCGACGGCGCGGTGCTCGCCGCGGGGATGGGACCGACCGCCGGTCGGGAGCGGACGATCCTGGAGGTCAACCTGCTCGGCGTGACCGGCCTGCTCGACGGTCTGCGCCCTGCTCTCGCCGCGGCCGACAAGGCGAAAGTGGTGGTGTTCGGGTCGAACTCGACCACAGCCACACCGCTGGTTCCCCGTGCCGCCCTGCGGCGGCTGGCCGACGGGGACACCACCGGCGCGGCCCGGGTGCTCCTGCGGCGCAAGCCGATCGCCGCGACGCTGGCCTACGCGGGGTCGAAGCTGGCGGTCAGCCGCTGGTGCCGGGAGCACGCCGTCGCCGCGGAGTGGGCCGGCGACGGGATCAGGATGAACATCCTGGCACCCGGACCCGTGCTGACACCGCTGCTGCGCGCACAACTGGCCGGCGGCACCGGGAAACAGGTGCGGTCGTTTCCGGTGCCCGCCCGCGAGTACGGCACACCCGAGCAGATCGCGACATGGGTGCTGGTGATGCTGTCGCCGGCCGCCGACTTCATGGTCGGTTCGGTGATCACCGTCGACGGCGGCACCGAGGCCCTGCTCCGCCCACGTGCCTGGCCGGCTCCGTTACCGCCGGCCGGCGTCCCCAGAATGCTGTGGAGCATGGCCCGCGCCGCCAAACGCGGGCAGGTTGCCGACTACTCGGCTGTGGACAGCGTTCCGGAGCCAACAGGTTCAACGGCCGCGGAGGGCCCCTGATTCTGCGTGTCGTCGGGGGATGAGCGCCGTGACCAGAACGAAGCTGAGGCTCACCAGGAGTATCCACGAACTGAACTTGCCGATATGGACGAGCTGCCAACCGGTCTCCTGGCCCGGATACTGCCACGCCCCGAAGTAGGTGGCGATGTTCTCGGCGATCCACAGGAACAGGCCGATCAGCACGAACGACAGTGGCAGCGGCATCCAGTACCGTTCGCGGCCGACCGTGAACCACACCCGCATCCAGGCGGTGGCCACCACGAACGCCGCCATGATGAGGAAACGGAAGTCTCCGATCAGGTGGTGCGTGAAGAAATTCAGGTACGCCAGCACGGCCAGCACGCCGACAACCCCCATGCGGTAGCGCGTCAGTCCGAGATCGAACCGGCGGAATGCCTGGCAGATGTAGGAGCCGACGGCGGCGTACATGAATCCGGCATACAACGGCACCCCGGCTACCGTCGCGACCCCGGACTCGGGGTACTCCCAGGAGCCGACGGCCACCTTGAACATCTCCAGCGCGAGCCCGGCGGCGTGGAATGTACAGATCACCAGGAGCTCACGGAACGTCTCTTGTTTGGTGACCAGGAACATCACCTGCACCGCGACGAGAAACACGAGCAGCGCGTCGTAGCGCAGAATCGGCGCGTCCCAGTACCCGCGCAACAGTGTCGACGCCGCGATACCCGCCAGGACCACAATCGCGAACGCGCAGCACTGCAGCTCGATCCACGCGAAGCGACACAGTTGCGCGGCCAGGTGACCGATCCGGTACGAACGTCCAGGCTCTCCCGGCCGCCCCGTGCGCACGTCAGGGGCTACGACGACGTCGGGAGTCTGTCCACCGGGCATCGGTCGATTGTGGCTCACGGGCCGTCATTCGCATGGCGGACAGCGGTAAAAGCCAGGCCAGGATGCTCAGCCGAGGCAAAAGTCGGGGCAGGTCCGGTGGCGGCCGGCCCTCAGCTGCGTGTCAGCAGCGGTATCAGTGTCTCGGTCTTGGCCTGGGTCCAGCCGGGCGGCCGGAGGATCTCGGCCCACGCGTAGGGGATGGCGGCGAGAAAGTGGTGGCCGTGGCCGTCGGGCACATCGGTGGAGATAGCCATGTCGGCGGACACCTGCAGGAAGGTGACGAACGGGATCCAGCGGGTGGATCCGAGCACGTCGCGTCCGCGCCTCTCCTTGAGCCAGTCGGGCTTGTTGAGGATGAGCCGCGGCGACCACCAGCTGATCGGGTCAGAGGCGTGTTGCAGATAGACCACGCGCCGGTCACCCCAGGCCGCGTCGGGCCGGGTCAGATCGTCCGGATCGGCGACAAAGCGGACGTTGGCGCCGTCACGGTAGATAGGCAGCCACTGCGGGCTTCCGGTATCACGCTGGTCGGTGGCGTCGTTCCATACCGAGTTGCTGAATGTGGGGCCGACGAACAGCGCGCCGTCGGCGCGGGCGGTGATCGACGGGATGGTGCCGAATGCCGCCTCACCGGCGAACGATCCGAGGCTCTCACCGAACACCACGACACGGGGGCGTTCGTTCAGCGGTAGCGCGCGGATGCGTTCGTCGACGGCCTCGAACAGTGCCAGGCCGGCCTTACGGGCCCTGTCCTGGTCGGACAGGAACGACAGCCAACTCGGCAAGTAGGAATACTGCATACTCACCGTGGCGGTGTTGCCGTTGTACATGTACTCGATGGAGTCGACGGTGGCGCGGTTGATCCAGCCGCTGCCGGTGGTCGAGGCGATGGCGACCACCGCACGCCTGAGACCGCCGGTGCGTTCGAGTTCGCGGGCGGCGATCTCGGCACGGTCGTAGACGTCGTCGGCGGAGTTGAGGCCGGCGAACACCCGGATCGGCTCGACGGCGGGTGCCTTGTTGAAGGCGGCCAACTCGTCGGTGGTGGGACTGTTGCTGATGAACGTACGGCCCTGTCTGCCAAGGGAATCCCAGTTCACCAGTGATTCCGGCCCGCCCGAACGCAGCCGCGAGGTGGTCGGGCGGGTGTCGGCGTGTGTTTCGTCATTGGCGGCGGCGAACGCGCCGTTGAGAGCCCGCATCGAGTAGTCGACGAGGACCCCGTTCACGAGGAACACCGTGATGAGGACGACGATCGCGGCGGCGACGGTGCGGGCCACGCGCGGCGGCAGAAAGCGTCGGCTGAATGTGCCCAGCCACCGGACCAACGCGGCCCAGCCACGGCCGACGGCCATCAGGAGGACAGAGACGATGATCGCGACGACGGCGATCACCGGGTACGCCCAGCCGGTGAGATGGTCCACGCCCATCAGGTCCCGGATCTCGGTCTGCCAGTCGGAGAACCACACACCTACCGCCGCAGTGCCGATGACCGCGATGACCGCGGTGACCAGCCAGACCCGGGGACCGGGGGAGGACCACCGGGTCTCGTGCGAGAGCATGTACCGGAGCACCCAGGCGGCGAAGACACCCAGGCTGTAGCCCACAGCCGCCGACGCTCCGGTGACGACGCCCTGGAACAGCGGACCCCGGGGCAGGAGCGACGGGGTGGCCGACAGCCACGCGAAGACCACGGCCACCACCACGCCGGTGAATTCGAAGCCTGCCACAGACAGGAGGCGCCGGCGCGGTGGGGCATCGGCCGTCGAGTCGGTGCGGGCGTCGGCGTCGGCTCCGGCAGGTGTCTGGTCGTCGGAGCCGCCGGTGTGGTCGGTCCGGACTTCGGTTGCGGACATTTGGTCGATTCCCCTCGTCGGGCCCGACTCCACACCGATGGGCGCCATCCGGTCGGGAGGGAATAGCAGAAGGCGACGCTACCGGACGGTACCGACCACCGATAGTGCCAATTGGCCGCATCAGATCAGTGCCCGCGACGCGAACCGGCCCACCCGCGACGCGGCTTACCCGATTGCCTGCGGTGGGCCGGGCACACTCCGGTACCGTACGTCGTGATGTCAAGAGACGATACGACGCCGACGCAGTTGTCCTATGAGCAGTTCGGGCGGCGCTTCTTTGAGATCGCCGTGACCGAGAACCGTATCGGCGCGGCGTTCACACCGTTGGCCGGGGAGGACTTCGAGATAGGTCCGCTGGCCACCGGGCCCGGCGGCATGGTCAAGGTGAAGGCCAACGTGTCCGTCGGTCGGCCGGTGATCACCCGGTACGTCAACGAACTGATCACCTTCAAGGTGCGGCTGCCGCTGTCGATCAACCTGGTGGTGGATCTGAGGCTCGACAGGCTGCGCTACGACGTCACCGGAGTCGTTCCACTCGACCTCACGGTGCGGGCCGTGGACCCGCTGTCCATCCATATCGACGTCGACACCCCGCGCCCCCGGGACGTGCAGGTAGGTGTCGCCTCCCATGGGACACGCGCCGAGGTGATCCGGTTCGTCGCGCAGGTCGACGACGAGATCAAGCGGGTCATCGCCAAGCACGTCTCGCAGCAGGTCCGCACCCCCGAGATCCGTCAGGCCTGCATCATCGACATCGCCCACGAACTCGACAAGGTGATGCCCGCCTGACCTGCCCCAGCTGGTCCTACAGCTCGAACAGCTGATTCTGCCGGGGAACGGTCGCGGGCCAGCCGAGTTCACGATCGAGGCGGGTCCGGAGGGTGTCGGCGGCCTGTGGTTCGCCGTGCACCACGAACGTGTGACGCGGTGGCGTGTCGAACCCCGACACCCACCGGAGCAGTTCGTCTGCGTCGGCGTGGGCCGACAACATCCGCAGGTTGGCCACCTCGGCATGGATAGGCACCCATTCACCGTGGATCTTCACGTAGCGGGCACCCGAGGCGATACTCCGGCCACGGGTGCCGGGTGACTGATACCCGGTGATCATGATGGTGTTGCGACGGTCGGGAGCGAACGCCTTGAGATGGTGCAGCACCCGCCCACCGGTGGCCATGCCGCTCGCGGACAGGACGATCTTGGGGGAGCGGTCCGCGGTGATACGCATCGATTCCTCGACCTCGCGGGTGTAGGTGGCGATCGCGCACATGTCCTCGTACACGTCGGGATGCAGTCGGTGGTCGGCGTGGTGGGTGCGCAGCAGATCGCTGGCGTTGATGGCCATCGGGCTGTCGAGATACACCGGGACGTCGGCAAGCCTTCCGGCACAACGCAACTGCCACAGGTAGTACAGCAGCGTCTGCGCCCGGCCGACCGCGAAGGCCGGCACGACGACGGTTCCCCCGCGCTCGACTGTCCGGTCAATCACCCCGGACAACACGTCGAGCGGATCGGAGGGTTCGTGCAGCCGGTCACCGTACGTCGACTCGATCACCAGGTAGTCGGCCGCGGGTACCGGCTCGGGGTCGAACATGATCGGGTCGTCGTAGCGGCCGAGGTCACCACTGAACACGATCCGTCGCCCGTGCCAGCTCACCTCGACGGTCGCCGCGCCCAGGATATGTCCGGCCCTCCGGAAGGTGACAGTCGGATCACCTTTGGTACCAACAGATTTCGCCAGCGAGATGCGCTTGCCGAAGGGTTGCGGGCGGAAACGCTGCAGGGTGCGTTCGCAATCCTTGCTGTCATACAGTGGCAACGCCGGCGCGTGTTTGGTGGCCTTGTGCTTATTGAGGAACGCGGCGTCCTTCTCCTGCAGGTAGGCGCTGTCCCGCAGGATGATGTCGCTCACCGACGCCGTCGCCGATGTGCAGAAGATCGGGCCGCTGAACCCGTCGTGAACCAGGCGCGGCAGATATCCGGTGTGGTCGAGGTGCGCGTGGGTGATGACCACCGCATCGATACTTGCCGCGTCGACGGGCAGCGGGGCCCAGTTGAGTTCGCGCAGGTTCTTCACACCCTGAAAGAGGCCGCAGTCCACCAGGATCCGCCGCCCTCCGGCTTCGAGCAGGTGCTTCGACCCGGTGACGGTGCTCGCCGCACCGAGGCTCGACAGGGTCAGTTCGGACGAAGATGAGGTAGCGCCGCCGTTGGCCATGACTCCAGTGTCGCAGAGTCGGACATCGGCGGGCCCGAGGACGGCTACTTGTTCACTGCCGGTCGAGGCTCTCCGGTGTACAGGGCAGCCATGGCGGCGACGCGATCTGAGATCGCATCTCGTACTGCAGGCGGACCGATCACCTCGAGGTCGGCGACGAACACCCACAGTACGTTGATCGCGTGTTGTTCGCCGACGAACTCGCAGGTCACCTCCACCCGGTCGCCGCCGAGCTCGCGCGATGCCACGATGCCCTGCGCAGCCTCGCTCAGTGGTTTGAGCGTCGTCGCGGCGCACCGGACAACGACCGGCACGGTGGTGAACCCGGCCCGGAACTCCGATCGGTGCCGTTGCCAGATCTCCTCCAGGTCGACCTCGTCGGGTCGGCGTGCCGGCTCGTCGAGGATGACCACGTCGGTGATCCTCGACAGCCGGTACATGCGTTCGGAACCGGCCGGAACCCGACCTTCGGAAACGGTGGCCCCGGCCACCAGGTACCAGGTGCCGCCGGCGACGATCAGCCCGATCGGGTCGAGTGTCCGTTCGGCGGGTGCGTTCGCGCCGCGACGGCGATACCTCACCCGGATGCGCCGGCCGTCGAACACCGCCTGCTGCACCGGACCCAGGGCGTCGAGGGGTTGTTCGAGGCGGACAAAGCCCTCCGGGCGCACCAGTATCCGCTGTGCTGCACGTACTGCCGAGGTGCGGAACGCATCCGGCAACGACGCCGAGACCTTGCGGATGGCGCTGGCGAATGCGGGGGAGTCGACACGGCCGCCGCTCGCAATCAACGATGTCGCCTCGTCGAGGGTCAGCCCGGACAGGTCGGTGCGGTAGCCGGGCAGTAACGCAAATCCGCCGTTGCGTCCCCGCTCGGCATACACCGGAACCCCCGACAGCGACAGCGCCTCGATGTCGCGCAGCACCGTCCGTTCGGACACCTCCAGTTCGTCGGCGATCTGGCCCGCGGTCAACCGTCCGCGGGCCTTGAGCAGCATCAACACCGCGAGGAGCCGGTCGGCGCGCATATCGGCAATTGTGCCGGAAAAACATGACACAAGGTGTCATGTTTCCGCGGTTCACTGGGAACAGGCAGCAGAGCGCAGCCGAATGGCACAGCCCGACAACGCAAAGGAAACCATCATGACCGAACCCATCGATCCCCGTCCCGTATTCGCAGCCGCCAGTGCGTGGGTCGCGGACCTCATGCAGAACGTCACCGACGACATGCTCACCCGACCGACTCCATGCGCGGAGTTCGACGTCAAGACCCTGTGCGCCCACCTGATCGCGACGGCGCAGCGGGCGGCGGGACTCGCCGACGGCATCGACATCCTGACGATCAACCCGATCGCCGACACCTGGCACGTCGCCGACTACACCGCGACCGTGCGACGCACCCTGGACCTGTGGTCGGATGACCAGAAGCTCACCGAAACCGTGGTCGTGCCCTGGGGAACCGTTCCGGGCGCGGGCGCGCTCTGGGGCTACGTGAACGAGGCTCTTGTCCATGGCTGGGACCTGGCCGTGACCACCGGCCAGGACCCCGAGGCAGACCCGGCGATCGTGGCCCCGGCGCTGGCTGTCGCGCAACTGTTCATTCCCGCGGAGATCCGCGAGATCCCGGGCGTACCGTTCGCGCCGGTCGTACCGCCGCGGGAGGAGGCCGGACTGACCGAGCAACTGGCCAACTGGACCGGGCGGCAGTCACGATCCGGGGTGCTTCAGTCCGGGATCGTGAGCTGACGGTCGCCCTCTGTCGCGTGCGGTCGCGGTGCCGGTGTTACCCGTGCTCGCACCGCGGCCAGGGCGAATCCGATCACCACGAGTGCCCCGAGAGCGGTGGCCCACGAGAGATTCTCGCCCAGGAGCAGAGCGGCCCACGCCAGGCTCAGCACGGGCTGGACGAGTTGAATCTGGCTGACCCGCGTCATGGGACCGATGGCCAGCCCGCGGTACCAGGCGAAGAAACCGAGGTACATGCTCACCGCGCCGAGATAGCAGAAAGCCGTCCATTCCGTGACTGACGCGGCCGGCGGCTGATCGACCACCGACCATACGGTCAGTGTCACCATCACCGGTGAGGCAAGGACGAGAGCCCACGAAATCGTCTGCCAGGCACCGATGTCCTTGGCCAGCAGACCGCCCTCGGCATAGCCGACGGCCGCGGCGATCACCGCGCCCAGCAGCAGCATGTCCGCGACCCGCAGGTTGCCCGCACCGCCGTGGGCGACCGCGAAAACCACGGTCGCAACGGCGCCGAGAGTGGCGCAGGCCCAGAACCTCCGGCGTGGGCGTTCATGGGTACGGGCCACCGCCACGAGCGCGGTCGCGGCGGGAAGCAGCGCGATCACCACCGCACCGTGGCTCGCCGAAGCCGTCGACAGCGCGAACGTGGTCATCAGCGGAAACCCGAGCACGACACCGCCGGCGACCACCGCGATGCGCCGCCACTGTGTGAGAGTGGGGATCGGGGTCTTGGTGGCCATCAGAGCCAGTGTCGCGAGTGCGGCGGCGAGTACGGCACGTCCGGCGCCGACGAACAGCGGCGACATGGCGTCGTACTGGACCACGACGCGGGTCAACGGCACGGTGAGCGAGAATGCGGCGACACCGAGGAACCCCCACCACAACCCGCCGGTGTTCGTCGCGCGCAGCGCAGTCACCGACGGTAACGGTGACCCGATAGTGAGAGTAGTGCTACTTGGAAGCTTCACTATTTACGATAGCACTTGGCCTAGCGTTGCAGCAGTCCCCGGATCGCGGCGCCGATGATCTGTGTCGCACCGGGCACCTGCGCGGGATCGGGGGCGGCGAAGTTGAGCCGGACGAACGGCCCGGACGGCTCCGCGGGAAACCACTCGTCGCCGGCGGCGATGATCACACCGCGACGCTCGCACTCCCGCACCAGGACACCCGCGTCGACGGTGTGCGGCAGGCGCGCCCAGACGTTGAGCCCGCCGGGTGGCGGAGTGTCGACGGTCAGGTCGGGCGCGTGGTCGCGCAGACAGTCCAGCAACAGGTCGCGGCGGATCCGGAGCGCGTCGGTGAGGTACCTGCGGTGAGTGCGCCAGGCGGGGGACAGCACCACGTCCAGGACGGCGGCCTGCAGGATCGGGCTGACGTACATCGCGTCGGCGCTGTGGTAGGCGGCGATTCGCTCGCGTACAGGCCCGCGCGCGATGATCGCCGCGACCCGCAGCGCGGGCGACACGCTCTTCGTCAGTGACCGCACGTAGATGACAGCGCCGGAATCATCGGTCGACGCCAGCGGGAGTGCGGGCCCGTCGATACCGAAATCGTGTGCCCAGTCATCCTCGATCATGAACGCGTTCCGCGTACGCAGGACCTGCAGGACACGCTCGCGGACCTCGGCGGACCACTGCACGCCCGTCGGGTTGGCGAAGTTGGGCTGGGCGTAGAACACGGAGGCGCCCGACGCGTCGAGTGCCCTGGCCAGATCGTCGGGATCGGGCCCGCCGGGCCGGGACGGGATCGGGACTGTCGTCGAACCGGCTTGCGCGGCGGCGGCCGTCGCACCCCAATACGTCGGCGATTCCATGACGACCGGCTGTCCGCGCCCGGCCAGGGACCGCAGGATCGCACATACGCCGCTCTGGCTGCCGGGAACGACGATGACGTCGCGGCCGGTCACGGCAGTGACGTCGGGGCCGGCCGTCTCGGAGAGTTCGGCGGCGAACCAGGTCTGGAGGTCTGGCAGACCGGTTGCCGGTGCCCTGCGCAGAGCCGCTTCGCTCCGCGAGGCCCGGACCAGTGCCGCCCGGACCGCACGCTCGGGCAGGAGCTCGCGGGCAGGGTATCCCGAGTGCAGGCCGATCGCGTCCGCGGGGATGTCGCGCAGCGGCGTCGACAACGTCGGTATCCGCTCCGCGGGAGCGCCCAAGGTGAGTGTCTGCCAACTGAAGTCGGGCTGTTTGGGCCGGTTTGGCCGGCGCCGGACGTATGTCCCGGCACCCGGGCGGGCCTCCACCAGGCCCATCCCCGCCAGCGTGTGCAGCGCCTTCTGCACCGTCACCGGGCTCGCGGAATACCGCCCCGCGAGTTCCCGGCTCGACGGCAGTTGTGTACCCGGTGGCGCCTCGCCTATCCAGGTGCGCAGGTCGGCGACGATTCGGTCAGCGCTACTGAGTCCCACGGATCAAGACGATACCGCTACTGACCGCAGTCACCACCCTGTGGCACGTCAGCGGGCGGCCTGACCGCAGTCGACTGGCAGGAGTACGCCGGTGATCATGTCCGCGTTCTCCGACGCGAGGAAGAGGACCGCGTCCGTGATGTCCTGCATCTCGGCCCGCCACTTCTTGCCCGGCATGTTGGTTTCGGAAGAGAACTTCTCGTACGCCTCGTCCATGTCCATGCCGAGTTGCTTGGCCAGCCCGACCACCATGCCCGAACCCTGCCCGAGACCGGGGCGGATGGTCGCGGGCGCGATCCCGTTCACGTTGATGTTGAACTCACCCAGCTCGAACGCCCACGCGGAGATGAGACCGTTGAGCGCGTACTTGGCGGCCACGTAGTGCGACAGATTGGATGTGCCCGCCCCGGTGACACCCGAGGTGATGTTGATGATTTTGCCCGATTGACGTTCGATCATGTTGGGCGCCAGGTACTTCACCACATACATGTGCCCCTTGACAACGGTATCGATCACGGCGTCGAGGACGTCGCTGCGCATGTCCTGGATCGTGTCGAGAGCGGCGACGCCGGCATTGTTCACGATGACGTCGACGCGTCCGCCGAAGAACTCCAGTGCCTTGGCGGTCGCGTCCTTCACCTGCGCTTCATCGCGCAGGTCGCACGGCAGCGCGATGGCTTTCACGCCACGGCCCCGGATGTCTGAGACGGCCGCGTCGAGCATGGCCTGATCTGCGAGATCGTAGACATTCGCGATGGGTTCGGTGATGTCGAGCAATGCGACATTGGCGCCGGCGTCGGCAAACGCCTTGGCGTGGTTGAAACCCTGGCCTTTGGCGGCGCCGGTGATGAATACGTTGAGGCCTTCGAGGCCCCGAAGCTGTGCGGACATGGCCAGACTCCTTTGACCGGAACTCCGCCGATCGGAGTGATCGACGATAGTAGTTAATAGACTAGCGTCTAACAATTGCCGTAGGGCCGGATTCACGAATCCTCATCGACACCTACCGAGTCCACCGACTGTGGCCGAGCCAGGCCGAGCATTGCGGACTTGGTGAGTCCGCCGTCCACGATGAGCACCTGACCGTTGACATAGCCGGCGGTATCCGAGGCCAGGAACATGACGGCGCCCGCGATGTCCTCGGCCGAGCCGAGGGTGCCCAGTGGAACGCGGCTCTGCCGGAGGCTGCGCACCTGCGGGTCGGCGTAGATCGGTTCGGACATGCCGGCATCGATCAGGCCGGGAGCGACCGCGTTGACCCGGACGCCGAGAGGGCCCCATTCGAGTGCCATCTGCTCGGTCAGGGTATTGATCGCGCCCTTGGTGCTGGTGTAGGCGCCGGCGTTGGGAGCTGCGGAAACGCCGTTGACCGAGGAGATGTTGACGATCGATCCACCGCCCACGGCGATCATGCGAGCCGCGGCTTCCCGTGAGACGAGGAAGGTGCCGGTCAGGTTGACGTCGAGCACCACGCGCCAATCTGCCTCTGACAGTTCCAGTAGAGGGCCGAAGCGGACGATGCCCGCGTTGTTCACCAGGAGTGCGGGTGGCTCAGGGAGGACGTCGAAGGCCTGTGTCACCGACTCGGCCGAGGCGATGTTCACCTGCCTGGCGGTTGCGTTGTCGCCGATGCCGGCGGCCACCCGCGACGCCGCATCGGCGTCGAGGTCCCAGACCGCCACGTCATAGCCCGCCTTGGCCGCGTGGTGGGCGATCGCCGCACCGATTCCCGATCCTGCCCCGGTCACCACTGCCAGTGCCATGTGTTCACACCCTTCTCGCGGAATTAGTCGGTGTAATACTAACGCCGTCAATCGAGGGTGTTGGTCACTCGACGAATCTGCGGATCGTCGTCATGGCGTGGTGGGCACGGGCCAGGGGAGACCGGCCGGCCCACTGGCGAGACTGCACCTCGACGCTGAGAGGCATCACCGCCGGAACCTGTGCGACGAGATCGGCCAGAGGCAGCGTTCCCTCGCCTGGGAACCGGCGCAGATTGCGTGCCTCGAAGGCGAGTTGCTCCGGATCGTGCCGGGCTCGTGAGGGTTTGGTCAGCACGTCACAGAGCTGCAGATACGACAGGTCACCATCGGAGGTTCCGCGCAGGTCCGCGGGGGCCCCACCCGAACGATCCAGGTGCAGTGCGTCGACGAGGACGCCGATGTTGTGACCGCCGTCGGCACGCGCCGCCGCCGCGATGGACAACGCCTCCGCGAGGGTCGCGATCGCGGTGAACGCCATGAACTCCAGAGAGATCGAGCAGCCGAAGGGTGCGATCGACTCGGCGAGAAGGAGCAGTTCGTCGCGGGTCCGGCACGGGTCGGGGTGATGGCTGACCGTCACCAGCCAGGCCGGACGGAGCTGCGCCGCGATCTCGATGAGACGCCGGTGTTCATCGAAAGGCGTGTTCGGATCGAGCCGGACCACCTCTAGATCGAGCAGTCGCAGACCCGCGTCGTCGATCGAACGCCGCAGCCGCTCTGGCGACACTTCGCGGTCGGCCGCGACGTCCCACCGTAGGCCGAGAGCGTCGAATCCCGCCGCCCTTGCGACGTCCACGGCTGTGACATGGTCGGCGTCGAGGATGGTCGCCGCCGCCAGGGAGAGCGGGTGCGTGTTGCTCACCGACCGAAACCTCCAGATCATTCGGAATCGTCAGGCGCCGATGGCGGTGGTGTCCACGTCAAGCGCTGCCAGCGCCGCCACATACTGCCGCACGGTACGCAGCTTGACCTCCTCGTACCCTTTGATCAGCTCGGGTGCCTTCGCGACGGCGACCGCGTGATCGTGGTTCTCGGTGGTCAGCGTGCCGGCAAGGCCGAGCACGGTGTCGCGGTAGTGTACGGCCAGGTTGCGCTCGAGGCGGCGCATGCGGCTGTGGCCGAACGGATCGAACACCGTGCCGCGCAGTCTGCGTCCGCGGGCCAACAACCGCAGAGCACCGTGCGAGCGGGGACCGAATCCGACCTTGGTCCTGCGGCCCAGCGCGCGCAGCGCGGGCGGGTGTAACCGGTAGGTGAGGTTGTGGGCGCCGGGCACTGCCTGCTCCACCGACGCCACGAACGCGGGATCGGTGAGCATCCGGGCCACCTCGTACTCGTCCTTGTACGCCATCAGCTTGTGCAGGTTCCGGGCGAACTCCGCACTCAGTGTGCAGTCATCACCCACACGCTGTTCGGCATCCCAGACCCGTTGCACCGCGGCAACATAGGCGCGTGCGAGCCGGGCGTCCTGGAATGCGGTGAGTTGCGCGGCCCGGCGCTCGAGGAGATCGCGGGTCGCGCCGGTGATCGTGACGCCGACCAGCACCTGCCCCGGTACCGTCGTGTCGCCGCGTTGAGCCGGTGGGGCGGTGGTGGTGTGTGCGGCGAAGGCACCCGGGTCGGCGACGGCGACGCGTCCCCACTCGAACGCCTTCTTGTTCGCCTCGACGGCCACACCGTTGAGTTCGATCGCCTCCAGAATGTGCCGTGCGGCGAAGGGAAACGCACCGCTTTGGTAGGCGGCTCCGACCAGCAGCAGATTCGCCGGGGCGGTGTCTCCGAACAGTCGTTCCGCCGCACCGAGGGCATCGACGTCGACCACCATGCGTGCGCGGGTGCCCACCCGTCCCAGCAGCTTCGGGGTTTCCGGGTAGGTGACCGTGGCGTCGTACACCATGTCGCCGGTGGGGGTGGTGCTGGTGGAGACCACCGCGACCGTTCGCTCCGTGCTCCCCGCGGCAAGGTTCTTCGGTACCGCGGCGGTGAGGAGGTCGAACGCCAGGAAGCAGTCCGCCGTACCGGCACTGACATGGTTGGATATGCGCACCGCGACATCGGCGTGAGCCAGTGCGCTGATCCGCAGGTGGGAGGTCACCGGCCCGGCCTTCTGGCTCAGACCGGTCTGGTCGAGGCCGTCGACCCGGAAACCGGCGCGCAGCGCGGCCACCCCCAGGATCTGGTTGACCGTGACGATGCCGGTGCCACCGATCCCGGCCAGGAAGATGTTGTGCGTCGGAGCCGGCTCCGGCAGATCGGGATGCGCGATGCGCGGCGGTTGCGGCACCGCGGCCCGGTGCCCCGCCCCGTCATCGGCAACCTCGACCGTCACGAAGGACGGGCAGTCCCCGTCGAGGCACGAATAGTCGGTGTTGCAGGATGATTGGTCGATGCGGGTCTTCCTGCCGAATTCGGTGTCCACTGGTTGCACCGACAGACAGTTGCTCTTGACACCGCAGTCGCCGCAGCCCTCGCACACCGCCTCATTGATCACCACACGAGTACGGCGGGTGGGCAGTGTGCCACGTTTGCGTTGCCGGCGTGCGTCGGCGGCGCAGTGCTGGTCGTAGATGAGGACAGTGACCCCGTCGGTGTCGCGCAGGATCCGCTGAGCCTCGTCGAGCCGATCGCGATGCCAGATGACCACGTCGCGTGCCATCGCGGACCGGTCGTGTCGCCGGGGCTCGTCGGAACAGACGATGATCTTCCGGACGCCTTCGGCCATGAGCTTGTGGGTCAGTTTCGCGATGGGCAGTGCGGCTTCGGCATGCTGCGCGCCGGTCATCGCCACCACCTCGTTGTAGAGGATCTTGTAGGTGATGTTGACCCCGGCGGCCACGCACGCCTGAACGGCCAGCTGTCCTGAGTGGAAGAAGGTGCCGTCGCCGACGTTCTGGAAGATGTGCGGCACGTCGGTGAATGGTGCCTGCCCGATCCATTGCGCACCCTCGCCGCCCATCTGGGTCAGTCCGGTGACCTGTGAGTCCGTCCGGCCCGACATGGTGACCAGTGTGTGGCAGCCGATACCGCCTGCGGCCAGCGAACCGTCGGGCACCGCAGTCGAGCGATTGTGCGGACAACCGGAACAGAAGTACGCGGTGCGATTGGTGCCCAATGCGGTGAGCGGCAACTGTTTCGGTCCGGAGGGCGCGAGTGGGACCTGGCCGCCGAGGATTCGGCGCAGCGGGCCCAGGAGGCGCTCCGGTGTCACCTGGCCGTCGGCGGGAACCAACGGCCGGCCGTCGGTGTCGCGTTTGCCCAGCACCGGAGGCCGCTGCGGCGAACGATACAGGATGTCCCGGGTCTGTGACTCGACGAAACCGGTCTTGTCCTCGACGACCAGTACCTGCTCCACGCCGTTCGCCAGTTCGCGGATCTTGCTCGCGCCCAACGGGTACGGCATACCGACCCGCAGGATGCGGATGCCCGCGGACCCGAGTTGTTCGGGGCCGACGCCGAGTTGCCCGAGCGCGTCGCATACGGCGTCGTAGGCGGGACCGACCGCGACGATCCCGAGCCACGCCTCCGTGGCCGGTAGTTCCAGCCGATCGATCTCGTTGGCCTCGTTGAACGCCTCGACCATCGCCCAGCGCGGTCCGTACAGATCGGCTTCGGCCAGGAGACTGTCGGGTGGGGCGAGGAGCAGGCGCTGCCGATACGCCCATGGCCGTCCCTCCCATTCCACTTCGGGAACCGTGATCGTCATGTCGGTGAAGTCACGCGACAGGGTCCAGAGCCCGTCGGCGACGTCGGCGGTGATCTTCATCGATGACCAGCAGCCCGATGCGCGCGACAACGCGATGCCCAGCAGCCCGAATGCCACCACCTCTTCTGCGTTGCGCGGGACGAAGACCGGCATCGAGAGCGCGGCCAGCGAGCGCTCGCTGGCACAGGGCACGCTGGAGGATTTCGCGGCCGGATCGTCCCCGACGAGGGCGAGAACACCACCGGAGGCGTTGGCACCGTACATCGTCGCGTGCCGGATTGCATCTGCCGCACGATCGAGACCGGGGCCCTTGCCGTACCAGAGGCCCACCACACCGTCATGGGAGCGGGTCTCGCCGGGGAGGCCGATCTGGCTGCCCCACACCGACGTCGCCGCCAGTTCCTCGTTGAGGCCCGGGACCAGGGTGACCTCGTGACCCGTCGTCAACTCCGGCAGGCCTTCCAGCAGTCTGTCCAGACCGGCGAGCGGGCTGCCCTGATATCCGGACGCGAACGTCGCGACCCGCCGGTCGGCGCGGCGGTCGCGTTGATGTTGCTCCACGAGCAGCCGCGCGATCGCCTGCACGCCGGTGATGAGCACCGGACCGCTGTCGGTGCGGTACCTGTCGTTCAGGTCCGCGGGCCGGGCGGGGAGGTTGGTTTGGAGGGCTGTCATCCGGGGGCCTCAATTCGTCACACGAATCAGTCGGTGATTGATCACCACGTACCGCTAGAGTGGATTCATATGGATTGCAGGTCAACATCTTTGGAACTAACTGAGCAATCTGGTCAATCGATATTCCCCAACCGGCGGGCGGTACACCACAATGATCACCCTCGATCACCTCGACGTAAGACTTCTGAATCTGCTGTCGCGCAATGCACGGGCGGGAATCGCGGAACTGGCGCTACGGACCTCCGTCGCCCGGAACACGGTCGCGGCCCGGCTCAGGCGCCTTGAAAACGCCGGTGTACTCGATGGTTTCGCGCCACGGGTCAATCTTGAGCCACTCGGGGTGACCGTGCGGGCCTTCCTCGCGCTGAAACTGGAGCAGGGGCACCTCGACAGCGTGGTCGCCGGTCTCGCCGACATACCCGAGGTACTCGAGGTACATGCCACGACGGGCAGTGCGGATCTGCTGGTGCAGGCGGCCACCCGCACCCACGAGGGCCTGCAGGAGCTGATTCAGCGGGTGGTGTCGATTCGTGGTGTGGCGCATTCGAATACAACGCTGGCACTGACGACGCCGCTGAAGTTCCGGGTGCAGCCGCTGATCGACACACTCGTGGACTGAGCGTGCCGATCGGCGGCTGCGGTGATCAGCCCACGGTGAGATCAGGGCAGGAGGGGATCAGAGCAGGAGGGGACCAGGGCAGGCGCGATCATGCCTTGGCGAGATCGGACAATTCCTGGTCGGTGAGAACGTCTTTCGGGGCCAGGTTGGTGTCCTCGAGGGCGAATGATCTGGTAAGCGGACAGGTGGCCAGGAATGCGACCTTCTCGCCCGGGCGGGGTCCCCGATCGGGGATCGGAGTGGTGATATCGATGCGCCGACCGGCCTTGATCACCTCGGTGATGGCACCTTCGCGCGCCAGCACCTTGATGTCGCGCAGGGGATCCCCGTCCACGACAATCACGTCGGCGGCACACCCTGGCGCCACCGCACCGAGCCTTCCGTCCATCTTCATCACCCAGGCAGCTTCCGAGGTCGCCGCCTTGATGGCCTCCATCGGGGTGAAACCGGCGTACTCGACGAGCATTTCCAGTTCCCGGGCGTGCCACTCGCCGATCGGTGTTATGGCGAACCCGGTTTCGGAGCCGGCGATCACGCGCACACCCGACTCCTTCGCCTTGCCGATGGCCCGTCCCGTCACCTCGAGTTCCGCCTTGAACACGTTGAGCAGATCCGGGTTGGTCCCGACGCGCTCACCGTAGTCGTACAGATTCCCCAGCAGGGTAAAGGTGGGACAGAGTGCGGTCCCGTTGGCGATGACCGCCTCCAGCGCATCGTCGTCCATATACGACGCGTGGTAGATCAGGTCCATGCCGGCCTCGGCGGCCTCCTTGGTACTCAACGAGTTCCGGCAGTGGCCTACCACCGGTGTGCTGAGATCGTGTGCGGCGTCGACCACGGCCCGCATCTCGGCCTTGTTCCATACCTTGACCTCCGGCCCCTTGACCGAGGGGATCAGGCCCGTGACCATCACCTTGATCCAGTCGACGCCGTACTTGACCTGGCGGCGGACCTCCTGGGAGATTCCCTCGAGGTTGTGCACGACGGTCGCGTACCCGGTGCGGCCCTCGTCGGCGATCAGCCGGCCGGCGGTGCCGCCGAGCATTGTCATCAGGGCATTGCCACCGGCGGCCATCCGGGGCCCCTCGACCACGTTTGCCTCGATGGCGTCGCGCAGCTCCACGCCGATGTTCCACAGACAGTCGGCGTCGAGGACGCTGGTCACCCCGGCACGCAGAACCTTGCGTGCGTTGCGCGCCGACAGCATCGCGCTGAAGGCTTCGGTCCGGTGGAAGAACAGTTCGTCGTTGCCGGTGGGTTCGCCGAACGACAGGTGCGTGTGCGCGTCGATCAACCCCGGCATGACTGTCCTGCCCTGGGCCACAATACGTTCGACGTCGGTTCTGCCGTGTGCGAGGGCATCCGCGTGGGCTCCGATGGCGGTGATCACCCCGTCGTCGATGAGCACGCTCTCGTTGGCTCGCGGGGTATCGGTGATTCCGTCGATGACGGTTCCGCCCTCAATGAGAATTGTTGTGGTCATGGGGTTCTCCAGAGATTTCGTGAATGGTGGGTCCGGGGCTGTCCGGACCGGGTCAGGCGTTGGTCACACCGAGAGCGAGTCCGCCGTCGACGGTCAGTACCGTGCCGGTGATCCACTCCGCAGTGGCAAGATGGATGACGGACTCGGCGACCTCGTCGGTCGTGCCGATGCGCCCGAGGGCGTGCGCGGACCCGAGTGCGTTGAGCCTGGCGCGCGCCTCGTCCCCGGTGCCGAGGCCTGCGCGCTCGTTGATCTCGGTGTACACACCGCCGGGACGAATACAGTTGACTCGCACACCGATCGGGCCGAGCTCGGCCGCCAGCACACCCGTCAGTGTTTCGAGTGCGCCCTTCGTTGCGGCGTACGGTGATGCGCCGGGGAAGCCGCGCTGAGTGTGTACCGAGCCGAAGAAGATGATCGATCCGCGCGCGTCCCGCAGTGCGGGTAGAGCTTCACGCGAGAGCATCACCGGACCGACGACGTTCGCGTCGTAAAGGTCAAGCATCTGCCGGGCATCGATCTCGGAGAGAGTGCTGCGGTACATGTTTCCGGCGGCGTTGACGAGGGTGTCGATCCTGCCGTCGCCGTGCCCCAGCGTGCGTTCGACCAGTTTTGCGCGGTCCTCGCTCTTGGTGACGTCGGCGACGACCGCCAGACAGCTATCGCCGAGTTCATCGGCGATAGCTGTTATCTTCGCCTCCCGTCTGCCGGCGATGACGACGTGCGCTCCGAGGGCGATGAACATCCGGGCCACGCCCGCGCCGATCCCGGAGCCGCCGCCGGTGACCAGGACCGTGGAATCCTTGACGTCGCGCATGAGCCGTCTCCATTCGCTCGTAGTAGTTATAAGCTACACGACGTATGTGATGGGCGTCTCGAATACGAGGACGTGAGTTCGGGAGAATCCTGGGTCGGACGCCGGTCAGCGACCGGAACCGCGCCGGCTGATCCGGGGAGTGCCGTCCGGGACGGGCCGGTTGCCCCCGCTGTGCGCCGCGCGCATGAGTTCGGCGGCGATCCCGTGATCGGACCGCAGGCGTTCGAGGTCGGGGTCGGACTTCCAGAAACGGTCGACCTCGGTGGAGTCGAAGTGCTCGCCCATCAGCTGGATGGCGATGTCGTGGCGGATGTACTCGATCGCGAGCAGCACCACGGCCGGGTTGTCGGTGTACACGCCCCACGCGTTGACATCGGTCAGTCCGCCGACGACGGCCTCCTCGCGGTCGCCGACGACGGTGAACATCCGGCAGCCGAGGTTGGCCAACGACACCTCGGGTGTGGAGCGGGTGTGCTGGTAGCAGTGGCCGACCTGGGTGCCGACTTCTCCGAAGGTGAGCGCCGAGATGTCCACCGAACGCCGGTCCGCGGCGAGCAGAGAGTCCTCGAGTTCATCCCATTCCGTACCCCACGCTGAGATGAACAGCTCGTGCTTGGAAGCATTGATGACGTCCTGGGCACAGTCGAGCAGGGCCGACTTGTTGCCGAGATCGTGGATGAGCCGCACCTGGGGAGTGGCGGTGACCGTCGGGAGGATCCGCTCAAGCTCGGCGATGGACTCCTCGTACTCCTTCGACAGCCGATTGACCAGGACGCGGGGAGGGAGTGGGAGGTATTCGACCGTGCTGCCGTCGCCGGACGCCTTCACCTCGAATGCGGCCCCACGCGCGACGAGCTTACCGAGGGTCTCGTACACGGTGCTGCGTGGCACCCCGGACTTCTTGGCCACCTCGTATCCGTTGCTCGGAACCCCTGAGCCGACAAGCGCGACATACGCTTTGGCCTCGTATCCGGACATGCCGAGATGCTGGAGCCGCTCGACGATAGCTGTCAGCGCCAAGGTATGACCTCCCGTTGTGCCAGGCGTGCCGACTGTGTCGACAAGCACATCCAGCATAGGGGAACCGGGTGTTCTGCCAGGCCAAGGCTCCGACAGGTGCGTCGTGGTGCCGCCACGCCGTGTGCCGGCGGCACCACGAGCAGGACCTCCCCGCGGAGTGTGCGATCTCAGCGTTCGCGATTGGCCTGGCTCGCACCGCTGAGCAGGAACTGCCTGATGTGGGTGAACTCGAGGATGCCCTCGATTCCGCCCTCACGGCCCCAGCCCGACTGTTTGATCCCGCCGAACGGTTCCGTCAGGCAGACCCCGGCCAGGTTGATCGCCAGGTTGCCGGCCTCGACGCATTGGGCGACCGCGAATGCGGCCGTGGCGTCGGCCGAGTACACCGACGCCGCGAGTCCGAACCGGGTGTTGTTGGCGATGGTGATCGCGTCCTCGACGTCGTCGTAGGCGATGGCGACGATGATCGGTCCGAACACCTCCTCCTGCGCGATGAAACTGTCCGGGTCGACGTCACGCAGCAGTGTCGGCTCGAAGTAGAAGCCCTCACCGTTGAACTCCGGTGGCCTGCGTCCACCCGCGGCGACGTTCGCGCCGTCCGCGATTGCGCGTTCCAGCATTGATTCGACGCGCACCAGTGCGCGTTCATTGCCGAGTGGGCCGAGGACCGTGGCGGGATCGAGTGGGTCGCCGACCTTGTACTGTGCGAATTCCACGGCCAGCCGGGCGACGATCTCGTCGTACCTGGACCGGGGAATCAGGATGCGGCTCAAGGCGACACAGATCTGGCCGACGCCACCGATCGCGGCCGGGACCAGGGTGGGGATCACCTCATCGAGTACGGCGTCGGGAAGAATGATCGCGGGCGACTTGCCGCCGAGTTCGAGGACCGTGCGGGCCAGCCGGGGTGCGGTCTGGGTGACCACGTCGACACCGACGCTCACCCCTCCGGTCATGTGCACCATGTCCACACCCGGATGCGCAACGAGGTGCCGACTGGTCTCCATGCCGGCGGGCATGACGTTCACGACACCGGCCGGGAAGCCGGCGGCCTCGGCGCATTCGGCGATGACCCGTGCGGTCAGCTGCGAGTCGGGCGCGGCTTTGGCGACGAAAACACAGCCCGCCAGCAGACCCGGGATGATCTTCATGCCGATCTCGGGTACCGGGCCGTTATAGGTGAGGATCGCCAGTACCGCTCCGATGGGGTCATGACTGATCACGACCTCGGATCCGCCGCCGGTGCGTTTCTCCTTCCACGGTACCTTCGGCGCGTTGGCGAGAGCGGCACGCCAGATCGCGGACGCCGCTCCGGTATTGATCATCTCGCCGTGGCTGACCGGGAATCCGGACTCGATGGCCCACAGCCGATTCAGTTGGTCCATGCGGGATTCGAGTTCCTCGGCGAATCGTGTACACATAGCGATTCGTTCATCGACACTCATTCGCGGCCAAGGGCCTTCGTCAAATGCCTTGCGGGCCGCGGCAACGGCCGCGTCGGCTTCCTCGATGCCGGGGTCCGCGGCGGTGGCGACGACGCGCCCGGTGGAAGGCATGACGACGTCCACGGTGGCGCCGGCAACGGGATTGACCCATTTCCCGCCCAGGTAGACCGCATCAAGATGCGGCGCGTCGATGTCGATGGATGCTGTGGTCACGGTGCCTGCCTTTGTCGGTTCGTGGAAATGGTTGCGCTGGTCATGCCCGAGTTCATCCGCCCATCGAGATGGTGTCGGACGAGCCCGCGTCGATCGGGAGCACGACGCTGGTGATGTAGCGAGCCTCATCACTGGCCAGGAACACCACGCCGTTGCTGATGTCCTGTGCGGTGACCCAGGGGATGGGCAGCATGTTCATCGTGGCGAACGCCGGTGCCGCGTCGTCCAGGGTCGCCTGCGGGTTGTCGGGGACGAACAGGCCGATGGTTTGCGCGTTGTCGATCATCCCGGTTCGGACGTTGGTGGGGCAGATGATGTTTGACCGGATGTTGTGCGTTGCGCCTTCCATTGCCACGAGGCGCATAAGCCCGACGACGCCATGCTTGCTGATCTCGTACGCGCCGGTGTTGGGACAGCCTTTCAAGCTGGCGACCGAACCGGTGAAGATGAACGAACCGCCGCTGCCCGCCTCGACCATGTGCGGCATCGCGGCCTTCACGACATGCCACACGCCGATAAGGTTGGTGTCCAGGACATTCCGGAACTGTTCTGTGGACCATTCCCAGATGGGGTTGTAGCTGACGACCCCAGCGTTGGGGACGGCGATGTCGACCCGGCCGAATCGTTCGATGCCCTTCTTGAGGACAGCGGTGACGGCATCGAGGTCCCGGGAGTCCGCGCGTTCGGCGACGATCCGGCCACCCGCCTCCTCGACGAGCCGGACCGTCTCGGCGAGATCGGCTTCGCGGGCGAGTGGGTACCCGACGTGTTCGTCGCAGAGGTCGAAGCCGATGATGTCGGCTCCTTCTCTGGCGAGGGCGACCGCGTGCGAACGTCCCTGCCCACGGGCGATTCCTGAGATGAAGGCGACCTTGCCCCTGACACGATCCACGTGGTCCTCCTGTTGTCGGCGGGCCGGGGCGACGGTGGTAGCGATTGCGCTGTGGTCGTGCGGAGTCCGGCCCGGTGCTGTCGGCAGGCCGGCGAAGTCGGCGGCCTTGAGATCGACTAGCGTCGTTAGTAGACTACCGACGTGTGAGGCAGCGCATAAGAGTGATCATGGTCCATCCGGCCGGCGACAGGGTCGGTGAGAGTGGGATCGTCAGATGACCGGCGCGGGTTCAGGTGTGCCGTCGCCGGCCGACCGCGTGATCGTCCGCTCGCCGGGCGTCATCGACGTACACGCGCACGCGGTACTGCCGATGAGCCTGGGATGTGCGGGCGCGGCAGGGCCGGAGATCGGTTACCGCGAGGACGGGAGTCCGTTTTTCCGTGTCGGCGAGTATGTGCTGAACGGGGTTCGCTACGAGGGCTCGGCGTTCATGGACCCCGAGGTGCGGGTGGCCGCGATGGATGCGGCGGGCATTGGGCTGCAGATGATCTCACCCAACCCGATCACCTACTTCACACGTCTGGATGCCCGCTCGGCGACCGACTACGCACGCGCGCACAACGATGCGATCGCCGAGGCCGCCGGACGTCATCCCGGACGGCTTGTCGGCGCGGCCCAGCTGCCGATGCAGGATGTTCCGGCGGCGATCGCCGAACTCGAACGGTCCGTTCGGGAACTGGGTCTGGTGGCTGCCTACATCGACACCGATATCGGCGATCGCACCCTGGATGCGCCCGAACTCGACGACTTCTACTCGGCGGCAGTCGAACTAGATGTTCCGGTCTTCATCCATCCGTCACCTGTCGGTCAGGAAGGACCACCCGACGATACCCGGTTGCGCCGTTTCGATCTGGACCTGTTGCTGGGCTTCTCGTACGACGAGACGCTGGCAGTGGCGGCGCTGGTGTTCGGTGGAGTGCTCGAACGTCATCCGGCACTGGACGTCTGCCTGTCGCACGGTGGCGGGACGCTGGCGTTCGTCGCGGGCCGCTTCGCCCGCGCTGTCGCCAAACCGCGTGCCTGGGTGCCGGAGTTCCTGGTGGAGAACGGAATTGAGTCTTACCTACGTCGCCTGTGGCTCGATACCCATGTGCACAGCGCCGGCTCGTTACGGTTGCTGATCGACACCGTCGGTACCGACCGGCTCGTATTCGGAACCAACTTCGCCGGCTGGGATGCCGATGGTGCGACCGAAGTCGACGCCCTCGGTGACCTGCGCGAGACCACAACCGCCAACGCTGCTCACTTGCTCAGGCTCGGCCGAGCGTAGGTCGCCGATACGGGGCGGCAATCCCTTCGGGCGGTTCAGAAGTGAATCCACGGGTTGGCGTATATGCACAGGAACGCCCCCGGGCGCGCACTCTGCCCGGTCGATCGTGATCGACCGGGCAGAGTGAGGTCAACGACGGGGATCGACCAGGACCTTGGTGTGTTCGGTGGTCCCGGAGTCGAGTTCTTCGAACATCGCGGCGAGCTCACCGAGACCGATCGTCGCCGTGTGCAGTGCGAGGACGTCTAGACGCTTCTGCGTAATGGCTGAGATCGCACCGACGAAATCCTCGTGTGCGTACGCGAGGGAACGACGACTGTGAGTTCCCTGATCTGCCAATCCGAGTAGCTGACCTCCGACAGGTCCGCGGGGAATCCGACGAGAGAGAGTTGCCCACCCCGCCGGACGAGATCGGCCGTCGGCCTCAGCAGCGATGCGACGCCGGCACATTCGAACACGACATCGGCGCCTCGGCCGGACGTGGCTTCGGAGAGGGTGTCCGCGAGCCGCTCCGGTGCGACGACGGTGTCGAAGCCCAGTGCTCGTGCCGACTCCCGGCGTTTCGGCGTCGGCTCCGAGATGATGATCGTCGACGCACCCGCGTTTCGGGCGCATTGCGCCGTCAGCAAACCGATGGGACCGGCTCCCTGGACGACCACGATTGCGCCGAAGGGGATCTCGGCCCTACGCACCGCATGGAACGCCACGGCCGCCGGTTCCAGTAGCGCGGCCTCGACATCGGCCATCGAGTCGGGGACCGCAATCACCCGGCGGCCGGAAACCCTGATGCGAGTGGCGAATCCGCCGTGCGATGGTGCGTCGTCGGCTATGCCCATCGCTTCGGCGAGGACGGCCTCGCAGTGTGTGGTATGCCCGGCCACGCAGTAACTACATGTGCCGCATGCGGGTCCGACCGCAACCGCGACTCGTTGCCCGACGGTGACATGCGAGACCTGGGAACCGACTGCCGACACGGTGCCGGTCCATTCGTGTCCGAACACCGCCTGCGGTAGCACGGCCGCTTGGTAACCGTGGGTATCGGTCGCGCAGATTCCACAGTATCTGATGTCGACCACCACGCCGTCTTCGGCGGGGTCTGTTCCGGCGTCGCCTGCGACCAGTGTCAGTGCGTGTGGCCCGGCGACCAAGAGATGTCTGTGTTCGGTCGTTGTCATCGGCTCTCCTTGCGATCCCATGGTGTGTTCAGCAATCACTTCGATGCACCGTCAGATGATGTACGGGGCCGACACCTCGGCCTCTGACGGCACCAGGATGGCGCGTGGGGTGACGTAGTCGTAGACGGCTTCGAGTCCGCGTTCGCAGCCGATACCCGAATTCTTGCGTCCGGCAAGGGGAGTGGCCGGGTCGAAGCCGTGGTTGTTCACGCCGAGCGCACCCGAGCGCAGTGCGCCGGCCATCTCGTAGCCCTTCTGCACGTCAGCGGTCCAGACACTGCCGGCCAGACCGAGGGACGAATCGTTGGCGATGCGCAGAGCGTCCTCGTCGTCCTCGTACTTGATGATGCACAGCACCGGGCCGAAGATCTCCTCCTGCGCGATCCGCATGGAGTTGTCGACATCACGGAACACGGTCTTGTCGACGAACCAGCCCTTGTCGAACCCCTCGGGCACGCCGCCGCCGAGTGCGACCTTGGCACCCTCCTGTTTACCGACCTCGACGTAGCGCTGCACGCGTTCCTTCTGCGCCTGGTTGGCCATCGGCCCGACGACGGTGTCGGGCTCGGTGGGCAGCCCCAGGGGCAGTTTGTCGACGGCGGTGACGAACGCGTCCACCACCTCCTCGTAGCGGTTGGCCGAGGCGAGGATGCGGCTCGGCGCGTTGCAGGCCTGGCCTGAGACAAAGAACATCTGGCCGAGGAGCCGTTCGATCGCGTCGTCGAGGTCGGCGTCGTCGCGGATGATCGCGGCGGATTTGCCACCGAGTTCCAGGGTGACCGGGCGCATCAGCGTCGCGCACGCCTCACCGATCGACCGGCCCACCTCCACGCTGCCGGTGAACGCCACCTTGTCGACATCGGGGTGAGATACCAGATACTTGCTGGTCTCCACGCCGCCGGTGACCACGTTGAACACGCCGTTCGGAATGCCCGCGGCCTCGAATGCCTCGGCGAAGCCCACGTAGTTCAGGCTTGCCTCCGGGGACGGCTTGACCACAATCGTGCAACCGGTGAGCAGGGCGGGGGCGTACTTCATCATCCCGCAGATCTGCGGGCCGTTCCACGGCGGAATGGCGGCAACCACGCCGTACGGCGCCTGCTGCACCATCACGTCGAAACCGTCGTTGAGTGCGTTGTAGGTGGGCCGGCGCGTCTCCCACTCGTAGGAATCGACATTCTCGGCGTAGTACCGCAGCAGTTCCGAAGTGACAGGCACCTGGCCGAACTTGGCCTGGGTGATCGGTGAACCCATCTCGGCGACCATCGCCTCGGCCATGTCATCGGTCCGCTTGTCGAGTTCGTCGGCGACCCGCTTGAGCATTTCGGCCCGCTCGCGGTGCGACATCCGTGGCCACGGCCCGGAGTCGAAAGCCGCACGGGCCGCGGCCACCGCGGCGTCGATATCGGCGGCACCACCGTCGGGGATGGTGGCGATCTCCTCCTCAGTGACCGGGCTGATGACCGGAATCGTCTGCGACGACTGGGGTGTCACCCATGTCCCGTCGATGAAGAGGCGGGTCTGTGAACTGATCATCGGTGTGCTCCTGAGCTGAGAAGGGAATCGACGGGTCACTGGGGTGTGAGCCAGATCATACTTAGCGACGTTAGTACGGTAACGCCTATTGGTCAGGAAGGCAATGACGAGTCTGCTCCGGCGGCCCACAGCGCGGCGCGGGAGACGATGGTGCGGTGTTGCGGAAGGCGGAGCGAGGCCACATCGTGCCCCAGGGCGTCGTAGGCGACGCGGCCCCGCCCGACCCGGCGGGTCCACAACAGCGGGTGTTCGGCTCCGCCATGTGCCGAGAACGCCAGCCCTGTCACATCGGTGGCGAGATCGAGGAAGCCGTAGGCCTCGTCGTCGATGTCGAAATCGCCGATGCCCGCGACAACCGGGGAAGTGTCGGTGCGGACGGTGACGGCCATCGGCCCGTAGGGAGGGTGGCATGACCGGTCCCATTCCCACCTGCCGCCGAGGAGATCCCGCCACTCCGGCCAATCATCGAAACAAATGGCGGCACCGTGCATGGCCAGGAGTCCGCCGCCGCCACGGACATGGTCAGTGAGGCCGGTCCGGGCGTTCGCGCTGAGCGTCAGTGCCCATTCGTCACGCAGGTGCGCATAACGATCGAGTTCCATCCGGAAGCGCAGCATGTTCATCACCACGAGCGGCCGGCCGGATCGCCCGGGGAGACCGGAGAACAGGGCGTCGACGTCGTCGGTCACGGTGATGTCGGTGAAGCCGCATTCGGCGAGGACTGTGGCCAGCTCGGCCGACGAGGCGGGGAAGTCATGCACGATCCCCCCCGACGCGATGACTGCGGTGGGCAGTTCCGGATTCTGGGACATGAGACACTCCTAAGACGTTAATGTTGTAACGACTATAGAAGTTGTGTTCTCCAGGGAGGCGGAATGGATCTCGGATTGACCGGCCGGAGGGCTGCTGTGGCATCGGCGACCAGTGGTCTGGGCTTCGCCACCGCCCAGGCCCTCGTCGCCGAAGGAGCTGAGGTGACGATCTGCGGGCACGACGCCGGGCGGGCCGAACAGGCGGCCGCCAGACTGGGCAACGGAACACGGTGGATCGTCACCGATCTCACCCATCCGATGGCGGGGGAGCGATTCGTCACCGAGTCCGTGGAGTTGATGGGCGGCTTGGACATTCTGGTCACCAACGCACCCGGCCCGCCGGCAGGCACCTTCGCGACTGCCCGGCTCGATGATTATCCGAAGGCATTGGAGCTCAACCTGTTGAGCGTGGTGCGCATGTGCGCGGCAGCGGTGCCGGCGATGCGGCGCGGCGGCTGGGGGCGGATCGTCGCCATCACGTCGATCTCGGTGCGCCAGCCGATCGCCAACCTTATCCTGTCGAACACCGCACGCGCCGGTGCCACCGGTTTTCTCAAAACCCTTGCGCGCGAGGTCGCCGCCGACGGCATCACCGTCAACTCGATCCAGCCGGGCCTTCATGAGACCGGCCGGGTGCGCGGCGTCTACGGCGAGGGACTGGACGAGGAGATCGCGCAGATACCGAGCCGCGTCCTCGGGAGGCCCGAGGACTTCGGTGCGGCGGCGGCGTTCCTGTGTTCCGATCAGGCGCGGTACATCACCGGGGTCGCGTTACCCGTCGATGGTGGCGTGTACCAGGCGCTCCAGTAGCGCCTGGTCCGGGATCCGTCAGGACGCGTGCGACGGTTCCACCGTCACCTTGATGGCCTCGCCCTTCTTGACGATCTGGAAGGCATCGAGCACGTCCTCGAGGGGGATGTGGCGGGTGATGAGGTCCTTGACGGGCACCTGACCGGTGGAGATGTATTCCAGCGCCCGCTTGTTGTGTTCGGGCGCCGAACCGTTGGCGCCGTGGATGTGCAGTTGGCGGTAGTGAACCAGGTTGGAGTCGCAGGTGATGGTGGGGTCGGTCTTGGGCAGGCCGCCGAAGAAGGAGATGCGGCCGTTGCGGGCGGCCATCGAGATCGCCTGTTCCTGAGCCACATTCGCGGCCGTCGCGGTGATCACCACGTCGGCTCCGCGGCCACCGGTCAGCTCCATGACCCGTTCGATGACGTCGACTTCGGCGCCGTTGATGATCTCGTCGGGCTGCACCGCGTCGGCCGACATCTGGAGGCGTTCGGCGTTGACGTCGACGAGGTAGACCGGACCGGCCTTGTGGACGCCGCGGGCGATGCGGATGTGCATGCAGCCGATCGGTCCGGCGCCGAACACCACCACGGTGTCGCCCTCCTCGATGCCGAGGAGTTCCTGGGCGTTGATGGCGCAGGCGAAGGGCTCTGCCGCCGACGCCTCATCGAAGCCCACATTGTCGGGGATGCGGTTGAGGCCGTCGACCTTGAGGACCTGACGGGGCACGATCATGTACTCGGCGAAACCGCCGTCGTACTGGTAGCCGACCGAGGTCTGGTTCTGGCACACCGCCATCCAGCCCTTGCGGCATTCGTGGCAGTCACCGCACGGCACAGCCGCGATCACCTGCACCCGGTCTCCGACCTGCCAATTGCTTCGGTATGTGGCGTTGACGTCGGCGCCCACCTCGACGATCTCGCCGGCGACCTCGTGGCCGGTGATGCGCGGCGGTGTCAGGTTCTGGTGACCGTTGTAGAAGATCTTCACGTCCGTGCCGCAGGTGGAACAGTTGCGCACCTTGATCTTGACCTCGTCGGGGGCGCAGCCGGGCTCGGGAACATCTTCCAGCCGGACGTCCTCGGGTGCGTAGAAGCGCAGTGCCTTCATCTGGGGTGATCCTCTCGTGTTGGCAGGTGTTGGACATGCGGATGCATGAATGTGTTCTCAACCACTGTAAACCTCGAACGGGCATAAATCCACTCGCATAACCGCCCAGATATGCCCGAATGCTTGCCCTGATGCCCGGCATATGGGCATACTTGGTCGTATGTGACTGGTATCACGTCGGGAAGAATCGGAGGAGAATCAAGTGTCAGCACCCACCACGACGTCCCAGGACGCCGGAACCCGGGAACCCGCCAAGGGGCCCGGGCTGCGTGTCCGCGTACAGAAGCTCGGCACGGCTCTGTCGAACATGGTCATGCCCAATATCGGCGCGTTCATCGCCTGGGGCCTGCTCACCGCACTGTTCATCGAAACAGGCTGGATCACCGGCATCTTCAGCTCACTGGACAAGCCGGGCAGCTGGGTCGCCCATATAGGCGGCTGGGGAGACTTCTCCGACGGCGGAATCGTCAGCCCGATGATCACCTACCTGCTGCCCCTGCTCATCGGCTACACCGGCGGCAAGATGATCTACGACGTCCGCGGTGGTGTGGTCGGCGCCATCGCCACCATGGGCGTCGTCGCGGGCGCCGAGGTTCCCATGTTCCTCGGTGCCATGATGATGGGACCCCTCGGCGGCTGGACCATCAAACACCTCGACAAGCTGTGGGAAGGCAAGATCAAACCCGGCTTCGAGATGCTGGTCGACAACTTCTCCGCCGGTATCAGCGGCATGATCCTGTCGATCATCGGCTTCTTCGGCATCGGTCCGATCGTCGAGCACCTCACCGACTGGGCGGGTGACGCCGTCGACTTCCTCGTCGACCACGATCTGCTGCCGCTCACATCCATCCTCATCGAGCCCGCCAAGATCCTGTTCCTCAACAACGCCATCAACCATGGCGTGCTCACCCCGATCGGCACCAACCAGGCGCTCGAAGACGGCAAGTCGATCCTGTTCCTGCTCGAGGCCAACCCCGGCCCCGGTCTCGGGCTTCTGTTGGCGTTCATGGTGTTCGGCAAAGGTATGGCCAAGTCGTCGGCACCCGGCGCGGCGCTCATCCACTTCTTCGGCGGTATCCACGAGATCTACTTTCCGTACGTGCTGATGAAGCCGAAGCTGCTCGCGGCCACCCTGCTCGGCGGCATGGCCGGTGTGTTCACCAACGTCATCTTCAACTCAGGTCTGCGTGCGCCGGCCGCACCCGGGTCGATCATCTCGGTGTACGCGCAGACCGCGAGCGACAGCTACCTCGGTGTCACGTTGTCGGTGGTCATCGCCACCGCGGTCTCGTTCGCCGTGGCCTCGCTCCTGCTCAAGACCGACAAGGGCGACGACGACGGCGATCTGTCGGCGGCCACCGCGTCGATGGAATCGATGAAGGGCAAGAAGTCCTCGGTGGCCGCGTCGCTCACCGGTGGTGCGGCGGCGGGCCCGATCAAGAACATCGTGTTCGCCTGCGATGCCGGCATGGGATCGTCGGCGATGGGTGCCTCGGTGCTGCGGAAGAAGGTGCAGCAGGCCGGATTCGGTGACGTCACCGTGGTGAATAAGGCGATTTCCAACCTCACCGACACCTTCGACCTGGTGGTGACGCACCGGGACCTCACCGAACGCGCCAAACAGCGCACCCCGTCGGCGATGCATGTGTCCGTGGACAACTTCATGGGCAGCCCGCGGTACGACGAGATCGTCGAGACGCTGAAGGAGACCAATTCGGGCGGGGGACAGGCGGCTTCGGAGGCGCCGGCACCTGAATCGGCCGCACCGGCGCACACCGCGGGCAAGCACGAGGCGCCCAAGGCCGGGTCGGCCGGGGCTGCGGCAACGGCGACGGCGACGCAGAACGACATCCTGTCGCTGAACTCGATTGTGCTGCAGGGAACCTCGACCACCCTCGACGACGCCATCGAGGAGGCCGGACGGCTCCTGGTCGCGGCAGGTGCGGTGGAGGAATCGTACGTGGCGGCGATGCACGAACGGGAGCGTTCGGTGTCGACGTTCATGGGCAACGGCCTGGCCATCCCGCACGGCACCAACGAGGCCAAGGGTGCGATCAACCGGACCGCGATGTCGTTCGTCCGCTACGACGAGCCCGTCGACTGGAACGGCAAGCAGGCCGAATTCGTGGTGGGTATCGCCGGTGCCGGCAAGGACCATCTGGCGCTGCTCAACACGATCGCCCAGGTCTTCCTCAACAAGGACGACGTCGCCAGGCTGCGTTCGGCGCAGAGCCCGGAGGAGATCCAGGCAATTCTCGCGGGCGGTGACGAGTGAGGGGCTGACCGTCCGCGACGTGAGCAGTCGGGTGTGGTGAGGGTTCGGCGGGTACCGTGACGTCGGTGGATTCCGAGACACGACAGCACCGGATCGTCGAATTGGCCCGCACGCGAGGCCGGGTGGAAGTGGTCTCGCTCGCCGAGGAACTCGATGTGGCGAGCGAGACCATTCGCCGTGACCTGAAGGCGCTGGCCGCGCGACGGCTCCTCAAGCGTGTGCACGGCGGGGCGGTGCCCGCGGAAACCGCGGCCTTCGAATCGGGGCTGGAATTCCGCAGCCAGGTCGATCTGGCACAGAAGCAGCGCATCGCCCACGCCGCCGTCGGATTGTTGCACGGTGCCGAAACCGTCTATCTGGACGAAGGATTCACACCCCGCCTCATCGCGCAGCAACTCGCCGACCAGCGGTTGACGGTGGTCACCTCGTCGCTGTTGGCCGCCGAGGCCCTGGCGCACAGCTCGACGGCGACGGTGCTGCTGCTGGGCGGCCGGATGCGCGGCCGCACCCTGGCGACCGTCGACCATTGGGCGGTCGAGATGCTGCGCGGCCTGGTGATCGATGTCGCGTTCATCGGCACCAACGCGATATCCCGGGAGAACGGGCTGACCACCTCGGACCCGGCGGTGGCGGCGGTCAAGAGCACCGCCGTCGCCGTGTCACGCAGATCGATTCTGGTGGCCGCGCACTCGAAGTTCGGGCTCAGCAACTTCTGCCGCTTCGCCGACGTCCCGGACTTCGAGGCCATCGTCACCGGTAGCGAGCTGGGCTTCGCCGAGGCCAAGAGCTATGAGGTGCTCGGCCCCACCGTGTTGCGCGTTTGACCCGCCATGCCGCGACGTGTCGCCGGCGTGAGGTGTCCGGGCCGGTATGTCACCCTGGTCACATGACGGATGATCTCGCCGAGCGGCTCATCGACGCCCAGGTCGCGTTCAGCAAACGGATACTGCTGGACCCCGAACACTTCGAGGCCTTCATCGTCGACGAGGTCGACGAAGCGCTGCGCGACGCGTCCGACCTGACGCTGGGTGAGGTCGTCACCCCGCAGATGATCAAGGACACCGCGATCAAGTTCGCCGTCAACATGCCGCTGGAGGGTTCCATCCCGGAGCTGGTCGGCGAGATCGCCGGACGGCTGTACCGGCATTCGATCAACGACGATGTGCGGCTGACGGATGTGCTCGACACCAAGACCTTCGACGAACTGACCCAGGCCATCGGCGACATGGACGTGGTGCGGCGGGTCGTGCGCGAGGTCATCGACAGCCCGGTCACCGTCGACGTGTGCGTCGAAGTCATCACGCACGCCGTCGATTCCGCTGTGGAGCATGGACGATCATCGTCCGACCCGGGGATGCGGGGAATGCTGGCGGGAGTCCTGGCGCGGCTGGCGACGCCGGTGCTGCCTGTCATCGAGTCCGGGGTGGGGAAACTGACGCGCACCGGCGCGGCCTTCGTCTTGCGGTCGGCGGGGGAGGAGCCGGACACCGCGCTGGTGGGATCAGCCCACGAACTGTGGCGCAACCGGTCCCAGGACTCCGTCGGGAGCTTCCGGGAACTGGTGACCGCCGACGACGTCGAGGACTTCGTGGTCGTGGTGTTCGAATTCTGGAAGGCGTTCCGCGACACCGACTATTTCCGGACCCTGCTCGGTGAGGGCGTCGACCACTTCTTTGACAAGTACGGCGACACCTCGCTGGTCGACCTGATCTCCGATCTGGGCATCGAACGCGACGACCTGGTCGAGGAAGGCATGCGATTCGGGCTGCCGATCATCGCTCACCTCGACGAGCGAGGCCTGCTCGACGGGATCCTAAGACGCCAGTTCGTGCCGTTCTATCATTCGCCGGAGTTCCGTGAGGTCATCGAAAGCCTGTGACTTCCAGGCCTCGACAGGCCGGTGGTGGCAGTCCGCCGGTTGTCGTGGCGCTTCTGTAGTGTGGCGCGGGTGAGTTCGAGCGCCACAGGCAACAGTGCGTCCACCCAACAGGCTTCCCCGGTTCCCGGTGTCAAACCCGTCACCGCCCGGATCGCCGAGGAACTGCAGATCGGCGAGCATCAGGTCATCGCGACCGTCGCGATGCTCGACGAGGGGTCGACGGTCCCGTTCATCGCCCGGTACCGCAAGGAGGTGACCGGCAGCCTTGACGATGCCAAGTTGCGAGCGCTCGACGAGCGGCTGGGCTACCTCCGTGAGCTCGACGCCCGCCGCGAGGCGATCATCTCCTCGATCGCCGAACAGGGCAAGCTCACCCCCGAGCTGACCGCCGCGCTCAACACCGCCGACACCAAGGCCCGGCTCGAGGACATTTACCTTCCGTACAAGCCGAAGCGGCGCACCAAGGCGCAGATCGCGCGCGAGGCCGGCCTCGAACCGCTCGCTGACGCGTTGCTGGCCGACCCGTCCGTCGATCCCACCGAACTTGCCGCCGGATATGTGGGCGAGGCGGTGGCCGATGCCGCCGCGGCGCTCGAGGGTGCTCGGCACATCGTCGTCGAACGTGCCGCCGAGGACGCCGAACTCGTCGGTGCCGTGCGCACCAAGTTCTGGAACCAGGGCGTGCTACGCACCGCGCCGCGGTCGGAGGAGGTGGCCAAAAGTGCTGCCGCACAGAAGTTCCGTGACTACTTCGAATTCTCCGAGCCGCTCACCGAGGCGCCGTCGCACCGCGTGCTGGCCGTGCTGCGCGGTGAGAAGGAAGAGGTGCTGTCGGTCGCTCTCGAAGGCGGTGAGGATGCCGAGTACCAGGTGATGATCGCCGACGCGCTCGGTGTTGATCTCGCCGCCGGCGCGCCCGCCACACCGTGGTTGACGCAGGCAGTGCGGTGGGCGTGGCGCACCAAACTCATGGTCACCGCCTCGATCGACGCGCGCATGCAGTTGCGTCAGCGCGCCGAGGACGACGCCGTCACCGTGTTCGCCCGCAACCTTAAAGACCTGCTGCTGGCGGCACCGGCAGGCGCCCGCGCCACCCTCGGTCTCGACCCGGGTTTCCGGACCGGCGTCAAGGTCGCCGTCATCGACGGCACCGGCAAGGTCGTCGACACCGGCGCCATCTTCCCGCACCAGCCCCGCAACCAGTGGGATCAGGCCAAAGCCACGCTCGCGGCGCTCATCGCGCGGCACGGCGTGGAACTGATCGCCATCGGCAACGGCACCGCCTCCCGCGAAACCGATGCGCTGGCAACCGAACTCGTCAAGGAGATCGCGGCCACCGGGCACCAGGCGCCCGCCAAGGTGATGGTGAGCGAGGCCGGGGCGTCGGTGTATTCGGCGTCGGAATACGCCTCTCGTGAGCTGCCGGAACTGGACGTGACGATCCGTGGCGCGGTGTCGATCGCACGCCGTCTGCAGGACCCGCTCGCCGAACTGGTCAAGATCGAACCCAAGTCGATCGGCGTCGGCCAGTATCAGCACGATGTCACCCCCGGAACCCTGGCGCGCAGCCTCGATGCCGTGGTCGAGGATGCGGTCAACGCCGTCGGCGTGGATCTGAACACCGCGTCGGTGCCGCTGCTGTCCCGGGTCTCCGGCGTCACCGCGGCACTGGCGGAGTCGATCGTGTCCCACCGTGACAATAACGGTCCGTTCCGCGGCCGTCAGGGCCTGCTCGACGTGCCCCGCCTGGGGCCCAAAGCATTTGAGCAGTGCGCCGGCTTCCTGCGGATCCGCGACGGGGAAGACCCGCTCGACGCCTCGGGCGTGCACCCCGAGTCCTATCCGGTGGTCCGCAAGATCCTGGACCGCTCGGGCATCACTCTGGCCGAGCTCATCGGCAACGAGCGGGTGCTGCGGGGGCTCAAGCCCACCGAGTTCGCCGACGAGAAGTTCGGTGTGCCGACGGTGACCGATATCCTAGGCGAGTTGGAGAAGCCAGGCCGCGACCCCCGTCCCGCGTTCACCACCGCGACCTTCGCCGCGGGTGTGGAGAAGGTGGCCGACCTCAAGCCCGGCATGATCCTCGAAGGTGTGGTCACCAATGTGGCCGCGTTCGGTGCGTTCGTCGACGTCGGTGTCCACCAGGACGGGCTCGTGCACGTGTCGGCGATGTCCGACAGGTTCGTCTCCGACCCGCACGAGGTGGTGCGGTCGGGAGAAGTGGTGCGCGTCAAGGTGATCGACGTCGACGTCGAACGTCAGCGGATCGGGTTGTCACTGCGCCTGAACGACGACGTGGAATCCGGTGGCAAGGGCACGAAGCCACGCAATCGTGGTGGGGCACCGAACCAGCAGGAGCAGCGCGGACGTCGTGATTCGGGCGCCGGAGCCCAGGGCCGCGGCAGCGGCAACACCCAGCGCGGCAAGGGCGGTCGTGGCGGAGACAAGCGGGGCGACCGGTCGGGCGGCAATCGTCGCAGCGAACCGAGCGGTTCGATGGCGCAGGCCTTGCGCGACGCCGGTTTCGGTCGCTGACACACAGATCCGCGCGAGCGGTCCGGGCGGCTTCCCGCCCGGACCGTTCTCGTCGGTTCCGCAAGTCAGTCGATGTCGTAGGAACTGATCTGCCGTCGCCGGGTGGCGACGAGCTGAATATCGGGGCGATCGGCCCCGAAGCGCTCGACGGTGTCGAGGAGTTCGGTGAGGTGCGCCCGGTCGGGGCTCACCGCGGTGACCCCGATCGCGGCCCGTCGATGCAGGTCGAGGTGGTCGACCTCGGCCGCGCTCACCGCGAATTTACGTCGGATCTCGGCGAGCAGCGGCTTGGTGACCGACCGCTTCTGCTTCAGGGAATGCACGTCGCCGAGGAGATAATCGAATTCAATCCAGCCAATCCACATATCGCGGTGAACTCTACCGCGACCGGTGGGGCCGGTCACCGGATTATTTTCGCCGGATCAGCCGGCGGCGAGTGAATCGGTCAGTCGCTCCACCAAGCCCGGGCAGTCCTCGACATCGATTCCGAAGCGGGCGTCGAGCACATCGAGGATCTCGGCGACCGACCCGAGCGTGGTCTTGACGGTGCTCCCGTCGCGGTGATGTTCGGTCAGCTGGGCGCCCGCGAGATTGAGCCGACTGGTCGCGGTGGCGATGGCCGCGGTCGCTCCCGCGACGAAACGCGAACTCGGGTGCGTCGAGGCGTACCACGCACCGACGAGCGAGTCGACGGGTGGCCGTGGCACCGGTGTGAACAGATACATCGGCCGCCAGTCGTCGCCGATCCGTACCTCCATCGCCAACTGCTCGGCGACCTCCGGGTCGACCGGGTGGTTCCGGGTGGGATCGACCGCGGTCACGCGGAAATCCTCGAGATCGGTCGATTGCGCCTCATCGAGAACGAACCGCAGCGGGTTGGGCGGCGTGCAGCCGCCGAAACCCACGTCCACCAGATACCGCGTCGACTCCCCGGGGACGCCGACATTGAGCAACTTGTGGGTCTCGGCCGGCATCGGCCCGGGCTCACGCATCCACACCACCCGCCCGGCCAGGGGCACCACATCGAAACCCAGGTCCGTGAGCACCGCCGCGAGCAGGCCGTTCTGTTCGAAGCAGAAACCGCCACGGCGGCGACCGATCATCTTGTGCTGCAAAGCCCGCGGTGAAAGGTCGGCCACCGGGATGCCGACATACGGGTCGAGCCCCTCGAACGAGATGGTGCGCACATGGGCGGTCACGAGCGTCGAGAGCGTCTCCAGTGTGGGTGCCGGTGCCTCGCCGGAATCGGCCGTACCGACAAGCCCGATGCGCCGTAGGTAAGCGTTGATGTCCACAGGATCGGAGTCGGCAACCACGGTTTCCGATCCTAACCGCAGGCGGACGTGCTCGGTGATTCCCGCCCTCAGTGATCCCCGCCCAGCAGCGCCGCCACATGATCGGGCACGTATTTGGACAGTGACCGCGGGGGCCGATGATAATTTCCGGTCTCAATCGGATGCTTGGGCAATGTGACCTTCGGACGGGGCACGTCCTCGTAGTCGATCGTCGAGAGCAGATGCGAGATCATATTGAGCCGCGCGTGCTTCTTGACATCCGATTCGACGACGAACCACGGACACAGGGCGGTGTCGGTGTGAACCATCATCTCGTCTTTGGCGCGAGAGTAGTCCTCCCACCGGTACACGGACTCCAGGTCCATCGGGCTCAATTTCCATTGGCGCACCGGATCGTTCATACGGGCCCGGAACCGGCGCAACTGTTCGTCGTCGGACACCGAGAACCAGTACTTGCGCAGGAGGATGCCGTCGTCGATCAGCATCTGCTCGAAAATCGGGGTCTGGCGCAGGAATCGGGTGTGCTCCTCCGGGGTGCAGAACCCCATCACCTTCTCAACGCCGGCGCGGTTGTACCAGGACCGGTCGAGCAGGACGATCTCACCAGGCGCCGGCAGATGCGCCACATAGCGCTGGTAATACCACTGCCCCTTCTCGCGGTCGGTGGGTGCAGGCAGGGCCGCGACGCGACAGATCCGTGGGCTCAGGTATTCGGTGATGCGTTTGATCGTGCCGCCCTTGCCCGCGGCGTCCCGGCCTTCAAAGATGACAACGATCCTGGCCCGGGTGGCTTTGACCCACTCCTGCAATGAGACCAGTTCCGTTTGCAAACGAAACAACTCGGCCTCATAGACCTTGTTCGGGATCTTGGATTCCTTTGATTTACCTTGTGATTTCGAGCCCATCCACCGAGCTTAGGGCAAACCGGCGGCGCCTGTACCCTCTACGAGAACAACGGTCCGCGGACCGTCTTTCAACGTCAACTCACGGTCCCGCAGCGACCAGGCCAGCGGTTTGTCGGTGAAATCGGCGAGCCACGCATCTGCGCCGTCACGCGGTGGGGGACAGGCCATCCTCGTAGACGCGAGCGCGCCGACCGTCAGGGTCGATTTCTCCACCGAAACCGGGCCGATGTGCTGATTGCATCCCGCCGTCAGACTGATCCGCCCCGATTCGGGGAACGTCAGCACCAGGGGACCGCCGCCGGGGATGGTGGCTCCGTCGACCGAAGTGGACGTGAAGGTCTTGCCTACCAAGGGGCTCGTCGCGGCCGTGTGCACAACCGTCCGCGTGGCATCGTCGTCGGAATTGGTGGCCGTCGACGAATTGCCGCACGCCCCCGCCCCGAATGCGAGGGCGCCGGTGGCCAGGACTGTGCCGAGCGATCGGATCAATGTCGCCATACGGACCAAAGTAGACGACATCACCACCGCATCGGGGGCACTTGGGACGGCGATTCATCGGTCCCTCGGACGGCGCCTGCAGTGGGGTGGGCGGCGTGGACGGTACCGTGGACCCCGACAAAGGGCCGGGGTATCGCCCGAGCCGGCGGTGCACGCGTGGAGGAGATTTTCTCGGTGGGAAAGCTGACAAACAGCATGTGGCGGTTGTTGGGATCGCAGAGCACGCGAAACCAGTCCAAGTCGCTGTCGCTGATCGCCGAGGCCAACAAGCAGTCGTCCTGGGCAGAAGGCATTGACGATGCGGACGTCGCCGAGACCGCACGGTCGCTGCAGATGGACGACAAGAAGGACCAGGCGAAGTTCCTCGCACTGGTCCGCGAGATCTCCGACCGGGCGCTGCAGATGCGCGCCTTCGACGTCCAGTTGCAGGGTGCGCTGCGGCTGCTCGAAGGCGACGTGGTCGAGATGGCGACCGGTGAGGGCAAGACGCTCTCCGGTGCGATCGCCGCCATCGGGTACGTCCTGTCCGGGCATCGCGTGCACGTCATCTCCGTCAACGACTACCTCGCCACCCGCGACGCCGACTGGATGCGGCCGTTGTTCGAGGCGTTCGACATCGAGCTGAGCTCGCTGTCGGAGAAGTCGACGGCCGACGAACGTCGCGCCGCCTACAAGAGCGACGTCACCTATGCGTCGGTCAACGAGATCGGTTTCGACGTCCTCCGCGATCAGCTCGCGCTCACCGAGGACAGCCTCGTCGCGCCGGTGCCCGATGTCGCGATCATCGACGAGGCGGATTCGGTGCTGGTCGACGAGGCCCTGATCCCGCTCGTCCTGGCCGGCTCCACCAAGGCGCAGGTGCCGGACCAGGCCATCCACGAGGTCGTCGCCCGGCTCAAGAGCAAGCACTACGAGATCGAGACCGACGGCCGCAACGTGACCCTTACCGACGAGGGCGCGGCATTCCTGGAGGCCGAACTCGGCGGCATCGACCTGTACAGCGAGCAGCACGTCGGCACCACCCTGGTACACGTCAACATCGCGCTGCACGCCTACTACCTGCTCGAACGCGACGTCCACTACATCGTCCGCGACGGCGGCGTGCACCTGATCAACGCCTCCCGAGGCCGGGTCGCGCAGTTGCAGCGCTGGCCCGACGGTGTGCAGGCCGCGGTGGAGATCAAGGAAGGCCTCGCCCAGACCGATCCGGGCGAGATGATCGACACCATCACAGTGCAGGCCCTCATCGGCCGCTATCCCACCGTGTGCGGCATGACCGGCACAGCGCTCGCCGCGGGAGAACAGTTCCGGCAGTTCTACTCGCTGCTCGTCTCGCAGATACCGCCCAACACCCCCAACATCCGGATCGACGAGGTCGACCGCGTCTACGACTCCAAGGTCAACAAGGTCGAGGCGATCGTCGAGTACGTGAAGGAGGTCCACGAGACTGGCCAGCCCATCCTGATCGGTACCCACGACGTCGCCCAGTCCGAGGAGCTCGCCTACTTCCTGGAGAAGGCGGGAGTGTCGTCGGTGGTACTCAACGCCAAGAACGACGCCCAGGAGGCGGCGATCATCGCCGAGGCGGGCAAGCGCGGAGCGGTCACCGTGTCGACGCAGATGGCCGGCCGCGGCACCGACATCCGGCTCGGCGGTTCCGACAGCGACGACGACGCCCGCGAGGAGGTCATCGAGCTCGGTGGCCTCTGCGTCGTGGGTACCGGCCGCCACGACACCGAACGCCTCGATGACCAGCTGCGGGGGCGCGCCGGACGCCAGGGCGATCCGGGCCGGTCGGTGTTCTTCTCCAGTCTCGAAGATCCGGTGGTCACCCGGAACCTGGCGTTCAAGCGCGACCCGGTGGCGCAGTCCGAGGACGGGTCGATGGGCGCCAAGGGTGTCGAGCTGATCAAGCAGGCCCAGCGGATCGCCGAGGGCGTGATGCTCGAGCTGCATGCCAACACCTGGCGGTACAACAACCTGGTCAACCAGCAACGCGATATCGTCGTGCGCCGCCGCATGGAGGTGCTGACCACGGACACCGCGGCCGAGGAACTGGCCGAACTCGAACCCGACCGCTACAAGCAGCTCGTCGACGGCACCGCGCCCGCCGAATCGAAGGACGAGTCCGACGAGGCGACAGACGCCGCCGCCGGCATAGCCTCGGATGCCGACAAGACCGCGGATGCCGACAAGACCGCGGATGCCGACAAGACCGAGGACGCTCCTGTGCGGGAGACTCGGGAACCGGTGTCGAAAGAGGTGCTGTCACAGGCCTGCCGGGAGATCGTGCTCTACCATCTCGACCGGGCGTGGACCGACCACCTGGCCTTCGTCTCCGACGTGCGGGCCAGCATCCACCTGCGGGCCATCGGCAAGCAGAGCCCGCTCGATGAGTTCCACAAACTGATCCTCGAGGAGTTTTCCACGCTCCCGTCCGAAGCTCTCACGGAGGCTCGCAAGACATTCCGCGAGGCCACCATCAGCGAGGACGGCGTGGAACTCGACGGGCTCGGACTGCACCGGTCGACGTCCACATGGACGTACATGGTGCACGACAACCTGTTCTCCTCGGGCGGTGCGAAAGCGCTACAGGGCATCATCGGTATCTTCCGGTGACCGACGCCCACCCCGAGCCCGCGGCGGCTCCGGCTCCGGCCGACGGCTCGCGGATCCTGACGGTGCCCAACGCGCTCAGCGTGCTGCGGCTGCTGCTGATCCCGATCTTCGTGTGGCTGCTGCTGGTGGAGGAGGCCGACGGCTGGGCTCTGACGATCCTGTTCGTCTCCGGTGCCAGTGACTGGCTCGACGGCAAACTGGCCCGGCTGCTCGACCAGTCGTCGCGACTGGGGGAGTTGCTCGACCCGGCCGCCGACCGCCTGTACGTGGTGATCATCCCGCTGGCCTTCGGCTTCCGTGAGATCCTGCCGTGGTGGCTGATCGGGGTCGTCATCGCGCGAGACGTATTGCTGTTCGCCACCGCCCCGCTGCTGCGCAGCCGTGGCCATCTGGCGCTGCCCACGCTGTACATCGGCAAGGCGGCGACATTCGCGTTGATGAGCGCGTTCCCGTGGCTGCTGGCCGGTCAGCTCGATTCGGTGGTGGGCACCGTGTGCTACCCGATCGGCTGGGCGTTCCTGATCTGGGGTGTCGGCATGTACGTGTGGACATTCCTCCTGTACTGGTATCAGACGATCCTGGTGGTGCGGCAGCCCCGGACGGTCTGATGCGAAGTGTGCGCACGTCGCCACCTGGGCGCTGTCGATGGCCTAATGTCACAACCCGTGCGGCGAATGCCGCGACACGGTCCACGAGAGTTCAACCATGAGAAAGGTGCAGAGCCGGTGAGCGAAAGCAGTATCCCCGACAGTCTGCGGTACACGGCCGAACACGAATGGGTGCAGGTCACCGCCCCGGACACCGTGCGGGTCGGTATCACCGACTACGCCCAGGGCCAGCTCGGCGACGTGGTGTTCGTCCAGCTGCCCACCCAGGGCGATGCCGTCGAGTCGGGCGAGTCCTTCGCCGAGGTCGAGTCGACCAAGAGCGTCTCGGACATCTACGGCCCGTTCGCGGGCACCGTGGCGGCAGTGAACGCCGAACTCGACGCCGCACCCGACCTGGTCAACTCCGATCCCTACGGGGCGGGCTGGCTGGTGGAGATCACGGTGGCCTCGGGCACCGCGCAGGAGCTGGCGGACGCACTGCTCGACGCGGCCGGCTACCGCGCGGTCACCGAAGGCTGAACTGTCCGTCCGGCCGGTCCGGTACTGCCCGCCCGGTCCGACGGTCGCCGTGAAAGGTCACTACAGACACCGTAACCACACTGGACACACGCGCAGTCGCGCTATGATCGTGCGTATCCCCGTCGGGCCGTCGGACTCGGCGGTATGACGGGGGCCGGTCCATGGTGTTGCGCTGCGGAGTGCGTACCGGTCGTGGAGTCCCGGAGGTCGGCTCACCGGCCTGATGGGGCACCACGGTAGGTTGGCTAAGCGGTTTCGCAGTGAACACCATCACCGACATCGAGGCGGCTGCGCACGGTGCGTCCGGTCAGAGGGATTCCCGGGTGCCGTGCCGGCAGGCCGAACACAGAGAAGGAGAATCGTGAGCGACTACGACAAGGAACTCGAAGCACCCGTGGAGACCACGTCGGTCTTCCGTGAAGAGTTCATCAAGGAACTCGACGCGAACGCGGGTACGCCGAGCGAAACCGCCGACACCGCGGTGGAGCGTCTCTCGCCCGGTACCGCGCTGCTTGTCGTCAAGAGGGGACCCAACGCGGGGTCGCGATTCCTGCTCGACCAGGCCACCACGTCGGCCGGTCGGCATCCCGACAGCGACATCTTCCTCGACGACGTCACCGTGAGCCGCCGGCACGCCGAGTTCCGGCTCGGCGACAACGAGTTCCAGGTGGTGGACGTGGGCAGCCTGAACGGCACCTACGTCAACCGGGAGCCGGTGGACACCGCCTCGCTGAGCAACGGCGATGAGGTTCAGATCGGCAAGTTCCGGCTGGTATTCCTGAGCGCTCCCCGGTCCGGCGACGCGGGCGCATAATCGACGTGGCGTCGTCTGCGGCAGAGCACCGGGGTGAGGGGGTCGAGACTCACGTGGGACGAAGTGGTGAGGCACAGTCCGGCGAGCACTCGATGTCGATCGGGGCCGTCCTCGCGCTGCTGCGTGAGGACTTTCCCGAGGTATCGATCTCAAAGATCCGCTTCCTCGAGTCCGAAGGACTCATCACCCCGGAGCGCGCGCCGTCGGGATACCGGCGCTTTTCGCAGGCCGACTGCGACCGGCTGCGTTTCGTCCTGACCGCACAGCGCGATCGCTACTTGCCGCTGAAGGTCATCAAGGAACAGCTCGACGCCATGGACTCGGGCGTCGGCGGCGTGGGCCACGGCGGTACCCGGCTCCTGTCGTCGGCGCGCACCGCCGTCGCACCCGCCACCGATTTCGGTGCCAGGGCCGGCCGGGTGTCGCGCGACGCGCTCATCGACCGGACCGGTGCCGACGACGCATTCATCACCGAGTTGCAGCGCAACGGCCTGCTGGCCGTCGGCCCGGCCGGGTACTACGACGAGGATGCTGTGCGTCTGGTCGAGGCCGCGGCCGCTTTGGTCAGCTACGGCATCGAGACCAGGCATCTGCGCGCGTTCAAAGTGTCGGCCGATCGTGAGGCCGGCCTGGTGGCGCAGATAGCCAGCCCCATCGCCAAAGGCAGGGGCACCGGCGCGCGTGATCGCGCCGAAGAACTCGTGCGTGAGATAGCCGCTCTGTCGGTCACTTTGCACACCCAGCTCGTCAAGGCGGCCCTCCGAGGCGCGCTCGACTGAGCACGACCGGCGACCCGATACGGTGTAGCGTCGATGGCAAGCACCTAATCCCAGGAGGTCTCGAAATGGGCGAGATGCGGGTCGTCGGCATTCGGGTGGAGCCGCCGAACAGCCAGCCGGTGCTGCTGCTGCGCGAGCTCGACGGGGAGCGGTACCTCGCGATCTGGATCGGACAGAGCGAGGCCGCCTCCATCGCTTTGCGGCAGAAGGGCATCGAACCGCCCCGGCCGCTGACACACGATCTGATCGTCAATCTCATCGGTGCGTTCGAACGCCGGCTGATCGAGGTGCGCATCATCGACATGCAAGAGGGCACGTTCTATGCCGAGATGGTGTTCGACGGGGACGTGCGTGTATCGGCGCGGCCGTCGGACGCGATCGCCGTCGCGCTGCGGGCCGGAGTGCCGATCATCGCCGACGAAGAGGTCCTCACCGAGGCCGGTCTGCTGATTCCCGAAGAGGACGGCGACGACGACGCGCCCGCCAAGGAGGACGAGGTCGAGAAGTTCCGCGAATTTCTCGACAGCGTGTCCCCCGACGACTTCAAGGCCAGCGGCGGAGCCTGAGTCACGAATCGGCTACTCTCAGGTCACTATAAGATTTCTCATTCATTTTGTGATAACGCAACATCGGCGCGTCGCAGCAATTGAACAGGTTTAGAAGCTACCGTCGAAGACGCGACACCACGACGTGTCGTCCCCAAGATCGGTGACACCGGGCGTACTCTGTAGTCCAGTACGCAGGACCTCATCGGGGCAAATGCCCGAATGAGGCCG
>NZ_BAED01000013.1 GCF_000241345.1 Gordonia amarae NBRC 15530
GGCGGGCCCCGTCGGCCGCCCGGCAGGCGGTGGCGGCGGCGTACCGCGGCGCGGCACGGGTTCGGGCGAGGGCGCGAACGGGGCGGGTTCGGTGAGCCGCTCGACGGGATGTCCGGCGACCGGCGTGACCATGGCCGCCGCCGACTTGGCCCGGCGACGCGCGGTCTGCACGTCGTCGGCGGTCGCGGTGACCACACCCATCCGCCGGCGCGCATGGCTCTCGGGCTTACCGAACAGCCGCACGTCGGTCTCCGGGACCGAGAGTGCGCGGGCCACGTTCTCGAAACCGATCGCGGTGTCATCGAGGCCGCCGTAGATCACGGCCGACGCGCCCGGCGAGGCGAGCGTGACGTCGACAGGCAGACCGAGGATCGCCCGCGCGTGCATCTCGAACTCCGACAGGCGCTGCGTGGCCATGGTCACCAGGCCGGTGTCGTGCGGTCGCGGACTGACCTCGGAGAAGTAGACGTCGTCACCCTTGACGAACAGCTCGACACCGAAAACACCACGGCCACCGAGGTTTCCGTCACCGAACGCGGTGGCCACGCGGGCCGCGATGGAGGTGGCGGCACCGAGCGCGAACTCCGGCATCTCGTGCGGCTGCCAGCTCTCGACGTAGTCGCCGTCGACCTGGCGATGCCCGATGGGAGCACAGAAGTGGGTGGTCAGCGAGCCCGTCGCCGGATCGAGGGCGCGGATGGTGAGCAGGGTGATCTCATAGTCGAAGTCGATAAAACCCTCGACGATGACCCGCTGCCCCGAGACGCGGGCGCCGGTGTTGGCGATCTCCCACGCCTTCTCGACGTCGTCGGGTCCGCGCAGCACGCTCTGGCCCTTGCCCGACGACGACATGACCGGCTTGACCACGCACGGGAAGCCGACCTGCTCGGCGGCCACCTTCAGTTCGTCGAGCGTGTCGGCGAACAGGTACGGCGACGTGGGCAGGCCGAGTTCCTCGTCGGCCAGGCGCCGGATGCCCTCACGGTCCATCGTGGCGACGACGGCCTTGGCCGACGGGATGACCTCGGCGACGCCGTCTGCCTCCGCCTCGGCGAGCGCGCCGGTGGCGATGGCCTCGATCTCGGGCACCACATAGTGCGGCCGGTATTTGTCGATGACCGCCCGCAGCGCGACCGGGTCGGTCATGTCGATGACCTCGGCATGATGGGCCACCTGCTGGCCGGGCGCGTTGGCATAACGGTCGACGGCGATGACCTCGACGCCGAGCCGCTGGAACGCGATGATGACCTCTTTGCCCAGTTCACCGGCGCCGAGCAGCATCACGCGTGTGGCCGACGGCGACAGCGGTGTGCCCAGAACCGACGGCGGTCCGGCCTGCGGTCCGGGCGCCGTGGCGGCGTCGTAGGGCACGGTCTGTTCGGCCGCGCGGGCGGCGTCGGCACCCGTGGGAGCGGGCACGCCCGCATTCCGGGCCGACTGTGCGGCAGCCGGTTCCCCTGGCACGGAACCGAGCCGCACCACCTCGGTCGCGCCCTCGGCGGGCGGCCGATCATGGCTGTAGCCGTTGCGGCCACGCTCGTCGTCGTTCGGCGTCATGGTCTTGATCGTACCGTTGCCGGGCCCTACGATCGCCCCTCGATTCGCCGCTCACTCCATCGGACTACACGCGGCGGTCAGGACAAGGGCCACTACAGGGACCCGCCTGAGAGTCAGCGCACAGTCTGAGGGTCCGCATCGGCGGTGGATTCGTCCTCCGCCGGGCGGGGCGCCGGGCCGGGGATACCGCCGAAGACGACGGTCGGTTCGAGCCTGCCGCGCAGGGTCACCGCGTCGAGTTGTTCCCACTTGCGCACCTCCGCGGCGCCCGACCCGGTCGTCAGTGCGGCGTCGATGGTGCGCTGGGAGGCAAGGGGCCGGCGCGGGTCGCGTTTGGCCAGTTCGGACAGCCGCGCGCTCTCGTTGACGGGGTCGCCGATCACCGTGTACTCGAAGCGTTCGATGGCGCCCACATTGCCCGCGACCACCGGCCCGTAGCCTACGCCGATGCCCGCCGAGATCTCCGGTATCGCCTCGGGCAGCCGGTCGGCGATACCGCGCGCGGCGGCCAGCGCCGAACCCGCCGGATCGCTCAACGCGATCGGGGCGCCGAAGATCGCCAGCACCGCGTCGCCCTCGAACTTGTTGACCAGCCCGTCGTGCTCGATGATCTCGTCGACGATCACCGCGAAGAAGTCGTTGAGCAGCCCGACCACCTCGGTGGGAGTGCGGTTGGCGGCGAGCGTCGTCGAGCCGATGACATCGATGAACAGGGCGGCGACGGTGCGTTCGGAGCCACCGAGCTCGGGGTCGCCGACGAGCGCGGCCTCGGCCACCTCGCGCCCGACATGCCGGCCGAACAGGTCGCGCATCCGTTCCCGTTCGCGCAGGCCGGTGACCATGTTGTTGAACCCGGCCTGCAGGTCGCCGACCTCGGTGCCGTCGTACACCACCACATCGGCATGATCGAGCGAGCCCTTGCTGACCCGGTTGAACGCCTTCTGCATCGTGCGGATCGGTCCGACGATGCTCATGCTGCCCAGGATCGTCAGGATGGGGCCGGTGGCCAGGCCGACCAGTGCCAACACGACGACACCGACGAACAGCTCGACCTTGGTGGTCTCGTCGCGGAACACCCCGAACAACCCCACCAGCAGGATTCCCACCAGCGGGATCGCCGACCCGGTGATCCAGGCGAGCACCCAGCGAGCCCGCAGTCCCGACCGTTTGCGGCGGCCGTAGCCGTAGGTGATGAGGTCGGCGGCCACCGGGCGCAGCGCCAGTTCGATGAGGATGTACCCGATGCTCACCACCACAAGGGCGGCAAGGCCGAAGACGAAGATGATCTTGGGGATCAGCGCCGGTTCGAGCACGCCGTACATGACGGTGAACATCACCAGGCCGAGGAGCCAGAGCAGCGTCTGGAACATCGTCAGCGTCCACGGCAGCCGCTGCGTGCGCAGCGCCTCCGCCCTGGTGGGTTCCTTCTCGTGGATGGTCCACTGCAGCCGGCCCACCGCGATGATCGTGCAGCCGATGATGCCGATCAGAAACGCCACCGTGACGTAGATGGGCAACGCGATGAAGTTGACCCACCACAGCTTGTCGACGAGCACCGACGGATCGGGAATCCCGACCAGGACCAGCGCCAGCGCGATCGACACACCTATCGCATTGGCGACGATCAGGCAGAACGTCAGCAGCGTCTGGATACGGACACGCTGACGCAAGGCGGTCTCCCCCGCCGACCCGAGCAGGATCGAGCCGTAATCGTCTCCCCGCGCCATGGTCGCCTCCCCGCTCCCCGCGTTCCTACGCGCTCACAGAATGTCGCGCCGGACGATCGTCTGGTCGCGGCCCGGGCCGACGCCGATGCACGAGACGTGCGCACCCGAGAGCTCCTCCAGCCGCAGGATGTAGTTCTGCGCGTTCTGCGGCAGGTCCTCGAAGGTGCGGCATTCGGAGATGTCCTCCCACCAGCCGGGCATCGTCTCGTAGATGGGCTTGGCGTGGTGGAAACCGGTCTGCGTCATCGGCATGTCGTCGACGCGCCGGCCGTCGACCTCGTAGGCCACGCAGATCGGCACCTGGTCGAGGCTGGAGAGCACGTCGAGTTTGGTGAGGAAGTAGTCGGTGATGCCGTTGACGCGGGTGGCGTAGCGGGCGATGACGGCGTCGAACCAGCCGCAGCGCCGGGCGCGGCCGGTGGTCACGCCCACCTCGCCGCCGGTCTTGGCCAGGTACTCGCCCCACTCGTCGAACAGTTCGGTGGGGAACGGTCCCGAACCCACGCGCGTGGTGTACGCCTTGAGGATGCCGAGCACCGTGGTGATCTTGTTGGGGCCGATGCCCGAACCGACAGCCGCGCCGCCCGCGGTGGGGTTGGACGAGGTGACGTACGGGTAGGTGCCGTGGTCGACGTCGAGCAGGGTGCCCTGCGAGCCTTCGAGCAGCACTGTCTCGCCGCGTTCGAGGGCCTGATTGAGCAGCAGCCGGGTGTCGGCGATGCGGTGTGAGAAGCCCTCGGCCTGGGTGAGCACCTCGTCGACGACGCGGGCCGGTTCCAGGGCCTTGCGGTTGTAGATCTTCACCAGGATCTGGTTCTTGAGCTCGAGCGCGGCCTCCACCTTCTGGGTGAGGATCTTCTCGTCGAGGACGTCGGCCACGCGCACGCCGACGCGGGCGATCTTGTCCTGGTAGCAGGGGCCGATGCCACGGCCGGTGGTGCCGATCTTCTTGTTGCCCAGGAAGCGTTCGGTGACCTTGTCGATGGCCACGTGGTACGGCATCAGCAGGTGCGCGTCGGCGGAGATCATCAGGCCGGTGGTGTCCACGTCGCGCTCTTCGAGGCCCGACAACTCGGTGAGCAGCACGCCCGGGTCGACGACGACGCCGTTGCCGATCACGTTGTTGACGCCCGGGGTGAGGATGCCCGACGGGATCAGGTGCAGGGCGAAGGTCTCCCCGGACGGCAGCACCACCGTGTGACCGGCGTTGTTGCCGCCTTGGTAGCGCACCACCCACTGCAGCCGTCCGCCGAGCAGATCGGTTGCCTTGCCTTTGCCCTCGTCGCCCCACTGAGCGCCGATCAGGACGATCGCGGCCATGTTGTCCAAGCTCCTTTGTGTTCTGGTGAACAGGGAAACCCTACTACCCGCCGCCGGGATGCGGCGGCAGTGCTCACCGGTTGCGTCACACCGATAGTCTGAGCGGCGTGTCGATCGCCGTCATTGAGCAGACCTGCAACTTCGACGACAAGAAAGCCGTCCGGGCACTGGTCGACGGCGCCCTCGGCGATCCGGCGACCACCCGGATCGTCATCCGCGGCGGATCGGACAATCCCGACGCGTTCGCGGCGGCGGTGCTGGCCCGGCTGATGATCGCCGAACGCCTCGACGTCGAAGTCGCCTACATCGCACCCGCGGCAACCCCCGCGACCAGGAGATACGGCCTCCCGCACGGCGAGGCCGCCGAGCGGCCGGCCCGGACCGGGAACGCCCGCGCGGTGCCGCTGATCCGCGACGACGCCGCGACCGTCCTGCTCGGCCGTGCCCGGCAGCTCGGCGAGGGCGGCGCGAAGCTGCACGGCGAGACCTACGTCGACAACACCCGGCTGTTCCTCGGCGAGACACGCGGCATCGTCATCGAACCGCTGCCCGAGGCGCCGGGCGTTCGTGCCCGGCTCGATCACCCGTTGCGGCGCCGCTGGGCGACGGGCCGGGCCGCGCAGACGGGCGGCTCGAATCTGGTGGTGGAGCGGGAGGGCGTGCTCACCGACCGGGTGGTCAAGCGGTCGACGTTCTACCGCCACCACATCGATCTGCTGCTCGTACTGCCGTGACCGCCCGTACACGAAGGTCTGGTGAAGTGGCCGCTTTTCCCAGCAATCAACAGTTGGAACTTTAACTTTTCCCATTTCTCTCAGTCAGCGCGTTACTAATGGTAAATCTTGGCCTGGTCACAGGACGGGCAGGACACCACGGGCGCGATACACAGGGAGTTGGTTGTGGGACGGCATATCGAAGGCAGCCGGTCGTCGAGTGGATCGCGTCGTTCGTCGCTCAGTTCCGGGATCGACGAGGAACCGTTCGGGTTCGAACCGGACAGTCGCAGGCGACGACACCGCTGGGGACTCACGCTCACCGCGCTCGCACTCATCGCGATCATCGCCGCCGCGCTGCTCTCCTGGCGCGAGTACGCCGACGGCTGCGGCGGTGACCGCACCTCGGTGTCCGTGGTGGTCGATCCGGCGATGGCCGACGTCATCGGGACCATCGCCGACCAGGCCTCCGAGAAGAACTGCTACGACTACGCAATCGCGAAGGTCGCGAGCAAGGACGTCCCGGCCCGGCTCAGCGCCGGCGGCGAAGATGCCGACCTCTGGGTGGCCGACACCCGTACCAGAGCCGAACGGGTCACCGAACAGGTACGCAAGAAGCCCGACTACATCACCACCTCGCTGGCGTCGTCGCCGGTGGTGGTCGTCGGCTCGGCCCTGCGCGGTTTCCGCAGTTGGGTCGACGTCATGAACACCCAGAACCTCCAGGTGAGCAGCCCCGTCGATGATTCCACCGGCGACGCGCCGATCGTCGGCGGCGTGACCGCCGTCGCCGACCACAAGATCACCAACAACGATTTCATCCAGGCGATGACCGTGATGGCGGTACAGCGGCACAGCGTGACCCCGGAACAGGACACCGACGACGCCCGGCTGACCCGGGCCGACGCCTCCGGCGCGCCGGCGGTGACCAGCGAACAGCAATACCTGGAGTTCCTCAAGACGCACAAGGGTTCCAGGCTCGTCGCGAAGATCCCGGCCGACGGCACTCTGATGCTCGACTATCCGCTGGTCAACACCGCCCCGGAGGACCGGCATGACCTCACACAATCGGCCGGACAGGCCCTGGCCGAGGCCGCGCGTTCGGAGTCCGGTCGCCGCGCACTCAACTCCTCCGGCTACCGCTACCCCGACGGCAGCGGCATCGGCGACAAGGTCAAGCTGCTCGACACCCGCAACACGAAGACGATCGACAAGGCACTGCGCAGCTGGCAGAAGCTCAGCACCCCGCTGCGCCTGCTAAACCTGCTCGACGTCTCCGGATCGATGCGGGACCAGGCCGGACCGGCCACCAGGGCCGACCTGGCCGCGGGCACGGCGATCAACGGCACCAAGCTCCTCGGCGGCGCCGCACAGGTCGGCGTGTGGATCTTCGGTATCAACAAGGGCGGACCCGGGCAGGACTGGAAGGAGATCGTGCCCGTCAGGCGTCTCGATGCGACAACCGGCGGCGTCGTCCAGCGCGATGCCATCGCGACGAAGACCCGTCAGGCGATGAAGAACCAGCTCGGCGGCGGCACCGGACTGTACGACTCGATGCTCGCGGCGTACAAGATGATGGTCGACTCCTACGACCCGACCGCCAACAACCAACTGTGTCTGGTGACCGACGGTCACAACGAGGATGCCAACAGCATCAGCCTCGATGAGCTGATCGACCAGCTCAAGCACCTGCAGAATCCGACCAGGCCGGTGCGGATCATCGCGATCGGGATCTCCGCCGACGCCGACGCCGACGCTCTCGACCAGATCGCCGAGGTGACCGGCGGAAAGAGCTACTCCGCCAACACACCCGACGACATCAGGCGGATCGCGACGAGCGAGGCGGACGTGCAGGCGAACAGCTGATCGCGCACCGCCGCACGCCCGGCGGTCGTCACCAGGTCAGTTCGTCGTGGCAGCGGCTGCTCTGGTCGGCCGGATCCACCTGGATGGTGGCGTGGCCGAGTCCGTGCCGGGTGAGCACTTCGCGGGCGGCCTCGAGCACGATTCCGTGGGATTCGACGCTGGCCAGGTGCACCGTGGCCACGTCCATCCCCGTGGTCAGCGTCCAGACGTGCAGGTCGTGCACGTCGTCGACGCCGGGGATCGCGGCCAGTTCGTGCCGCACGGCGTCGACGTCGATATGTTTGGGCGCCTGCTGGCTGAGGATGCGCGCGGTATCGAGGAGCAGGCTCAGCGCGCGCGGCACCACCCACAGCGCGATCAGGACGGCCACCACGATGTCGGCGTAACCCCAGCCGGTGGTGATCATGATGACGCCGGCCACCAGCACACCGACGCTGCCGACGGCGTCGGCGAGGACCTCCATGTAGGCGCCGCGCACGGCGATGGATTCCTTGGAGTCGGCGCGCAGCAGGAACATCACCGCGATGTTCACGGCCAGGCCGATCGCGGCGACGATGATGAGCGTCGCGCCGGGTACCTCGGGGTCGGTGCCGAGCCGCTCGATGGCCTCGTAGAGGACGTACCCTGCCACGCCGAACAGCAGTAGCGCGTTGATCGCGGCCGTGAACACCTCCGCCCGGTGCCAGCCGAAGCTGCGGGTGTCGGTGGCCTTGCCGTGCCGGGCCAGCAGCAACGCCACCAGACCCATACACAGCGCGACGACATCGGTGAGCATGTGCCCGGCGTCGGCGATCAGGGCGAGCGAGTTGACGATGATGCCGGTGATCAGCTCGACGAAGAAGTAGCCGCCGATCAGGGCGACGCCCAGGGCCATCGGCCAGATGCGCCGACCAGGGGCCGAAGCGCCCGACGGTCCGTGCGAGTGGGAGTGCCCGTGTGAGTGACCCATAACCCGGAATATATGCGCACTTCCGCATGTGTCGCAAGGGTCTGGGGAAACATATTTAGGGCAACCTTGGTTACTGGTGCCGGGCGGGCATCACACGCCCGGCGCGAACACCCGCTCCGGCGGCGGCCCCACCACATGCAGGTCGAGATCCGGCGCGCCCTGGATGCCGGCGAAGATGATCGACGGATCGATCAGGCCCTCGGTGTACACCTTGTCCTCGGTGGGCTGCGAGGTGACGTCGAAGAACGGCTCGAACACGCCCGAGGCGAGAATGCCCAGCATGCGGGTGCCGTGCCCGGCGATCGCGAAACTGTGGATCGTTCCGGCCGGGGCGTGCAGGAAGTCACCCTCGGTGAGCAGCACCTCCTCCCCGTTCACCCACAACCACACCCGACCGGCCAGACAGAAGAAGTTCTCGGTGTGGTGGGCGTGGAAGTGCCGGATGATGTACGGCGACGGGGCGGAGAACGTGTCGACGGCGAAGTAGCGTCCGCCCGTGTTGGCCGGGCGTACGACGTGGGTGTTGATGGCGTCGGGCCAGGCGCGATGCTCACCCTCCAGGTTACGCAGGAAGTACGGCTCGACCCCCGCTGGCCGCACATCGTCCCACTGGTCACCCGCCACCACGTCCGGCAGGTCGGCAACGGTCGCGGTGTCGGGCAGGATCAGCTGCTCAGCCGCCGGCGCCTGCGCCGAGTAGTAGTGCTTGCCGGTGGCCGCACCGCGCGCGAGCAACGCGTCGAGCGCGCCGCCGGGGGCCGAGTACATCAGCATGCGGCTACCCTCGGCGAGCATCCGGTATCCGAACAGCGTCGCGGGTGGCACGGTGACCGAATCGCCGCGGGTGAGCACCCGGCTCTGCACACCGGCATCGGTGTCGATCCACACCTGGATCTGCCCGCTGAGCACGAAGAAGGAGCGGTGCGCCCCGGGCAGCGCGTGGAACGGCGAGTGCGATCCGCGGCGTCCGGTGACGAACGCGGCGTCGAAGTCGCCGCCGGTGTCGGCGGAGCGGGCGATGACCGTCCAGAGCTGGCCGGAGACCTCGAAGCTCTCGCCGTCGCCGCTCTGCAGGTAGTACGGCACCGGCTCACCGGGCAGCACACCCCGGAGCAGGGTCTTACCGTGGATCTCCTCGGGAGAGATATGGGACATGTGAACTCCTTTGTCCAGAAAAATCGGGCGTTGAATCAAGCGAGACCCAGATGGGTACGGAAGAACTCGTCGATGGTGGTGAAGCCGAAGAGTGCCGCGTCGGTGTCGACGCCGTCCCGGAGGTGCCGCGCCGGCGCGGTGCCCGCGGCCTCGAGCCGCCCGTCGTCCATGACGGCGGACAGCCCGGCCTCCATCCGGCCACCGGGATTGAGGAAGCCGTGTTTGTAGCCGTCGAGCAGGTACAGCTCGGCGTCGGCCCCGGCCGCGTGCAGCGCCTCGTACAGCCGCACGCTGTTGCCCATGCGCACCGCCACGTCGGCGGTTCCGTGCGCGAGCTGGAACGGGGGCAGCGAGCGGGCTGCGTCGATGTAGGTCAGCGGGCCGGCACTGGCCGCGAGCTCGGGCAGGTCGGCCGGCAGGCCGCCCAGGACCCGCGACTCGGGAAAGCCGATCGGGTCGGCCTCGGGCCGGCCGGCGCTCGCGTCGCGCACGCACATCGCCAGGTCGACCGGCGGATACGCCGCCATCACCGCCTGCACCCCCACCGGCGTGTCCGAGGGATCCTCTCCCTCCCAGCGGGTGAGATGGCCGGTCACCCCGGCCAGCGCCGCCAGATGCCCGCCGGCCGACGACCCCCACAGACCGATCCGGCCGGGATCGACGCCGAGTTCACCCGCCTGCTCACGCAGGTACCGGATCGCGGCGCGCAGGTCGATGATCTGCGCCGGGAACAGCGCCTGCCCCGACAACCGGTACTCGATACTCGCGATCGCCGCACCGATCGCGTCGGCGCGCGCCTGCAGATCGGGGGCGAGGGTGCGGTCGCCGGTGAACCAGCCACCGCCGTGCAGCCAGACGATGACCGGCACCGCGCCGGACGCCGATGCGGGCCGGTACAGGTCGAGCAGCAGCTCGCCCGTCGGCCGGGAGCTGAAACGCACGTCACATCTGTAGGACATGGTGACATTGTTGACCACCCTGCCCGGCGCGTGGAGCAATCGGGTGAAGATACCGGCGCCAAGGCGATCTGCTGGAAAAATCCGGACACATGTCCATTTCCCGGCCCTGCCCTGCGACACCCCCGGTCGGCCGTACGACCGACGGAGCCGGTCGATGATGGAATTACCGCGGCCGGGACTCCTACACTGTTCGACAACGACTTGGGTGAAAGCTGGTCAGCGGCAACCGAAGTCGATAACCAGAAGGTGAGGCTCGCTAATGAGATACCGCTTGCGCACGGCCGCCGCGATCGCCGTGTTCCTCTGTGTCATTCCACTGGCCGCCGGCTGCGACGGCAGCGAAACCAACTCGGCCACAACCATTTCGACAACCACCGAGAACGGACTCTCCAAAGGCACCCTCGATCCGGACAACCCCGCGCCTCCGGTCACCCGGTCGCCGGGAGCGGACACCGACGAGACATCCAGCGTCACTGAAACATCCAGCGGAAGCGGAGCATCCACGAGCACCAATACCTCCGGCACAGGCGAGTCGACCACCATCGCAACGCTCCCCAACCCCTGCAAGCTCCTCCCCAACGCGAAGATCTCCGAACTGACCGGTATGACCGTCGAGACCGGCGGCACCAGTGGCGACGGCTACTGCGTCTGGGAACTGCGCCGGGGACCGGCCACCGGGGCCACGATGAACGTCAGCGTGGGCAAGGCGGACTCCGACGGCCTCGCGAGCAATCGCACCATCCCCGGGGCCACCGACATCGACGGCGTCGGCGACGAAGCCGTCCAACTGGGCACCACCCTCTGGGTACGCAATGGCGGAGTGGCCATCGACGTCCTGTTCACCGGCGGTGACTACGACGAGGCGAAGGCCCTCGACATCCGGAAGCGGACGGCCCAGGCGGTCATCGACGTATTGAAGTGACCTCCCACCCCTCAGCCGGCGTGTGTACCCGCGACGCGCGGCATTCGTGCAACCGATAGCCGACAACCCCGGGCCGACCTACACTCTTTCTCACCCGATGCGGGGGCGACGAACGCAAAGGGTCCACAAATGAAACGTGCCATCATCACGGCCACCGCGGCTGTGCTCCTCGTCGTCCCCCTGACCACCGGCTGCAAGGAGTCCATCAAGACCGGGGCGTCCCCGTCGAACTCGAATATCCTGCCGCCGAAGGCCGAACTCGGCGACGACGGGCCCCCGCAGGGTGAGAGTTCCGGCGAGCCGGACTCCTCGACGGAACAGAGTTCCGGGGCACCCGACACGTCGACGGAGGACAGCTCCGATGATTCCTCCGGCGCCGGAACCGACGTCGACAAAGCGGAGATCGCGTTGTGCCAGAAGCTGAGCGACGAGCAGGTCGCGGAACTCGTCGGCAAGCAGGTCCAATCACGCAACGGCGACTGCATCTGGAACTTCGCCGGCGGAGGTGACTTCCGGGTCAGCCTGAGTCGACCCACAAAGCTCAGCCTGGATACCGAAGCCTCACTCGGCGGTGCGGAGGAGATCGACGGAGCCGGCGATCGGGCGGTCAATGTCGACAAGCACCTGTACGTGATCGCCAAGGGCTGGAAAATGGACATCTACGGCCGCGTCCTCGACACCGACCAGCGCAAGAAGCTCGCCGAGTTCCTCGTCGAGAACCTGGAGTGATCGGGAACCTCGGGTGGCCCCGGCGCGCGAGCACCATTCACGGAACCGATGGCCACCCGGGGACGATGCACTTACACTCTTTCTCACCCGATGCGGGGGCGACGAACGCAAAGGGTCCACAAATGAAACGTGCCATCATCACGGCCACCGCGGCTGTGCTCCTCGTCGTCCCGTTCGCCACCGGCTGCGAAGAATCCACCGACACGGGGGCGGCCCCCTCGGCGGCGGCGCAACAGGACAACGGCGACTCCGGAGATTCCGCGTCGAATGGCGGACCGCGCACCGCGCCCGATCCGTGTTCGCTGATGACGGACGAGAAAGCAGCCGAACTGGCCGGCACAACCGTCGAGGACCATACAGGTCCCGAGGACGCCGCCAACCTGCGCGAGTGCAGGTGGAACTTCTCCGACGGGAAAACCCTCAGCCTCACCCTGGGTATCACCGGCGGCAACCTCGACCCCGAAGCGGCCCTCGACGGCGCGAAGGAGTTCGACGGCATCGGCGACCGGGCCGTCTCGACCGGGGGGAATGAGCTGTACGTGCAGGTCGGAGCGCTGACGATGGTGCTGAACGACGGCTACGGCGTCGACAATCACCAGAAGATCGCCAAGTACCTCGTCACCCAGGTGAAGTGAGCTGAGACCGGCGTGGCCGGGGTCAGTCGCGGAGGGTGGCCCGGGCCGACGACCGCCGCAGCCCGGCCACCATCAGCAGGTCGACGATCAGCGACCGTAGTTGCGCCAGGATCGCGGTCTCCGACATCGGGCTGTCGGTGACCAGATCGGTTCTGGCCTTGCGGGCGATGGTACGCAGGACGCGCGCCGCGTCGGCCTCGTCGGGTTCGCCGCCCGGCGGGGCCAGCATCATCTCGCGGAGGATCTCGTAGGCGCCGCTGAGGTCGCCGATGATCTCGATGATCTCCGGCCGCAGCTGTTCCCCGGCCTGCGTCATCGCCAGGGCCCGCCGGGCGACGACCCGGAAGTTGCGCACCGAGTTGTCGATGGGATCGGCGGTGGCGGCGATCCGCTGCAGCCGTTGCCGCGACGACCAGTACAGCGGCGAGATGGTGCTGATCTCGCGGCCGCCGGCCATGTCGGCGCGCATGGTGTTGATGGCGCCCTGCGTGCCGCGGGCCCGGGCCAGGACGTCGGACACGGTGTCGACGTCCTGTGCCCGCAGGCCCGCGGCCAGGTCGGTGGCCGCGTCGCGGATCGTCCCGAGCACCCCGGCGGCGTCGCGCGTGCTGCGCAACGCCGGATTCACCGGCATCAGCGCCACGACGAGGATGCCGACGACCCCGCCGATCAGCGCGTCGACGGCCCGTTCGATCCCCGCCGAATCACCCGGCGGCAACAGCGTGGCCACCAGCGCGGCCGACGACGCCGCCTGCATCGGCAACAACGGACCTTCGTCGAGGAACACCGCGATCGACATGGCGATCGCGATGACGACCATGATCTGCCAGGTCCCCGAGCCGATCCAGGAGATCACCAGATCGCCGGCAAGGATGCCGACGGTGACGCCGCTGACCAGTTCCACCGACCGGCGCCAGCGTTTGGCCAGTGACAATCCGAGCGAGACGACCGCGGCGATCGGGGCGAAGAACGGCCGGTCGTGATCGAGCAGGACCACGGCGATCCACCACGCCAGCCCGGCCGCCACCGCACACTGGGTGATGGGGACCGCCGACAGCCACAGCCTGCGCACCCGCAGCGACAGCGGCTTGGGGAGCGCGTCTATGCGCCGCCGGATGCGGCGCCGGACCCGCGTCCGCACAGACAGTGCGGGTTGTTTACCGCTCACGGCCCGGTCCACTCACCGAACGGACGTGGCCGGCCGCTACAGACCGAGTTCGGTGACCGCGTTGGGATCGCTGTCGTTGAGCAGGTCCAGGCACCGCAGGTACTCATCCTCTTCACCGATCGCGGCGGCGCCCCGGGCGAGGGCGCCGACACACCGCAGGAAACCCTGGTTCTGCTCGTGCGACCACGGCACCGGGCCGAAACCCTTCCAGCCGTGCCTGCGCAGCTGGTCGAGGCCGCGGTGATAGCCGGTGCGGGCGTAGGCGTACGCCTCGATGACCTTGCCGATGTCGGCGTCCGCGTCGGGTCCGGGGGTACCGGTGGCCCGGCCCGCCTGCTCGAGCGCCTTCTCGGCGAGATAGGCCCACGCGATCGACGCGGTCGGATGCGAGGCTGCCACCGATGCCGGGTCGGCACCGTTGAGAAGGTCGGACTCGGCGTCGTCGTCGCCCGTCAGCAAAGTCGGCTGCGGACCCAGCAGGTCTCCGAAAGAGGTCATTCCCCCATTCAAGCAGGTATCCGGTGGTGTCGTCCTGATCACTGCGGCGCGGCCGCACCAACTATCGCGGCACTGTTCGCTAGTCTGAGGGGCGATCATCCGGCGGTGTGCGGCAGTCCGTGCGCGCATCGCCCGACTTTTTCGAGCGGACCCGAGCCCTACGGGGGTGAAATCCAGATATGCCCGGCCCCAACGGCGACAAACGCAGAGAATTCGCCGACAAGAGCAGAGAGATCGGCGACAAGGGCAAAGACCTCATGGGTAAGGCGGTCTCGGCCTGGCGAAAGCGCCGCAACCAGGGTACGACCGAAGCCGCATGGGCTCCGCGCAGACCACAGGCCGGACGTCTGCAGACCCGCGTCGAACCGCCCGCGGCCGGCAAACCCACCACCAAGCCGTTCGCCGCGACCACCGCCGAACTGCCGGCGCAGGACCCGGCGGGTCCACCGACGGACACGACAGACTCGGGCACCCCGAACACAGGTACAACGAACACGGGTTCAACGGACACGGAATCGGGCACACCGGCGGAAACGGGCACAGGGCAGGCCCAGGCGAGCGAGGCCGGGTCACCGGTGACAGACTCCTTATCGGCACGGACCGAACCCGAAGGTCCGGACA
>NZ_BAED01000012.1 GCF_000241345.1 Gordonia amarae NBRC 15530
CCGACGACCGGTTCGGGCAGCGCGTCGCGGCTGTCGTCGCCACCCGCGGGGATGCGCGCCCGGCGCTGGCCGACCTCAACGAGGTGGTCCGTAAGGAACTCGCCGGATACAAGTGCCCGCGCAGCGTCTGGTTCGTCGACGAGATCAAGCGGTCGCCGGCTGGAAAGCCCGACTATCGCTGGGGCGCAGAACAAACCACCACCCGCGAACCCGATCAGACTCTGTGACAGCGACTTTTGTGACAGCCCGGATTTTCAGCACCCACGAGATGTAAGAGGAAGCATGCGTACACAACTCGCCGAACAATTCGGCATCGAGTACCCGATCTTCGGATTCACCCCCTCTCAGCACGTCGCCGCCGCGATCAGCCGGGCCGGTGGCCTGGGCGTGCTCGGCTGCGTCCGCTTCAACGAGGCCGACGAACTCGACGCCGTTCTGGAATGGATGCACGAGAACACCGACGGCAAACCGTTCGGCGTCGACGTGGTGATGCCCGCGAAGATCCCCACCGAGGGCAGCAAGATGGACCTCGACTCGATGATCCCGCCCGAGCACCGGGCGTTCGTCGAGCGCACCCTCGCCGACCTGGGGGTGCCGCCGCTCGGCGACGACGAGGGCGTCAACACCGGTGTGCTGGGCTGGCTGCATTCGGTGGCGCGCTCGCACGTCGACGTCGCCATGGAACACACCCGCAAATACGGGCAGATCAAGCTGATCGCCAACGCGCTCGGTTCGCCGCCCGACGACGTGATCGCCGTCGCGCACGAGAACGGCGTGAAGGTGGCGGCGCTGGCCGGGACGTCGGCGCACGCCCTCAACCATGTGGGTGCCGGCGTCGACATCGTGATCGCCCAGGGCTACGAGGGCGGCGGGCACACCGGCGACGTGGCGTCGATGGTGCTGTGGCCGGAGATCGTCGACGCCGTGGGGGCCGCGCCGGTGCTCGCGGCCGGTGGGGTGGGCGACGGCCGGCAGATCGCCGCCGCCATCGCCCTTGGCGCACAAGGGGTCTGGATGGGTACCTACTGGCTGACCGCGGCCGAGTACGAACTCGGTACCACCGGTGACGGGCCGTCCACGGTGCAGCAGGCACTGCTGAAGGCATCGTCGCGCGACACAGTGCGCCGCCGCATCTACTCGGGCAAACCCGCCCGGCTGCTCAAGACCCGCTGGACCGACGCGTGGGACGCCCCCGGCGCCCCCGATCCGCTGCCGATGCCGCTGCAGAACCTGCTCGTCGGCGAGGCGCACGCACGGATCTCCGCCTCCGACGATCCCGAGGTGGTGGCGATGCCGGCCGGGCAGATCGTGGGCCGCTGCAACGCCATCACCCCGGTGGCCGAGCTCATCGACGGGCTGGTGTCGGGATACGACGCCGCGGCGGAGCGGATGTCGCGCACCGTGGTGGCCCGGGAGGGTAACCACCTCGTCGGTTGAGGTGTGAGCGAAACCTGGTGGGACGACATTGTCGGCTCACCGGGTTTCGAGGCTCGTCGCTTACGCTCCTCGCACCTCAACCGGCAGTGGGGGCACCGTGGTGGCCCGGGAAGGTGGACCACCTCAACCGGCAGAGGGGGGATCGTGGTGGCCCGGGAGGTAACCACCTCGTCGGTTGAGGTGCGAGCTTGCGAGCCTCGAAACCTGGTGGGACGACATTGTCAGCTCACCGGGTTTCGAGGCTCGTCGCTTGCGCTCCTCGCACCTCAACCGGCAGAGGGGGGATCGTGGTCAGGACGACTTCGGCTTCCGCAAGGTCAACTGGCCGCGGTTGCCGCGGTCGCCCGCCGGGCCGTAGTGCCGGGTGATCGCGGCGTTCATCGTCGCGATGCCGGTGAGAATCACATCGAAACCGAACTCGTGGGCCGGTGCCGGTTCCGCGGCCGCCGCCACCATCCGGGCGGCGATCGGGAATCGTTCGGCCGCACCGAGTTCGGCGAGCTTAGCCGGTAGCTGCGCGGCGTGCTCGTACGCCGTCGCGGTGGATGCGGCCGCCCGGGACCGCGCCCGGGCGAAGTCCAGAGCCAGCGTCAGGACCGCGTCCTTGGCGGTGTCGGAGAACGGCAGCGGCTCGATGGCGGACAGTTCGCGGTCGTATTTGGCGAGTGCACCCGGACCGGCCACGGCATGCGTGGCGGGGATCTCGGTGAGCCAGGGATGCTCGGCGAACAGCGCCAGATTGTCGGCGACGACGGCCGACAGCATCGCCTGCCAATCGTCGCCGGGGCCGATCGAGGTGACATCGGTGTAGGCCATGTCGGCGTACACCTGATCGACCATCAGCGCGATCAACTGCTCGCGGCCGTCGACGTACGAGTACAGCGACATGACCGGGATCCCGACGGCGGCGGCGACGTCACGGACGGTGAACTCGGCGCCCTTCTCGTCGGCGACGTCGATCGCGGTGGTCACGATCTGATCGGTCGTGTACTTGGGGGGCCGTCCGCGGCGAACCTGCGGAACCTCCTTGCGCCACAACAGATCGATGGTGTCCATGGTCCTCGCCGGTCGCCGGGATAGATAAACGTATTCAGTACGAATACCAGTGCCGCCGCCCGGTCCATACAGCGGGGTCCGTTTCCGTGAGAGTGTGCTCAGCCGGCGTCTGGGAGTGGTGCGAACGTCCCTTCGCTGTCCGGAAGGTACGGTTCGGCAGCGACGATCGCGGCGACCGGAAGTTCGCCGTACAGGTGCGGGAACAGCATGCTCTCCGGGTCGGTCGGCACACCTGGTTCCCAGCGGATCTCCGCCGTCAGCAGCGCCGGATCGACGCGCAGCGCCAGCAGGTCGGTGCGGCCGGCGAACAGCCGGTTGGCGGGCAGATGCACCTGATACGGCGCCGACAGATGGATGAAGCCGACGTCGGCCGGCGACAGGGCGTCGACGTGGCCGAGGGCCTGGGCCCGCGACCAGTCGGCTTCGGTGCACAGGTGAAGAAGCGGTCCGGTGGTTGAGGTCACCGCGTCATCGTGCCCGCGCAGGCCTCAGCCGTCTACTTCAACCCCGGCGTCAGCCGTCCACTTCGACGCCGTGCCGGACGGCGAATGCGGCGAGGTCGTCGTCGTAGCCCTGACCGAGGATCCGCAGCCGCCACACCCCGCGCCTGCGGTACACCTCGGCGACGATCATCGACCGTTCCGAGGTGGCGGCGTCCAGGACGGCGGTGGCGATGGTGGTGGCGCCGCTGTCGACGGTGACCGACAGTGCGCCGAGGTCGCCGAATGTGGCCTGCTCGATGGCGGCGCCGACGGTGACGCGGGCGACGTCGTCGGGGACGGAACCGAGTCCACCGTGATGCCCTGCTCGCGGTCGCCGTCGATGCTCAGCGACACGGCGCCGTCGGGGGAGGCGGGCTGGTTGAAGAACACGAACTCGTCGTCCGAGGGCACCCGGTCGGTGTCGTCGAGTTCGAATGCGACGACATCGACCTCGGGCGCGGCGACGGCGGCGGCGCTCCACGCCACGTTGACCGAGACGCTGTGCAGGCCCGTTGGCAGGTCGATGACCATGCCGGGGGTCATCGTCACCGGTTCGGGCATGGGTGCGGCCTCCGTCTGTGCGTCCTTGTCGGTGTCGGCGTTGGTTTCGGTGTCGATCCTAGGGGCACTCTCGACAGTGGCCGGGGTGGCCAGGCCGAGCGCGGCGTCGACGTCGGCCATGGTGAGGAGCGTGAGCTTGCGGTTGACGATCTTGGTCATCCGCGGGTCGCCCTCGCCGCCCGACAGCACCAGCACCTGCGAGACCCGCGAGGTGAGATTGATGGCCGGAACACCGCCCAATTGCACGATGCGCGAACGCATCACGGTGGCCTCCAGATGAGACCCACCGATCACCAGGGTGCGCCGGCCCGCCCACGGTCCGGCCGGCGTCGACGGCGCGGGAGCTGAAATGACCTCGATGATCTCGATCTCTTTGGGTGCCGCCTTGAGCACACCCGCGACGGGATTGTCGGCCAGTCGCAACACGGTGGCCTCGTCGACGATCGGGGTGCCGAACACGGCCGCCCGCTCCAGCTTGCCCGAGTGCGGCGCGCCGGCGTTCACCACCAGCAGCCCGGTCCTGCCGCTGAGACTGTTCATCACGTCCATCCCGGCGTCGGCGAGCCGGTGGGCGAGTTCTGCGCGTGGCACGTTCGTGGGGCCGGTGATCACGATCTTGGTGCCCTGGACCAGCCCGACCGACGGGTCGAACCGGCCCGCCTCCCGCCATGGGCACGGCACCCGGGTCACCTTGTCCGGGTAGGCCCGCGACGACTCGCCGCACGCCACGATCGGCAGGCCGAGCCCGAGGGATTCGGCGAGGTCGACGCTGCGGCGGAACACGTGGGTCAGGGTGCGGGCGTCGTCGAGGGCGTCGTGGGCGTTGTCCTGCCGGATACCCCAGTGCCGGGCCAATGTCCCGAGTTTCACGTCGGGCACGTCGAGCTGCAGCCGGCGGGCCAGGGTGACCGTACACAGCCGCGTCACGGTGGGCAGCGTGGCACCCGCCCGGCGGGCCTCCTCGACGAGGAAGCCGTGGTCGAAGGCGGCGTTGTGCGCCACCAGGGTGCGGCCGTCGAGCAGCTGCGTCAGCGGTCCGATGACGGCGTCGAATGTCGGTGCACCACTGAGCCGTTCCCGGGTCAGCCGGTGGATGTGGACGGGGCCCGGATCGCAGCCCGGATTGAGCAGCGTGGAGAACTCGTCCTCCACCCGGCCCGCGGCGTCCATCGTGATCGCCGCGACGCTCAGCATTCGATGCTCGCGCGCCCGCAGACCCGACGTCTCCACATCGACCAGTGCCCACCCGGGCTCGGCAGCCATCACCACACATCCTTTCGTCGCGAGGATTGTGCCAGAGCCGTCGGACATCCGTGGCGGACCCGTGATCGCGGACATTCTCGGCTTGCGGGGTTTCGAGGCTCCTCGCCTGGCGGCTCGTCGCACCTCAACCGGCAGGGGGCAGGGTGTTCTGGGTGGCAACCCGCCGGGCTCCTCGCCTGGCGGCTCGTCGCACCTCAACCGGCAGGGGGTGGGTGTTCTGGGTGGCCAACCCGCCGGTTGGCGACGAGCCTCGAAACCTGGTGAGGTTCGAGTGTCCTGGGTGGGCAACCCGTCGGTTGAGGTGCGAGGAGCGCTAGCGACGAGCCTCGAAACCCGGTGAGGTTCGAGTGTCCTGGGCGGGAACGTAGCGTCGGTCCTGCCGGGTCCAGGTCGGGGTGTCGGCCTGGGGGCGGAGGTGGCGTTTGACCGTTTTGAAGGTGGCGGTTTCGGGGAGGGTGTCCAGCAGGACGATCCGGTGGGGCCACTGTTTGGGGCCGAGATCCGGTTGGGTGGCCAGGAAGCCGCTGAGGGCTTCGGGGGTGAGATTGTCGGCGACCAGGGCGGCGACGATCTCGTCGCCGATCTCCACCGGGACACCGAAGACGGCCGCGAACCGGATCTGATCGTGGCGCAGGAGGATTCGTTCGATCGGCTGGGCGCCCAGGTTCTCGCCGTCGACTCGCATCCAGTCGCCGACGCGGCCCGCGAAGTGGATGTAGCCGGCGTCGTCGACCCAGCCGAGGTCGCCGGTGTGGTACATGCCGCCGCGCAGGCGGTCGTCGGTGGCCTCCTTGTCGTTGTAGTAGCCACTGAAAAGACCTGGGCCGGAGGAATTCACGATCTCGCCGACGGTGCCGGGCGGGACCGGGGCGCCGGTGTCGGGGTCGACGACGGCGTTCGGTTCGCGCAGGGGGCCGAGGGCGTCGTCGGGGGTGTCGGGGGTGCGGGTGATCGCGACGCCGCTCTCGGTGGAGCCGAAACCGTCGACCACGCGGCAACCGAAACGCTTGGCGAAGGCGGTGCGGTCGGCGGCCGACGCCTCGTTGCCGTACATGATCCGCAGCGGCGACGACGCGTCGTCGGGGCGGGGCTCGGTGGCCAGGATGTAACGCATCGGGGTGCCGACGTAGTTGGCGAACGTGATGCCGTAGCGGTGGACGTCGTCGGCGAAACCGCGGGCGGAGAACCTGCGGCGCAACGCGATCGACGCGCTGCCGGCCACCGCGATCGACCAGCCGGCGATCAGGGCGTTGGAATGGAACATCGGCATCGCGATGTAGGCGACATCGCCCGCACCGATCGAAAACCGTTCGGCGAGCATCTTTCCCGGGTCGGCGAACTTACGCTGGTTGCAGCGCACCGCCTTCGGATCGCCGGTGGTGCCCGAGGTGAAGATCAGCATCAGTAGATCGTCGGGTGCGGGCGACCGGTCCCGGGGGCGGGCCGAAACCCGACCGTCGGACACGAGACCCGACCACTCGGGTCCGTCGATATTGATTACGCGGACAGCCGAATCCGCCGGGTACAGGTGTGCGGTGGCGTCGGAGACCAGGACCAGTTGGCAGTCCGAGCGGGTGACGTCGGCGGCCAGGGCGTCGCCGCGGCGGGTGGTGTTGAGACCGACCAGGACGAAACCGCCGAGGGCGGCGGCACCGAACAGGTAGCTGAACTCGGGAACGTTCTCCAGCAGCACCCCGACATGTGGTGGCCGGTCCGGATCCAGAAGTGGCGCAAGCATAGTGCCGCGCTGTCGCGACAGGGTGACATGGTCGCGCCAGGAGATGAAGTCGTCCTCGAAGTACAGGCCGCGGTCGTCGACATCGGCCAGTGCCAGCAGCAGTTCCGCGACGGTCATGCCGGTGCGGCGGCCAGGTACTCGCCGATGTCGAGCAGCGTCGCCGACGCCGAACCGGCTGTGAACTCGTTCTGCTTGGCGCGCAGGAAGTATCGGTGCACCGGATGCGAGGTGTCGAGACCGATGCCGCCGTGGATGTGCACGGTGGCGTGCGCGACGTGATGACCGGCCTCGGCGGCCCAGAACTTGGCCGTCGCGATCGCGGTGGGCGCTGACGGATCGTTCTGGGCGAGCAGCCAGGCGGCCTGCTGGGTGGTGACGCCCAGGGCCTGGGCGTTGATGTAGCCGTCGGCCAGGCGCTGTGACACGGCCTGGAAGGATCCGATCGGGCGGTCGAATTGTTCACGTTCCCGGGCGTATTCGGCGGTCAGGGACAGGGCCTGCGCGACGACGCCGGTCTGGTCGGCGGCCACGGCCAGCCGGGAACGCGCGGCGATCGCATCGACGGCACCGGTGGCCAGGATCCTGGACGGATCGACCGGCACAGCGTCGAAGGTGACCTGGGCGGCGGGACTCAGGCCGGTGACCGGGGTCGCGGTGATCGTGACACCGGCGGCGCCGGCGTCGACCAGTGCGGCCAGCGGTCCGTCGGGGCCGGTGGCGGTGGCCAGCAGCAGGGTCGCGGCGGCGGCGAAGGGGACGTTGACCTTGACACCCGACAGGGTGAGTCCTTCGGATGTTGTTGTGGCGGTGAGGGGCTGGGTGCGCAGGTCCTCCTCGGCCGCCACCGTGACGATCGTCGAGCCGTCCGCGATGCCGGGTAGTACCTCACCGCCCAGAGGTTCGGGGCCGAAGCCGGCGATCACCGGACCGGCGACCACGGCGTGCGGGCCGAACGGGACCCGTGCCAGCTGCCGGCCGAGTTCGGTTGCCACGGCGACATTGTCGGCGACGGTCAGGCCGTCGCCGGATTGTTCGAGTCCCAGCAGGCCCGCCTTGGCCAGCTCGGTCCACAGCTCGGTGTCGAGAGGGGCTGCGGCGGACTCGAGTTCGGCGACGCGTTCGGGGGTGCTGATCGTGGACGCGATGTCGGCGGTGAGGGTGGTGAGGTCCGCGGTTGATTCGTCGGGGGTGAAGTCCATGTGGGGTGTCCTGTGGTTTGGCGCGGTGGTGGTCGGGTAATGCTGTTGTGTCGCCGGACCCTTCGTGACCCTCGCTCCTTCGTCGCTTCGGCCTCAGGGATCAAGATGGGGGCGGGTCGGAGGCGTTGCGGGGATCAAGATGGGGAACTGTTTCTCAGGTGGTCAGCGGCGGGAGTAGGGGAGTTTCAGGGCGGTCATGGCGATGATGTCGCGCTGGACCTCGTTGGTGCCGCCGCCGAAGGTGAGGATCAGCGAGGTGCGCTGGAAACGTTCGAGGCGGCCGGCGAGGTGGGCGCCGGGGCTGCCCTGGCGCAGGGTGGCGGTGGGGCCTACCACCTCCATCAGCAGCCGGTAGGCCTCGGTGGCGAACTCCGTGCCGAACACCTTGGTGGCCGATGCGTCGGCGGGGGAGGGGGCACTGCCGGAGCCGACGGCGGAGGCGATCTTCCAGTTGATCAGCTTGAGGAACTCGACCTTGGCGTGCACCCGGGCCAGGTTTGTGCGCACCCACTGCTGCTCGATCACCCCGGCCTCGCGGGCCCAGGCGACGGTTTCACCGAGCGCGATCTGGATGGGGGCGGCGCTGCACAGCGCGACGCGCTCGTTGTTGAGCTGGTTGGTGACCAGCGCCCAGCCGCGGCCTTCCTCGCCGACCAGGCTGCTGCGCGGCACCCGGACGTCGGAGTAGTAGGTGGCCGAGGTGTCGACGCCCGACATGGTGTGCACCACGGTGTAGTCGAAACCCGGAGCCGTCGTCGGGACCGTGAGTATCGAGATGCCGCGATGCTTCTTGGCGCCGTCCGCGAGCCCGGACTGATCGGTGCGGCAGGCCAGCCAGATGTAGTCCGCGTACGGGACAAGACTGGTCCACATCTTCTGGCCGTTGATCACGTACTCGTCACCGTCGGTGACGGCGGTGGTGCGCAGATTGGCCAGGTCGGTGCCTGCGCCTGGCTCCGAGTAGCCGATGGAGAAATGCAGGTCACCGGCCGCGATGCGGGGCAGGAAGTAGGCCTTCTGCTCGTCGGTGCCGTAGTGCATGATCGTCGGCGCCACCGAGTTGATGGTCAGGAACGGCACCGGCGCGCCGGCGATCGCGGCCTCGTCGGTGAAGATCAGCTGATCCATCATCGACCGGTTCTGGCCGCCGTATTCGGTGGGCCAGCCCAGTGCCAGCCAGCCGTCCTTACCCATCCGCGACACCACGTCACGGTAGGCGTCGCCGTACTCGCCGGCTTCGGTTCCCCCTACGAGGGCGGCCCGGCGTTCCGGGGTCATCAGGTCGGTGAAATACGCCCGCAGCTCACGCCGCAGGGCTTCTTGTTCGTCGGTGTAGGCGATGCGCACCAGGGGCTCCCACTCGTCAAGTTCTGAAACACGTTCTAACGTGGATGGGTACAGCCCGTCAACCAATCCGCATCCGCGGAAGGAGTTCGTTATGCGAGTCAAAGCAGACTTCGACCTGTGTGAGTCCAACGCCGTATGCGTGGGGCTGGCCCCCGACATCTTCGACCTCGATGACAACGATTACCTGCTGATTCTCCATGAGGACGTGCCCGCCGAGCATGAGGCGGCGGTGCGTCAGGCCGTCGCCGGATGTCCCAAGGCCGCGCTCTCGATCGAGGAATGATCGCCCGGATCTGACGAAAGCGGCGACGCCCGGCTGCGCTACTGTGCTAGAACAAGTTCTAGTTTTGCGATCGAGAGGGTGTTGCGGTGAGTACATCACTGGGAAGCGCGTCACTGGAGGGCCGCGTCGCGGTCGTCACCGGAGCCGGTGGCGGCCTCGGCCGGGCCGAGGCCATCGGCCTCGCCGGGAACGGGGCGACGGTCATCGTCAACGACCTCGGTTCGTCGCTCGAACGCAGCGATGTCGTCGACGTCATCACCTCGGCCGGCGGCCGGGCGGTACCGGTCGCCGGTGACATCTCCGACTCGGCGACGGCCACAGAGATCATGCGGACCGCCGTCGAGGACCTCGGATCCCTCGACATCGTGGTCAACAACGCGGGCATCACCCGCGACAAGATGCTGTTCAACCTCACCGACGAGGACTGGGACCTGGTCGTCGCGGTCCACCTGCGCGGGCATTTCCTGCTCACCCGCAATGCCGCCGCGCACTGGCGCGCGCTGTCGAAGCAGACCGGTGAGAAGGTCAACGGTTCCATCATCAACACCTCGTCGGAGGCGGCGCTGCTCGGCCCGCCGGCGCAGGCGAACTACGGTGCCGCCAAAGCCGGTATCACCGCGCTGACCGTGTCCGCGGCCCGCGGCCTCGGCCGTATCGGTGCGCGGGCCAATGCCATCTGCCCGCGCGCCCGCACACCCATGACCGCCGACGTGTTCGGCGAGGCCCCCGAGGGAACGGTGGATCCGCTGGCGCCCGAGCATGTGGTGCGGCTGGTCAATTTCCTCTCCTCGGACGACGCCGAAAATGTTTCGGGACAGGTTTTTGTGGTCTACGGTCCACAGGTGATGCTCATGGCACCACCGACCGTCGATCAGGTCTTTTCCGCGGAGGGTGATGCCTGGGACGCCGACGACCTGGCAAAGACGCTAGGTGAGCATTTTGCAGGTCGTGACCCGGGCCGGATATTCTCAGCCCTCGACCTGATCAAGTGACCCAGAACACGACGTGGTGATAGCTTCCCGTCTGATGTTCGTGCGATGAAGGAGTGCAGGTGGCAACTCTGTCGGTAGCCAAGCTGACGACACCGCTTGCCGGCGTAGGTGACTTTGTCGCGCTGGGGGTCGACTCGTTCCGGGAACTGTTCCGGCGGCCGTTCCAGTGGCGCGAGACCATCGAACAGTCGTGGGCGATCGCCCGCGTCTCGATGGTCCCGACGCTGCTGGTGGCGATTCCCTTCACCGTGCTGGTCAGCTTCACCCTGAACATCCTGCTGCGGGAGATCGGTGCCCAGGATCTGTCCGGCGCCGGTGCGGCCCTGGGCACCATCACCCAGATCGGCCCCATCGTCACGGTGCTGATCGTCGCCGGTGCCGGCGCCACCGCGATCTGCGCCGACCTCGGCGCCCGCACGATCCGCGAAGAGATCGACGCCATGAAGGTCCTCGGCATCAACCCGGTCCACCGCCTCGTGGTACCGCGCGTCATCGCCTCGACCGGGGTGGCGCTGCTGCTCAACAGCCTCGTGTGCACCATCGGCATCGGCGGCGGCTTCGTGTTCTCGGTATTCCTGCAGGACGTGAACCCGGGCGCCTTCCTGGCCAACCTGACCCTGCTCACCGGCTTCGGTGAGCTGATGATCTCGATGGTCAAGGCCGCCCTCTTCGGTCTGTTCGCCGGCCTGGTCGGCTGCTATCGCGGCCTGCACGTCAAAGGCGGCGCCAAGGGCGTCGGCGACGCCGTCAACGAGACGGTCGTCTACTCCTTCATGGCACTGTTCGTGGTCAATGTCGTGGTCACCGCGGTGGGCCTGAAAGCAACCGCCGGCTGAACCATGGCGAGTGCACATTTTCCGTATACCACCCGGCTCCGCGAGGCACGTGTCGCGGCCAAACGCGCGGGTGAGGACTGGAACCAGATCGGTGACCAGGCGCTGTTCTACTGGGACGCCATCATCGCGATCCCCCGGGCACTGCGCCTGTACAAGAAAGAAACGCTGCGGCTCATCGCCGAGATCTCGATGGGCACCGGCGCGCTGGCCATGATCGGCGGCACCGTCGTCGTGGTGGGCTTCCTGACCCTGTTCACCGGCGGCACCATCGCCGTGCAGGGCTACAGCTCCCTGGCCAACATCGGTGTCGAGGCGCTGACCGGCTTCTTCTCCGCGTTCATCAACGTGCGCATCGCGGTCCCGGTGATCTCCGGTATCGCGCTCGCCGCCACGATCGGCGCGGGCGCCACCGCACAGCTCGGCGCGATGCGCGTGAGCGAGGAGATCGACGCCCTGGAGGTGATGGCGATCTCGTCGATCCCGTTCCTGGTGTCGACGCGGATCGTCGCCGGTCTGGTGGCGATCATCCCGCTGTACTCGCTGGCCTCGCTCGCCTCGTTCCTGGCCAGCCGGTTCGCGACGGTCTTCGTATACGGGCAGTCGCCCGGTGTGTACGACCACTACTTCGACACCTTCCTCATACCGTCGGACATCCTGTGGTCGTTCGTGCAGGCCATCGCGATGGCCGTCGCGGTCATGCTCATCCACACCTATTACGGCTACAACGCCTCGGGTGGTCCCGTGGGTGTGGGCGTGGCCGTCGGCAACGCGGTGCGCGCCTCGCTGGTGGTGGTCGTGGTGATCACGCTGCTAACGTCGCTGGCCATCTACGGCTCCGACGGCAACTTCAACCTCGCCGGGTGATGCACCGGTGATCGATCAGGGCGGGAACAAGGCAGTAAGTATGAGCGGCAGTACCGGGGGCCGGGGCGGAGTGCGGCGGTGAGCAGAAAACAGGAGCGCAGCACCGCCGTCCGCAGGACCGCCGCGCTGATCATGGTCGGCGGGCTGACCGCGCTCATCGTGGGTGCGGCGGGACAGTTCGTGGGCATGTTCGACTCCACGGAGCAGGTCACGCTGCATTCACCGCGCGCCGGCCTCGTGATGAGCCCCGAGGCGAAGGTCAAACTGCGCGGGGTGACCGTCGGGCACGTCAAGTCGGTCAGCGAACACAACGGCCAGGCCGTGCTGAAGCTGGAGATGGACGCCGACCAGATGTCGTCGATCCCCGCCAACGTGAAGGCCGAGATCAAGTCGAACACCATCTTCGGCGCCAAGGCCGTCAACCTGTCGGTGCCCGAGGACGGGGCGCAGGGCAGGCTACGCCGCGGCCAGGTGATCGGCGCCGACCACGTGGTGGTCGAGCTCAACACCGTCTACCAGCAGCTGGTCAACGTGCTCGCCGAACTGCAGCCGGACAAGCTCAACGCCACCCTCGGCGCCGTCGACACCGCGCTGTCGGGACGCGGCGACAAGGTGGGCGCATCGCTGGTGCAGCTCACCTCGCTGCTCGGCAAGACCAACAAGCACCTGCCGGAACTGAACCGGATGTTCACCGAGGCCGCCACGGTCACCAACGTGTACGCCGACGTCACCAACGACCTGATGCGCACCGTCGACAATTTCACCGTCATCGGCAACACCCTCGTCGACAACTCGGCCAACCTCGACGCGCTGCTCATCAACGCCACCGGCATGGCCAACACCGTCAACGGGGTGGTGGCACCCAGCGTGAACACGCTGATCCGCTCGCTGACCGACCTGAACCCGGTGGCGCGGCTGCTGGGCTACCAGTCGCCGGGCATCAAATGTTTCATCACCACCGCCGCGTCGGCGGGTGAGCTGGCCAAGCCGTACATGGGTGCCGACAAGAAATCGCCCTACCTCAAGCTGGACGCCAGCATCATGCCCGGCAAGGACCCGTACGAGTACCCGTACGACCTGCCCGAGGTCCGCGGCGACGGTCCGCCCACCTGCGAGACCGGACTGAGCAACCCGTCGTCGACGGAGCACATGAAGTTCTACGTGTCCGACAACGCCAACTACCCGTATCAACCGCGCACCAAACCGAAGGCCGATTCGACCAAGTTGTTCCAGCTCATGTTCGGGGAGCCGCCTCGTGGCTGACTCAACCCGCAAATCGGATCCCGGCGCCACCCGGGCCCGCGCGTTCCGCGCCACCATCATCAAACTCGGATCGTTCGTGGTGGTGATGCTGCTGGTGTTCGTCGCCCTCGTGGTGGTGTTCAGCAAGTACCGCTCGGGGTCGACGCGGGAGTACACGGCCGTGTTCACCAGCGCGTCGGCGCTCAAGTCCGGCTCGTCGGTGGAGATCGCCGGAGTCGAGGTGGGCACGGTGTCGAAAGTGTCGCTCAACCGGCAGAACCAGGCAGTCCTCAAGTTCACCGTCGACGACCGCTACCGCGTGCCCAGGAACGTGAAGGCGCTGATCCGGTACGAGAACCTCACCGGCGACCGCTATCTGGAACTGCGCCGCGAACCGGGCGAGGCCGGGCAGCGGCTGGCCGACGGCGCCCGGATCCCGGTGGAGCAGACCCAGCCGGCCCTCGACCTCGACAACCTGGTCGGCGGGTTCAAGCCGCTGCTGCGCAGCCTCGACCCGGATGAGGCCGACCAGCTGACGGCGTCGCTGATCCAGGTGTTCCAGGGCCAGGGCCCCGCCCTCAACCAGCTGCTGAAGAACACCGGGCAGTTCACCGATTCGCTGGCCGACCGCGACAAGCTGATCGGTGATGTCATCGACAACCTGAACACGATGATCGGCACCGTCGAGGACGACAAGAAGGGCTTCGACACCAGCGTCGACCTGCTCCAGCAACTCGTCACCGGGCTGTCGTCGCAGCGCGATGTGATCGGCAACGCCCTCACCCAGACCTCGCAGCTCACCAACGGGATGGCCGACCTGCTCAGCACCACCCGGCCCGACCTGCGCAAGATCGTGGGCAACACCGGGCAGCTCAGCGAGAACGTGCTGAATGCCGAACCATTCCTGCGCAGTGTGCTGACCCGGCTGCCCGAGGACTACAAGAAGCTGTCCAACCTGGGCAGTTACGGCGCGTGGCTGCAGATCTACTTCTGCCGGATCCGGCTGCTCATCGGTGGCCCGGGCAAGACCCAGGTGTTCTACACCGCGATCGATGTGACCGGTGACAAGACCACAGCGCAGGGGAGGTGCACGCCGCAATGACCGACAGCCAGAACAATGACAACCAGGCCGGCGAGCACAACGCGCGGGGCGAGGGACTGTTCACGGCCCAGCGATCCGAGTCCGACGAGGCCGACGTCGCACGCACCGCCAAGCGCGGCGGTCGCAGCCGGGCCGCGGTCGGCGCCATCGGCATCATCGTCGTCACCCTGGTGGTGGTGTCGGCGCTGCAGATGGACAAGCTGCCGTATCTGAAGCCCGTCAGCACCTACAGCGCCCTCTTCGGCGACGCCGGTGGCCTGAGCACCGGCGATGTGGTGATGGTCTCGGGTGTGGAGGTGGGCACCGTCGAAGACGTCAAGCTCGCCAAGACCCCCAAGGGAACCAAGGTCAAGGTGTCGTTCCGGATGAAGGACGACGTGGTCCTCGGCAATCAGTCGCAGGCCGCGATCAAGACCGAGACGGTCCTCGGACGGCGCAACCTGACGCTGATCCCGCACGGCGGTGACCTGCTGCGGCCGGGCGATGAGATCCCGGCCGAGCAGACCTCGGAGCCGTACTCGCTGCAGGACGTGCTCGACACCACCTCGCACAAGCTCAAGGACACCGACACCGACCAGCTCAACGAAGCCCTGCGCACCCTGACCGACGCGTTCGCCGAAACCCCGTCGCAGGTGCGCGGCGCCGTCGACGGTGTGGCCCGGCTGTCGAAGGCGGTCAACGACCGCGACGTCGCGCTGCGGCAGCTCCTCGGCAAGGCCGACAGCGTGTCGTCGGTGGTGGCCAAGCGCAGCAAGCAGATCAACACGCTGCTGATCGACGCCAACAGCCTCGTCGGTGAGGTGCAGACGCGCCGCGCCGCCCTCGGTCAGCTGATCACCGGCGTCCGGGACCTGACCCGGCAGTTGAGCGGCTTCATCTCCGACAACAATCAGCAGCTCAAGCCGACGCAGGAGAAGCTGCAGCGGGTGCTGACGATCCTCACCGACAAAGAGCAGGATCTCAAGAAGACGATCGACCGGCTCGGACCGTACGCCAACTCGCTCGGCGAGGCCGTCGCGTCGGGACCGAATTTCGACTCGCTGGTGGGTATCCCGACGTTCGGCGATTACACGTCGTCGTTCATGAAGGTGCTGCAGGGCAAGTATCCGCAGGCCTTCGAGAGCTTCATGAAGTACACGCAGTTCCCGCCGCTGCCGTCGAACTGGGAGCTGGCGCCCGACGCGGGCACCGACCCGAAGCGCCCACCCGCCCCGTCACCTACCTATCCGAAACCGGCCCCGCCGACCAACACGGCGACGGTGGAACCGCCGGCCGCCACGATGAGCCCGGCACGGCAGGGAGGCTGACGACATGGTGAGCATCAACAAGAGTGCCGCCGTGAAGTCGGTGGCGATCGTGGTGGCGGTGGCCGCGCTGGCGGTGATCGCGCTCGGCGGTTACCGCTGGTTCAAGGCGGCCACCACCAACACCTACACGGCGTACTTCCCGGTCGCGGCCAGCCTGTACAAGGGCGACCCGGTGCGGGTGCTGGGCGTGAACGTCGGCACCGTCGACTCGATCACCCCGCGCGACGGCGATGTGAAGGTGGTGCTGCGCGTCGACTCCGACGTGGACATCCCCGCGGACGCGAAGGCCGTGATCGTCGCCCAAAGCCTGGTCACAGGTCGGTTCGTGCAGCTCACCCCGGTATACGACAGCGGGGAGAAACTCGCGAACAAGGCGACGATCCCGATGGAACGGACCGTCGTCCCGATGGAGTGGGACGACATCAAGGCACAGCTGAGCAAGCTCAGTGAGTCCCTCGGCCCGCAGACCCCCGGCTCGGTGACCAACGACGTGGACAAGGGCGCGGCCGCCGAGGCGGTGGAGGTGCTCAACAAGAACCTGTCCGGCAACGGTCAGGCCATCCGGCGCTCGGTCACCGAGATGTCCGACCTGATGGGCACGCTGTCGGCCAATCGCGGCGACCTCTTCGGCACCGTACGCAACCTGCAGAAACTCACCGAGGCCCTGTCGCAGAGCCACGAGGAGCTGGTGCAGTTCAACGGCCGCATCGCCTCGGTGAGCCAGGTGCTCTCGGACAACGCCGACGAGCTCGGCGACGCGCTGACCGGGCTCAACTCGGCGGTGACCGACGTGAAGTCGTTCATCGACCGCAACGGCGCCGACCTGACCACCTCGGTGGGCAAGCTCGCCGATGTCACCAGGATCGTCAAGGACAAGGACGAACAGCTGCGCGGCCTGCTGCATTCGGCACCCACCCAGTTGGCCAACTTCCAGAACATCTACAACCCGTTGACCGGTTCGCTGTCGGGTGTGTTCGGCCTCGGTATGGGCACCAACCTGATCACCCTGCTGTGCGGCACGATGGACTCCACCGCCCGGCCGGGAACCACCAAGGCCGACATCGACCACTGCGTCGACGTGCTGGCGCCGGTGGTGTCGTCGATCTCGATGAACTATCCGCCGTTCCTGCTCAACCCTGTGTCGGCGGCCACGGCCTCGCCCAACCAGATCGTCTACCAGAACAACGACGTGAAGGCGCGTGCCAAGACCGGTGTCAACCGCATGGACGAGACCACCCGCAAGCACAACAAGGGCAACCCGCTGGCGAACCTGCTCGTCCCGTTCGGGGCCGCGGGATGAACAGAAGTGGGATGAGGGCCCGGATGATGAGCGCTCGTAGACGGCCGGCCGTCGCCGCCGCGGCGCTGGCGATGACGCTGACCGTCGCCGGCTGCACCTTCGACGGCGTCAACTCGCTGCCGGTGCCTGGCGCCCAGGGCACCGACGACGGCGCGTACACCATCAGCGCCGTCGTGCCGTCGGCGGCGGGCCTGGTCAACAACGCCCCCGTGCATCTGGACGACTCCACGGTCGGCAGTGTCGGGGAGATGACCGTCGCCGACGACTGGAACGCCAAGCTGACGATCCGGCTGAACAAGGGGGTGCGGGTGCCCCGGGGATCGCACGTGATGGTCGCGATGACCAGCGTGCTCGGGTCCTCGCACCTGGAGATTGTGCAGCCCGACAGGCCCGAGGGCGGCTACCTGAAGGCTGGCGACCAGATCCCGCTCACCAAGTGCCCCGAGCAGTCCAACATCATCACCGACCTGTCGGTGCCGCAGGTGCCCGACATCAACGTCGCGCAGCAGGTGGCGCGCTGCACCTTCCCGTCGACCGAGCAGGTGCTCAGTTCGCTGTCGGTGGTGCTCAACGGCGGCGGGCTCAGCCAGCTCGGCGACATCGTGCACGAGATGAGCGACATGCTCGGCGACCGCGGGGACGCGCTGAGCAAACTGATCCCGCGGCTGGACACGCTGGTGGGTGAGCTGAACGGGCAGCGCGACAACATCATCGCCGCCACCGAGGGCCTCGACCGGCTGGCGTCGGCGGTCAACGATCAGCTGCCCACCCTGCGCACGGCGCTGACCGACAGCCCGCAGATCCTCAAGCTGCTCACCGATCAGCGCAAGAACTTCACCGACACGCTCGGCTCGATGGCGACGCTGTCGGAGACGGCCAACAAGGTGCTCAAGGCCAACAGCGACGACATCAAGACGATCGTCGCCAACCTCGAACCGGCCATCGACCAATTGCAGCAGACCGGTCCGGCGCTCACCCAGTCGCTGAACATCCTGCTGACCTTCCCATTCTACGAGCCGACGATCCCGACGATCATCAAGGGCGACTACGTCAACTCCGACCTCGTCCTCGACCTGACCCCGTCGCGGCTGAACAAGTCGATGTTCGCGACCGCCCGGTTCATCGGGCCCGAAGGTGTGGTGGGCAAGCCCGCTTCCGGTGCCAAGCGTGGTCTCAACCCGTTCACCGCGCCGCTGGACAACGGTGCGGTCCCCGACTCCCGCAGTTCGACGGGCAAGTCCGGTGCGCGCAAGAGCACCGAACGGCCGGCCGCCCAGAAGCCAGGCACCCAGAAGTCGGGCACCCACAAGCCGACACCGCGCAAGACCGCCACGACCACGCCGCAGGGAGGTGACCGCTGATGAGGATCACAAAGTTCGTCCGTACCCAGCTGATCATCTTCGGCATCGTCACCGTGATCGCGGTGATCGCGATGGCGGTGTACTACATCCGCATCCCGTCGATGTTCGGGGTCGGCAGCTACAAGGTCACCCTCAATCTGCCCAGCACGGGCGGGCTGTACCAGAACGCCAACGTCGCCTACCGCGGCGTGAATGTCGGCAAGGTGACGTCGGTGCGGCTCACCGACGAGGGGGTCGCCGCGACGCTGGTCATCGACAACGACACCAAGATCCCGGCGTCGATGCCCGCCGCGGTGCGCAGTGTGTCGGCGATCGGCGAACAGTACGTCGAGTTCGCACCGGTCAAGGATCAGTCCGGCAACCGCGACAACGTCCCGGATACCGGCACCGACGGCACCGGCGCGGACACCGGTTCACGTGGGACACTCCGCGACGGCTCGGTGGTGACCAGCGCGAACGTGCCGGTGGAGATCGCATCCATGCTCGATCAGGCAGACTCGCTGCTCGACAACATCGGCAGTGCCGACCTGCGCAGCCTGATCGATGAGGCGTTCACCGCATTCAACGGCACCGGCGAACAACTGCAGCGCCTGCTCGACTCGATGGCACTGTTCGTGAACGAGGCCGACAAGAACTCGCAGCCGATCGTCGACCTCATCGACCAGACCGGTCCGCTGCTGTCGACCCAGTCCCGCACCACCGGCCAGATCCGGGCGTGGACCCGCAACGTCACCAAGGTCACCGACCAGTTGCGGGCGAGCAAACCGGAGATCACCGACATCCTGCGGCACGGCCCCGGGGTGGCCGACCAGAGCCAGAAGCTGTTCGGCTCGCTCGACCAGTCGTATCCGCTACTGGTGTCCAACCTCGGCGTGATCGCCCGCACCCAGGCGGTGTACCTGCCCAACATGCGGCAGATCGTGACGATCTACCCGCGCCTCATCGGCTCGCTGGTCACCGCCCTGAACACCGGTTCGGTCCGGTACGGCGCCAACGTGACGTTCGCCCTCGGCATCAACGACCGCGCCCCGTGCAGCATCGGTTACCTGCCGAAGGACGAGTGGCGCTGGCCGTCCGAACAGAACGCGCGGGAACTGCCGTCGGGCATGCTGTGCCGGGTGCCGCAGAACGCCAACATCGCCGTGCGCGGTGCACGCAACTATCCTTGCGTCGAGTTCCCCGGCCGGCGTGCCCCCACCCCGGCCGAATGTAAAACCGGGTACAAACCCGATCCCGGCACCAACGATGCGTTCCGGACCAGCGACATCAAGATCGGCCCGGCGTCGGTGCAGGGCGAGATCGTGCCGGGCACACCGTCGACCAAGACCGATGAACCGTCGGTGTACAGCACCGCCTACGATCCGGTATCGGGGGATTTCATCGGCCCGGACGGTAAGACGTACAACGCGGGAACCGGGCAGAAGAAGCCAGGAGGAAGTGCCACTACATGGCAGAGCCTGATCAGCCGGACAGTGAATCCGTGACGCCGGGACCGGCCGCGCCGGTGCGGCCGGTGCTCAGCGCACCGCTGCGGCGGGGCGCCAGGAAACCGCCGCCGGCGAAGGCACCTGACAAGGCGGGTGTTCCCGGCGCGGGCGACGACGAGGCCACGACCGTCGCCGCCGAGACCCCTGACAGGGATGTTTCTGAGAAGGAGGTGTCCGAGCAGGACTCTGCCGAACCGGAGACAGACGATCAGGAGTCCGGACCGGAACCTTCTCAGCTTGAGAGTTCGCTCGGCTACCGGGACCGCCGCCGGCCCCGGTCCCGGACCGCGGCGACGACCAAGGGCTCCGGAAAGGACCCCGGGGTCGCCTACAGCGGCAAGTCCGTCGCGCCGGTCCGTGCGATCGCCGTGGGCCTGAGCGTCGTGGTGATCATCGCGTGCGCGATCGTCGCGGTGGTGGCGGCCCTCGGCATCGAACGGCAGAACGACAGGGACGAGCTGCGCGCCGAGTATTCGGACTTTGCCTCGCAGGTCATCGTCAACCTCACCAGCTTCAACCCGAAGAACACCGACAACGCGCTCAAGACGCTGGAGAAGCAGACCAGCGGCCGGGCCAAGACACAGATCTCCGACTCGATCCAGCAGGTGACCAGTCTGGTCAAGTCCACCAATGTGGAGACCAAGACCACCGTGCTGTCGTCGGCGGTCACCAAGGCCACCGACGACGAGGGTTCGGTGATCATGGTGTATGGCTGGGAGCAGCGGTCCCTCGACGGCAAGGCCGCCCCCGAGTATCAGACGTTCCGTTGGCGCGTCGACATGACCCGGATCAACGGCGAACTCAAGATGACCAACTTCGAGTGGGTGACCTAGGCATGCCGGGCGAACAGAATCTGGCCGGCCGGCTCGGCGTCGACACCAAGGCCGGGCGGATCACCGCCGCCGTGCTGGCGGTGCTGCTGGTGGCGTCGGCGGTCTCGGCGATCGTGCTCGGGGTGCGCTATCTGGGTGTGCGTGCCGACGAGAAGGCCCGCGATTCGGCGCTGTCCGCGGCCCGCGACTATGTCACGACGATGTTCGGTTACACCCCGAAAGACGTTGCCGCACATGTGGAACGGTCCAAGAAGGCGGTGACCGGGGACGCGAAGGCGCAGTACGACAAGATCATCGCCGACACCGACCTGGTGGCCGAGGTGGGTAAGCAGAAGATCGTCTCCGAGGTGATCATCCAGGATGCGGGCGTGGTCACCAGCACCCGCGACAGCGCCACCGTGCTGCTGTTCATCAACCAGTCGGTCACCCGCGGCGGCAACGAGCTGGTGCAGATCAATCCGAGCCGACTCACGTACTCGATGACCAAGGACGACGGCCGGTGGCTGATCAACGGGATCGATGTCATCACCGATGACTCGTTCCGCGGCAAGGTGGAGGTCACCACGTCGGTGCCGTCCGGGGCCACGCCGATTCCTGGCCTGAGCCCGACGCCCACCCCGGGCAGCACCACCCCGACCCAGCCGGCCGCGACCCAGCCGGTGGCACCTACCCCGCCGGCGACGCCGACGGGCGAGATCCCGGTCCCCACGCCGTAGTGAGTGGTCGCACGGTGGGTTCCGGCCGCACTACGATGGGCCGGGTGCCACCCCGCCAACGATTGACACCCGCCGAGCGGCGCTCGGAACTGCTCGACGTCGGTGTGCGCGTCTTCGGCGAACGGCCGTTCGAGGAGACCTCGATGGAGGACATCGCCGCCGCGGCGGGGGTGTCGCGGCGGCTGCTGTATCACTACTTTCCCACCCGGGCAGAGTATTTCGGGGCGATCTGGCAGCGGGTGCATGTCGAGCTGCGGCAGGCGGTGATCGCCGCGGACGCCCCGACGGTACGGGAACGCGTGGAGGTGGCCCTCGCCGCCTACCTCGACTTCTATCAGAGGCATCTGCCGCTGGTGCTGATCTCGAGCCGCAGTTCGATCTCCGCGGACCCGGCGGTGCGCGGCCCGGTCACCCAGAACTTTGAGGCATTGTGCGCCGGGTTCCTCGACGCCGCCGGGGTCGACGGACCTGAGCGCGCGGTCGCCGAGGTGGGATTCGCCGGCTGGATCACCTACGTCCGCGAGGCGGCGCTGGCCGCACTGGTCGACGAGCGGATCACCCTGGCGGTCTGCCACGACATGTGCATGCACGTGCTCGACGCCGCGGTGGGCCCACGGGTGGACCTGCGGGTGCCGCCACGTGCCCCGGTCTCTCAGGCAACCGCCTCCACCGGCGAGGAGAGCGTGTAGTCGCCGTCTCGTGCGACGGACCGGATCACCGTGCACAGGTGCGCGAAGTACCGCAGCACCTGATGCTGGGCGTACGGCGTTCCCGGGGTCTGGCTGCCGAGGTACAGCCGCCGGTGGTCGCGGTTGATCCACAGCGAGGCGTTGGCGGTGCGGCCCTCTCCGGTGAAGATGATGCCGCGCTCGTAGGGATCGCTCCCGGCCGCGGGGAACCTGCGGAAGTCGATGTACGAGAGCAGATTCGGTGTCGAGGCGAGAGCCGCGGGTGACGCTCCGGCGGCGACGAGCGCACCGAGCGCCGCCTGGACCGGTACCGCGGCAAGCAGTTTGGCCTGCTGGTAGCCGGCGTCGGCGGCACCGAGCAGCTCGGTGAACGTCCGGGTGCCGGCGATCGCGAACGCGACCGGGGCGAATGAGCCGAACCAGCCCTGGGCGGAGGCGAATTGCGGTGCGGCCATTCGGGTGTTGAACACGGTCATCCCGTAATAGTCTGTCCGGCCGGCCAGTTCGGCGTCGGTGGCCGCCAGGGCCGCGTAGATGCCGGTGAGGAAGCGTGATCCCGCGTCCCGGCAGGCCGACTCGAATCTGTCGACGTCGTCGCCGGTGAGGATGGTGATCTCGACGGGGGTGACGGGTGCGGTCTCGCCGGGCGCCAGGCCGAGGTCGAGTGAAAAGCCGGGCAGCTCGAGGTTGTTGCGGGCGAAGATCTCCGTCCATGTGGCAAGCTCGTCCGAGCCTGACAGGTGGTGGTCCACGAGCGCCGACTCGGCACGTGCGTAGTCGAGGTAACCCTGTGTGTCACCGCAGGTTTCGGCAGCGGGTAGCGCCCCGGTGCGAGGTGCGTCGCCGCTGCTCTTGGCGGGATCGCCGAGTGCGGTGTAGATGTCGATGATCTCGGTCAGGGCCAGCGCCTGCGAGGCGCCGTCGGACAGAGCGTGGTCGCAGCCGAAGAACACGGTGAAGCTGCCGGGTCTGCGGATGGCGCCGAACGCGAAGCCCGGAAACGAGGTGCTGATGGCCTCGGCGCCGAACCGGTCGGCGATATGCCGCTGGAACTGCTCGTCGGTGGCCACCGGCCCGGCATCGTGGGCGGTGAACGACACGTCGACGGCATCGACGACGCGTGCGGCGACCCGCGGTCCGTCGGTCTCGAACCAGGTGCGCAGAGCGGAGTGCCCGCGGACGAAGGAGTTGAGCGCCTGCGTCATCCGGCCCTCGTCGAGGTCGCCGTCGATCTCGGTGCCCGAACCCAGGTAGGCGCGGTGCGGTGCGCCGCGGTCGCGGGCGGCTGCGCAGCCCCGGACGTGGTTCTCCACCAGGAAGGTCAGCGGACCGGTGTGGGTGGGGGCATCTCCGGCCGCGGCGGTGGTGGCGGCGGTCGGCAGCCAGCTCACGGCGTGACCCGGGGCGGGGGTGAACGAGCCCATGGCGGTGATTCTCATGTGAGGTTCTCTCCTAGAAACTGGAGCGGGGGAACTGGATCGGGGTCAGGCGGGCAGCTGGGCGGCGACGACGCCCTCGAGCGGGGCGTCCACTCCCTCGGTGCCGACCCGGGACAGGATCTCCACGGCGGTGTCGACGAAGTCGCGGACCGCGGCCGCGGCGGCGGCGGTGCCGGGGTGCCGGGTCGAGACGGTGATGCCGTCCGGGGTGCGGGCCACCCACAGGTACACCTCGCGGTCGGATTCGGTACGGCCGCGCAGGGTTTGGGCTTTGAGCCGGGCCCAGTCGGCGGCGCCGGGCACGTACCGGACGTCGAGGTAGGAGATGACGAACTCGGGGATGGCCTCGCAGCCGGTGAGCTGGGCGATCCGGGGATACGGATAACGGGAGACGGCCTTGGCGGCGCCGATCGCTCCGGTGGTCAGGTCCATTGCGCGGCGGAAGCTTTCGGCCGCACGCACATCGACGTCGAGGGGGCCGAGCCCGACGAACCAGCCGATCGCATCGACGTACCGGGGTTCGAACCGGGTGTGCATCGGCATCGCCGCCCGCATCCGCGGTTCGCCGGTGACGGCGCGGTGGGCGAGGGCCAGGGCGGTGAACACGGTCGTCTGCATGGAATGGCCGGCCTCTCGGCAGATCCGGTTCACCTCGTCGGCCTCGCGCGCCGACAGGACGAACTCGGAACCGCCGCAGCTGCCCGGCGCGTCGTGGGAGGTGACGGGCTGCGCCGAGGTCAGGCCGGAGTCGGGGAACCGCCAGCCCGAGGCCGCCAGGAAGGTGCGCCAGTGGGTGACCGCGGGGTGCACGGGGGTGAGCTCCGCCCCCGCCTTCCGGTCGTGGATGCCGTAGTCGAGGTGGCTTCCGGCGCAGGAGGACCGGGGCTGCGTTCCGTCGACCTCGGCGAGGTAGAACGCGCGCAACTCGCCTATGGCCACCAGCAATGAGTAGGCGTCGACGACGCAGTGATCGGCGGCCAGCACCGCGACGAAACGCTCCTGCCCACCGGAATCGGGGTCGAGGTCGGTGATGGTGACGGCACGGTGATGCGGCCAGGTCAGTGGCGACAGCTCCGCGTCGAAGGTGCTGGTCAGGTGCGCGGTGATCGCGTCGCCGGTCATCGCGCCGGTGACGCGGCCGTGGATGCCGATCGCGCCGGCGGGGTGCGTGTAGCGCCGGGTGATGCCGTCGGGCCGGCAGCCGACGGCCCGGTCACCGGGGAAATACTCGAGTGAGACGGTGCTGCGCAGCACTTCGTGATGCGCGGTCCACAGATACAGGGCGGTTTCGAAGGCGGCGCCGTCGAACGGACGGTCGATCTCGAATACCGCGCCGAGCCAGGAGTTACCGGCCTGGTACTCGGCGCTCCGCCGCAGGTGCATCTCATGGTCGAAGGTGGCCGGACGCAGGTCGACGACCCATTCGGATTCCGGCGCGACGGTATACGGCGCCCATTCGGTGACGGTCCCGGCGGGCAGCCGGTAGTCCGATAGCTCGGTGAATTTCATTGCTGTGGCGATACTTTCCGGTCAGGTAGAGCACAGGTAAGGCATTTGCGGAGCCGAGTGATGTCAGCCGTGACGCCATCGGTGAATGGCGCCGCTGCGCTGATAGGAGTTGCCTGGGGCGGGCGCGTCGGCGCACCTGCGAGACCCTGTGTCGGGGTGCCGGGAAGATCCGCGAGAAATAGTAAGCAGAGATAACCGTGTGATACCAGCGTTACCCGACCGTGTTGTTCATCACGTTGACGGATTTCCGGTGTGAACCGGAACTGGGGAATCAGGGCCGGCGGGGCCGGATTTCGTGTTACGGCCAGGTTAGCCGGATGGAAGAGGTTGTTAACCCTCGCAGGTGAGGTGGTGTGAGCGGGTGTAGCCCGTTCGGTTGACAGAATCTTTCCAAACGGGGCCTGAAGACCTCGGAGACAGGACCAAGGACCCTTGCTCAGGTGAAATCACGCCTTGCGGATCTCGAAGATTCTGCCTACGTTGGTCACCGTGTCGGGGGACGTGGTGGTCCTGTAACTGTGGTACGTCATTACCAAAATGATGACGTACCCCGATGAAGGGGAAATCATGTCGCATAGAGGTTCGTCCGGGCCGCCGGCGATCGAGGCCATCGGTCTCACCAAGATGTTCGGCAGGTCTGAAAATCGGACTGCCGCAGTAGATAACGTGGATCTGATCGTTCCCGCCGGTGGCGTGTACGCGGTGCTGGGTACCAACGGCGCCGGTAAGACGACCACAGTGAGGATGTTGGCCACGCTGTTGCGGCCGGATGCGGGAACCGCCCGGATCTTCGGTGCCGACGTTGTGCGCCAAGCGACTTCGGTACGCGCGATGATCGGCGTCACCGGTCAGTACGCGTCGGTCGACGAAGATCTCACCGCCACAGAGAATCTCGTGGTGTTCGGACGCCTCATCGGCTCGTCGAAACGAGCCGCGCGGGCACGAGCCCACGATCTTCTCGACGAGTTCGGGCTGACCGGCGCCGCGGACCGTCCCATCCGGCACTTCTCCGGCGGCATGCGCCGCCGTCTCGATCTGGCCGCGTCGATGATCACCCGGCCACGGCTGCTGTTCCTCGACGAGCCGACCACCGGGCTCGACCCGCGCACCCGCTCACAGATGTGGAACACCGTGCGGCAGTTGGTATCCGCCGGATCCACCGTGCTGCTGACCACCCAGTATCTCGATGAGGCGGACGAACTCGCCGATCACGTTGCCGTCATGGACCGCGGCAAGGTGGTCGCCGACGGCACCGTCGACGAACTCAAGGCCAAGGTGGGTGACACCCGTGCGGTGATCAGCGTCGCCGACGCCGGTCGTCTCGCCGACGCCGGGACCCTCTGCTCGGCGTTCGCCTCCGCAGAGGTCATCGTCGCAGGCCCGGACCTCAAGGTCGTGGTGCCGCTGCCCGACGTCGACAGACTGCCCGAACTGCTGCTCGCGCTCCGCGAGCGGACGATCGCCTACACCGGTGTCAACGTGGAGAAGCCCAGTCTCGACGAGGTGTTCTTCGAGCTGACCGAGGGTGCGCCCGCCGCCGAGAGCGGGGAGGAGGCCGCGTGAGCGCCCCGGTGCCCGGGCCGGTCACCGGCGACATCGACGCCGCCGCGGTCAAGGTCGCACTCGGACAAGCCGAGGCCGCGGTAGCTCACCCGCGCGATCGTGAGCGGGAAGACGCCCCGGATCGGTTCACCGAGGCGGTGGCCGACGACTTCGTGTTGCCGCCCAACCGGATCGGGGTGGCCGCGGCCACCCGGCAATCACTGACGATGACCGGGCGCGGACTGCTGAAGATCAAACACAATCCGCAGCAGCTCTTCGACGTCATCGTCCTGCCGATCGTGTTCACCGTCATGTTCTCCACCATCTTCGGCGGGGCCATCGCCGGTGACGTGACAAGCTATCTGCCGCTGCTCATCCCGGGTCTGCTCGTGCAGGTGACGGTGGCGGCCTCGGTGATCACCGGGGTGCAGCTGCGGGAGGACCTCGACAAAGGGGTGTTCGACCGATTCAAATCGCTGCCGATCGCCCGGATCGCCCCGCTCGCCGGCGCATTGCTGGCCAACGCCGTGCGGTATGTGGTGGCCACGGCCATCACCGTCTGCGTCGGCCTCGCCATGGGCTACCGGCCCGGCAGCGCGCTCGGCCTGATCGCCGCCTGCGGACTCGTGGTGCTCGTGGCCTTCACCCTCAGCTGGATCTTCGCGCTGCTCGGCGTACTGCTCGACAAGGCCTCGACGGTGCAGGGGGTGTCGATGCTGGTGATGATGCCCATCACCTTCGTCTCCAATGCCCTCGTGCCGGTCGATTCGATGCCCGGCTGGATGCAGGCGTGCGCGTCCGCCAACCCCGTCTCGCACCTGGTCACCGCCGCCCGGGAACTCGCGACAGACGGATCGGCGGGCGTCGAGATCGCCTACACCCTGGCCGGTGCGCTCGCGGTGCTCGCGATCTGCGTGCCCATCACCCTGCGAACCTACATGCGGAGGACCTAGTGACTGCGACCGTCCCGGACACCCCGGTGTCCGATAGCCCCGTGACCGTACGTCCGGTGCCCCAAGCCGGCGCGCCGGAGGTGACCACACAGCCGGAGCCCCGGCGGCCCCGGCTGTCGGTGGTGGTGCCCGCCTACAACGAGGCCGGCGTGCTCGGCGAATGCCTGGCCCGGCTGACCGCGCAGAGCGAGCACATCGCCGAGATCATCGTGGTGGACAACAACTCCACCGACGACGGCATGCGGATCGTCGCCGGGGTGATGGCCGAGCACCCGTCGGTGCGGATCGTGCACGAGACCAGCCAGGGCCTCGTCCATGCCCGCAACGCGGGCCTCGACGCCGCCACCGGCGACATCATCGCCCGCATCGACGCCGACACCCGCGTACCCGAACACTGGGCACGCACCGTCGTCGACTTCTTCGCCGCCGACACAGGGGGCACCTGGGCGGCGCTCTGCGGACGCGGTGAGGCTTACGGGATCCCGTTCTCCGGCCGCTTCGACAAGTGGAAGATCGCACTGCACCCGCTGTCCCGGGGCAAGGCGTCGACGGTGACCCAAGCGCCCGAACCCAGCGATGTTCCGGTGCTGTACGGGTCCAACATGATCCTGCGCCGCGACACCTGGCAGGCCATCCGTACCCGGGTGAGCATGCGCCGCGACGTCTTCGAGGACGTCGACATGGGACTGTGCGTCCGCGAAACCGGCGGCCGCAACGCCTTTCTCGCCTCCATCACCGTGGGGGTGTCGCCGCGCCGGATGGAGACCGGGGTGGCCTCGTTCGTGCGCTACATGTCCTGCCTGCCACGAACATTCCTGCTGCACAAACAGTTCGGCCTCGCCCTCGGTGCGGCAGTGGTGTATCTCCCCGCCATCACCGTCCTGCACACAGGCCGCCTGCTCCTGCTCCGCAGCTACGACACGGAATCAGGCACGTTCGCCGTGACCAACATCCTCCGGGAACGCACCGACCGCATCATTCCTTAACATGGCGCCCCCTCGCTTCGCTCGGGGATCGCGGGTCTGCGAGGGCCGCGAGTCAGTCCAGAACACGACGGCCCTCCAGACCTTGTTCGACGATATCGGCCGCAGCGGCGACTGCCTTGGTGGGGGAGATGAGATGACGACTCAGGGTTTCGGCGGAGAGTTTGGCCTCATCGGACAGGGCCGTCCGCAACGCCTCGGTCAGCGCGGGCGTGGTCACCCGCGACATCGGAAGGGACGCACCGACATGCACACCAACCAGAGCCCTGCCCCAGATGGGCTGGTCGGCACCCACCCAGGTCACCACGGTGGGCAGGCCGGCCCGCAGTCCGGCGGCCACCGACCCGGCGCCGCCGTGATGGATCGCCGCCCGGCACAACGGGAGCACCGTGTCGTGATCGACATGACCCACCAGCCGGATCCGGCTGGGATCGATGTCGGCGCCGGACATGAAACCGCTCCAGCCGCCGGCCACGAGCAGTCGCACATCCAGCGCCCGCGCGGTCTCCGTCAGCGCAGTCGCCAGCGCCTCCGGGTCGCCCGGGAGCATGCTGCCGAACCCGGCGTATACGGGGGCCGGGCCGGCGGCGATCCACGTCAGCAACTCGGCGGGCGTCTGGTCGCCGACGCCGGAGCGTTGCGCCGCGGCCAGATTCAGGAAACCGGTGAGCGGGCGCCGCGCACCCCACTCGGCGGCCAGACCCGGGAACAGGGCCGGGTCGTACGCCTGGATCTCCGGCACTCCGGTGCGCGCGATCCGCGTCGCGTACGGCCCCGACGCCCGCGGCAGACCGAGCTCGTCGGACAGTCGATGCTCCGCGCGGCGGGAGGCCAGCCACAGGATCTGTTCCCCGACAAGCCAGCTCGCGTCGGCCACCACGCCAGGCACGTCGAGTCCGAGGTGCGCCAGCAGCGATACCTGATGGTTGCGCCGGATCGGGCAATAGTGCAGCGGGAAGTGCGGGATGCCGCGGACCTGCGAAACATTGTGCGCCCGTTCCTGTCCGGCGCTGCCGGCGATGATCGCGTCCGCACCCTCGGTGAGGTCGAGCAACTGCTGTCCCATCGCTCGGCCGCCGCGCACGGTGATCTCCGAGATGGCCCGCACCCGGCGGACCGGGTTGCGCGACTTGAGCTCTGTACGGATGAGATCGGAGTCGAGGAGGTCGTGAGTGCTGCCACCGTACGGGTGGCCGGGCAGACCGGCCCCTTCGCTGAACGCGACCAGGTTGGGCGGGACCGCCATCACGACATCGTGCCCGCGCGAACGAAGTTCGGTGCCCAGGGCGACCGCGGGCTGTACATCGCCGCGGCTACCGCCCATCGCCATCACGATTCTCATTCGGGCCTCTCGTCGACGGACAGACGGTTCCGGGTCAGAACCTCTTGGGCCGCAAGTGTAGAGACGAACGACGAATTCGGCGCGATGCGAGGCGGTGTGCGATGAGAATCACGGTTGCGGTCAACGGCACTCGCGGCGATGCGCAGCCCGCGGTGATCCTCGCCGGTGCGCTCGCCGCCCGGGGCCACGACGTGCGGGTGGGCGTGCCGCCCAACCTGATCGGTCTCGCGGCGACGCTCGGCGTGACCGCCGGAAAATTCGGCCACGACACCCGCGCCCACCTCGAACGCGTGCGGCAGGTACGAACAGCGGCGGGGCGCAACCCGATCCGGCGGGCCCGGGCCGTCGCCGCGATCAACCACACCGGATGGTCTGAGACCGCAGCCGATCTCGGCGCGCTGACCACCGGCGCCGATGCGATCGTCACCGGGTTCACCACCGAGCTGATCGCACTGCCGTTCGCCGAGGCACTGGGGATTCCGCTGGTCAGCCTGCACCACGCGCCGGTGCGCCCCAATTCGTCGGTGGGGCCGCTGCCGCAGCTACCGGGCGCGCTGGGCGGTCCGCTGGTGCCGGCGCAGTGGAGTGCCGCCGAACTCCTGGTTCGGATGGCGACCCGGCGGCAGGAGGCCGCGCTGCGGGAGCGGCTCGGTGTCCGGCCCGCCACGGAACCGCTGTCGCGGCTGATCGAGGGCAACCCGGGTGTCGAAATCCAGGCGTACGACCCGATGTTCGCGATCACCGGCGATCCGCGCTGGGAGACCTCCGTCCGGCCACGGCCGGCCGTCGGGTTCATCGAACTCGCGCGGCAGGCAATGACAACAGCCACCGATCCCGCCCTCGACGCCTGGCTCGACGCCGGGTCCGCGCCGGTGTACTTCGGATTCGGCAGCATGCCGGTGCGGGACAGCCAGGCCACGGTGACCGCGATGATCACCGCCGCCCGCCGCGTCGGCCGTCGCGCCCTGATCTGCACCGGCTGGAGTTCGGCGCGGGTGAGCGTACCGGCCGGCGACGACGTGTTCTTCACCGACACCGTCGACCACCATGCGGTGCTCGGGCGGTGCGCGGCGGCGGTCCACCACGGCGGCGCCGGCACCACCGCATTGGCCCTGCGGCACGGCATCCCGTCGGTGATCTGCTGGTTCGGGGCCGATCAGCCGTTCTGGGGTGCGCAACTGCGTCGCGCCGGCGCCGGGGTGACGATGCCGGTGACCAGGCTGACCGCGGATTCTCTCGAAAACGCGCTGCACACCGTCGATACCGACATGGTGCGGCGCCGAGCGCTCAACGCGGCCCGCGCGATGGTGGGCGCCGACGTGGCACTCGACGCGGCGGTCACGGCCGTGGAGACCGCGGTCGGTGAACCGGGAGTCCCGGTGCGGAGGGTGGCGCGGTGAGCAGGCTCGGATCGGCTGACACGACCTACGAGTTCCTGCGCCGGGCACTCGGCTGGTCGGTGGTGCTGCAGGTGGTGTGGATCTTCGACGACGAGATTCCCACCGAGACACTGGCGTCGATGCACAAGTGGCTCGGCCAGGGGCGCCTGCACCGGCGGCTCGCCGCCGCGAAGGTTCCCGGTGCGCGTCCGCGCTGGGTGCCCGCCGGCGCCCTGCCGGAGCTGGTGTCCGATCACATCCCGGTGGGTCCGGATCAGATCGAATCGTGGGCGGGTACCGAGATGATGGGCGTCGACCTCGACGCCGGCGCCGGACGGTGCTGGCGGCTGCGCGCCGCCCCGACCGTGTCCGGCGGCACCGCGCTGTCGCTGTGCGCGCTGCACCTCGTTGCCGACGGCCGGACGCTGGTGCGCGCCGCCGGCGAGGCGATGGCGCACTGCACCGTCGCCGCGCCCGACGGCTCCGGCGGCGATCTGCTGTCCGAGGTGAAAGATGCGGTGGCCCAGGTTCTGTCGGCGTCCACCGCCGTCGTGGCGGCCGGGATCGGAGCGTTGGGTGTCGGCCGTGGCGGTGAGCCGGCTCTCATCGACAATCGTCCGCCGCGCGCCGAACACGCGGACCGGGCACCGCAGGCGTCTCCCGCGTGGGCGACGGTGAGCGTGCCCGCCGCCGACTGGGATGCGGCGGCCCGGGCCCACGGCGGCACCGCCAATTCGCTTTACATCGCCGTCGTATCGGGCCTGCTGCGATCGAGTTGCTATGCGCCGCCCGGTGATCCGATCAAGGTGGGCGTGCCGGTCGATGTGCGCGCCGGCGCCGGCGACGACTCCTCGAACGCGACGGCCGGGGTATCGGTGATGCTCACCGACGACCCGGTGCCGGGCGGATCGCTCACCGCGATCCGCCGCTCCTGCAAGGAGGCCTTCTCCGCGCTGCCGCGAAAGCGGCGGGCGCGTGGTGATCTGACCGCACTGGTGTGGCTGCTGCCGGCGACCTGGCTGATCGGCGCCGTCAGCGCGGGCAACGGGATGCCCGACGCGATGGTGTCCAATCTCGGCGATATCGACGACCGGGCCACACGATTGGGCGCCGCAACGGCCCGTCGCACCGCCTTCCGCGGAATGGCGCAGGGCGTCGACCCTGCGTTGCCGTACCGCTTCGGTGACGGTGTGCAGTCGTGGTTGCTGCGCGGCGACGACGAGATCACCTTCTGCGTGGCCGGTTTCGACGAATCGGTGTTCGGCGGCGGCCGGTTGCGCCGCCTGCTCGCGGATGAACTCGCCGCCTGGCGACTGACACATGACATCTGGTGAAAGGACTGTTCCCATGACGACCCCCAGACTGGCCGGTGCCGACGAATCGTATCTGCTCAGCGCCGACCTCTTCGGGCTCGGCGCACCCATCCAGTTCTCGTGGGTGTTCGGCGCCGACACCGATCCCGGCGCCGACGCCGTCACCGAACTGCGGCTCGCACTGGCCCGCGGCCCCCTCAACCGGGCGGTGTCCCGCACCCGGGTGCCCGCGGCCAGGGACCGCTGGGTGCGGTCGGCGGTGAGCGTGATCCCGACCCGCACCGAGCACATCGCCGACGACGAGGTATCCGACTGGCTCGACCGCAGACTGCGCACGGCCCGGCTCGATCCCGCGGAGGGGTCGGCGTGGCGCCTGGACGATGCCGTCACCGGCGACGGCCGGCGCGTGGTCTCGCTTCTGGTGTCGCACATGGTGACCGATGGGCAGGGCGTGTACCGGGCGCTCGATGCCGCGGCAGCTGGGTTGGCCGCCGAGCTGCCGCCGGCCGGATCGGCCCGCGGCGTGCGTGCGGTACGTGATGACCTCACCGACGCCGCACGGCAGTTGGGGGCCGCTGCCCGGGCGGTCCGGATCGTGGCGGCCGAGGCGGCGCGCGGACTGTCACAGCGCACGCAAGCGCCGCCCGCGCCGGTGCGGCCGGTGCCCCCGGACCCTGACGACTGCCCTGATACAGACTGCCCCGACACCACCCTCGCGATCGTCGACGTCGACCGCGAGACGTGGCATCGCCGGGCCCAGGAATATGGGGGTACCGCCAACAGCCTGTTCGTCGCGGTCCTCGCCGGCATCGTCACCCGCGCCGGAGTTCCGGTCGGTGAGGGACGCGATGCGCTCACCAAGGTGTGTATTGCGGTCAGCAGGCGCGGAGACGAGTCCGACGATCGCGCAAACGCCTCGGGCGGGGTGTGGATCCGCGTACCGGGCGAGGTGGAGCCGCGAATGGATCTGTCCGTCATCCGCTCCCAGAGCAAGAAGGCGTTCGTCGAGTACGCCGAGTCCGGCGCCGACCGTACCGCCGACAATCTGCAGGCGATCGTGCGGCTGCTGCCGGGAACGCTCATCGGCAAGATGATGCGCGCCATCCCCGGACCCGACACCACCGTCTCCAACTTGGGTGTGGCCCCCGAAACGGCGCTGACCATCGGCGGGAGTGTCGCGGAGCGGTTCTCGATACGGGCCATCATGCTGGGGGTGCCGCCGTCGGCCCGGCGCAAGCAGGGACCGGCGATCGCGGCGTGGGCGGTCGAGTACCACGATCGGATCACGTTGACGTTCTTCGGGATCAACCCCGACCACTTCGGTGACCCCGAGTTGCTGCACAAGCTCATCAGCACCGAACTCGCCGCCTGGGGAGTCCCCGGGAGGCCGTGGTGACCGCCGAAGCGGGGCGCAGCCATATCGTCGTCGTCCTGTACGGCAGCCGCGGTGATATTCAGCCCGGCGTGTGTCTGGCGCTGGAACTGCTGGAGCGGGGCCACCGGGTGTCGGCGGCGGCACCGCCGAATCTGGTGGAGTTCGCCCGCACGCTCGGCGTCGGCGAGGTGTATCCGATCGGCACCGACACCCACACCGCGTGGTCGTCGGACGAGGCCGCCGACAGCAGAAGCCGGTCACCGATCGCCCGGATCTGCTACGCGCTCAAGACTGTTCGCGACGGGTTCGCCGCGTTCGACCGGTCGCTGACCGGACTGTTCGTCGGCGATGACGCGCCGCTGCGGGATGCGGACCTGATCGTGGCGGCGCCGCTCTGCCAGGACCGCTGCCTGGCCGTCGCCGAGAAGCTCAGGATTCCGTTGGTGGTGCTGCGATTCGGTCCGATGTCGGAGAACGGCGTCCTTGGAGCCGTTCCGGGACTGACTGATTCATGGTCACCGGAATGGAAACGCCGGTCGTGGCGGCTGGCCGACCGGGTGACATGGCTCGCCACCGGCTGGAACGAGGCGTCGTTCCGGCGCCGGCTGGGTGTGCCGCGGGTGTTCGGTCCGCTGCCGAAACGATTGTCGGCGCTGGGGGTTCGGCAGATTCAGGCCTACGATCCGGCGATCGTGCCCGGGGTGGCCGAGGAATGGGGAGCGGTCAAGCCGGTCGTCGGGTTCTTCGACCTCGCGCCCGAGCACCGGGCCGCGCTCGGCGAATGGGGTGGTGACCGTGCCGAACTCGTGTCGTGGCTCGACACGGGTGAGCCGCCGGTGTTCGTGTCGTTCGGCAGCATGCCGATCGACGATCCCGACCACCTCATCGCCCTGTTCAGCGGTGCGGCCACCGAACTCGGGTGCCGGGTGCTGTTCACGCTGGGGGAGCGGCGCGGGGTCGATCCGCTGAATCCGGGCGTCTATTACGCGGGTGCCATGGACCATTCGGGGATCCTGCCGCGGTGTCGCGCAGCCGTCCACCACGGCGGTGCCGGCACGACCGCCGCCGGGCTCCGGGCCGGGCTGCCGACGATGATCTGTTCGGTGACAGCCGACCAGCCGTTCTGGGCCTCGCGGATCGCCGCGCTCGGGGTCGGATACGGCACCCGGCTTCGCGGACTCACCGGCGCGATCGTCCGCGACGGCCTGGGTGTTGTTCTCTCGCCTGAAGCCGCTGCCGCCGCGAGGCGGCTCTCCGATCAGCTCGTCGCGGCGGAGAAGGCCGTGGCCGCTGCGGCGGCCACCGTCGAGGAGGTGCTCGTGGCCGCGTCGTGAGGTGGTTCCGTGTCGAGCGCGGATGTTCCATTGCGCTAACTGTGCGGACACATCCGTTTAACCGGTGCAGTCTGATATGGACATCAACTTGGGGACGTAGCACCACAGAGAGGTCGTGACCATGTCCGAGAGCCTGTCCGGAAAGATCATTCTGTCCGGCAACCAGTACGGCAAGGCCGAGAATCGGGTGGTCCGGATCGTCCGCGACACTCCCCGCCACGAGATCCGAGACCTGAACGTATCATCTTGTCTCCGAGGAGATTTCACCGATGCCTACCTGACCGGTGAGCAGAGCAAGGTGCTGCCCACCGACACCCAGAAACACACCGCGTACGCCTACGCCAAGAAGGTCGGCATCAATTCTCCGGAGGAGTACGCGCTCGCCCTGGCCACCCACTACGTCGACGACATCGAACCCGTCGACGAGGCGCTGATCGAGGTGGAGGAATTTGCCTGGGAGCGGGCGATCGTCGACGGCGAGGAGCACCCGCACACCTTCGTGAAGGCGTCGGCGGAGGTGCGGACCGTCGCCGTCACCCATAACAAGGAGAACACCTGGATCGTCTCCGGCGTGAAGGACTTTGTGATCCTCAAGTCGACGGGCAGCGAGTTCAAGGGCTTCCTGGTGGATCCGTACACGATTCTGGAGGAGACCGACGACCGCGTGATGGCCACCTCGCTGGTGATGCAGTGGCGGCTGGCCGGCACCGATCCCGGTGAGCTCGGCTTCGACGGGTTGTTCGCCCGGATCCGGGAGATCGCGATCGCCACGTTCGCGACCGTCCATTCGCTGGCGCTGCAGCAGACCCTGTACCGCATCGGCGAAGCGATTCTGGAGGAGTTCGGGCAGGTCGCCGAGGTGCGGCTGTCGGCGCCCAACAAGCATCACTTCGTCTACGACTTCTCCGCGTTCGACGATGTGGAGAACCACAAGGAGGTGTTCCACGCTGATGACCGTCCGTACGGCCTCATTCAGGCCGCGGTGTCGCGTGAGGACGCACCCGATGCGGGCCCGGCGTGGGTGACCTATCGCAGCTGGCTGTAGGAAATCTGACGAACTTTCATCAGAGTGAGACATCGACGCGGCTGAAGACCGCGACCGCCGGCTGAGAACTCCTCAGCCGGCGGACAGGGTCTGCTAGACCCAGCTCGCCAGGGTGTCGGCGATCGGGGTGACCGGGCGGCCCAGCAGTGTGGACAGATCGCCGGTGACCAGCGAGAGCGCCCCCTCGGCGATCGAGGCGTTCATGCTCGCCAGCATCTCGACGACCTCGGCGGGCAGCCCGGCGGCGGTCAGACCGGCGCGTTCCTCGTCGGCGGTGATCGTCTTGTACTCCACCGGCTTGCCCAGGACCTGCGACACCGCGGCGGCGAACTCGGGGAAGGTCCAGGCGGAATCGCCGGTGAGCTCGTACCGCTTGCCGTCGTGGCCGTCGGAGGTGAGGACGATCGCGGCGGCCTCGGCGAAATCTGCCCGCGGTGCGCTGCTGACGAGGGTGCTCTCGCCGACGCTGTTGGCGACGACGCCGGTGGCCTGCGCGGCACCGAAATCGGACTGGAAGTTCTCGGTGTACCAGCCGTTGCGCAGGATCGTGGTCACCAGGCCCGAGGCGGCCAGGTAGTCCTCGGTGGCCTTGTGTTCGGGGGCCAGCATCAGCGGGTTGGTGTCGGCGGCGACGACCGAGGTGTAGGTGATGCGGCGGACGCCTGCGGCCACGGCGGCGTCGATCGCGGCCTTGTGCTGCGGGAGGCGCTTGCCGACCTCGCTGCCCGAGATCAGCAGCACCTCGTCGGCGCCCTGCAGCGGCGCGGCCAGCGTCGACGGGTCGTCGAGGTCGATGGTGAAGGTGGTCACGCCCTTGTCGGCGAGGGCTGCCAGGCGTTCGGCGTTGCGGCCGAGTGCGCGGATGTCGGCCGCGGCCACTCCGCGGGCCAGCAGGGCGTCGATGGTGAGGTTGCCGAGGGCTCCGGTGGCTCCGAAAACGGCGATGGTCATGTCGGTTACTCCTTCTGGATCGGTTATGCGGTTCACGCTGCTTGGATGGAACGGATCGAGTTGCCCAGGACCGTCCTGTCGATCACGGAGACGGCCGAGGACGGATCGTCGGCCGCGCCCAGGGTGAGCAGCAGCGGGACGAAATGGTCGGCGGTCGGGTGGGCCAGGCGGGCCGCGGGAGCCTTGGCGCGGAAGTCGACCAGCGAGTCGATGTCGCCGCGGGTGATGGCGTCGGCCGCCCACGTGTCGAACTCGTCGAGGGCCGTGCCGAGCGCGGGGTTCCGCAGGACCGCGAAGCTGTGCGTCATGAATCCCGAGCCGATGACCAGGATGCCGTCGTCACGCAGGCGGCGCAGGCGTTTGCCGAGTGTCAGCAGCGCCTCGGGATCGAGGCTGGGCATCGACAACTGGACGACGGGCACGTCGCCGGCCGGATACATCGCCATCAGCGGGATGAACGCGCCGTGGTCAAGGCCGCGATCGACCCAGTGGTGCAGCGGTGTCGTCGGGTCGAGGGCGCCCGCCACCTGCCGGGCGACGTCGGTTGCGTCGGGCGTCGGGTACTTGAGCGTGTAGTAGCGGGGATGGAAGCCGCCGAAGTCGTAGTACAGCGGGGTGTCCTCGTTGACGGCGGTGATGGCCGGCGGGGCGCTTTCCCAGTGCGCCGACACGATGACGATCGCCCGCGGCTTGGGCAGGGTCTGACCCCAGTCGAACAGGTCGCGCAGCCACTGCGCGTCGTCGAGGGTCGGCGGCGCGCCGTGGCTGATGAACAGGCTGGGCAGGGTGCCGTCGGACGGTTGCCACGGGCGATGCTCGCGCGCTTGGGGCAGGACATCGGCCACGAGATCGTCGTAGGCGCCTGCGGGGCGGGTGGGGTTGAACGGGTCCACGGACACTTCCTGAACACCTCCTACTTGAATGTTCAACATGAACAGTAGCACCTTAACTTGAACAGTCAAGTTGGGTTAGGGTGTGATCATGACCGCAGACGACACCCCCTGGCTCAGCCCCGACGAGCGCGGCGCCTGGCTGGCCGTCGCGGCACTGATGGTCCGGTTGCCCGCGGCCCTCGACATCCAGCTCGAACGTGACGCCGGGCTGAGCATGTTCGAGTACATGGTGCTGTCGGTGCTGTCCGAGGAACCGGACCGGACGATGCGGATGAGCGATATCGCCACGTTCGCGTCGTCGTCACTGTCGCGGCTCTCGCACACCGCGAAACGACTGGAGAAGGCCGGGTATCTGACCCGGCAGCAGGTGCCCGGCGGTGGCAGGCGCACCGACGCCACGCTGACCGACGCCGGCTACGAGAAGGTGCTGGCCGCCGCTCCGGCGCATGTGCGGGAGGTGCGCCGGCTGCTCGTCGACGTGCTCGATCCGGGCGAGATCGATGTGCTGAGCCGCATCGGGCGCAAGGTGGTCCGGGCTATCGATCCCGACGACGACGCCTGCGGCGAGGTGTGCTGAGCACCACATTATTCGCGATAGTGAACAGAAATGGTATTTACTGACTGCAACTACAGTGCAACGGTCGCCGAGCGGGACCGGGAGTGGAAGCAGGAGAGCGGATGTCTGCATCACTGTCACCTGCAACGGGCGGCGATGAGCCTACCGGCCGCGGTCCGTGGTCGCTGGGCATGCCCCGGTTCCCGGGTCCGGCCGAGTCCCGGTTCCGCAGGGCCTTCGCCGCCGCGGGTGCGTCGACGCGGGCCGAGATCCATGTGTTGGTCCTCGTCATCCTGGCCGTCGGATTCCTGACCAAGCTCGTGACCGGCCACCCCACCACCGTGGGCATCGCCTTCGGGGTCGCCGCCGCGACGCATGTGGCCGCCCTGCTATGGGGGCGGCACCCGGCCTCCCGGCGGGTGAGCCCGTCGGCCTCGGCAGCGACGTTCGTCGGCACACAGTTGATCACCCTGATCTGCGTGCTCGTGGTCCACTACGACGGCGGTGCCGCGACCCACGGGTCCCTGCCACACATCGTGGTGTTCGCCGTGCTGATCAGCGTGATCTTCGCCCACCTGACATTCGGAGCGCTGGTCACGGTGATCGGAGCGTTCATCGGCGTGCTCGTCCTCGGCGAATGGCTGGTGTTCGTGTTCGGCGCCGTCGCCACCAGGCTGAGCGACGTCGTCCTGTCTGCCGTGATCGTCGTCGGCGGGCTGGTCGCCGCGCGTGAGATCGAACTGATCGCCAGGACTTCCTGGGTGCAGCGCGGCCGGATCGCCACGCTGCACGAGACCGACGCGCTGACCGGCATCGCCAACCGGATACCCCTGGTCAACGAACTGATCGCCGCCGGCGACAGCCGGGAACCGCTGTCGTTGCTGCTTCTCGATATCGGCGGCTTCAAGACCTTCAACGACCAGCACGGTCATCTCGCGGGCGACGAGGTGCTCCGGTCGGTCGCGGGTGCACTCCGCGATACGGCCGACGGGCCGAACACGCTTGTCGCACGCATCGCGGGCAAACGATTCGCGGTACTCTGGCGCGGCGAGCAGATCGATGAGGCGGCAGCCGCGCGGCTGTGCGGTGCCGCGGCCGCGGTGGCCCGCCGCGGTGCCGGGCGCGACGGACTGTACGTGGCGGCCGGACTCGCCGGGCGCGGCCGAGAGTCCGAGTTCTGCGTGCAGAACATCGTCCAGCAGGCAGAGGGCGCGCTCCATCGCGGCAGAACGCAGCGCCGGGACATCGTGGCCACCGCGTCCCCCGGCGACGACGCACCCGCCACCCCCGCGACCCTCGACATCGAGCACATGCGCCGGCTGATCGCGGAACAGCAGGCGTGCGCGCTGCCGCTGCGCGTGACGTGGCCGTCGATCTCCTTCCAGAGGCAGCAGCTCGAGGAATCGCCCCGCAACGCCTTCGACGCACAGGGCAGGAGGTTCTCCACGATCGTCCTGCTGATCCTGCTCTGCATGAACATCATCGGCCTGCTGTTCGGCGGCTTCGTGGGCGAGGATCCGGCGTTCGTATTCCGGGTCGTCTCCTGCATCGGGATACCCGTCATCGTGGTGGCGCTGGTGCTGTTGCGACTGCCGTCGACGGCCGGCCGGTGGGTACAGATCTTCATCGCCACGATCGTCGCGAGCTGGGCCCTGGGGATGGGAACGTTCATCGTCCTCGGCGAGCGCGGCCCGGTCGAGTATCCGATCATGGTGCCGATCGCGCTGATCATGAGTGTGCCCGCCGCCCGCGTGGCGTGGCGGGTGGCGTTCCCCGTCAGCTCGCTGATGCTGGCCGTGACCGTGGTGGTCGAGTTGGTGTTCGCGCCGGTCACCGCGGGCCAGATCCTGTCGGTGACGGTGGCGGTGCTCCTGTGCGTGACCGGTCTGCGCTCGGCGTTCCGCATCTCGATCCTGCACCGGCATCGCTGGAGGCATTCACAGCAGCTGGAATTCCTGGGCCGCACGGACCTGCTGACGATGCTCGCCAACCGCCGCGCGTTCGAGGCGCGTCTCGATGAACTCATCTGTGCCGGTGACGACGTCACCGTCCTCCTCTTCGACATCGACGCCTTCGGTGACTACAACCGGCAACTCGGACACGCCGCCGGTGACGACTGCCTCGCCCGCATCGGCAGCTACCTGCGATCGGCCGTCCCCACCGGCGCCGGCACCATGGCCGCGCGCGTCGGGGGTGAGGAATTCGCTGTGCTACTCACCGGAACCGATCACGACAGTGCCCGCACCATCTGGAAAGGATTGTCGGAGTTGGCGATCCCCGGACCCGATGGTGGGGTCGTCACCGCGTCCGCCGGTGTCGCCGTGCACCACGCCGACAACCCGGGCTGCCCCGAGGCCGCGCAGATCGCCGCCGATCTGTTCGCGCGCGCCGACCGCGCCATGTACGCGGCCAAACGGTCGGGCCGCAACCGTCTCCGGCTCGCCCCGGCGTGCGCATCCCCGAGCCCGGTGGGCCGCCGCAAGGTGGCCTGACCTCGAACTCCGTTCCCGCCGTCGGGGTGCGGCCTACAATCGGCCGATGAATAACCGTGGCGCAGGCCATCTGTACGTCGTTCATGGGCGGATGGGGAGCCTCGATGTGGACGCGAAGGTGATTCCCACCGACGGGTACTTCTCCGTGATGGGCTACTGGCACGACATCACCGGGGACCCGGAGCAGGCGCGTCCTGCCGGATGGCCGACCGACAACGGATACGCGGTGAGCCAGGTCAACCCGAGTGTCTGGTTCATCAACGTGTTCCAGCGCAGGAAGGGCACCGGCTTTCGATTGGGAGACCGGGTGCGGCAACTTGTTTCGGAGATCGCCCGTTCGGGGTTGCGACCCACCGAGTCACGGTCCACGCTGCGTATCGCCGTGCCCGTGCTGGGTATCGGGCGTGGAGGTATGGGGGCGCGCCGTGGTGAGGCGCTCGACGTTCTGCTTCGGGCACTGTGGGATTCGGTGCGCACCGTTGGTGTTGACATTGTTCTGGTGACACCGGATCCCGCTGTTTTCGGTGCGGCCCAATACCGTCGCCGGACGATCGCCGAATCCGGTACCGGGTCGCTGCCGTGGGGATTGTCGGCTCCGGCGCTGGCCGAGGCCAAGCGGCTCGGGGTCCTGGCGCGGGACGGGCACCTGGCATTGTTCCTCGGCGCGGGCGTGAGTATGGCTGCGGGACTTCCGGATTGGGACGGCCTGCTGACCAGGATCGCCGAGCGCACGAAACAGGACTACGGGCAGGTGAAGGCACTCGGATCCCTGGATGCGGCGGAACTGCTGAAAAGGGATTCCGATCAGCGACAGATAGGCGAGCTTGTCCGCGACATCATCGGGAAACCGAAGAAAATCGCTCTGGCACATGGGATTCTGGCCGGATTCGATGCGCAGGAGACCATCACCACCAACTACGACGCCCTGTTCGAGTTGGCGGTGGAACAGGCCGGACGGACCACACCGACCGTCCTGCCGTGGGAACCGGCAGAGGTCGGACGACCGTGGCTGCTCAAATTGCACGGGGATCTTCAGCGGGCGGACAGTATTGTGCTGACGCGGCGGGACTTCGTCCTGTTCGACGCCCGGTCGCGTCCGGCGGGATCGCTGCTGCAGGCCACCCTGATGACCAGGCATCTACTCATTGTCGGGACGTCGCTGGCCGACGACAACGTCATCCGGCTGGCCATGGAAGTCGACGACTACCTGCGTCGCAACGGAGTGCGGTCGGCGCAGGGGACATTTATCGACGTTTCCGGAAAGGCCGCGCGACAACGGCTGTGGAGCGAACAATTTCACTGGCATGTGTGCGAGGGAGAGGACATCACCCAGCGGGTCCGCCAAATGGAGATCTTCCTCGACGTTGCCGCCGCCTACGCGGCCCGCAACGCCTCCTGGCTGCTTGATCCTCGTTTCGAGGGCTTGCTCAGCGACAGCGAGCAACGGGTTACCGCAAAGGTGCGATCGGCCCTGGCCCAGGTGCCGGACGCCGACAGTGGGCTATTGGTGCCTCTGAAGGAGATCCGCGAACAACTCGGCGGCGCGGGCTGAGCGTGGACCCATGATCAGGCGGTGCGTTTCGCGGCCGAGGCATGGAAGGCGTCGAGGAATCGTGAACGCAGCCTGTCGGTTTCGGACTCCTCCGCGAGCTTGCGTGCGGCCACGAGCCCACCGTGCGTCGGACAGTCCGCCGGATTCTCGTCGCATTCGTCGGCGAAGCACGCCTGGTAGGCATCGGCCACCGCCCATGCCGCGAGGCGGACGGCACGCATCTCGTTGTCGAAAGCGAACTCGACGAACGGTGTGCCTGCTTGGGCGGTGAGCCAGTTGAGGGCCTCTCGTTTGGTCTGGGCGCTATTGGCCCAGCTTCGGGATTCCGCCAAATCCCTTTCGGCCGCGTACTCGTCACCGCTGCGCCGGGCGTGAGCGGCGTCGGCGGCGGCCATGCCGGACTGTTCCTCCTCGTGGTCGATCGAGTCCATGATCAGGTCCGGGTCGTTGCCGAGCGCGAACGCCACCTGCGCGGGCGTGAGGGTGCCGATCGGTTGGTCGAGGTGCATCGCCATCAGATGCCGCTTACCGACCCCGTAGCCGGTGATGTCCTCGGGGTGATCCGGTCCCGGCGGCATGTCGATCTCCTCGTTCATGGTGCCGAGTCTAGGAACGGGGTCGGACAATTGAGCCTACGGTCAGTCCGGGTCGGGGGCTTCTGCCTCGCGCTGCATGGCCTTGGTCACCAGCACCGGACGAGGGGTGATCGTCGGCAGCGAGAACTCGAACGGGAACGAGGATGACGCCTGGAGGAGGACCCCCCGGCAGTGGTCCCACAATATGTGTGAGGCCCACGATCCGAACCGCTTCAGTGCTTCGTCCAGCGCGTCGTCCGATTCGAGATCCGGGGCAACATCGGGCTGGAACCTCACCAGGACGCGGCCGGCAGCCGTGACGAACCAGTCGCCGGTCGGCTGGATGATTTCGCCGGTGAGCAGCAGGCCACGCTCGGAATTCCGCGCGAAGGAATCGGCGAAGATCTGCCAGCCGAGGTCGTGATCACCATCCTGGCCCTTCGGACCAGGCAGTATCAACAGTCGGAGTGTGGTCAGGCCGCAGATCTGGGCAGCCGGCCAGGAATCATCCCAATCGCCTGTCGCCATCAGGCCAGTACCTGCTGGATCGCTCGAGGCTGTTCATCGCGAACCGCGGCGGGAACTGCGGCCAACCGGCTCGCCGGACGTTCGTCGCGCAGGTTTCGCTCATGATCGTAGGACGAAACCGAATGCTCGATCAGTGCACCTACAGCATGCGCATAGCGTCGTAGCGTCGACAGGCGGGGATCGCGTTCGCCGGACTCGATCCGCGCGACAGCGGACTGCGTCACGCCCATCGCGTCGGCGACATCTTGCTGCGACAGTCGCTTGTCTTTGCGCAGCTGCACAAGCCGGTCCACGAGTGCCTCGTCTTGGTCGGCGAGCAGACGGGCCAGGCGATGACTCGGATTTGCCAGGTCGATGCCGAGTAGTTCATCGAGATCCACGGTCTTGTCCTTCCTCTCGCGGTTCCGACCACCATGGTATGACTCCAAGCGCATAGTGCCATGTCCGGGTGGTGCCGATCACCCTGATTCGTTACTTGCCCGGGATCTGTGGAATTCGCGTTGTGGCCAAGGTCAGTCTGATCGAGGACATGCGTACAAAAATGAAGCGGGCGGAGAGGGGTGCTTTGGAGTTCGGTACGGGACGGCAGTTTGACGTCGACCTGATCGAATCCTCGCGCATCACACTTGAAATTCGACTTATCGACCACGAGATTCCCGACCCGTCGGGGGCCTCAGATGAGTCGGTTCAGCGTCACACCCGCGTGTACTTCACCGAACCGGAGCATCTCGACGGCTGCCTGCTGGCCCTGTCCGTTCAGAGTAAATGTCCGGGGCCGGAGGGTCTGGACGAGCAGGATCGACATGCGGCGGCAGCTGCATTGCGCGCCGAGGACCACTGTGCACGGATGTGAGCGCGGCATCAAAGGTTGCCGTCGGTTCCGGAAATCCGGAACTGGCAGCAAGTTTTTCGGACTTTACTCGCTGCCGTGGGGGATGAGCAGGGCGATGAGGAAGCCGACGTAGGAGGCGGCGGCGCCGATCAGGAAGCACCAGCGGAAGGCGGACTGATCGGGGTAGTCGTGGCCGGCGACGGTGACGGTGGAACCGGCCAGCACCATCGCGATCACCGCCGACGCCGATGTGGTGCCGATGGATCGCATCAGGCCGTTGAGGCCGACGGCGGCACCGGATTCGTCGGCGGGCACGTTGTCCATGATGAGCGTCGGCATCGCCGAGTACGCCACGCCGACACCCGCCGCGCAGACGATCGAGGCGATCATGATCTGCACCGGGGTGTCCATCAGGAACAGGGCGAACAGGTAACCGGCACCCAACAGTGCGGCACCGATGAGGAAGGCGTACCGGCCGCCGATCCGCCGGATCAACGTTCCCGACACCGGCGACATCAGCAGCATCATGCCGCCGAACGGCGCCATCCACAGACCGGCCTGCAGCACGGTCTGGCCCAGTCCGGCACCGGTCGAGGCCGGTGTCTCCAGCAGTAGCGGAATGGCGACGGCCTGCGCCATCATCCCGAACCCGATGGCGATCGAGGCGATGTTGGTGCACAGCACCGCGGGGCGGGCGGTGGTGCGCAGGTCGACGAGCGGGTCGATGTGGCGTAGTTCGAAAAGGCCCCACAGCAGCAGGACGCCAAGCCCGCCGCCGAGCAATCCCAGGGTGATGGGCGACGACCAGCCCCAGTGGTTGCCCTTGGTGATGGCGGTCAGCACCGTGATCAGACCGGCCGACAACCCGAGCGCACCGGCCAGATCGAGCCGACCGCCGACCGCGTCATCGATGTGCGGGACCACCAGCAGCGTGAGTACCAGAACGATCAGGCCGAGTCCGCCCGACATCCAGAACAGCACATGCCAATCCATGGATTGGCTGATCCACGCCGCCACCGGCAGACCGACACCGGCGCCGACACCCATCATCGCGCTCATCGCCGACACCGCCATCGACGTCAGATGTTCGGGGGTGACCTCCCGCATCAGGCTGATGCCGACCGGGATGAACCCCATCGCCATGCCCTGCACGGCACGGCCCGCGACGAGCGCCGGCAGCGAGGACCCGAGCGCCGCGATCACCGATCCCACGATCAGCAACCCGGCGCTGACCGCGAGCACCCGCTGTTTACCGAACATGTCGGCCAGGCGGCCGGCGATCGGCATCGCGACCGCACCCCCGAGCAGGGTCGCCGTGATGACCCACGACGCGTTCTCGATGGACGTGCCGAGTCTGCCGGGCAGTTCGGGCTGGATCGGGATGATCAGTGTCTGCATCACCGCGGCGACCAGACCACCGAAACACAGCACCGCCACGACCGCGAGGGTCCGCCCGGACCCGATGTCTGCGTGCGGGATGGCCTCGCCGTCGGCGGACTTCTCTGATGCCGTCGCTTCGGCATCTTTTGCGCGTAGCGACATGGCACCTCCTCGTAAGGAGATTACATTCGGCCACCAATGCAGCCACATCGGCTCAGGAGGGTGGCTGCCGTCGGACACGTTGCTGGTGTCTCCGGATCTTCCGGAGCCGACAGCAACGTTTGGAAGTCGATCGTGGCCTCCCCGCCACGCGCGCAACGGTGGGTCTGATAGACCCGAAGGCATGGCTACAGAGCGGGTGTTCGGTGCGGTGACGGTCCTGGAAGGGCAGGAGCGGGGAGCGTTCCCGTACGGTAATTCGCTGCTGGTGCGCGGGTCGGCGCAGCAACTGCTGATCGACCCGGCGCTCGGTATCGACGGATCGGTGCGGGCCGACGCGGTGATGATCAGTCACGCGCACGAGGACCACATCGCCGGACTGCGGTACTTCCCGGTGCCCGTGTACACCCATCACAGCGATGCCGAGGCGGTGGCGTCGCTGGAGGCTCTGATCGACTCGTACGGGCTGGAACCGAACGAGCGCCCGGAGGTGGCACGGCAGATCGACGCGCAGTTCGCGCTGCCGAGCCACCATCACGGGGTCAACGGTGTCGTGGACGGCGAGGTACTCGACCTCGGTGATCGCACCGCCACTCTGATTCATCTGCCCGGGCACACCCCGGGGCACAGCGGGGTGTTCATCGAACCGGACGGCTTCTTCTACGTCGCCGACATCGATCTCACGTCGTTCGGGCCGTTGTACGGCGACCTGCATTCGAGCGTCGACGACTTCCTCGTCTCCATCGACCGGGCGTCGACGATCGACGCACGCTGGTACGGCACCTTTCACCAGAAGGGCGTCGTCGAGGGGGCCGAGGAGTTCCGGACACGGTTGCGCGCCTACCGGGAGGTCGTCTTCCGGCGCGAGGAACGGTTGCTGGAGTTTCTCGCCGAGCCCCGGACCCTCGACGAAGTCGCCGAACACCGCCTCGTGTACCGGCCACATGTGCAGGCGCCGTTCGTGCGGGCCGTTGAACTGCGCACGGCGCACCTGCATCTGGAGCGTCTGGCGGGTCTGGGGCAGGTGGCATTCGCCGAACCCGGGCGGTACGTCGCGGTGTGAGCCCGGGGCCGGGAGATTTCGCGGTTCGGGCACTCCCGGATGCGGCAGAATTGTCAGATAACCGAACAATCTGGCCAGGCCGCGTCGAGCGCTTCGCGGACCGTCGGCCGGCTGACCTGAAATGCCGCGCTGAGTTTGCCCTCCGTCAGTCGTTCACCGGGCCGGATGTGCCCAGGACGATGCCGCGCTTGATCTCGGTGACCACGGCATCTCGGCGCGTCGAGTTGGCGACCGGCGTAAGCCCCGCCGTTCCGCGTACGGCGCCGGTGGGGGACTGGGGAGACCTCAATCCGGGGTCATGTAGATATTGCGCCCGGCGAGCCAGCCGCCCCACGCCTGCGTGCACAGCGCCACCGCGATCACCGAGAACGCCGCCGCCCACGAGCCGGTGACGTCATGGACGACGCCGAGCGCGAACGGCCCGACCGCGGCCAGCACATAGCCGAGACACTGGGACATTCCCGAGACCTGGTTGGTCTGTTCGGCCGAGCGGCTCCGGCGCACCATGAACAGCAGGGCCAGGCCCAATGCAGATCCGGGGCCGAACAGCACGAGCATGCACCAGAACACGGCCCACACGTCGGTGCAGAACAGGCCGAGCAGTCCGGCCACGGTGCTCGCGACGGTGACGACGCCCGCCGCGCGCTGATCGGCGAACCGGCCCGCGATGATCGGCACCACGAGCGAACCGACGATCGCGGCGATCTGCCCGCCCGCCAGCACCGTGCCCGCCTCGGTCTTGTCGTAACCGCGGTCGAGCAGGTAGGTGGGAAGCCAGGCCACGAACGTGTAGAAGACGAACGACTGGGAGCCCATGAACACGGTGATGGCCCAGGCGATCTTGTTGCCCCACAGCGGTGCGGGACGGGTGTAGGTGCCCGCGTGCACCTGCCGCAGCTGCGGTACCCACACGACGGCCGCGATCACCGCGAGAATGGCCCAGGTGGCGAGTGTCTTTCGCCAGTCGCCACCGAACCGGTCATCGATCGGGACGGTGAACGCGGCGGCGACGGCGGCCCCACCGGTCATCGTCATCGAATACAGCCCGGTCATCAGGCCGGAGCTATGGGTGAAGTCCCGTTTGATCAACCCGGGCAGGATCACATTGCATACGCCGATGGCGGCGCCGACCACCGCGGAACCGAGGAACAGCCACGCCGCGCCGGGAATCCAGCGCAGCCCGATGCCGGCGATCAGCAACAGCAACGACGCGAAGATCGTGCGCTCGAACCCGAACCGGGCGGCGAGCCACGGCGCAAACGGGGCGGCGAGCCCGAAGAACAGGATCGGCAGCGTCGTCAGCAGACCGGCGGTGCCGGCGCTGTAACCGGTGGACTCCCGGATGTCGGTGACCAGCGGTGACACCGACACCACTGCCGGGCGCAGATTGGCCGCGACCAGCATCACCCCGACCGCGGTGATGGCGATCCACGCCGTCGACGCCGAACCACGATCCGCGTCGCGAACAACCTCCTGCGACATCCTTAGACCTTCTCACGACGGCATCCGCGCAGCGCCGCGTGGTCGGTCCCGCTTGGATCAGACGTCCCGGCGTCAGTGCTCGCGCAGGCTCAACCCTCGTGCCGCCAGTTCTTCGCGGAGGATGCGGATGGCCTTCGGGCCGACACCGTGAATCGCCAACAGTTCGCGCTCGGTCCACTGCGGCAACTGGTCGAAACGGGTGATCCCGTTGACCGCCAACTCGCGTGGCGCGACCTTGCCCATCGTGCGGGGGAACTCGGTCTCATCCATGATCAATCGGTTTCCATTCGCGGGATAGCGCGGCCAGACCTGCGCCGTCGGCGGCCCGGTTGGTGGCGAACATGGTGCACAGCAGGTTCCACAATTCCGGGCCGAATGTCGTGGCAGGGCGGCAAGGCCAATGAAGCACCGGATCACCCCGACGGGTGATCGTTACCGGGTTACCGAGAACGAGTAGGTCCTTCAACGGCATATCCAGCATCCTTTCGGAAGTCGCGGGGTATCGGTGGGTCCGGTCATGCCGTTCATTGTGGTTTGTCCGGTTGGTCGTGTCGATGACCACCGCGGTCGATCACATCCTGCTGATCCAGGGGACGGTGCGAAGGCGAGATGACAGGCTGACCCTCCCACGGATATCCGTGGGAGGTGAACGCCGGTCCGGCCGTCTTCTTCGCCCCTTCGATCTCGTCGTCGAACAGTTTGCGGCCCTCGGCGGATTCGATGACGACGGTCGATCCCTTCGACAGGTAGACGCCGGCGACCTGGTCGCGGCGGATCACCCGCCGGGTATCACCCTTGCGGACGACGACCTCCGCGTCGGAGATCGTCAAGGATGGCTGCGAGAACGCCCATACCGCAAGCGCTCCCGCACCGACGGTGGCGAGACCGATCGGGCGCACAATCGCGACGCCCGTGACTTTCATGGACATGATGAACTCAAGCGGGCCGTGGAACGGGATCCACTCCAGGTCGGCGAGGAATCGCCAGATCAGCGGGAGTAGCAGGCCGACGGCGAGACCTGCGAACGCACCGATCACGATCGACCACCGCTGGTCGGCGGGGGAGATGCGTAGTTCGGTGACGTCGGGTGCCGGATCATCCACGTATCCGATACTCACACGGGACCGCGCGCTGCGGAATTGTCCGAAAGTTCCTGTTTCCCCAGACGTGTCTCAGCCGAAAGTCGGAGGGGCCTGGCCTGGGCGTCGAAGCACACCGTGGCGCGACCTTTCCATGAATCGTCAGGCAATTCGTTCAAGTTTATAGAACAACCTTCAATGATCAGCCAGTTTGTTCAAGGTTAGGTGCGTAACCTTGAACAAAGTGCTCACGGCGCGCTCGCTTCTTCCGCTGCAGCTGCCTCCCTTCATCCCCTGAGTTGGTCGCGGCGCCTTGTGAGGTGGGCCAGTTCTGCGGAGTTGGTGGCGAGTTCGACGGCTCGGTCGTAGGCGGCAGGCGCTTCGGCCGAGCGGGCGAGGCGGCGCAGCAGGTCGGCGCGGGTGGCGTGGTAGGCGTGGTAGTCGCGCAACGCCCCTTCGAGTTGATCGACGAGGGCGAGGGCGACGTCCGGGCCGTCGAGCTCGGCGACGGCGATCGCCCGGTTCAGCCGTACGATCGGGTTCGGGTCGATCGTCGCGAGCTGGTCGTAGAGGGCGACGATCTGGGACCAGTCGACATCGCGTGCGTCCGGGACGGACACGTGGACGGCGCTGATGGCGGCGAGGATCTGGTAGCGGCCGGGTGTCGCCTCGCCGCGCGACACTGCGTCGAGGCGCTGCCGGACGAGGGCGATGCCGTCGGCGATCATCCCGCGGTCCCACGCACCTCGGTCCTGTTCATCGAGCCGTACCAGTTCCCCGGAAGCGGAGACGCGGGCGGTGGCGCGGGCCTCGGTGAGCAGCATCAGTGCCAGCAGCCCCGTGACCTCCCCGTTCTCGGGGAGCAGGCCGCGCAGCAGTGCGGTCAGCCGGATGGCCTCGGCGGTGAGGTCGCGCCGGATCGGGTCGGAGTCACCGCCCGAGGCGAGGTAGCCCTCGTTGAAGATGAGGTACAGCACGGTCAGGACGCCGTCCAGGCGGGCGGGCAGATCCTCGCTGTCGGGCACGCGGAAGGGGATGCCCGCGTCGCGGATCTTGGTCTTGGCGCGGCTGATGCGTTGTCCCATCGTGGTCTGTTGCACGAGGAACGCGCGGGCGATCTCGGGAACGGTGAGTCCGCCGACCATGCGCAGGGTCAGCGCCACCCGGGCCTCCATCGCGAGGGCGGGGTGGCAGCAGGTGAAGATGAGGCGGAGCCGGTCGTCGTCCACGGCACCGACCGGCTCGGGCGGGCTGTCGTCGTCAAGCATGAGCGCCTCGCGGTACTTGGCGTCGCGCCTGCCCTCGCGGCGGAGCCGGTCGATCGCCCTGCGGTTCGCGGTGGTGGTGATCCAAGCTCCGGGGTTCGGGGGAATGCCGTCCGACCGCCATCGCTCCACCGCCGTGGCGAAGGCCTCGGCCGCCATCTCCTCGGCCAGGTCGAGGCTGCCGAAGCGATGGGTGAGGAAAGCCACCACACGGGCCCACTCCTCACGGTGGGCGCGCGTGACAGCCGCGTCGACGGCCCGGACGTCCGCCATCATCCGCCCATCGGCCGGACCTCGATCCTGCGCCGGCAGGCCCGCGACCCGCGAGCCGCGAGTGCGAGCGCGGCGTCGATGTCGGCGGCCTCGACGATCCAGAACCCCGCGATGTACTCCTTCGACTCCAGATACGGGCCGTCGGTGACGATCGGTGTCTCGCCTCGCGCGTCCACGACGGTGGCGGCCGAGGCCTCGGCCAGACCGTTGGCGTAGACGAAACTGCCCTCGCTGCGCAGCTCGTCGTTGAACGCGCCGGTCGCCTCGAACTGAGCCGCCATCTCCTCGGCCGTGTCGTAGCTGCCGTGTTCTCCGTACTCCGACGGCCCCCAGACCATCAGTGCGTAGTGCGTCATCGGTCTTCTCCGTTCTTCGCCACCAACATTGTCAGTCCAAGACGCGGTAGCGCAGGTGCGGCACTCCGTCGTGATGGTCGCCGCTCGAGGAGCACGGTGCTCATCGGCCGGCCTTCCGGGGCTGCGGTCCGACGCCCTCGGGGATCTCGTCGTGCACGTGCGGTTCGTAGACGAGCTTCACGGTCCGGCCGTCCAGCACCGTGGAATCGATGAGGTCCAGGTCGAACTCCGCCCCGTCCTGGAACAGCGCGGCGTCGCCGGCGCGGCCGGTGATGGCAGGGAACACCATCACCTCCAGCCGGTCCACGAGACCGGCGGCGAGCAGCGCACGGTTCAGCGAGATGCTGCCGTGCGAGCGCATCGGCACGTCGGTGGTCCGCTTGAGCCGCTCTATCGCGACCACCGCGTCCTCGTTCAGGACGGTCGCGTTCTGCCACCCGGGAGCCTGGGGGTCGAGCGTGCTGGAGAACACGATCTTCGGCAGTTCGTTCAGGCTCTGGTAGTACGGCTCGTCGTACTCCGCGACGAACGTCCGGAACTCCCGGAACGTCGTCGCGCCGAAGACGAGAACCTGATCCTGCGCGAAGGTGCGCACTCGGTCCTCGATGATCTCGGGGCCTTCCTTGCCCCAGTAGCCGGGCCAGCCCTTCGCGGAGCCGTAGCCGTCAAGGCTGCAGAAGAAGTCGACGGTCAAGGGTGCGCTCATGGTGTACTCCTGTCTCGGTCCACCCCGGATGGGTGGCTTCATCCCCTCCACGATCACGACCGGGCCACTTCGACACGTCGTCCAAAGTGCCGCAGGCGCTGGATTCCTGGACTGGTGACCTGCAGAAACGGTGAAAGTCTGGACTGGGTTTCGCGGGAAAGTCTGGACTCGCTTGCAGAAGCACTACTGACCTGCGCATACGTCCTAACGAGGAGCGTTGCAGCACTGGACGCCTACGGTTGGTGTAGATCGGCCGGGGTAACGCCTTCGCGCACCTCGATTCACGGTTGGGTCGACGCGTTAGCTGCAGGTATCACTCGTCAGCTGAACGCGAGGTATGCCCGGATCTGAGACAGCCGGGTATCAGGCACCGGAGTTCGATGCGCCAGGTCGTTGCGCAGGGAGCGGAAGCTCTTGAGGCGCTGGAAGTCGTCGCCGTCTAGGACGATCCCGGTTTGGTAGACCAGCCAAAGGAGGGAACCGATCTCGATGGGGCCGGCGCCGCCATCGGCGAGCAACTCCAGATCATCGTCGCTGACTGTCGCCCGGATGATCTTCTCCAGGCGCGTACGTTCTTCCTCCACGTAAGCGATGAGGCTGTGGTTGTGGGCCAGCCACAGCCGCCGATTCACTTCCTCGTCGTCGATCGCGGCGACCGAGAAACGTACGTGGTGACCCCAACGGTCTATGCATCCGTCGCGCCAGTGCTGCTCGTGTGAGGGTGGAGGGGCGGTCGGCACCGAGTTCCCCCGAGATGGCTTCCACTGGCCATGAGTGTGATTGACGATGTCGTCCCTGGCCTGCCACTGCGCCACAGCTGTGCCAATGCCGTCGGTGCGCCGATCCCACCGATCTAGCAGGTGTTCGATAGCGGCCAGGTCCCATCCGGCGACCTCCGTGATGGCTGCGACGTCGACCGGGTCTGGTTCTTTGGTCCCAGCAATCTGCGAGGCCAACTGCAGTTCGGTGTCCAGCCGGCCAAACACGCCCCACCACCAGCGGACCCGAATGTCGGGACTGCTGAGGCGTTCGATGTCGGCGCGGCTAAGCTCGGCGAGCGTGGTGGCGATCAGCACTGTCGGGATCTGGCCGGGAGGCAGGCTGCAGGCGTGGGTTTGCGCTGGCCAGCGTGCGACAATGCTGGCGGTGTCGGGGTGCTCCCATGCCGGCACCAGGACGGTGTGACGGTGCCAGTTTGGCCAGTCGATGATTGTGTCCCAGTCGTCGTAGGTGACGACGTCCTCGTCGTGGCCGCCGAAGGTATCCAAGATCCGGACGGGGAACGTCTCGCCGGAGACATCGCAGAACCGGCAGTCATCCAGGACTGATTCGAGTTCGTCGAGGACGACTTCGGCGGTGCCGTCATCAACCGCGCAGTCAGGGAATACGACGATCACAACGGCGGCCTCAGAGACGTCCGCGGCGATTGAGGCCAGGAAACGCCGAGGTCCCGGCATCATCGGCACCGTCTCGGCGGTGAGGACGCTCACTTGTTCGACACGCGCTTGAGTGCGCGGGTGATCAGCCGGTCCACCCGGTAGCGGCCTTTGGATTCTTCAACAATGCCAAGCATGACGAGAGTTTCGACCTGGCGGCGCATGCTTTCGTGGTCGACGCCGAGCACCTCGCCCAGGTCGATAACCGGCTCGAACGTATCTTCGGCGACCTCGTTCCATTGGATCAGCCTGGCAACTACTTCGGGGCTCACACCGGCTGAATCGAGGAATCGCTGGGCCTCGTCGGGCGTCGCCGGGTACTGCTCCAGTCGTTGCAGCTCTTGGGTGGCTCCGACAGTTACGGCGGCGGCTGCGGCTTCGTCGACCAGTTGCGGCCAGCCGCCAGTGGTGTCGATGAGCCGATCTCGCAGGTCCGGAGGGGAGAACGGGTTGTCCTGCCAGGACCGGATTCCGTCGCTGGACCACTTTGACAGTTCCAGGACACGGGTCGGTACCACTGACTTCCGATCGGCCAGTGTGTTGACTGCGTCGATACCGTCGGGCCCAAAGATTAGGACCAAGTGTCCGCCTGCTCGGCGACGCAGCTTCATTACCGCGGTCGCCAACTCGGTGGACCGAGACACTGAGGCGGTGGTCGCGTCCACGATTAACATCCGGGGACGGCCGGTGCCGGCGACGGCAAGCTTCGTCTGCATCAGTTGGCCAATGGCGTCCGGGGCGGTGGCATCGAGAACTGTGGCGTCGACCTCGCGGTCTGCGGCCACCTCTTTCAGCACTGGGATCGCGTTGCCGATGTCGAAGGCGGTGCTGCCGACTACGAGGAAGTTCAGCGCTGGGAACCTGTCGGCGTTGGGTACCAGTTCGGAAAGCTGGTACTCGGTCAGCGGGCTGCGGGCACCACCGGAGCCCGCAATCTCCCGGCGCGTCGACTTGGGTTTAAGTTCGTCGGTCAGCTGGAAGGCGTTTTCGTCCAAGGCGGCCTCCAGCTCATCTTTCGTGCCGAGCATGGTGACGATGTTCGGCGAGCGCATCGAGTAGTTGCCTGTGCCGTCGCCGGAGAGGACTCCGAGGCCTTCCATTTCACTGAGGTAGATCCCGAACTCGGCGCTGTTCATCTTTTCGAACCCCTCTGCCCAGTACATTTCGCAGGATTCGCGGATGTCGATTGCGCTGTGGACGTCGCGGAAGTCGCTTTCCATACCCATGACCGCCATCACCAGTGCGATGACGTGGTAGCGGTCTTCGAGCTTCATTGTCATCCCCAGCCGCGAGGCGATCTGGGCGCGCGTATCCGGGTTCTGGATGACTGTTTCGATGTCGCGGCTGGTGATCTGGACCAGCGGTTCACCGGTCAGCAGCGGCCGCGACTGCAGGTGCTTGATGAGGTCCAGACACACGATCTGGATGAGGCCGGCCTGCAGGTTCGTGTAGGCCAGCAGACGCCACACCAGGTTCGGGTCTTCGAACTCGTAGCCCAGGGCACGCATCGGGGTGATCACTAGGTTGCGTGCGGCGGTGCCGCTGAGCGGTCCGATCAGGATGTCTTGACCGCCATGCGCCAGCGGCGTGTTTGCCACTCCCTGTAGTCGCTGTACCTTATGTAGGCCAGCGAAGACTGGTTTGAACCGGCCGCCAGTACCGTCGAATAGACCCTTGAGGGGGCCGACGTTGCGGAAGCCGCTCGCGGACTCCTTGTCCAGAAACACGTCGGCCTCATCGAGCAGCAGCAACAGCCGACGGGTGTGCTTGCCGTCGAGCCAGCCCTCGATTGCGGTTACCACCGGTTCGGGGTTGCGGACGGTGTTCTGCTTGACGATCCCCAGTACTGCGAGTTCGCGGTAGATGATCTGCCACAGCTTGCGGGGTTCTTCCCACCCGTTGATCCCCAGGCCCTTGCTGGACAGGTCGATGTAGATGGCGTGCTGGTCCGGGGTGGAACTGAAATCGCGTTCGATCTTGCGTAGCAGTGCCGATTTGCCCAGTTGCCGGCCGCCGTAGACGAACATTGATCCGACTGGGCTTTCGAGCTGGACCTGCTCGCGGTTGCGGCCGACGAACACCTCGTCGGGGACATTCCCCGACGCCTGCCCGTAGTGCCCGAAGCATGTGTACGGCAGGGCGACCTGCTGGGCGACCTTGAACGACCGCGGGGCGGTTGTGGCGACGAAGGCGGCCACCGCGTAGTCGATCACCAGTGCTGCGATCTGCCCTTTACGGCAGGTGTTTAGGTTGCGGCGGCGATCCTCTTCGGAGAGGGTTCCGCAGACCAGGACAATGTTCGGGCCCATACCGGGTTTGAACGATTCCAGGATGGCGGTGAGCGTGGCCGAGTCCTGTGTGACCGCTACGACGTAATGCGAGGTCTGGGTCCCCAGCATCGGTACCAGTGAGCCGTCTACCGGCTTCCCTGCAATTCGGTAGACCCGGCCGCGGCTTGCGATCTTCTGCTTAGCGCCCAGTTCCCCGCTGAGCTCAAGTCCAATCGACCGCAGTGCCGATTCCATCCATGAGCGTTCGACCTTGGCCGCCTGCTTTCGGTCAAATATGTGTTCCCATGCTTTCAGCTCAGCGTAGATGGTCTCGCTCACCGGATGCGTGCCGTCCTCGGTGAAGGCTGCCAGAACTGTGTCCACGTTGGCGCCAGCTGGAAGCGCGGTGGCGATCCGGGAGAATCTGTCGAACATCCCGGCGCCGTCGGCCTGGGCGTCGACATCGGGGAGCCGGTCACCGCTGCGGGCCATCGCCAACAATTCGTGGGCGCCGATGAAATCATCGGCGTCGACGCGTGATCGGATGATTGCGCGGTCGTCGTCGCTGACGGCGCTGGGTAGTTCGTCGATCTTGGTCCGTAAGTCCGCGCCGGTGGCTGCGCGATGGTCGGCCAGATCCTGCAGCAGCGAGTCGAGTTCGGCCAGCTGCAGATCGAATCGGTCGCCGGAGTACTTTGACGGCCCGACCAGACGGGCTTCGGCGGCCGACTGCGCTCGCTGCGTGTAGTCGTTGGCGAAGGCCCTGCCGATCTCGCCGCGGGCTGCAGCGACCCGGCGGGCGAGCTTGCCGGACCATACGGGGCGCTCGTCATCGACTGCGTCGATCAGTTTTCCGTCCTCGCCCGCTGCCAGGGCGGCGGAACGCAAGTCGCCGCGTTCGATGTACTTGCTGACCAGCTGGCTGGCGGGTACTTGATCCTGCGCGAAAAGGTCGGCGATGACTTTGACACGGTCAGCCTCCGGCATCGCCGCCAGGACGGGGACACCGTCGCTGTCGCGGACTGCGTCCACTGCCGCCAACGTGTCGTAGGCGAGAACCTCTTCGGTGGTTCGGTAGACCTGCGCCAACGGTTCGGGCGCGAGGATCCAGGACACCAGCCGCTCCAGTGCGGCCGCTCCTGGGCCATCGCCAAGTGTGTCCTGCGAGCTGCGGGCCGCTCGCGCGGCTTCGGTCAGGTCAGCATGCCGGCCGGTGGTGGCGTGGCTATTGACATCAGCGGCGGAGGCGGCCTCGATCGCCTCGGCCAGCACGCTCCGGACAGTGGAGATAATCTGCTCCAGCTTGTCGCGGGCTGTGGCGATGATCGGGGTGCGCAGTTGCTGCTTGCTGCTGACCTGTTTGTCGGCGACTGAGATGACTGCGTTGGTGTCGACGAGGACGGCTTTGGCTGCCGCGAGGGCGTTCCGGCGCGTTTCGCCGCTGGTGTCGGCGGCGACGGCGTCGAACGCGCCACCAAGAGGCATATCCGAGCGCAGAAGGTGACGGCGCACGTTGTCAGCGCGTGTGAAGCTGATGTGCTGTTTGCTGAGCGCATCACGCTGCCGCTCTGCCCGGCGCTGCACCGAGGCGGTGGTGGGAGCGTTAGCCGTGTCCACAGCACGCTGCGGCGCATAAGCGCCGGTGTCGCCGGCTACCTTGTAGAGTTCATCCCATTCAGTGCTCAGTCCGGCAGCCGACAAGACCGGCGTCAGCTCGGACCTAGGAACCCATCCTTCGGGGAGTCCTACCCGCAGCACCGCCGCCAATGCCACTCGTGCGGCGTCTCGGTTGGTGAAGTTGCGGTCGAGCTCGGTGAGGAACTGCCGCAGCACTTCCGACGGCTCTAGTCGTCCGGGCATGCTGTGGAAAGCTGCCGCCGCCAGCCTGTAGGCGTCGACGTCGGCTGGTGGCAGTCCGGCCGCTGCCGCGATCGCCCACGCTGCACCGAGATGACCAGCTCTGATCGTGGCTTCGAGGTTGGCGGCCACACTGTCGAATGCCAGTGCGCTCGTAGTCGATTCCTGGTCGTCCGTAGTGCCGGTGTCAGTTTCGGTCTCTGTGGGCTTGTCGACTTCGGCTTCGAGCTCAATGGGTTCGATCAGAGGGGTGGCCTGTGAATCGAAGACGCTGTCGTCGTCATCGCCGATCGGGTCCTGTTCGGCGCTCATAGCGTCGACGGCACCGAGTTCCGTGGTCACTTCAACCTCAGGCTCGAGCTCTGCTTCAGCGTCGGGCTCGGGGCGTGTGTTCTCCAGCTCGGCTGCAGATGCGTCGATTTCAACCGAATCAGAGTTAAGTTCGACGCTGGTTGCGTCGGCGGGCTCGGCTACGATCGCTGTTTCACTCGGAGGCGGGTCGGTCGCGGCGGTGTCGTTTTCACTTCGGTCAGCCGAGATGAGCTCCTCTGAAGGCTCCTCCTGCACGAGCTTGTCGGTGATCTCGGCGATTCGCTCTCGCGTTCTGGCAGCAGCCATAGCGTACGTCTCGTCGTGGCTTTCCAGGTTCTCCAGCGTAGGCAGCGACGCCTGCAGTGTTTGCAGTTCGTCTTCCAGCGCTAGCTGGCGGTCCTGCTCCTGTTGCGCCAGCAGGAGACCATCGCGCATGTCCGTCAGCGCCTCGAATCCGACCGGCGCTGCCCCATCCTTGGAGAAACCTAGTGATTCCACCCACCGCCATCGCGTTGCCTGCCACTCATCTATGGCGTGGACATCGCCGTCGTCGACCGCCAGTCCGCCTGCGACCTGCTTCCGCGCCCGATCGATGGCGGCGATCGTTTCTTCCGCTTTCTCCCGCAGCACGCTCAGTGCTTCGTCGACCTGCTCTAACGTCATCAGATCGTGTGAGGTCGACTCATCGCTCGCTGCGTCGACATCCTTCCCGGAACGGATCTCATCCAGCCGGGCGGCGAACACCTTTTCGTCATGGCCGGTAGTGGAGAGCGCCGCCAGTGCACGCACACCCGGCGGTGGCACCTGGCCTTCGCGGCGAGCGACGCCTTCGCCGTGCTTAGCCGTACACTCAAGGAAAAGCTCCGCCAGCGTGGGTAGTGTCCGATCAGAAAGAGCGGTGGTGCGAAACCACTGACGGAAAGTCTTAGCGACTACCGGCTTCTTCTTGTTCACCTGCCCCGTGCTCCGGATCTGCTTCACGAGACAACCGCTCGCGTCGAGTGCTTCCTGGAGTTCTTCGTCGGACAGCATCTCCAGGCAGCGGCGAATTGTGGGCGCGTTCACGTCACGAATGATCGCATACGCCTGTGCCTGATGGCTGCAACTAGATCATCCACTGGGTGAAGTGGTCAGGCACGCCCGTACGGTTAGGGGCACGGCGACCAGTTGCGGAGTGACGCTGGACCCGGCGTCGGGTCGCAGGGTTCACCAACTTAGTCGCGGGGCGCTGACGGGCCTTCTAACCGAGGCCGCCGAACACAGCGATCGGCTGCGCTCCCGTCAGCAAGCTGATACAACACCGCGCATGGCATTGGCGCAGAAGCGACGCGGGTACATCTACATCTTGAGTTCGCCGAACTGTCCGAGCATCAAGATCGGTAAGACCGAAAACCTCCCGCCGCACCGGCTGCGCCAGATCAACGCCCAGTCTCCATACCGCGAGCACGGTCCCTGGCGAATCGTCGATGTCGTGCAGGTGGAGGACGTGACCGCCGTCGAGACAAGGATCCACCGAAGCATCAGCAGTCGGCGAAACACCAAGATTGCGGGGCAGAAGGAGCTCTTCGATATCGCGCTCGCTGACGCGCGACATCTGCTGCGCACTGTGCCACGGTCTGAGGAACTGTACGCGTATCCGAAACTTGAGCGTTGCTTCTTCAACGTCCAGCTCGTCGAGTACCTCAGCGCGATCTACCAGACCGTGGGACTGTCGAACTTCCTCGACGACCAAGGTGCATGGGTTCTGTCGCTGTTCACATCAACCGCGGGTGGCCGCTACTTCACCTTGTCCATCGGCCCTCATGAAGTGGCTTATTCATCCACGCCAAAGCGCGGTGCCACCGACCACTGGAACTTCCTCATGGTCGACCGTTTGATTCTGGACTTTCCAGAGGTCGGTGCATGGGTCCGAGCTCGCGGCGGTGGAATCGAGGAACCTTGGTATGAGACGAAGAGGGATCGTGCAACTGTGATCCGCTTCCGCGGGACGCTCACGGAAGGCCGTGAACTGCTGACCTTGCCAGGGGTTCGTCGGAGCCTGATCGCGTACTGGACCGAGGGACTGCTCGAAATGCGTGAGGCCGGCAAGGACAGTCCCTACAAGAACTCACACCAGTGGAACGCGGTCGCCGAGCTACAACGTCGCGCAGATGGTCTGGACGTGGGCGTCGTGTCGCTGATGGCATCGGACTAAGTCGACTAGGAACTGGCTCTAGCCGCAAAATTTCATGAGGTGGCCGTTGTCTGTTGAGTGGGCCCAGGTGGTGGTCTGAGGACCGAATTCTGGGCCGGGGCCGCGAAGGGGTGTCCGAGCGTCGGTGGGCGTCGGGGTTCACGGCCCCGAAAAGCGTTGTCCTTCCAGGTGGGTGGTTATGGTCGGCGGAAGCGTTAGCCGGGGTCGGGAAGTGCTGCCAGGGTGTGCATTCCCTACAGGAGTAGGTGTAGGTGTGGTGCGCCGGCGGCGAGTTTAAGACGGCGTCGGCGGGCATGCCGGTCAGGCGTGCGGCGACCGAAAATAGTCGCAGCCGTAGCGCTTTGGGTTCCCACCGGCGGGCCGGGGAATCGCGTAGGGCGAGCATTTGGGCCCAGGCTAGCAAACTCGCACGCGAGTTCGACGATGACGCACCAGATGCGGTTCTGGTCGAACCCGTGCAGCGGCAGGTTACGAAGTCCTTGGCCGAGTGGATGCGGTCTTCGCAGCGGGCCCGGCGGCGGTGACGCAACTCCAGGGCGGCGAATTGCCCGGTGGTGGTGTTGGTGGCGAATGCGGTCAGCCGCAGTCCGTCCCGGTCGGTGAACCGCAACGGCGCACCCGGGTGGGGGCGTTCTTTGCGGACGATGACCCGTATACCCGCAGGCCAGGACGGCAGATCCAGCATCGCGGTCAGCTCGGCCACCCACGCTCCCTCCCGTTCGGTGCCGTCAGGGTCGTAGGCCGGGGTCCACACCTGCGGTAGTAGGCGGTCGATCACCTGGGCGGCGGTCTGGGTGAGCCCGAAACCCACCGAGTACCCCAGGCTACGGTCAGTGAGGCGTCCAGGAACTCGTGGGTGCCGCCGGCCGAATCGGTACGGATCAGCACCGATTCGGGCCGTGTGCGTACTTGGGTCAGAACCTGTTCGGTGGTCCTGATGTGATCGGCGGCGGTGTTGGTTCCAGCGGTACTGGGCCGCAGCATCATCGCCACCGGCTCACCAGTGCCGCCGGGTCCGTGATCAACGAACGCACACAAGGGGTTAAACCCGAAGCCCCGCTTATAGGTTGGTGTGGCGGACTCTTTCTCCGAGTGTGCGGTCAGCAGGCTCGCATCCAGATCCACCACCAACCCACCCTGATCGCAGTGCACGTCAGGAGCGTTGGTGCCGGCCGCTTCCCACGCAGGATCGGGCAGCGGCGCGGGCGGTGTTGACTGCCGCCAACACCGGTCCCACGTCAGCAGCCAGCACGGTGATCAACCGCGACACTGTCGGATCGGAGGCCACCGGGCCGAATGGCATGTCCCCTGTGAACCGGTCCAGGTAGTTCTGGAGTCCTGATTGCCCTGATGAGGGCGTAGAAGGGACGATGAGGGACATGGCAGGACGCAAACGGCACTCGGCTGAGGACATCGTGCGCAAGCTGCGGCGCGTCGATGAGCTCGCGGCCGAGGGCAAGACCGGTGAGCAGATCGCGAACGAGCTGGAGGTGTCGGCGGCCACGTTGTACAACTGGCGCCGTTCTCATGGCGGTATGGACGCTGACGCAGCCAAGGAGCTCAAGGAGTTGCGGGATCAGAATAGGCGGCTCAAGCGGCTGCTGGCTGATGCTGAGTTGGAGAAGGACGCGTTGCGGGAGGTCGCGAAGGGAAAATTCTGAGCCCGACCTCCAAACGCGCCGCTATCGACATGCTCAAAGAGGTGAAGGGCATGTCAGAGCGTATGGCGTGCAAGGTGGTTGGGCTTTCCCGGTCTGCGTATCGACGGCTGCCGCAGGCGCAGACCCCGGCCGATCCGGATGCGGACCTGCGCGCCGATCTGCGCGCCTATGCCGGCAAGAACCCGCGGCATGGGTTCCGGCGGGTGTGGGCGTATCTGCGGTTCGACGTGGGGTTGGCGGTGAACAAGAAGAAGGTGCACCGGTTGTGGGGAGGAGGAAGGGTTGCAGGTTCAGCGCGCGCCGCGCCGCAAGCGTGCGGGGCAGTCGTCGGTGCCGGTGATCGAGGCAGATGCACCGAATGTGGTGTGGGCTTTGGAGTTTCAGTTCGATTCGACTGTGGACGGGCGCAAGATCAAGATCGCGTCGATGGTGGATGAGCACACCAGGGTCTCGCTGCTGGACATCCTGGATACCTCGATCCCGGCCGAGCGGCTGGTCGAGGAGTTGGAGAAGGTGTTCATTGCCGTCGGTGGGCCGCCGAGGGTGTTGCGGATGGACAACGGGCCGGAGTTTATTTCTCATGCGTTGCAACAGTTTTGCGACGGTAAGGTCGGGATCAGCTACATCCCGCCGGGCACACCGTGGAACAACGGGTTCGTCGAATCGTTCAACAGTCGGTTGCGGGATGAGTGTTTGAACCGCAACTGCTGGACCAGCGTGTTGGAGGCCCGTGTGGTGATCGGGGACTTCAAGGACGACCACAACCGCCGGCACCGGCACTCGGCGCTGGGTTACCAGACGCCGGCAGAGTACGCTGCCGGATGCACCTGCACCCACCACCCGGTGGTGTGTGAGATCGCGTGAGCGATCACCTGTAGGAACTGGCTCTAGAACAGCCTGGACCGACTATCGGGGACCTGCCAGGGCCAGTACGGCAGAATGGTCCCGGGTCATCGTGGGGTGTGTCCTTTTTGTGAGTCACTTGGTAGGTAACTCATCGACCTCTACACGATGGCCCGCCCCAACGGGGGCACCACCCCATCACAGGGGCTACCGGGCCACCTCAGCCTGCTCCCAAATCCCACCGCCCCAGGGGACTTACCCATCTTGGAGGGAACGTCGCCGCTCTGGTCCGCTTTGATTGGTGACTTGTGACGAAGCTTCTCATCTACTTCTGAACATGCGGAAGCAGACGATAATTGTCAAGAGCGTTTGAACCACCGACGTCGGGCTTCGCGTATCGCAGGCTCGACAGTTTGGAGAAAGTACGGACTGGCTGACGCGGTTCCGTATCCCGTGGTGCTACTACCGGCGCTCGGATGATTGCCATGGAAGAATAGCGTTTGGTGTCTCCCAAACTTCGCGACCTCTAGGTTCGCATCGATCTTCTCGACCGTAGCAATCCGACATGCGATATCACGGTAGATACTCGCGCCTTGCATGATGCACAACGTCGGCTCAAGTATCTCGATCGTCCGCACCAGATGGGGGAAGCAGTTGCTCGATAGAATGCTGCTCGCCGCTGATCGGTAGCCAGTGCCCTTGGTTGCGCTGCATAGCCTCAAGTTGACGAGTGCGTACGCATTCATCAGGTGAACGACCTCGCCTTGGTTGCGGAGGTCGAGCAGTTCTCCTGCGCGGTCCGCGCCGTACTCGCGCCCGAAAGCCGTACGAAGAACGCTGGTCGTCCCACGCATGTGCGCGTGGCGCTGATTGAAGGTCATGCTGATGGCTCGGTTCTGATCCGCTGTACGTTCAGCGATCGAAACGTGCTCGTCACCGCGCCCGGTCTCCATGCCGATGACCATGACGCGCCAGTCAACGCCGTCCTCAGTGAGGTCGTAGTGCGCGCCGACATGCGTCCCCTGGCCCTCGTAAAAGTTGCCGCCCGGCTCGATTGAGCTACGACAACCAGCGGCACGCGCACAGACCAGCCGTTCACCATCGTCGACGTGCTCGCGCATATACGCATCCAGTTCCTCGACGCGTAGCTGCGTCAGCTCCGGGTCACTCGTGAACGGCATGAGCGCGAACGTAGCACCACCTACCGACACCGCGAGTCGCTAGTCGTAGATCAGGTAGTGCCCGCACCGACATCGGGTGTGACCAGCCGGGTGCATACCTGGACGCCGACAGCCGTCCTCCGCGGGGGTGAACAGCTCGTCCAACTTGCGCTGCTGCCCGTCGATAGGACCGAGCTCCTTCTGGTGAGGGGGACCCAATTGGTGGTCCAGTCGCTATGCGGCTTGGGGTTGGTGGGTCGTGGTCCACTGTAGAGCGGACTCGGTGGGGCTGAGTTCGCCTTGGGCGCTGTGTGGTCGGACGGTGTTGTAGTCGGTCCTCCAATCCTCGGTGATCACGCGGGCTTCGAGCAACGAGTCGAAGCGCCACGAGTTGAGCAGTTCCTCACGCAGGCGTGCGTTGAATGATTCGATCCAGCCGTTCTGCCACGGCGAGCCGGGGTCGATGAACAGGGCTCCGGTCCCAGTGAATCGGCACCAGTCACGAACGGCGTGAGCGACGAACTCTGGCCCGTTATCGAATCGCACGTAGACCGGCGTCCCACGTATGAGAGCGAGGCGGTCAAGGACTCTGACCACCTGGTCAGCATCGATGGATCGGTCGACCTCAATGGCCAGGCACTCTCTCGTGTGTTCGTCAATGATGTTGAGTAGCTTGATTGTTCGCCCGTCAGCGAGGGTGTCGAACTGGAAATCCATTGCCCAGATCACGTTCGGCCGGATCGGGCACATCGCACCGACTGCGACACCGATGCCGGTCAACCGCTTCTTCTTACGACGCTGGGGAACTCGAAGTCCTTCCTCACGCCACAACCGTCGGATTCGTTTGTCGTTGACCGTCCATCCGGATTTTCGGGCCATCCTCGCTGCGCGCCGCCACCCCCACCGCGGCCGATCGGTGCAGAACGTGCGTAGCCAGGCCCGCAGCCGGGTGTCCTCATCATCGGCTGGTGGTGGCGTCAGGCGCATCGTGGAGCGGTGGATACCGACCACCGAACAGGCCCGTCGTTGGGAGACCCCGAACCGTTGCTGCAGCACCTGTACGGCGCGGCGTTTGCGGTTCGCCGGTCAGAAGTTTCCCGACGACAGGTCCTTGAGCATGTCGATGTCGAGGGCCTGGTTGGCGACGAGCTTCTTCAGTCGGGCGTTCTCGGCTTCGAGTTCTTTGAGGCGCTTGGCGTCATCAGCTTTCATGCCGCCGTACTGGGCCAGCCACCGATGCCCAGGTGGACTCGGCGACTTCGAGGTGCCGGCACACCTGGTCGAGTTCCTGCCCTGCGGCGAGGAGTTTGTTGCCCTCGGCAAGCTTGCCGATGATCTGCTCAGACGTATGCCGGCGGCGCTTGTTCGATGTCATGACGTCGTTGATTCTTCCTGCTCGAACACTCGAGCAACAGAGTCTCACAACGACCGGACCACTCAGGAGGGCTCGCCTCAGGCGTACTGGGCGGTGTCGTTTCAACAGCGCTCCAGTCCAGGCTTGTGACTGGTGGGACTAGTGTGACTGGAGGTGTACTACCGTCCAGTAGTCCAGGAATTTGCTCCGTCAGTCCAGACTTCGGGCGCCTGCGGCACTAAGAATCTGTTGGAGATCGGGCACTACGTCCTTAGTTGAGCGGAATAGGCTCAACTCTACTGGCGTTGTGGAGTCCGTAGGCTCATACTTGAGCCTGTTGGACTAAAGAGAAAGGCATGCGAAGTGGATAGCTTCACCCCCACGACCAAGACGCAGCAGGCCCTGAGTACTGCTGTGCAGGCCGCGACCGCTGCCGGCAACTCGGACGTGCGTCCCGCTCATATCCTGGTGGCCCTGCTCGATCAGTCCGACGGCATCGCCGCGCCGCTGCTCAAGGCTGTCGGGGTGGATCCGTCGACCGTTCGGACCTTGGCCCAGGCGATCGTCGATCGTGCGCCCACCGTCGCCAATGCTTCCGCGACCCCGCAACTGTCCCGCGAGTCGATCGCGGCCGTCAGTGCCGCCCAGCAACTCGCCGGTGAACTCAACGACGAATACGTCTCCACCGAACACCTCGTCGTCGGACTGGCTTCCGGTGACTCGGATGTCGCGAAACTCCTGCACAATCAGGGTGCGACGCCGCAGGCGCTGCGCGAGGCGTTCGTTTCCGTGCGCGGTACGGCCAGGGTGACCTCCGAGGATCCCGAGTCGACCTACCAGGCGCTGGAGAAGTACTCCACCGACCTCACCGCCGCTGCCCGCGAGGGCAAGCTCGACCCGGTCATCGGCCGCGACTCCGAGATCCGCCGCGTCGTACAGGTGCTGAGCCGGCGCACCAAGAACAACCCGGTGCTCATCGGCGAGCCCGGCGTCGGCAAGACCGCCATCGTCGAAGGACTCGCCCAGCGCATCGTCGCCGGGGACGTACCCGAATCGCTGCGCGGCAAGACCGTCATCTCCCTCGACCTCGGTTCGATGGTCGCGGGCGCCAAGTACCGCGGCGAGTTCGAGGAACGCCTCAAGGCCGTCCTCGACGAGATCAAAGGCTCCGCCGGACAGGTCATCACCTTCATCGACGAGCTGCACACCATCGTCGGTGCCGGTGCCACCGGTGACTCGGCGATGGACGCCGGCAACATGATCAAGCCGATGCTCGCGCGCGGTGAACTGCGCCTCGTCGGCGCGACGACGCTCGAGGAATACCGCAAGTACATCGAGAAGGACGCCGCCCTCGAACGGCGCTTCCAGCAGGTGTACGTCGGTGAGCCGTCCGTCGAGGACGCCATCGGCATCCTGCGCGGCCTCAAGGAGAAGTACGAGGTGCACCACGGCGTGCGCATCACCGACTCCGCGCTCGTGGCCGCCGCAACGCTGTCCGACCGGTACATCACCTCCCGCTTCCTCCCCGACAAGGCCATCGACCTCGTCGACGAGGCCGCCTCGCGGCTGCGGATGGAAATCGACTCGCGCCCCGTCGAGATCGACGAGGTGGAGCGGATCGTCCGCCGGCTGGAGGTGGAAGAGCTTGCGCTGCAGAAGGAAACCGACGCGGCGTCGAAGGAACGGCTGGAGAAGCTGCGTCAGGAACTGGCCGACCAGAAGGAGAAGCTGAACGAACTGTCCGCCCGCTGGCAGGGCGAGAAGACCGCCATCGACTCCGTGCGCGACCTGCGTGAGGAATTGGATCGCCTTCGCGGACAGGCCGATCGGGCCGAACGCGACGGCGACCTGGGCAAGGCCGCCGAACTGCGGTACGGGAAGATCCCCGGACTGGAGAAGGAGCTCGCGGCGGCCGTCGAGAAGACCGGCGCCGCACCGGGACAGGACGTGATGCTGCAGGAGGAGGTGGGTCCCGACGACGTCGCCGAGGTGGTGTCGGCGTGGACCGGTGTCCCCGCCGGCCGCATGCTCGAAGGCGAGAGCGCCAAGCTGCTGCGGATGGAAGATGAACTCGGACAAAGGGTCATCGGGCAGAAGGCCGCCGTCACCGCGGTGTCCGACGCGGTGCGCCGCGCCCGGGCCGGTGTCGCCGACCCCAACCGGCCGCTCGGCTCGTTCCTGTTCCTCGGACCCACCGGCGTCGGTAAGACCGAGCTGGCCAAGGCGCTCGCGGAGTTCCTGTTCGACGACGAACGCGCCATGGTGCGCATCGACATGAGTGAGTACGGCGAAAAGCACAGCGTCGCAAGGCTTGTCGGTGCTCCCCCCGGATACGTCGGGTACGAGTCGGGTGGTCAGCTCACCGAGGCCGTGCGGCGCCGCCCCTACACCGTCGTGCTGTTCGACGAGGTGGAGAAGGCACACCCCGACGTGTTCGACGTGCTGCTGCAGGTCCTCGACGAGGGCAGGCTCACCGACGGGCAGGGCCGCACTGTCGACTTCCGCAACACCATCCTCATCCTGACGTCCAACCTGGGCGCCGGCGGTGACAAGGATCAGGTGATGATGGCGGTGCGCGCGGCGTTCAAGCCCGAGTTCATCAACCGGCTCGACGATGTTGTCGTCTTCGACGCACTGAGTGCGGAAGAGTTGGTGTCGATCGTCGACATCCAGCTCGCGCAGCTCGGCAAGCGGCTGGCGCAGCGCAGGCTGAACCTGGAAGTGTCCGACAACGCCAAGAAGTGGCTGGCCGAGCGCGGATTCGACCCGCAGTATGGCGCCCGGCCGCTGCGCCGGCTGGTGCAGCAGGCCATCGGTGACCAGTTGGCCAAGCTGCTGCTCGCCGGGACGGTGCGCGACGGGGATGTGGTTCCCGTCAACGTGTCCGCCGACGGGGAGTCGCTGATCCTGGGCTGACCTGCTCCGTTGGTTGAGGTGCGAGCCTGGAAACCTGGCCACCTCGCCGGTTGAGGTGCGAGCGTGCGAGCCTCGAAACCTGGTGAGATGACATTATCGTCTCGCGGGGTTTCGAGGCTCGTCGCTTGCGCTCCTCGCACCTCAACCGGCAGTGGGGGTCGCTTGCGCTCCTCGCACCTCAACCGGCAGTGGGGGTCGCTTGCGCTCCTCGCACCTCAACCGGCAGTGGGGGGTCGCTTGCGCTCCTCGTACCTCTACCGGCAGTGGGGGGTCGCTTGCGCTCGTCGCGCCTCTACCGGCAGGGGGTCGCTTGCGGTTCTCGCACCTCATCCGGGGAAGGGGCGCTTGCGGTTCTCGTGACTCAACCGGTAAAGGGGTGGGCGCGTAGGGTGGCGGGTATGTCTGGATTCGGTGAGGCCGGGACCGCCAAGTATGTATCGCTGACGACGTTCCGGAAGGACGGGACTCCGGTGGCGACGCCGCTGTGGGCGGCGCTCGACGGCGATCGGCTGGTGCTGTGGACGCGCACCGAATCGTGGAAGGTTAAGCGGATCCGCCGCAATCCGGCGGTGACGGTGCAGGCCTGTGATGCCCGCGGCGGCAAGCTGTTCGGGGAGCCGGTGGCCGGGCGGGCCGAGATCCTCGATGCCGCCGGCACCGAGCGGGTGCGCGGCCTGATCATCGCCAAGTACGGGATCGCCGGCCGGATCACCGTGCTCGGCAGCACCCTGCGCAGGGGCAAGGGTGGCACTGTCGGACTGTCGATCGGTCTGGAGGAGCTTTTGTCGTAGGGGCGACGTAGCCTGTCGGAGTGCCTTCGGAACCCTTGCGTATCGCACCGGCCGAACTGCGGCGGCGGTTCGGTGGTAGTGCGCTCCAGCGGGGAACGCGGTACTCCAATTCCGGCATGGTCACCGAGTTCGGCTGGACCGACCGCGGTGAGCTGACCGGCCGGTGCCGTGGCTCGGGCCAGGAGATCTACCGGGTGACGGTGTCGTTCAACGGTGCCCCGTCGTCGCTCACGGTCTCGATGGCCACGTGCTCGTGCCCGGTCGGGATGTTCTGCAAGCACGCGGTGGCGTTGCTGCTGGTCGCCGGGCGTGCCGGGGCGGTGCAGCCCCCGCCGGTCGTGGCGTGGCGGTCGATGCTGTCGGCGGTGCTCGACGATGCGTCCGGCGAGGTGCCCACGCCCACCATGCGTCCGCTCGCGCTGTCGGTGGGAATCGAGGCTCCGACGAGTCTCGCGGTGCGGATGGGCAACCCCGATGCGGCATTGCTGGTGACACCGATGACCTGGGGCAAGCGTCGTGGATGGATCAAGGGCGGCGCCACGTGGTCGGACATCTTCCGCATCCGCCAGGAGGACTTCCCGACGGCCCAGACCGACGCCGTCATCGCGATTCACCGCGCGCTGGCCGGCAGCCTGTTCTCCCACCGGGATGAACGGGTCAGGCTGACGTACGCACCCCGCGAGATCTGGGATCTGCTGGAGTCGGCGCGGCGGGCCGGGGTCGAGATCATCGCCGGCCCCGGCGTGCAGGCGTCGTCGGTCCGGATCACCACCGCCCGGCTGCATTACGGCCTGCGGGGGTGCGCCGACGGCGCGCAGCTGACCGCCACGGTCGAGATCGGCGACGGACAGGTGCTCGCGGCCGGCGACGTCGGTGGCGTCCTCGGGCCCGCCGGGAACGTGCACGGCCTGTGGGGCGTCCACGACGACGCGCTGGTTCTCGCGGCCTTTGACCCGATCCCGGGTGCGGCCGAGATCGCCGCCGCCCGTGACGGTTCCGAGGTGCTCATCCCGGCCGCGGATCTGCCCGAGTTCTCGGCCGAGGTGCTGCCCCGGCTGACCCGGGCGCGCACCGTCGCGGTGCACGACGAGCAGCTGTTCGCCCCGCCCCGCATCGAGGGTCCGTTCGCGGTGCTGACGCTGACGCCGGCCCCGGCCGGTGGTGTGCGTCTGTCGTGGAGCGCCGGCTACACCGTCAACGACACCCGGCATGTCTTCGATCCGGCGGAGACCGCGGCCACCGGCTTTCGCGACGAGAGCGCGGAAGCCGCACTGTGGCAGGAGGTCCGGCCGGAACTGTCGGCGACCGCGCTGATGTGCCGGGCGTGGCGGACACACGCCACGGACCATTGGCGGCGCCGGCAGGTCCTCGATCACTCAGACAAGGTCCTCCGCGAGCTACGGCTGTTGCAGTCCGCCGACCCGGATGAGGAGGTCATCGGGGCCACCGATATCGCCGGTCTCCTTGTCACCGTGGATCTTTCCGGGGTCGAGGCGGCGCTGCTGGTGGCCGAGGCGCTGCCCGAACTCGACCGGCACCCCGGTATCGTCATCGACAACCGCCTGGACGTCGAGTATCGTGCCGCCGACAGCGCGCCGGCCATCGAATTCGCTTCGGAGGACAGTGAATTCGGCAATGACTGGCTCAGTCTCGGCATCACTGTCACGGTGGGCGGAACGCGTGTGCCCGTCGCCGCGGTCATCAGCGAGATCGTTTCCGGCGCAACCCACATGCTGCTCAACGACGGTGTGTACTTTCCGCTCGACTCACCCGAGCTGCGCAAGCTGGCCGACCTGCTCGCCGAGGGGCGGGCGCTCGGCGAGATCGAATCGGGCATGGTGCACCCGGCATCGCTCAACGCCACCTTCTGGGAGGAACTGCTCGCCCTCGGCGTCGTCGACGAACAACTGGCGAACTGGCGCGATCGTATGACGGCGCTGGCCTCGGCCCGGCCTCCGCACCTGGTGGACCTGCCCGCCGAACTGCACGCCGACCTGCGCGACTACCAGCACGCCGGCTTCGAATGGCTGACCTTCCTGTGGGACAACGGACTCGGCGGAATCCTCGCCGACGACATGGGCCTGGGCAAGACGGTGCAGACGCTCGCGATCATCACCCGCGCGGTCGCCGCGACGCCGGATGCGCGGTTCCTGGTGGTGGCACCGACCTCCGTCATCGCGAACTGGGCCGCCGAATGTCACAGGTTCGCCCCCGGGCTGCGGGTGGCCACCGTGACCGCCACCCGGGCCCGTACCGGTATGGGGTTCGAGCAACAGGTGGCCGGGGCCGATGTGGTGGTCACCTCCTACACCCTGCTGCGCCTGCTGTTCGACGAGATCAACGAATACTCCTGGGACGGAGTGATATTCGACGAGGCGCAGTTCATCAAGAATCACACCGGCAAGACCCACCAGTGTGCGCGCCGCCTGGAGTCGGGGTTCAAACTCGCTATCACCGGCACCCCGATGGAGAACAACCTGATGGAACTGTGGTCGCTCCTCAGCGTCACCGCACCCGGGCTGTTCCCGTCGCCGGTCGCGTTCACCGACTACTTCCGCAAACCCATCGAATCGGGTTCGGCGCCTGACCGGCTGGCCGTGCTGCGGCGGCGGATCAAGCCGGTCATGTTGCGCCGCACCAAAGATCAGGTGGCCATCGACCTGCCACCCAAACAGGAACAGGCGTTGGTGCTGGACCTGGCGGCGCGGCACCGCAAGATCTACGACACCCGACTCGCCCGCGAACGGCAGAAGGTGCTCGGCCTGCTCGGTGACTGGGAGAAGAACCGCTTCCAGGTGTTCCGGTCGCTCAGCCTGCTGCGCCAGCTCAGCCTGCACGCGAGTCTGGTCGACGAATCGCATCACGGCGTCGCGTCGTCGAAGGTCGACTACCTCACCGAGCAACTGCCGACACTGGTCGCCGAAGGCCACAACGCGCTCGTGTTCAGCCAGTTCACCCGCTTCCTGCACATTCTCGCCGCGCACCTGGACAAGGTGGGCATCGCCTACAGCTACCTCGACGGATCGATGAACGCCGCCGGGCGCGCCGAGGCGGTGCGGCGATTCACCTCCGGCGAGACCGAGGTGTTCCTGATCAGCCTCAAGGCCGGCGGTTTCGGCCTCAACCTCACCGAGGCCGACTACTGCTTCGTGTGTGACCCGTGGTGGAATCCGGCGGCCGAGGCGCAGGCCGTGGACCGTGCGCATCGCATCGGCCAGAGCCGGCCCGTGAACGTGTACCGGCTGGTGTCGGCGGGCACCATCGAGGAGCGGGTGGTGGCGTTGCAGGACCGCAAACGCGCACTGTTCGACGCGGTGGTGGACGACGGGGAGTTGTTCGGGACAGCGATCAGCGCCGACGACATCCGCGAGATGATCGGCTGAGCCCTACCCGGAGCCGAGCAGCCGCATCGCCATGAGGGCGTAAATCCTTGCGGCGGTGAGCAGATCGTCGACCGCGACCGACTCGTCGGGCTGATGGGCCTGGGTGTTGATGTTGCCGGGGCCCAGGACGATCGCCGGAATGCCGAGGTCACGGGAGACGAAACCACCGTCGCAGGCCGCCGTCCAGCCGCCCACCGACGGCGCCAGGCCCCGATCAGACAGGGCCGAACGCGCGGCATCGACAAGCGGATGCGCCTCGTCCGTGACGAATCCGGGCATCTCCATGGTCACCCGCACGGTGACGCCGATGCCGTCGGAATCGATGCCGGCCGCCGAGATCCGCCGGCGGATCGTCTCGGCGATGACCTCGGCGGACTCGCCGGGCATGAGCCTGCGGTCCACACCGAGCGAACACATCGGGGCTACCACCGAAATGCCTTGTCCGCCTTCGATGGTGCCGACATTCCAGGTGCCGAAGCCGAGCAGGTCGTCGGGGTCGGCGGCCAGGCGGGCCTGATCGTCGGAGATCAGGCCGACGATACGGGCGGCGGCGTCGATGGCGCTGCGGCCGTCGGCGGGCCTGCCGCTGTGCGCGGCCCGGCCGGTGACTTCGATGTCGAGGTACGAGGCCCCACGGCAGCCGCGCACGATGGTCAGGTCGGTGGGCTCGGCCACCACACACCCGAGGAACTCGTGGCCGGCGGGGCGGGTGACGAACCGCCGGACCCCGGCGCCGTGCTCCTCCTCGTCGACGGTGCACACCAGCCGGACGGGGCCGGTCAGCGGTACGCCGCGGCGGCGCAGCGCGCTCATCGCCGCCAGCACCGCGGCCAGCCCGCCCTTCATGTCTGTGGTGCCGCGGCCGACGAGGAGAGTGCGGCCCGTCTCGTCGACGGTGCGCCGTACCCGGTACGGGTCGCCGGTCCAGTTGGGACCGGCGGGCACGACGTCGGAATGGCCAAGGAACATCAGGCCCGGTCCGGTGGCGGCGTCCGGCAGCCAGGTGGCGGTCACATTGGGCCGGCCCGGTGCCACCTCGTCGGTCTCGGCCACCAGACCCAGGTCGGCCGCTGCTCCGGCGAGCACCGCGGCTGCCGCGGCCTCCGAGCCGCCCGGATTCTCACTCGGCGCCTCCACCAGCGCGCAGGTGAGCCGCTCGATCAGTCCGGCGTCGATGTCGTCGCAGATCTGCCGCTCGGCGCTGGTCAGGTGTGGGGCGGGTACCTCGGGGCTCACGCCGTCATCTTCTCACCGGTCACGCCGTTTCTCCCGGCCGGTGGGTGTGCGGCGTGTGGCGGGGCCGACGGGTGCGAGCCGGTGGGGCGCACACCGGTGCGCCGCGAGACGGCAATCGGTACGCCCGGGCAGGGCCGATAGTAGTGTGGGGCCTGATGACCATCATCTATCTAGTGCTCGGCGTACTGGCGCTGGCAGGTGCGGCAGCCTTGCTGTACCTCGACCGCCGGCGATCCGACGTGTCCCACCACCAGCGCACCAGCTGGGGTGAGCAGCACGGATTCAAGTTCCGCGAATCCGACGGCAAGCTCCGCAAGGTGTTCTCCAGGGCCGGGATGAACGTCCCCGACAGCATCGAGGTTTCCGATGTGGCCTACGGCGAGTACGACGGTGCGGAGGCGGTGGTCTTCGACCTCGTGGACACCGCCACCGTGATCGCGATCCGCAGATCCTTCCCGTCGAAGGTGGTGGTCGACCTGCGTCACGAGGACGTACTGGCCCCCGCCGAGATCGATGTGGAACTGCTCGGCGCGATGGGACCGCGCGTGATGTTCTCCAACAACCTCGACGTCGCGCGCCGCGTGTGCGACCGCCGGATGGTGGCGCTGGCCAACTCGGCTCCCGCCTACATCGAGATGCTGTGGAACGAGGGACACTGGGCGCTCGGTTCGCTGCCCCTCACCGACGACCCCGAGGAACTCGACACCGCGCTCGAGGTGGTGCGCCGGTTCGCCGACCTGCTGCGCGTGCTGCCACCACTGCAGGGGCCGCAGGACGCACCCGACCCGCGCGATCCGCACGGCCCCGCCCGGCCGGAACTGGCCGACAAGAAGACCGATCTCCTGCGCGACGGTGACCGCCGGGCGCGGATGGACGGCAACCGGCCCGACCCGGGCCGCGGCGGCGAACGACAGCCGGGACGGCCGGTCACCAGCCCCGGCACCCCCGTCGCGCCGCTGCTCAGCACCCCGCCCGCACCGAGTGCCCCCGCGGGAGCCACCGGCCAGCAGCCGGTCCGGCGTCGTCCACCCCCGGCCAGGCCCGGAACGGCGCAGCCGGGAACCTCGACCGGGGCCCGGTCGGGTCCCCGGCCACAGCCCATCGCACCTTCCGATGCCGACGAACCGATGTCCACACCGATGCCGCGCCCGGGCCGGCACCGATGCCGCGCCCGGGCCGGCGCCGACACGAAAGTGAGTAGCCCACAAGTGAGTCTCGATGCGGCCAAGCGTGAGCGGCTGGCCCAGCTCGTCACCGAACTGGCGGTTGTCCACGGCCGGGTCACCCTGTCGTCCGGCAAGGAGGCCGACTACTACGTCGACCTGCGCCGCGCCACCCTGCACCACGAGGCGTCACCGCTGATCGGGGCGCTGATGCGGCAACTCACCGCCGACTGGGACTACGACAGCGTCGGGGGTCTCACCCTGGGCGCCGACCCGGTGGCCACGTCGATCATGCACGCCGACGGCCGTCCGATCGACGCGTTCGTGGTGCGTAAGGCGGCCAAGGCGCACGGCATGCAGCGCCGGATCGAAGGTCCTGACGTCGGGGGCCGCCGGGTGCTGATCGTCGAGGACACCTCCACCACCGGGGCGTCGCCGTCCGAGGCCGTCCGTGCGGCCCGCGAGGCGGGTGCGACCGTCGTCGGAGTGGCGACCGTCGTCGACCGGGCCACCGGTGCCGACGAGGTCATCGGGGCGCTCGGCGTGCCGTATCGCTCGCTGCTCGGGCTCGGCGACCTCGGCCTTGGCTGACCTGGGTCGTTCGGTTCTATCCGGGGTGGATGCGTCAGGGGTGGATGGTCGCCGGACCCAACGCGTCCCTCGCTCCTTCGTCGCTTCGGCCTCGGGGATCACAATGGGTGGTTGGTTGTGACGGGGGATGCGGCTGCCGGGCCGACGGAGTGGCAGGCGGGGGAGCCTGTGGGGGTGGGGCCCTGGGAGGGGCCGTGGCCGGAGGGGGAGCGGTACGACCCGGAGCTGCTGGCGGAGGGGGATACCCGCAATGTGGTCGACGCGTACCGGTACTGGACGCGGGAGGCGATCGTCGCCGACATCGACAGTCGCCGGCACCCGTTCCACGTGGCCATCGAGAACTTCGCGCACGACGCCAACATCGGGACCGTCGTGCGCACGGCCAACGCCTTCGCGGCCGCGGCCGTGCACATCGTCGGCAGGCGGCGCTGGAACCGGCGCGGCGCGATGGTCACCGACCGCTACCAGCATCTGATGCACCACGACACCGTCGACGAGTTGATGGCGTGGGCGCGGGAACAGGGCATCGCGGTGGTGGCCGTCGACAACACCCCCGGGTCGGTGCCGATCGAGACCGCGGACCTGCCGCGCGAATGTGTGCTGCTGTTCGGTCAGGAAGGTCCCGGCGTGAGCGAAACCGCGCAACTGCGGGCCGATCTGACGGTGTCGATCGCCCAGTTCGGGTCGACCCGCAGCATCAACGCGGGAGTGGCCGCCGGGATCGCGATGCACGCGTGGATCCGGCAGCACGCCGACCTGACTCAGGCCTGGTAGCGCGGCGAGCGCTCAGACCGTGTCCTCCGCGGCGGAGGCATCCTGAGCGGCGTCCTCCGGGTTGTTCTTGGCGGCGCGCTTGCGGCGGTACCACTCGATGGCCATCGGTGCCACGGACAGCAGCACGATGAGGATGAAGATCGGCTCGATGAGCTTCTGCACGACCTCGAACCGGCCCAGCCAGTAGCCGAGCAGCGTGATGCCCGCACCCCAGACGACGGCGCCGAGCACGTTGTAGATGGTGAAGACGGTGAACTTCATCTTGGCCGCGCCGGCGACGATGGGTGCCAGGGTGCGCACGATTGGAACGAAACGGCCCAGGAAAATGGTCACCGGACCGTACTTCTCGAAGAACTCGTGCGCCTCGACGATGTACCGCTCCTTGAGGAAGCGGGCGTCGGGCTTGAACATCTCCGTGCCGAGGAACCGGCCGATCCAGTACCCGATCTGCCCGCCGATGATGCCGGCGATGGGGATGAACAGCAGCAACTGCCACAACGACGCGAACTTGTCGATGTCGTCCTTGCCGCCGGCGGCGACGACCATGCCGGCCACGAAGAGCAGCGAGTCGCCCGGCAGCACCGGGAACAGCACACCGGACTCGATGAGGATGACGAGCAGCAGGCCCCAGAAGGCCCATGCGCCGAACCAGCTGAGCACATTGATCGGGTCGAGGATGCCGGGCAGGGCGACCTCGGTCGTGGTCTGGGCGAGAACGGTGTCGATCACGGGGTCTTAGCGTACATGTCCATTCTGAGAACTCGTGAAGCGCGGAGGTGGCCGTGACCTGCGCGATAGGTGTGGGACAGCGCGCGGCCGGTGCCCCGCCGGGTGTCCGGTATGTCCGGAACGTGTCCGGTTCCCGGCGTGCACGCACACGCACGCGGCGCGCTTGCCATACTGAGGGGGTAGTGAACCCACTCGACAGGCCGGTCCCCGGCACGCCGGCAGGGCGATGATCGTCGCACACCTGCACCGCCCGCGGGAAACCTGAACCACCTACACGGTTGGAGGACATAAATGCCCATCGCCACTCCCGAGCAGTATGCCGAGATGTTCAAGAAGGCGAAGGAGGGCGGCTACGCCTTCCCCGCGATCAACTGCACCTCCTCGTCCACCATCAACGCCGCCATCAAGGGCTTCGCCGACGCCGGCAGCGACGGCATCATCCAGTTCTCCACCGGTGGCGCCGAGTTCGGTTCGGGCCTCGGCGTCAAGGACATGGTGACCGGCGCCGTCGCGCTCGCCGAGTTCGCGCACGTCGTCGCCGCCAAGTACGACGTCACCATCGGCCTGCACACCGACCACTGCCCCAAGGACAAGCTCGACACCTACGTCCGGCCGCTGCTCGCGATCTCGCGGGAGCGTGTCGACGCCGGCAAGGATCCGCTGTTCCAGTCGCACATGTGGGACGGCAGCGCCGTGCCGATCGACGAGAACCTGGAGATCGCGCAGGAACTGCTGAGCCTGTCGGCCGCCGCGAAGATCATCCTGGAGATCGAGATCGGCGTCGTCGGCGGTGAGGAGGACGGCGTCGAGGCCGCCATCGACGACAAGCTGTTCACCACCCCCGAGGACTTCGAGAAGACCGTCGACGCGCTCGGCGTGGGCGAGAAGGGCCGCTACCTGCTGGCCGCCACCTTCGGTAACGTCCACGGCGTGTACAAGCCCGGCAACGTCAAGCTGCGCCCCGACGTGCTCAACACCGGCCAGGAGGTCGCGACCAAGAAGCTCGGCCTCGCCGAGGGTTCCAAGCCGTTCGACTTCGTCTTCCACGGCGGATCGGGCTCGCTCAAGAGCGAGATCGAGGAGGCCCTGAGCTATGGCGTCGTCAAGATGAACGTCGACACCGACACCCAGTACGCCTACACCCGCCCGGTGGCCGGCCACATGTTCAGCAACTACGACGGTGTGCTGAAGGTCGACGGCGACGTGGGCAACAAGAAGGTGTACGACCCGCGCAGCTGGTCCAAGCTGGCCGAGACCTCGATGAGCGCGCGCGTCGTCGAGGCCTGCACCGACCTCAAGTCGGTCGGCAAGTCGATCAGCGCCTAGCCTGCATCTGCACAGACGGCACCGGCCCGGACGGAGAATCTCGTCCGGGCCGGTGCCGTTTTATGTCCATTCATGTCCGTGAGCGGCTACGGGGCGTTGCACACCTTCCAGTCGCCCTCGATCTTGCGCAGCACGATGATGACCTCCTGCGGCTCATTGGGCCTGCTGGTGTTGACGGCCTGTACCTGCACGTTGGCGGTGCCGTCCTCGTTGATCATCGCGGCGGAGATCCCGTTGATGCGGATCAGCTGATCGGCGGCCTTCTGCTGCTCGTAGATCTTCTGGTACTGCTCCTCCTTGCCGTCCCACTGGCTGAATTCCTTCTGCTTGGGACCGCAGGTGATGCTCCGCAGCGTGGTCAGGTCACCGGTGTAGAGGGCGTTGCCGTATGTCTGGGCGACCTGGGCGGCCCGATCGACCTCGGGCGTGGACTTGTTCGAGTTGAGCAGCAGCGCCACCACCACGGCGACGACGGCGACCACGGCCACCAACGCGCCGACCAGCCACCACTTCTTGCCGCCGGACTTGGCGTCCGAGGTGTCGGTGGCGCTGACCGTCGTCGGCTTGTGGGCGGTCGTCGACCAGCCGTCGGTCTTGGCCGCGGGCGTCGCCGGGGCAGCCGGGCGGGCGGCTGGCGGGCGGGGCAGCTTCTCCACCGGAGCCTTGGGCAGCTTCGGGGTCTTGACCGTCGGAGCCTCGGCGGCGGCGAGATCCGCGGCCGCCTGCTTCGACTTGTCCAGTGCGACGGTCGATGATGCGTCCGCCGGCTTCTCGTCGGCCTCCGGAACGACGATGGCGGCGAATTTCTTCGTCTCCTCGTCGGACGGCTCGACGTCGTCGGTGGTGTCGGCCTCGGCTGTGTCGCCGTCGGAGTCCTCGGTGATCTCCGCGGTGGCGAGTTCGGTCGTCTTCTCGTCGTCCGCGACCTCGTCGGTCGCGCGCTCGGTGGTTGCTTCCTCGTCGGCCACTGCTTCCGCGATGGCGAGTTCGGTGGTCTTCTCGTCGTCGACGGCCTCATCGGCTTCGGCCTCGTCCTCCGCCGTCTCACCGGTGGAGTCGTCGCCTTCGGCCTCGAGGTCCGCGACCGCGGCAGCCGAGCCATCGGCCTCGGTCGCGCCCGCGTCCTCCGCGCTGCCGGAGTCTTCTGCGTCCGATTCTTCTGCGTCCGATTCTTCTGCGCCGGATTCGTTTGCGTCCTGGGGTGCTTCCGCATCCTTGGACACCGCACCGGGCTCGGGTTCCGCTGCGGTCTCGGCCTCCGCAGCGGTCTCGGGCTCCTCGGGGGCCTCGGAAACCTCTGCGCTGTCGCGGGTTTCGGCGTCCTCCGGAGCGTCGACGGCCGCCTCGTCGGCGGGTGCCTCCGCGTCGGTGGCGGCGTCCTCGGCACCGGAATCCTCTGGCTCTTCGGATTCCCCTGTGGCAGTGCCCTTTTCGTCGACATCCTTGTCGGAGTCGTGACCGGCCACTACGGCGGTGGCCGCGGCCCCGATGAGCACTGCTCCGGCGGCGACCGCCGCGGCACCCGGTCCGTCGCCGTCCGAATCCTCGTCCGCCGGTGCCTCCTTGTCGCCGGACTCAGATTCCGCCGACTCCGCGTCTGCGGCCTCTGCTTCTGCTGATTCCGGGGGCTCCGGGACCTCTGCCGATTCGGTGCCGTCGGCCGCGGAGTCCGTGCCCGATGCCAGGGCGACGACTTCGGCCGGCTCGGGGGTCTCCGCATCGCCGGCGGCCTCGGCCGGAGTGCGGTCCGCAGGGGCTGTGTCGTCAGCCGGCGCTTCGGCTTCGGCGGTAGCGTCCTCGGTGGGGGCGTCCTCGGCGGGGGTCTGGGTCTCGGCGTCGTCGCCGGAGTCGGCGAGCGGAGTGTCGCCCGCAGCCTCCGCCTCGGCGGCGGTGGCCGCGGCGATCTGGGCCAGTGCATCGGAGGAGATCGCGACCGTCGGGCCGTCGATCGAGCCGCCGCCGCGGGGCCGCCTGACCGGCGCGGCGGGCTGTGCGGCCTTGTCGGCGCTCTCCCGCGCCGGGGTGTCCCCGGCTGTGTCGGTATCTGTGGGCGAGTTGGGGTCTGCGGGCGAGTTGGGGTCCACGCCGCTGTCGTCGAGTTCGGTGTCCTCGAGCGGGGGCAGGTCGCTGAAGTCGGGGAGACTGTCCTTACCGATCACCACGGTCGCCGAATTGATGCCGATACCACCGGACGGCTTGCGGGTGGGCGTGGAGGGCGCCTTCTCCTGTGCGGAGTCGGTCGGCTCTTCGGTGTGTGTCACGTTCTCTCCGGAACCTGGCTGTACGTCGGGGGCAGTGGCGTCGGCGGGGGCGGCCGGGACCGGTTCGGTCGGGGCGTCTGCCGGGG
>NZ_BAED01000011.1 GCF_000241345.1 Gordonia amarae NBRC 15530
TGTCGGGTTGCTTGTGTGTCGGTTCGGCCTCGGGGATCAAGATGTCGGGTTGCTTGTGTGTCGGTTCGGCCTCGGGGATCAGAATGTCGGGTTGTTTGTGTGGCGCTTCGGTCTCAGGCGGCATGTTGTTTGCTGCACCTACGGCTGCGTTTCGGAACCATTCCTCTTGATCCCTGAGGGCGAGGCGACGAAGGAGCGAGCGTCACGAAGGGTCCGGTGAGGAAAGGCTCCCAACGTTATTCGTGGGGAGCCGTTACGGTCACGTGGTGGGGGAGTGTTCGCCGAAGGCTCCGCGGAAGAACAGGAGGGGGGATTTGGGGGAGGCGACGGTCAGTTCCCGGACGGCGCCGACGACCAGGTGGTGGTCGCCGAGTTCCACGGTCGTGTCGATGACGCAGTCCACCCACGCGACCACGCCGTCGAGCACCGGATTGCCGGTGACCGAACGTTCCCATCCGACACCGGCAAATCTGTCCACACCCTTCTTCGACATCTGCCGGCACACCGATTCCTGGTCGGCGGCAAGGGCATTGGCGCAGAAGCGGCCGGCCGCGAGAATCTTGGGAAGGGTCGATGAGCCCTTGTCGACGAGGAACGACACCAGCGGAGGTTCCAGCGACACCGAGGTGAACGAGCCCACCACCATGCCGACCGGGACATCCCCGTCGTCGATGGTGGTGACCGCGACAACGCTGGTGGGGAAGTGCCCGAACACATCCCGCAGGTAACGTCCCTCGAACTCCGGTGCGACAGTTGATTCGCTCATCGATCCCTTCCTTGCCTCGCGGAGAATGTGTGCGCCGTCAGACGACGACGATCATTCCCTGCGGCGTCTCCAGACCCATGTTGTGCAGCGAATTGGCGTGGTACACGGCACCGTCGGTGTGGATCATGTGCTGCAGACCCACGTGCGCGTCGCGCCAGTGCCGCTGCATCGGGCTGGACTTGCGGATCGCGCCGCCGCCGGAGCGGGCGAAGATCTCATCGAGTGCCGACACCGCGCGCCACGCGCACCGCACCTGGTTCCGGCGCTGGTTGGAGCGTTCCTGCAGCGTCGGTTCACCACCGGCGGCGATGGTGTCATGGATGCGGCTGATGCCCTCGATGAGCTGGACGCGTGCGGCCTCGATCTCGGAGGCGGCCTCGGCCGCGGCCCGCAGGATGTACGGGTCGTCCTTGGACAGCACACCTGTCGCCGACACCCGGCTCTGCTGGATCTCGTAGTGGTGGGCGAGCGCACCCTCGCAGATGCCGATGGTGGCGGCGGTGATACCGAGCGGGAACATCACACCGAACGACAACTTGTACAGCGCTTCGGGACGCCCGGACCGCTGCGCGGCGACCCCGTTGGAGATGTCGTCCTGGGTGACGGTGCGGTACTTGGGGACGACCGCCTTGTCGACGACGACGTCCTTGCTGCCGGTGCCGCACAGGCCCACGACATCCCACGAGTCGTCGATGAGCTGGTAGTCCTTGCGGGGGATCACCACGTGCATCACCTCGGGCGGCAGCACCGGCATGCTGGTGCCGGAGCCGTCGCCCTTGAGCGCTCCGAGGAAGTCCCACTTGCAATGATCGGAGCCGGACGAGAACGGCCAGCGGCCGCTGAGTGTGAAGTTGTCGTCATCAATAGGGTCGGCGACACCGTTGGGCATGTACGGGGAGGCCACCCAGGTGTCCGGGTCCTCCCCCCAGATCTCTTCCTGCAGTTTGCGATCCATCTGGGCCAGCTCCCACGGGTGCACACCCACCACGCCGGCCACCCAGCCGGCGGCGGGGTCGGCGGCGGCGATGGCCATGACGGCCTCGGCGAAGTCACGGGGCTGCGCGGCGTAGCCCCCGAAGTCGGTGGGCTGCAGCATCCGGATCACCCCGGTCTGCCGCAGCAGCTCGGCGGTGCGATCGCTCAGTTTGCCCAGGCGCTCGTTCTCCTCTGCGAGGGAGGCGAACTCGGCCCTCGCCTCCTCGATGCGCTTGTGTACTTCGTGTGCCATGTTTCGGGTACCTCCGACTTGTGTTCTGTGCCGGCGCGCTGCGGCCGACCCTGTGTTCTGTGTGACCGGCCCGGCGCGGCGGGCGGAACCGGTCTCCTTCCGGGGCGTGTGGCTTGTCCGGCGTGCGGTCCGGCGCGGACCTGGTGCGCGGTGTCGATCTTGTGTGCCACGGCGGCTTTCCTGTCCCGGCACTCCCAGTGAGCGGGAAAGTCTGTCGGTCAGTCTGTTCCGCGGGTGAGGAATTCAATGGCGATGCGCTCGAACTCCTTTTTGCGTTCGATCTGGATCCAGTGCCCGCAGTGGGAGAAGGTGTGCAGCTCGACGTTCGGCATCCACCGGTTGGCGAAATGCGCCTGGTCGTAGGGCAGCATCCGGTCCTCGCGGCCCCACAGCATCAGCGTCGGTGTGGTGACGCTGTCCGGGCGTGTCCACAGCGGTGTGTAGGCGGCCTGGAAGGCGGGATTGAGCAGGGCGCCGAAGACCGCGGCATTGCGGGCGAGCACACCGTCGGCGGTGGCATTGGCCATCCGCTCGTCGATCAGTTCGTCGGTGACCAGCGCCTGGTCGAACAGCATTGTTCGGACCCATTCGGTCATCCGCTCGCGGGTCGGGTCCTGCAGGAACGCGAACAGCTTCTGGAAGCCCTCGCTCGGTTCGGTCTGGAACAGGCTGCGCGAGAGCCCACCCGAACCCATGATCGCCATCCGCTCGACCCGGCCGGGCAGATTGGCGGCCATCTCCGCGGCCACCGCACCGCCCATCGAATTGCCGATGAACAGTGCCGACTCGATGCCGAGGTGATCCATCAGCCCGGCGATCCGGCGGGCCGCGTCCAGTGAATACACCTCCTTGAACTCGGGCAGCGAGCTGGCACCGAAACCCGGCAGGTCGGGCATGATCACCCGGAAGTGCTCGGCGAACACCGGCAGGTTGTGCCGGAAGTTGGACCACGCGCTCACGCCCGGGCCGGAGCCGTGCAGCATGATCAGCGGACGTCCCGAACCTGCTTCGTGGTAAAGGAATTCAACACCGTCGACGGTGGCGGCCTTCTTGGTCGATTCGTAGGTCAGTTCGTCGGTCACGCCTTCGCCCTTCTGAAGGATTCGGGGTTTCTCGCCCGCGCGGGGTCTCATCACGGGCGGTGAGGCCGAACCTAATCCGATGGGGTGAGCTGGACCGGATGCGGTCTCGCTCACCGGAAGATCGGTCCGCCGCGGGCGACGGGGTCGGCAGACTGTGCCGATGGTCAGCGATACCGCCACAGAGCAGGGCGACCGGCCTCCCGAGCAATCCGAAGTGCCGCATACGCCGGGCGAAACCGGCCTGTGGGTGTTCCTGCTCGGCGACATGGTGGTCTTCGTCGTCATGTTCGTCGCGTTCCTGTCCGAACGCGCCGTCGACGCGGACCTGTTCACCTCGTCACGTGAGTCGGTGAGCCTGGTCATCGCGCTGACCAACACGATGGTCCTGCTGGTCAGTTCGCTGGCGGTGGTGATCGCGCTCAATGCCGTGCGCGCCGGCCGGTTTTCACCGGCCGTGCGGGCGTTCGGGGTGGCACTCCTGTGCGCGGTCGCGTTCATCGGGTTCAAGGCCACCGAATACACGCATCTGGTGTCCGACGGGCACGGCCCCGACAGCAACGCCTATTTCATGTGGCTGTTCATCCTCACCGGGGTGCATCTGGCGCATGTGGTACTCGGTCTTGGAGTGCTGACCGCGCTTGTGCTGCGTGCCCGGCGCCGGGTGCCGGCGACGGGCACCGGCCGCATCGTCTATGAGGGCGGCGCCTGCTACTGGCACCTGGTGGACCTGCTGTGGATGATGCTGTTTCCGCTCGTCTATCTGGTGGCCTGATGGGGGAGTCCCGATGACCCACAACAACGCGCTGATATCGAAGAACATTCTGCCCCACAACAGGATTCGGGAGACGCTCCGGAACCGCTATGTGCGCACCTGGCTGGTCCTGGTGATCCTGGCGGTGGTGATCCCGGTGCTCAGTGGACAAGGCCACGGCGGGACGGTGCCCACGATCGCCGTGCTGGGTCTGTCGGCGTACAAGGCCCGCCTGGTGGGCCTGGACTTCATGGAACTGCGCACCGCCCCGCGGGAACTCCGGCTGATCTTCGAAATCTATTGCCTGGCCACCTGGCTCGTGCTGTCCGGGGCGTTCGTACTGCTGTGAAACCAACCGTCAACTACTGAGGAGGAAGTGAATGTCAGTGAGCGAAGAGAGTTTTGACGTCGTCGTCGTCGGATCCGGAGGTGGTGGCCTGATAGGTGCGTACACCGCCGCATCCCGCGGGCTGCGTACGCTGCTCATCGAGAAGACCGACAAGGTCGGCGGCACCACATCGTATTCGGGTGGGGGGTCCTGGTATCCGGGCAGCGCGCCACTGCTGCGTTCGGGTATCGGGGAATCCGATCTGGAGGCGGCACGTACCTACCTGCGTGCCGTGGTCGACGATGCCTCCCGTGAGGACCTGCAGGACGCCTACCTCGCCGCCGGTGCCCAGTTGATCGACGAACTGGAGAAGAACCCGGTGTTCGGACAGTTCGACACCGCGCCCGTGCCCGATTACTTCGGCACGGTCGAGGGTGCAACCCTGCACGGCCGCACCGTCTTTCCGGCGCCCGTCCCGGTTGCCGAGATCGGTGAGCACGCGGACATCGTGCGGCGTTCGATCTACACCGAGCGGTACGGGCATACCGAGGACGAGATCCTCATCGGTGGGCGCGCACTCATCGGCCGGGCGCTGAAGGCGTTCCTGGAGACCGGCAACGGCACGCTGAAGCTGAACACGGCGCTCACCGAGCTGGTGGTGGAGGACGGCCGCATCGTGGGCGTCGAGGCCACCACCGACGGACAGAGCGTGCGCTACCGCGCCGGACGCGGCGTCCTGCTGGCCACCGGCGGATTCGAGCACAACACCGAACTGCGGGCCAAGTACGACAACTACCCGCTCAAGGGCGACTGGTCCGATGCCGTCGGATCCAATGTGGGCGACGGGCATGTCGCCGGCATCGCGGTGGGCGCCGACACCGAGCTGATGGACGAGGCCTGGTACATCTCGGGAGTCGTCCAGCGCGACGGGCTGCCGCTGTTCAACGTGACCCGCGGCGGCATCTGGGTCAACGGGGCCGGACAGCGATTCACCAACGAGGCCGCACCGTACGACCAGGTGGGCCGCGCGATCCGCGCGGGTGACCGCACCACCGGTGTCTCGCACGCACCCACGCACTGGATCTTCGACCACAAGCAGCTGGCGCGTGACGGATTCGGTGGCAAGTCGCCCGATACCCCGGTCGACGAGGACTGGTTCACCTCCGGCACCATCAAACGCGCCGACACCCTGGAGGAACTGGCCGCGATCATCGGTGTGCCCGCCGACGCGCTCACCGAATCGGTGGCGAAGTTCAACGGTTTCGTCCCCGGTGGCGTCGACGAGCAGTTCCACCGCGGCGAGAGTGCCTGGGACCAGATGGTGTCGTTCATCGTCGGATACCCGGCGCTGCCGGAACAGGCGTTCGTCCAGCCCATCGAACCCGAGGGACCCAACTCGCTGCTGGTGAAGATCGACACCCCGCCGTACTACGCGGCGACGATCCTGCCGTCGGACATCGGTACCAAGGGTGGGCTCAAGACCGACACCAAGGCCCGCGTGCTGCGTGCCGACGGCACCGTCATCGACGGCCTGTACGCCACCGGCAATACGATGGCCGCCATGTCGGGCACCGTGTACCCGGGTGCCGGCACCCCGGTCGGCTCCACCCTGGCCTTCGCCTACCTCGCCGCCCGCGACATCGCCGGCGACTGACCGCTACGACGACAGGGGCGGCTCCCGATCGGGAGCCGCCCCTGTGCTGTGCGGTTCGTGCTGTCGTTTGGGAGCCCCGGCGACCTTTCGGCACCTGGCGCAACCACCTCAGACCTACACCAGCACGGGGAGCTGGTTTTCGGCGGCTTCCTTTTCCTCGGAGTCGACGGCCTTGAGCAGCAGCAGCGGGGTGGAGATCTTCCACACCGCGTACGCCAGGCAGGGCAGCCAGAAGGCGAACAGACCGTTCCAGGCCAGGGGGCCGTCCTTGAACACGTAGATGAACGCACCCGGGGCCAGGACCACTGCGAGCATGAAGTTGACGTAGGCGAACCAGCGCGGGAACACCGGCTCGGTGCGCTTGTCGATGAGGGTGGCCCAGCCCAGGCACACGCACTGCAGGCAGAAGATGAAGGCGAAACCGACGTACGAGAAGTAGAACAGGTCGGTCATCAATTGCAGGATCTCCGGGGAGCGTTCCTCGACCCGGTACGCGGCGGCCGACAGGATGAACATCGGGTAGAAGAATCCGATCGGGGCCACCACACCCATCAGCACCTGATTCATGGTGAGCACGCCCCAGCCGCGTTCGATGCGGCGCATCTGCCAACTCGTGGTGACCACGAAGAAGTATTCGAGCGGGATGACGAACGAGCAGATCACCGTGGTCCACAGGATGCCGGCGCGATTGTCGATCATCCATTCCTTGACGTGATCGGCGCTCGATTGCGGATCGAGCGGCGGCTGCACCTTGGACAGCATGAAGAAGCAGCCGCCCTGCACGGCCATGACCAGGAAGCCCGACCACGCCGAGAAACGCTGGAACTTATACAGATACGACTTGTCGACCGCGAATTTGGGCGGCGACATCTCTTGGATGCTCACGGCACGGATCTCCTTTGCTCAATTCCCGAACGCCGGCCGCCGCGCGAGTGCGCGGTGACCTTGTGCCCCACAGTGTGGTGGTGAAGGTCCACACCCGCGGGTACCTTCCCGGTGACTGAGATCACTGCTTATGCAACATATTCGGCCAAACCTATGGTCATCGCCATACATCGGACACCTGTTCGTCGAAAGTGTGAGGAGATCTGACCATGGCAGTTGAATTGCCCCCATACCGTCCTCAGCTCGCCCAATGTGGCGCGATCGCGCTGGGCACACCCCAGCTGGAGGTCTCGCTGAAGTTCTTCCGTGACATCCTCGGCATGGAGGAGGTCGAGCGCGTCGGCGACACCGTCTACCTGCGTGGATATCAGGAGATGAAGCACCATTCGCTGGTGCTGTTCCAGAACGACACCGCCACCGTCGACTCCTACAGCTTCCGGGTGTCCCGGCCCGAGGACGTGGAACTGTTCTACAACCAGCTTCTCGCCGATGAGGTGGAAGTGGTGGAATTGCCGACGGGCCACCAGGCAGGGCGCGGCACCGCCATCCGGTTCGTGGTTCCGCACGCCGGCCACACCTTCGAGCTGTACTACGACATCGACGCACCGGAGGCCCCCGAGGAGATCCGGTCGCGGCTGCTCAGCAATTCCTCCCGCCGCCGTGGACTCGGGGTGCGCAGGCTCGACCACTACAACATCCAGGCCGGCTTCGAGAACGTGGGCAAAGCCGAACAGTGGCTGCAGAATTCGCTCGGCTTCAAACGCCGCGAGTACGTGCACCTGCCTGACCACCCGGACATGCTGATCGCGTCGTGGTCGGCGGTCACCTCCCAGGTGCACGATCTGGCGATCGCGATGAGCATGAACAATCAGGACAATCAGCTGCACCACGTCGCTTTCAATCTGGAGAATCACAGCGACCTGCTGGTGGCGGCCGACACCCTGCGTGACCTGGATGTGCATTTCAACTGCGGTCCCGGCAAGCACGGAATCGGGCAGGCGATGTACCTGTACCTGCGTGAACCCGGTTCCGGCCACCGCATCGAGCTGTACTCGGGCGGCTATCACATCTTCGATCCCGACTGGAAGGCGCTCGGCTGGGAGCCGACCAACCAGGACGGTATGACCTGGTTCGGTCAGGAACTCGACGTCACCCAGGACGGCGAGATGGCCACCTCCACCGAGTCGGTGTCGTCGCTGACATCGCTGATCGGTCAAAAGGATCCGGCCCCGGTGGCCTGACACCTCATCACCTCGAAGCCAACTACTCGCCACACGCAAGCAGGGAATCGGATGTCAGAACAACGGTATTTGCATTTGAATCTCGTCGGGAACGAGATCAACAGTCATCAGGGCGCGCCGGCCTACGAGCGCGACCACGGCGGCGGACCGGACCGGCAGAACGCCTATCTGCCGATCTCGGAGATGGGCAAGCTCGCAGAGGAAGGCTACTTCACGGCCATGTTCCTCGGCGACATCGCGGGCACCGCCGGCTCGCCCGCCCCCGACGGGGGTCCGCCCGAACCGATCACGGCGTTCGCGGCGCTCGCCCGCGAAACCTCGTACCTGGGCCTGATCGCGACGGCGTCGTGCTCGTTCTACGATCCGTACAATCTGGCCCGGCTGCTGGCATCGATCGACCAGATCTCCGACGGCAGAGCTGGATTCAACGCTGTCACCAGCGTGAGCGACGAGTGGGCGCAGAACTACAGCATGGAGGCGCACCTGGACCGGATCACCCGGTACAAGCGGGCCGACGAGTTCCTCGACATTCTGACCGCGCTGTGGGAGAAACGTGAGATCCGGATCGACGCCGACCAGATCACCCGCTTCTACTCCGAACAGATCAATCACCGCGGCGAGCACTTCCAGGTGCTCGGGCCGCTGAATGTGGCGCCGAGCCCGCAGGGCCGACCGCTCATCGCGCAGGCAGGCGGTTCCGGACCGGGAATCGCCGTGGCCGCCAAGCACGCCGAGATGGTGTTCACCAACGCCACCACCCGGCAGCAGGCCGCCGACTACCGAGCCGAACTCGACGCGGCCTTGGTCGCCCGGGGCCGCGCCGCGGGCAGCGTTCCCGCCATCCCCGGCCTGGTCCCGTACCTGGGCAAGACCCGCGCCGACGCCGAGGACCTGTTGCACGCCCTCGACGAGAACGTGCCGTACGAGTTGTACGCCCCGTTCGCGCTGGTCCAGTTCGGGCTGGAGTTCACCTTCGACAGCATCAACGATCCGTTCCCGGTCGATCAGATCCCGCACCCGGAGACGGTGAAGGACACCATCAAGAGCACCTACGGCAACTATCTGGGCCTGTACAACTGGATCACCGAGAATCCGGGCGTCACGGTGCGGGACGTCACCGCGCAGTCGCTGGCCCGTGGTGGCGCCCAGCACCGCAAGTTCGTCGGTTCCTATGACGAGTTCGTCGACGATCTGGCGTCCTGGCATGCCGACGGTCAGGTAGGCGGCTTCAACCTGATGTTCCCGACCAGTGTGATCGGCGTGAAAGATTTTGTCGCGGAAGTTGTTCCGCGCCTCATCGATCGGGGCATCTATCGTGGAAAGCCGGACACCCGGCCGCTACGGGAACGTTTCGCGGGGGAGTGAGCACTGTGACCGTGGAGCTCCGAGATCCCGGACCTCAGCCGGACACCTACGATCCGGACTGGGTGCACGCCAAGTACGCCTTCGAGCGGGCCAAACGCCTGCGCCGTGACGGTCTCGACCAGTTCGTCGAGGTCACCGCGGAGTTCTCGCACTACGCCGACGACCTGTACACCGAACGCACCGAACGTGACCCGGTCGACGACGAGGTGCAGGTGCTGGTGATCGGCGCCGGCCTGGGCAGCCTGATCGCCGCGGTCCGGCTGCGTGAGGCCGGATTCGATGACATCCGGATGGTGGACAAGGCCGGCGATGTGGGCGGTACCTGGTACTGGAACAGGTATCCGGGCGCGCAGTGCGATGTCGAGGCGTATGTGTACATGCCGCTGCTCGAGGAACTCGACTACATCCCCGAACGCAAGTACGCATTCGGTCCCGAGATCCGCAAGCACTGCGTGCGTATCGCCGAAAAGTATGACCTGTACCGTAATTCGCTGTTCCAGACCGCGGTCACCGGGATGGAATGGGACGACGACGCGGGCAAGTGGACGGTCACCACGGACCGGGGCGACACCATTACCGCGACCGTCGTCGTGGTGTCGCCCGGTCCGCTGAGCCGCCCGAAACTGCCAGGCATTCCCGGGATCAACGAGTTCACCGGGCACACCTTCCACACGAGCCGCTGGGACTACGGCTACACCGGTGGTGGCGAGGAGAACTGGGAGCTGACCGGCCTGGCCGACAAGACGGTCGGCATCGTCGGCACCGGGGCGACTGCGCTGCAGTGTGTTCCGCACACGGGGCGGTTCGCTGAGCAACTCTACGTGTTCCAGCGCACCCCGGCCGCGGTGGACGTGCGCGGTGATCATCCGACCGACCCCGGGTTCGCGGCAGGACTCAAGCCGGGCTGGCAGAAGGAACGGATCGAGAACTTCACCCACTGGACCTCGGGTGCCGGTGCCGAGGTGGACCTGGTCTCGGACGGGTGGACCAAGGTGTCCAACGACCTCACCACCCCTGCCGTGCTGCGGGAGATGGCCCGGCGCACCGAGCCGATGACGATGGAGGATATCGGCGAATTTCTCTACGAAGAGGACTTCAAGTCGATGGAGGCCGTGCGCGCACACATCGCCGACGTCGTCGACGATCCGGAGACCGCCAAGGCCCTCACCCCCTGGTACAAGCGGATGTGCAAGCGGCTCAGCTTCCACGACTCGTACCTGCAGACGTTCAACCGGGACAACGTCACTCTCGTCGACACCGACGGCCGGGGCATCGAACGGCTCACCACCGACGGCGTGGTGGTCGGCGGCACCGAGTACAAGGTGGATGCGCTGATCTTCGCCACCGGCTTCGAGGTCGGCACGAACTACACCAAGCGCGCCGGGTTCGATATCGTCGGCCGGAACGGGATCAGGCTCAGCGACAAGTGGGCCAAGGGGCCGCGCACGCTGCACGGCCTGCAGACCCACGACTTTCCCAACTGCTTCTTCCTGGGCTACACCCAGTCGGGTATCGCCCCCAACTACGTGCACACCGCGGAGGAACGCGCCGGACATCTGGCCTACCTCCTGGGCCGGTGGCGTGAGCTGGGCGGTGGCGTGATCGAGGCCGACCAGGATGCCGAGGAACAGTGGTGCACGGCGATGGCCGACAGCACCGTGGTGGGCAAGCAGTTCTTCCTCGACTGCACACCCAGCTATCTCGATTCCGAGGGCGACAACGACAACCCCGACAGCCTGCTGGTCGCCGGCTACGGCGGCGGGCCGATCGCGTTCTTCGACATCCTCCGGCAGTGGCGTGAGGCGGGGGACATGGCGGGGGTCTCGGTCAGCGGCGGAGCCCCGGCGGCGCCGGGACGCTGAGCACACCGGTATCGGGGTGCCGATCCCGGCAAAACCCGGGGGGAAACAATGGACAACTCTGAATCACAGGGCTTTTCGAGAAAAGGACGCGGCAGCAGATGAGAGTGAAGAGTGTGCGGGCAGCGGTGGCCACCGCGGCGGTCGCGGTGGTGGCCACCGCGGGGCTGGCCGGCTGCGGCAGCGACGACGACGATTCGGCAGGGTCGTCGTCGGTGGCGGTGACCGCGCCGGAGGGTTCGTTCCCCGGCAAGGCGGCAACCGGGGCGCCGGTGAAGATCGGCCTGATCAACCCTGAAGGCGGACCGGCGATTTCGATGCCGGAGAACCGCGAGGCCGCCGAGGCCGCGACCAAGTACGCCAACGAGAATCTCGGCGGCATCGGCGGGCGGCCCATCGAGCTGGTGGTCTGCAAGAACAAGGAAGACACCGCCTCGGCCCGCGAATGCGCCAACCACATGGTCGAGTCCAAGGTGAGCGCGGTGGTGGTCACGGCCACCTCGATGAGCACGGTGATGGCGCCGATCATCACCAAGGCCGGGATCCCGTACACCGCGGTGGCCGGAGCCGGCGCGGAGATCATGTCGGACAACGCTTTCATCTGGTCGGGTGCCTCGGGCGCCTACCAGTACATGGCCAAGTACTCGGCCAAGGAGAACCTCAAGAGCGTCACCGCCTACGCGATCGACGTACCGGCGAGCATGACCGGACTTCAGGTGGTGGCGACGCCCGCCTTCAAGGCCGCGGGCATCGACTTCAAGGTCGTCCGCATCCCGGCCGGAACCCCCGAGGTGACCCCCCAGGTCAGTGCCGGCCTGACCGACAAGACCGACGGTGTGATCGTCATCGGTAACACCTCGATGTGCACGGCGGTGTTCAAGTCGCTGGCCACGCTGGGCGCCGACGTCAAGAAGATGACCCCGCAGTCGTGCGCCGACGCGCAGGTGTACAAGTCGGTGGGCGACTCCCTCGACGGGACCCGCGTGTTCACCACCGCCGACACCCGCTCCGATGATCCGGAGAGCCAGTTGTTCCGGGCTGTGATGACCAAGTACTCCCCGAACACCGACCCGCACGGATATGCGGTGGCCGGATATCAGGGTGTGCTCGGACTGGTTCGGGCCACGGAGTCGCTCGACGGCTCCGACACCTCGCCTGCCGCGTTCATCAAGGCGATCAAGACCGCCAAGGATGTGAAACTCCCTGCCGCGCATGGACTTACCTTCACCTGTAATTCGACCGCACAACCGCAGTTCAAGGCGGTCTGCGGCAAGGGCATGATCGTCGTCTCGCTGAAGAAGGGCGAGGCAACCGATCTGGAAGTCGTCCAGTAGCCGGTGCATACAAGAACGCGGCCGAGGAGAGATCCTCGGCCGCGTTCTTTAGGTCCTACCGATATGCGGTTGTGTTCAGGAGGAGCGGGATGCGATCACCAGGTCGCGGGGCCGGCGGCGAGTGCGTCGGAGATGGTGCGGGCCGCATGCAGTACCAGCGGTGCCAGGGGTTCGAGCGGGGCGTCGGCGCGGACGGCCACGGACAGGGCGCCCACGGGGCCGTCGTCGGTCCGGATGGCAGCACCCACGCAGGCGAGTCCGGGGATGAGCTGACCGCGTTCGACGGCGAGCCCGTTACGCGAACGGATGCGCGCGAGCTCGCGGTGCAGTCCGTCGACATCGTCGATGACCGGTGCCGAACCGGTACTGCGGGTGGCGTTCATGATCTGGTTGTCGACGTACTCGGGGGCCATGCCCGCCATGATGGCCTTGCCGGCCGCTGTGCGGTGGGCGGGGGCCCGGCCGCCGACGCGGGAACTGAGTCGCGCTCCGGGACGGCCGCCGAACATGTCGAGGTAGTAGATCTCGGTGCCCGCGAGGGTCACCAGGTGGGTGCACGCCCCCGTGCGGTAGGTGAGTGCTTGCAGGACACCCGAAGCAGCCGAACGCAATTCGTGCTGAGCCAGCTCCCGGCCGCCGAGGGTCAGGGCCCGGCTGCCGAGACTGTAGTGCGTCTTGGCATGGATCAGCCAGCGGCACTGCACCAACTGGTCGAGGATGCGGTGCGCGGTCGAGCGGGGCAGACCCGTATGCCGGGTGACCTCGTCGAGCGTCAGTCGCGCCAGGGGCTTGTCGAATGCCTCCATGATCAGGGTCATGCGCTCCACCATCGACAGCGGCAGGTTGCCGCGGGTGTCGACGTCGGAGTCCTTCTCCAGCAATGCGGTCATAGCGTTCCGTCCATAAGGGTCAGGGCCGGGAGCCGAAGGCGTTCGGGGCCAGGGGGTCAGGGGGCAGGGGAAAGGGTCTGTGCGGACCAGCGGTAGGGGCCGGGCGGTCAATACCGGCTGTGGGCCGGCACCTGCCGATGCACGATCGGGATGTTGTGGCGTGCGGCGAAGGCCGCCGCGTCGTCGAGGTCGGGGAGTCCGGTGCCGCCGGGGGTGACGAGCGCGGCCAGCACCGCGGCGACCGAACCCGCGTGTTCGGCGAGTTCGAGTGCGGCAGCGGCGGAATCACCGCAATGCCGTCCCGCCGCCACCCGGACCGGGAGTACATGTCCGGGACGGGTGAAATCAGCGGGTGTGGCATCACTCGCACCGAGCAGGCGGATGGTGCGGGCACGATCGGCGGCGGAGATACCCGTACCGATCCCGGCTGCCGCATCCACACCGATGCATTGCTGCGAGGCCATCCGGTCGGCGGACGGCGCGATCGGTGGCAGCCGGAGCTGATCACACCGGCTGTCCCGGAGAGCTACCTCCAGGAACCCCGACGAGTGCCGGATGAGGACCGCGGCCTGGTGGGTGGTCAGTCTGTCGGCGGCGCCGACGAGGTCGAAAGGTCCTGCGGGATCGTCGTACATCAGCACGAAGCCACCCCGTCGGAGCGCCGCGACGGCCTCGGTGAGCGTGTCCGCACGCGATGATCCGGGACGCATCGGGCGAACGAGCCGGCCGTCGAGATCGGGGTCGATGATGGCGGTCATGGCGTCAGTCCGAAGCCGGCAGCGGGGTGGACGATTTGGCGGCCAGCGGCACACCGCTCACTGCGAGCTGACCGTCACCCGCTGTGGTGCACAGCAATTCGACGGCACCGTCGTCGGTGACGTAACGCTTGCCGAGCTGGGTGGTGCCTGCCTTCGGCGGAGTGCCCGGTGCGGCGGGAGCGGTTTCGGACATGGCCGAACCGTCGCATGTGAGGTCCAGATCTTCTGCGCCCCAGCGCACCACGATCACCGAGGTGGTGTCGACGGTGCTGTAGAGCCGCTTTCCTGCGGTGGGTTTCATGGCGGTCCTCCCGATGTGATGTGAAAGTGCCTGTCAGAAGGCGAGCTTGGTACCGATGATCTTGTTCTGCTCCAGCACCTCGATGTCGGCGGCGGACAGGCCGAGACCGGTGAGGATCTCGGTGTTGTGCTCGCCGAGCAGCGGGGCCGAGCGCATGGTGGGGCCTTCGGGGGTGCCGGAGAAGCGCACCGGCAGGGTGGTGTGTGAGGCGGTGCCGTTCACCGGGTGGGTTACCTGGGCGAAGAATCCGCGTGCCTGGAGCTGTTCGAGGCCGGCCTGCCGGTGCGGCTGGATCACCTTGGCGACCGGGACACCGGCCTCCCACAGGGCGGCCACGATGTCGTCGTCGGAACGCTCCCGGCACCACGCGCCGAGTCGCTCGTCGACCTGGTCGTGGGCGGCGCGCCGTCCGGCGGCGGTATCCAGCGCCGGGTCGGTGGCCCACTCGGGGGAGCCGATGGCCGTGCGCAGGGCCGCCCACTGGTCGTCGGTCTCGACGGCGATGGCGACCCAGTTGTCGTCGCGGCCGAACTCGTCCAGGCCCGAGGTCTGATACAGATTCTGCGGTGCCGCGACGGGGCCCCGGTTGCCCTGCCGGTTCAGCAGAGCGCCGTAGGCCGAGTATTCGATGAACTGCTCGGCGGCCACATTGAGCGCCGCGTCCACCATGCTGGCCTCCACCAGGGTGCCCTCGCCGGTGCTGTCGCGGTGGGCCAGGGCGATGAGGAGGCCGTTGAGTGCGTGGATGCCGGCGTTCGGGTCGCCGATCGTGTACGGCTCCACCGGGTTCTGATCGGGATGACCGGTCAGCCAGGTCAGGCCGGAGGCGTCCTCGATGACGTAGGCGAAGGCGGCCTTGTCGCGCCACGGCCCGTCGAGACCGAAACCGGGCATCCGCACCATGATGATGTCGTCTCGCAGCGCCTTGACCGATTCGTAGTCGAGGCCGATCTGGTCGAGCACGCGCGGGGTGTAGTTCTCCACCAGCACGTCGCAGGTCTTGATCAGCTCACGCAGCAGTTCCTGGCCGCGTTCGGTCTGGAAGTTGAGGGTGATGCTCTTCTTGTTGGTGTTCAGGCCCGAGAAGATCGGCGACTTCTCCCACCACAGTTCGTCGGTCATCGGGACGCCGGCGATCATCCGGGTGCCGTCCGGACGCGACGTCGATTCGAGGTGGATGACCTCGGCGCCGAGGGTGGCGAGGATGTGGCTGCAGGAGGGGCCCGCCCAGAACGCGGTCATGTCGAGCACCCGCATCCCCTCGAACGGCAGCCCGATGGATTCGCCGGTGTACTTGGCGGCTTTGGCTTCTCGTTTCTCGGTGAGGATCGCTGTGTGTTCGCCGAGGCGGGGCGCGGCCTCCGGCCGGGGCAGGTCGAACGCGCTCATCGTGTACGGCCGGTCGGGCTGGCTGAATCCCGCGGTCGGGTTCTTGACGAAGGTGCCGCGTTCGCCGAAGTGAGCCATGTCGGTGGCGTTCGCGCCGTTGACCACCGGCGAGTTGGGAATCCGGAAGGCGGTGGCCTGCTCGGCGACATCCTCGACGGTGCGCTCGGCGATCCACTCGTAGATCTGCGGTGCGAGCTCACCGGCACGGGCGGTGATCGCCAGCGGCGCATCGGGATCCACCCATTCGGGGTGGCCGACGAGCACGCAGAGATCCGACCATTGCTGCGCGGTGGCCGCACCGAGAGCCACCATGCCGTCGGCGGCCTGGGCGACACCGGGCACGAAGATCGACCGTTCGGACCGGAACGGCCGTTCCCGCAGCTCCAGGAAGGTGACGGGGTGGTAAGTCAGGCCGGCGACGGCGGTCTCGAGCTTGGACAGGTCCACGATCTGTCCCCGGCCGGTGGACGCGGCTGAGCGGAGGGCGGCGAGGGTGGCCGCGGAAGCGTACGCACCGCCGAACCATTCGCCGATCTGGCCGCCGATGTGGATCGGTGCCCGGTCGGGGGCGCCACGGCCGAGACCGACCACACCGCCGGACCATGCCTGCACGGTGAATTCGGTTGCCGCACGGTCACTCCACGGACCTTCGAGGCCGAACGGGGTGATCGTGGTGACCACCAGGTGCGGGTGGGCGGCCAGCAGCGCCGCGGGCGTCAGGGACTCGACCGCCGCGAACGGGGATTCCCGCGACCAGATCACCGCGTCCGCGGAGTGCAGCAGTGCGGTGAGCCGGTCGGCCTCGTCGACGCCGATCACGGCGCTCTTCTTGGATGAGGAGAGGTAGGAGAACAACGCCCCGTCGGTGCCCGCGTCGATGGAGGCGCCCGATGCGGACCAGGTGCGCAGCGAATCACCGTCCGGTGATTCGATTTTCACGACCTCGGCGCCGCCGTCGGCGAGGATCTTGGTGCAGTAGGCGCCCGCGATGCCCGCGGACAGGTCGACGATGAGGTACTGGTGAAGCGGGGCCGGTGCGGGCATTCGGGGGCCTTCCGTAACTGACGGTCTGAGATCGGGGAACGGCGCGTTTACTCGGCGCGCCGGCGAGCGGACTTGCTGAGCCGGAAGTCAGGCGGAAAACCCTCGTCGAAATCCTTGACCGCGTTGTTGATTCCGGCCGACAGGGTGTCCTCGTCGAGGGTGAGTTCCTGCGCGTCGGGCTTGGCGTGGTTGCCGATGGTCTCGAACAGTGCGGTGAGCATGCTGCCCATGTATTCGCCCTGGTTCTGTTTCATCAGCTCGAAGAAGATCTTCTGCATGAAGATGGTGTCGGCGGGGCGGTTGCGTGCGCACGCCAGCGCGTACTTGTCCACCTCGGCCTCGAGCTGGTCGCGGGAGACCACCTTGTTGGCGAAGCCGCAGTCGTACATCTCCTGCGCGGTGAACGGGCGCCCGGTGAAGACCATCTCCTGGAATCTGCGGATGCCCATCGTCTGCGCCCAGGTCCACATACGCGGGCCGAAACCGATGTACCGGAACGCCGGATGCCCGAAAAGCGTGTCGTCCGAGGAGATCACGAGGTCGGCGTCGGCGGCCTGATAGAAGTGCCAGCCGTAGCAGTAGCCCTTGGCCTCGACGATGGAGATCTTCTTGAACTCCTGCAGGCTCCGGCAACCGGCGGCCGCGTTGGCATACCAGTTGGTGATGGCGGCGCCATGCCGGAACGAGCCCAGCGGCGGGAAGTTGACGGCGGAGTCGTCGTCGACCCGCAGCTCGCGCAGCCAGCCACTGGCCGTCGGATCCATCGACATGGCCATCGCCTCGGGGATATCGGCCCCCGAGCCGAGATTGGAACCGACACCGCGGATGACCACGACCTTCACATCGTCGTCGATCTCGGCGCGGTGCAGCAGGTCCGCGTACCGCAGCCGGGCGTCGGCCGTGGGGGCGTTGAGATGATCGGGCCGGTTGAAAGTGATGGTGGCGATCTTTGTCGCCGGATCCTTCGAATACAGAATAATTTCTTCGGCGCTGGACGGTTCGTACGTTGTGCCGTTTGTGCCGGTTGCGTCCTTGGTGCCGGAAATGTCGGTCATGTACTCGCTCAGATCCCTTGATATCGGTCGCGGAATGAGTCGGAATGTCCGAATCGTTCGCGAGCAGGTGGCGCGGAATGGTTTACGGAAACTATTCGACGAAAATGCCGGAAACGGTGGAAGGGCGGAACGGCCCGGGGGCCGGCAGTCCGGCCGGTGGTCGTCGTTACCTGTGGTTGGGAAGGTTGGTATGCATGGCCCGTGGGGCCCGGTCAAGGTCGTTCGGTGTCGATCACCGGTGACCTATGTCCCAAGTGAACCGCATCACACGGTGAAAGTCAATCAAGTGCTTGATTTAACTGTGTGTGGATCCGAAAAACGCCTCTGACCTGCGGTGATCCGCAGGCCAGAGGCGGTGTGAGGGGATTCGAGGTGACTACACAGGTGTGACAGGCGCGGTCCAGACGCCCACCAGCATGTCGACGAGGCCGGTGGCCATCTCTGACCAGGACGCCCGGATCGTCGGCTCGCCGTTGGCGATCGCACGCTCGCGCTGAGCGCACATCTGGATGATCAGGAACATCGAGCAGTCGACGCGTTCGGGCTGAACCTGCACGGGCAGGAACGGCAGGCACTTGAGCAGTCCGTCCATCGATGCGCGCAACGACGGCGACTGCGCGAAGGACGACTCCATCAGGATGTCGCGGAGCTCGGGATCGGTCATCATCTGGGTGCCGACCCGGGCGAACCAGGTGGGGGTGCCGATCTCGTCGAAACGGTCGGTGATGGGGCGGACCTGGCAGTCGAGCCAGTCGCGCACGTTGAGAGAGCCGGCGATCTGCGCGAGCATGGCCTCACGGGCGGGTTCGACGCTGTTGTGGAACCGCGAGACCATCGCCTCGATGAGGTCGGCCCGGCTGCCGAAGTGGTAGCCGACGGCTGCGGTATTGCCCTGACCAGCGGCTTCGGCGATCTGCCGGTTGGATACGGCGTAGATGCCGTGCTCGGCGAAGAGGCGTTCGGCGGTGTCGAGGATCAGTTCCCGCGTCGCTTCCTTCTTGCTGCTGCGACGCGTGGCGGGCCTGGCGGTACCGCCGGTTCCGGTGGGGGTGTCCTGGGAGTCGCGCAGGTTGCTCGTCATGCTCGGTGACCCTGCCTCTCTCGTGTGGGGCCGGTCGCCGATGCGGGGCTCGCGGGCGGGCGGCCGCGGCCGGTGACCGTACCTTGCGTCATTGAAGAAAGTTTACTGGGCCGGCCCTGGTCTGGGTGTCGATGGCTCAGGTGAAGGAACTCCGGCCGGCGCTGTGTGGTCACGGTTGCGGCGCTTCATCCTTGCTTGATGGTGCTGATCACGGCTCGATCAAGCGTACGCAGCGGGTGGACGTTCGGTCCGGCCGGTCTGCGGTGGTGGTGCCTCAGCGTACAAGTTCAATCAATCGCTTGACAAATTATCGCCTGGTTGCGAGTCTGCTAGTCGTGGATGAGACGTACACCACACCATGAACTGATCGTGAGTGAGTACACCTTCCGCGTCCGGGTGGGAACCGGCGTGCCCGCCGTCAACACGGATGGACCTGCCTCGTCCGGGAGCGGTGGCCCCGGGCTGTTGCGTCGCAGAATCACCCGAACTCCGGATCAATGGTGAACATCGGTGACTCATCGATATTTCTCGTGCCATATCGACTTTCGAAGGGTGGCCACAATGGCCGAAGAATTGTCAGGAAAAATCGCAGTAGTCACAGGTGCGGCTTCCGGGCTCGGCGAAGGAATTGCCGAGAAGTTTGCCGCAGAAGGGGCGAAGGTGACGGTCGCCGACATTGATGAGGCCGGTGGAGCCGCGCTGGCCGAACGACTGGGGGATGCCGCCGAGTTCGTCCGTGTCGACGTCTCCGATCCCGCCGCGATCGCCGCGCTGATCGATCACGTCGTAGCCGCCCACGGGCGCATCGACATCATGGTCAACAACGCGGGTGTCTCGGGCACCATGCACCAGAACTTCCTCGACGACGACCTGGCCGACTTCCATCGCATCGTGGACACCAACCTGCTGGGGACGATGGCCGGAACCCAGGCCGCGGCGCGGCACATGGCCGAGACCGGCGGCGGCTCGATCGTCAACATCTCCTCGATCGGCGGCATCCAGGCCGGCGGCGCCGTGATGACCTACCGGGCGTCGAAGGCCGCCATCATCCACTTCTCCAAGTCGGTGGCCATCGAGCTGGCCGAGCAGAACATCAGGGTCAACACCATCGCACCCGGCAACATCCCCACCCCGATCCTGGCCGCGTCGGCCGCCAAGATGGGTGCCGATGTCGACGCGTTCCTCACGATGGTGCGGGCCGTGATGGCGTCCAACCGGCCGTTGGCCCGCGAGGGGACCGCGCAGGACGTGGCAAACGCCGCGCTGTTCTTCGCCTCCGATCGGTCCGCATACGTGACCGGCACCCTGCTCCCGGTGGACGGCGGCACCGTCGCCGGACCGCCCAACAAACTGAAGGCGGGCGCTGATTCGCGGCCCGACTCCGGTGACTCGCGGCTCGTGGGCGCCTCGGCGTCACAAAAGTCCTGACGACGCCGGGCCGGCGCCTACTCCGGCGCCGGCCCGATCTGCTGTTGACCGATGAGTGGGACCGGCGATCGCAGATCGGCCGGAAGGGTCCATAGCATCTGGACACCAGACCCGGTATCTGCTTCAACTGCTTTCGAAAAGAGTCCGGACAGAACACCGGAACGATGTGGCCGCAAGACATTTCGTGCGACCGCCCTGCGCGCGACCACACCCGACAGCCCCATGAATCAAGGATCGAGGATGCTCCGCATGACCGAGACCGCCACAGAAGTCCAGAACGACACCCCGTACTTCCCGATGGACCGGGACATGCGGTGTCCGTTCGCGCCACCGGAGGGCACCCGCCTGCTGCGGGAGAAGAACCCGGTGAGCCAGGTGGAGATCTGGGACGGCTCCACGCCGTGGCTGATCACCGGTCTGGCCGAACTCAAATCGCTGCTCAAGGACTCCCGGATCAGTGTCGACGAGTCCAGGGAGGGCTTTCCGCACTGGAACGAGGGCATGAAGGCCAATGTCGCCATGCGCCCCAAGTCGGTGTTCAACAGTGATGGCAAGGAGCACTCGCACTTCCGCCGGATGATGACCAAGGCGTTCACCCCCAAGCGGGTCAACGCGCTGCGGCCGTTCCTGCAGGAGACCACCGACAAGCTGATCGCCGACATGCTGGCCGGTCCCAAGCCCGCCGATCTGGTGACATCACTGGCGCTGCCGCTGCCGTCGATCGTCATCTCGCAGATGCTGGGTATCGGGTACGAGCATCACGACTTCTTCCAGGAGAACGCGGTCAAGAGCGTCGACCGCTACGCCACACCCGAACAGAACATGGAGGCCTTCGCGGCCATGTTCATGTTCATGTACGAGCTGGTGGAAAAGAAGATGGCCGAACCCACCGACGATGTGATCAGCGACTTCGCGATCCGCGCCCGCGACGGCGAGATCGACGCCGCCGAGGCCGCACAGATGGGCCTGGGACTGCTCATCGCCGGCCACGAGACCAGCGCCAACATGATCTCCCTCGGTGTGCTCGCGCTGCTGCAGAACCCCGATCAACTCGCGATCATCAAGGACACCGACGACGAGGACGTGATCGCCAACGCCGTCGAGGAACTGATGCGCTACCTGGGAATTATCCACAACGGGCAGCGCCGCATCGCCGTCGAGGACATCGAGATCTCCGGCCAGACCATCAAGGCCGGCGACGGGGTGATCGTCGAACTGGCCTCCTCCAACTGGGACCCTCGCGCCTTCGAGAACCCTCAGACCCTGGATCTACGACGTAATGTGGTGCAGCACACCGGGTTCGGTTTCGGTCCGCATCAGTGTATCGGCATGATGCTGGCTCGTGCCGAGCTGCAGATCGTTTTCAAGTCGATTTTCCGGCACGCCCCCGACCTCGCCGTGGCATGCGCACCCGACGAGATCGAGTACAAGTCCGACCGGCTCGCCTACGGCGTGTACGCGCTGCCGGTCACCTGGTAGCCGGCCGGATCATCGCTCACCGCTGAGCTTTTCAGTCAAGCAACGACTCAACGAACGAGGATCGCAATGCCCGAATGGGACCACGTCACGGACTTCCTGGTGATCGGATCGGGCGGTGGGCTGGTGGGCGCGCTGCGTGCCGCCGCCCTCGGCCTCGATGTGGTGGTCGCCGAGAAGTCCGACATGATCGGTGGCTCGACCGGTATGTCGGGCGGCATCATCTGGCTACCGGACAACCCGCTGATGAAACGGGAGGGTGTCCCGGATTCGCTCGACGACGCCCGCGCCTACTTCGACTCGGTGGTGGGCAAGGCCGACGAATGCTCGCCGGCGTCGTCGCAGGCGCGGCGGGAGACCTACGTGACGGCGGGCAACGACATGTTCACCTTTCTCGAGTCCGAGGGGGTGGAGTTCCTGCGCTGCGAGGGCTATAGCGACTACTACTCCGGCGCACGCGGGGTTGTCGGCGGACACGCGCGGTCCCGGTCGGTCGAGGCCGTGGCCTTCGACACCCGGGAGCTGGGGGAGCAGGCCACGCTGCTGCGGCCGCCGGTGGCCGGGAACCTCACCATGTACACCTATGAGGCCGGATATGTCTCCAATCTCCGCACCCGCGTGGGGATGTCGGTGATGGCTCGGGTGATGCGGCGTACCGTCGGCGGCCGGCTGCGGGGCAAGAAGCTGGTCACCAACGGTGCCGCGCTCATCGCCCATCTGCTCAAGGCGCTCGGTAGGCGGGGGGTTCCCGTGTGGACCAAGACCTCGCTCGAAGAACTCGTGGTCACCGACGGCCGAGTGGTGGGGGCGGTTCTCATCAAGGGCGGCAAGCCGATCCGGGTTCAGGCACGCGGTGGTGTGCTCCTGGCCGCCGGCGGATTCTCCCGTAATCAGCAGATGCGCGACGAGTTCTCGGCGGATCAGCCCGGCCGGGTGGAGTGGACCTCCGCCAATCCCGGTGACACCGGCGAGGTGCTGAGGCTGGCGATGGGTCTCGGAGCCGCCACTGACATGATGGACGAGGGCTGGTGGATGCCGTCCTGGCTCCTCGCCGACGGTACCCCGTCGATGACGCTGTCCGAGCGCTGCAAACCGCACTCGATCATCGTCGACGCACACGGGAATCGGTTTTTCAACGAGGCGATCGCCTATCAGGAGGCCGGTCAGCTCATGTTCGCGCATGAGAAGAAGGCCGGTGGTGCGCTGCCGTCGTGGCTGATCATCGACTCCCGGCATCGTTCGAACTACACCTTCGCGACCGCCTCACCGGGGATCACCCCGCGCAAGTGGATCGCCGACGGGGTGATGAAGAAGGCCGCCACCCTCGACGACCTGGCCCGGCAGTGCGGAATCGACCCGGTAGCGCTCGCCCGCACCGTCGAACGGTTCAACGGCTTCGCCGAAACCGGTGTGGACGAGGACTTCTACCGCGGCGAAGGTGACCACGAACGCTACCAGGGCGATGTCACCCACCAGCCCAACGCCTGCCTCGGCCCGATCTCCAAGGCGCCTTTCTATGCCGTCGCCATGTACCCCGGCGACATCGGCACCAACGGCGGACTGCTGTGCGACGAGGCGGGCCGGGTCCTGAACACCGACGGTGCGGTGATCGACGGCCTGTACGCCGCCGGCAACTGCACGGCATCGGTGATGGGCCGCAAGTACCTCGGCGCCGGGGCGACGATCGGCCCGTCGGTGATCTTCTCCTACGTGGCCGCCGCCGACGCGGCCCGGCAGGCGACCGCAGCCGGGGAACCGGCGACCGAGACCCGACAGTAAACGGCAACAAGCACTTTCCCGCCAGCAACAGCCCATGTGAGAGGCCATCCCGTGACCAGTACCGCAAGTCAGAGCATTGCGAACCCCGTGAAGTACGACCCCTACGATCTGGTGCTGAATGCCGACCCGTATCCGGCGTTCTCCGCGATCCGCGAGGAGCAGCCGCTCTATTACAATGCCGATCACGACTTCTACGCGCTGAGCCGGTACGCCGATGTCAATGCGGCGCTGGTCGACTTCAAGACGTTCAGCTCCGCCCGCGGCGCCATCATCGAACTGATCAAGGCCAACATCCCGATCCCTCCCGGCGTGGTGATCTTCGAGGATCCGCCGATCCACGACATCCACCGGAAACTGTTGTCGCGCATGTTCACCCCCAAGAAGGTGCTGGGCCTGGAAGACCAGATCCGGGAGTACTGCGCCGCCTGCCTCGACCCGCTGGTGGGTACCGGCAATTTCGACTTCGTCAAGGACCTCGGTTCGCAGATGCCGATGAAGGTGATCGGCATGCTCCTGGGCATCCCCGAGGAAGATCAGAGCATCATCCGCGACTTCGCCAACGACCAGATGCGCACCGAGGACGGCAAGCCGATGAAGGCCGCCGAGGAGGGCATGACCACCGCCGACAACTTCGAGGCGTACATCGACTGGCGGGCCGAGCACCCGTCCGATGACATCATGACCGAACTGCTCAACGTCGAGTTCAAGGACGAGGAAGGGGTGGTCCGCCGGCTGCGCCGCGAGGAACTGCTCACCTACCTGAACGTGGTGGCCGGTGCGGGTGCGGAAACCACCACCAGGCTGATCGGCTGGGCCGGAAAGGTCTTGGCCGAGCATCCGGACCAGCGCCGCGAACTGGCACAGGACCCGTCGCTGATCCCCAACGCGATCGAGGAACTCCTGCGTTTCGAGCCGCCCGCGCCGCATGTCGCCCGCTACGTGACCCGCGACGTCGAGTACTACGGGCAGACCGTTCCCGAGGGCAGCGTGATGCTGCTGCTGCTCGCCGCGGCCAACCGCGACTCACGCGAGTTCCCGGACGGCGATTCGTTCGACATCCACCGGAACATCAAGGCACACCTCACCTTCAGCGCGGGCCGTCACCTGTGCCTGGGGATGGCGCTGGCCCGGCTCGAAGGCCGGATCGCGCTGGAGGAGATTCTCAAGCGGTTCCCCGAATGGGAGGTGGACCTGGCGAACGCGGCGCTGTCGCCGACGTCCACGGTCCGCGGCTGGGACACCTTGCCGGCCACGTTCTGACGGCAATTCTCGAACAACGACATCTGACAATCACATCGGTAGGCACACAGGAGGATTCATGACTGGACGGGTAGCGGACAAGGTTGCCTTCATCACCGGCGCGGGCCGTGGGCAGGGACGTGCGCATGCGGTCCGGCTGGCGCAGGAGGGCGCCGACATCATCGCGATCGACGTGTGTGCGCCGATCGACGGGGTGCCGTTCGACCTGTCGAGCGAGGAAGACCTGGCCGAGACCGCGGAACTGGTCAAGGCGCAGGACCGCCGGGTGGTCACCGCCAAGGTCGATGTCCGCGACCTCGACGGCCTGACCGAGGCCGTCAAATCGGGTGTCGAGCAGCTCGGCCGCCTGGACATCGTGGTGGCCAACGCCGGAATCGCCACCGGTGGAGCGAGTCTCGGAGACATGGACTCCAAGACCTGGCAGGACATGATCGATGTCAACCTCACCGGCGTCTGGCACACCGCCAAGGTGGCGATCCCGCACATCGTCGCGGGTGGCCGGGGCGGGTCGATCGTGCTCACCAGCTCGGTGGGTGGCCTCAAGTCGTACCCGTTCTGCGGGCACTACGTGGCGGCCAAGCACGGAGTCATCGGCATCATGCGGACCTTGGCACTTGAGCTGGCGCAGAGCAACATCCGGGTCAACTCGGTGCACCCCACACAGGTCAACACCGCGATGATCATGAACGAGGCCACCTACAAGATGTTCCGGCCCGACCTCGAACACCCCGGACCCGACGACTTCGCGCCGCTGTCGCAGATGATGAACACCTTGCCGGTGCCGTGGGTGGAACCCGAGGACATCGCCAACGCCGCGCTGTTCCTGGCCTCCGACGAGTCCCGGTACATCACCGGTGTCACCCTCCCCGTCGACGCCGGCGCCTGCCTCAAGTAGCGCACCGCGAACACGACCGAGACAACCACCGCTGCAAGGGGAGAGGTATGAGCACCAACACCGCATCGAGGCGGGGCGGCATCGTCGCCCGGTACTCGTCGGGGCCTCTCAAGGCGATCGGCGGGTTGTTCCTGATGACCGCCGACGCCGTCCGGTTCGCCTTCCGCAGGCCGTTCCAGACCAGGGAGTTCATCGAACAGTCCTGGTTCGTGGCCCGGGTGTCGCTGATCCCGACGGTGCTGGTGGCCATCCCGTTCACCGTGCTGGTCAGCTTCACCCTCAACATCCTGCTGCGTGAGCTCGGCGCCGCCGACCTCAGCGGTGCGGGTGCCGCGTTCGGCGCCGTCACCCAGGTGGGGCCGATGGTGACCGTGCTCATCGTGGCCGGTGCCGGCGCCACCGCGATGTGCGCCGACCTGGGCTCGCGCACCATCCGCGAGGAGATCGACGCGATGGAGGTACTCGGCATCAACCCGGTGCAGCGCCTGGTCACCCCCCGGGTGCTGGCATCGGGTCTGGTGGCGGTGCTGCTCAACAGCCTGGTGTGCATGATCGGCATCGGTGGTGGCTATGTGTTCTCCGTGTTCGTGCAGGGGGTGAACCCGGGCGCCTTCGCGGCAGGGATCACCCTGCTCACCGGCGTTCAGGAGGTGATCATCTCCTCGGTGAAGGCCCTGTCGTTCGGGCTGATCGCGGGGATCGTGGCCTGCTATCGCGGGCTGATCGTCACCGGGGGCGCCAAATCGGTCGGCAATGCCGTCAACGAGACCGTCGTGTACGCGTTCATCGCGCTGTTCGTGGTGAACGTCGTGATCACCGCCGTCGGCGTGCAACTGGGATAGGAAATCGACCATGGCTGTCATCCCGTCGCAGATCCCGAGTGTCCGGTTCCCACGTCTGGCACGTGAGGTCCGCAGGCCCGTCGGAATGCTCGGGCGCCTCGGCGATCACGCGATCTTCTACGCCAGGGCGCTGCGCAGCGTGCCGCACGCGGCCGTGCATCACCGGCGCGAAACGATCCGTCTCATCGCCGAGACCAGCATGGGTGCCGGCAATCTGGCGCTCATCGGCGGCACCGTGGTGATCGTCGGATTCCTGACCCTGGCCACGGGAAGCACCCTTGCGGTGCAGGGCTACAGTTCGCTCGGCGACATCGGCATCGAAGCCCTCACCGGATTCCTGTCGGCGTTCATCAACGTGCGGATCGCCGCGCCGGTGGTGGTGGGGATCGGTCTGGCCGCCACGTTCGGAGCCGGTGCGACAGCGCAATTGGGCGCGATGCGCATCAACGAGGAGATCGACGCCCTCGAATCGCTGGGGATCAACCCGATCTCGTACGTGGTGGGCACCCGGATCGCCGCCGGCATGATCGTGATCGCGCCGCTGTACGCGATCGCGCTCATCGCCTCGTTCGCCGCCTGCCAGTTCACCACGGTGGTGCTGCTCGGTCAGTCCTCGGGACTGTACGCACACTACTTCTCCACCTTCCTCAACCCGACCGACCTGGTGTGGTCGTTCGTGCAGGCCTTTGTGATGGCATTGGCGATCCTGTTGATCCACACCTACTTCGGCTTCTACGCGAGCGGCGGACCGTCGGGCGTGGGGGTGGCCGTGGGGGACGCGGTCCGAACCTCCCTGGTCGCGGTGGTCACCGTGACTCTGCTTGTGGCCCTGGCGATCTACGGGTCCAACGGAAACTTCAACCTGTCGGGCTAGGGTATGCGGACAAGTAATGACGTGATACGGCCGCTGGCCGGGCTGGGCATGGTCGTGGTGGTCATCGCCCTGGTGGCCACCGCCATCGCCATGTTCACCGGCGCCACCTCCCGCACCGACACCGTCACGGTCCAGGCACCGCGGGCGGGTCTGGTGATGGACGTCGACGCCAAGGTGCAACTGCGGGGCGTCACCGTCGGACGCGTCGCCGCCATCCGGTACGACAACGACGACACCGCCACCATCAAGCTGGCGATGGAACCCGATCAACTGGAAAGGATCCCGGCGAACGTGGGCGTGAGTATCGCCGCGCCCACCGTGTTCGGGGCGAAAAGCGTTGAGCTGGTGATGCCGTCGCAGCCGTCGGGCAGCCATCTGCGGGCGGGACAACACCTGTCGGCACGCGACGTGGCGGTCGAGGTGAACACGGTCTTCCAGGATCTGACCGAGGTGCTGGCACAGATCCGGCCCGCCGAGCTCAACTCCGCGCTCAGCGCCATCGCGACCGGCCTGAACGGCCACGGCGACGCCCTCGGGCAGACCCTGGTGGACATGAACACCTTTCTGGGACGGGTCAATTCGCAGCTCCCCTCGCTGCGGGCGCTGCTTCGGCAGACACCGGACGTGATGAAGGTGTACGCCGACTCCAGCCTTCCGTTGCTGAATATCATGCGCAACACCAGCACTGTCAGCGACGCGGTGGTGACCGACCAGCAGAAACTGGACGCGTTCCTCACCAGCGTGATCGGGCTGTCGGACACGGGCAAGAAGGTGCTCGGCGACAACGGATCGGCCCTGGCCAAGGTACTGCGCCTGCTGGTGCCCACCACAGCCCTCACCGACGAATACAGCGAGGCGCTCAACTGCTCGCTCGAAGGTTTCGCGGATCTGGCGGTATCACCGCCCGCGGACGTGCCCGGTCTCGGGCTGTCGGCCAACTTCCTGTGGGGTATCGAACCGTACAACATGAACGACCTCCCGAAGGTGGGTGCCAAGGGCGGCCCGCAATGCATGGGAATGCCGATCAAATATCAGCAGCGCTCACCCTTCCTGATCGCCGACACCGGCGCCGACAAGTTCCACACCGGACGGAAGTCGTTGCAGCTCAACACCGAAAGCCTGCACCAGATGCTGTTCGGTCCCATCACGGACGGAGCGCCGCGATGAAATCCCAGTCGAGAAGGAGGCGATTCGACGCGACCACCGTCAAGTTCACCGCGTTCGTGACGGTGATGCTGGTGCTGGGCGCCTTCCTGTTCCTGGTGTTCAGCGACAAACGCTCGGGCGATGTGACCCGCTACCGTGCGGTCTTCGCCGACGCCTCCGGCCTCGTCTCCGGAGACACCGTGCGCATCGCCGGCGTGCGGGTGGGCACCGTCCGCGACGTCACCCTCGACGACAACAACCAGGTGCACGTGAGTTTCGACGTGGACAAGGCGCTGCCGGTGCCGGCCGATTCGGGTGCCGCCGTGCGCTACCTGAACCTCGTCGGCGACCGCTACCTGGAGATCACCGAGGGCAAGGGGCCATCCCTCATGCGTTCGGGCGCACAGATCCCGATGGAGCGGACCACCCCCGCGCTCGACCTCGACGTGCTGCTCGGCGGCCTCAAGCCGGTGATCGCCGGACTCGAACCGAAACAGGTCAACGCCCTCAGCGGCGCCGTCCTCGACGTCTTCCAGGGACAGACCACCACCGTGTCGACCCTGTTCCAGGGCAGCTCGTCACTGCTGAACACCCTCGGCGACAACATCGGTGTCATCGAGCAGGTCATCGAGCAGCTCAAAACCGTGATGGTGACCCTCAACAAGGACGGCAAGAGGTTCGGCGAGACCATCGACCGGCTCGACGGGCTGATCGGAAAGCTGGCCGCACAACGTGATCCGATCGGCAACGCGATCGCCTCGCTCGACAACGGCACCGCCACCGTGGCAAACCTGCTCACCCAGGCCCGCCCGACGCTCGCGGCGAACGTCGATCAACTCTCGCGCCTGGCCCCGAATCTGAACAAGAGCAAGGACACCCTCGACAAGTCCCTGGGCCGGGCGCCGGAGAACTTCCGCAAACTCGTCCGCACGGGCACCTACGGCAACTTCATCCAGTACTACGTATGCGCGGTGACGGTCCGGGTATCCGATCCGACGGGCAAGGTCCTCACGCTGCCGTGGATCGAGCAGACGCACGGAAGGTGCGCCGACAATGCATAGATATCGCGGCAGTGGCCTCGTCCGGGCGGGCCTCATCGGCCTGACCCTGCTCATCCTCACCGTGCTGGCCGGACTCAACACGGCCAAGGTGGGCGCCTGGTTCACCAGCATGACCTACCAGGCGGACTTCGAGGAGGCCGGTGGACTCACCGCCGGCGCCGACGTGATGGTGTCGGGCGTGCGGGTGGGCACGGTGTCCGAGGTCGAACTCCACGACGGGCTGGCCAGGGTCCATTTCACCGTCGACACCGACACCCGGCTCGGCCGTGACACCGCGGTGCAGATCCGTACCGGATCGCTGCTGGGACAACGCCTGGTCACCGTCGAACCGAAAGGTGCGGGAACGTTGCTCCCGTCGGACGTGATCCCGGTGACCCGCACCGCGTCCCCGTACTCGCTGAACGAGGCCGTCGACGACCTCACCACCAACGCCACCGACATCGACACCAAGCAGCTCAACGCATCGCTGGAGGTGCTCACCGACACGATGACCGCCATCAGTCCCGACCTCGGACCCACCCTCGACGCGCTCACCGACGTCTCGCGCGGCATCAACTCCCGCAACGACTCACTGCGTCAACTGCTGTCGGCCACGAGCGACATCACCGGGGTGATCGGTCAACGCGCGCAGAAGGTCAACACGTTGATCCTCAACGCGAATTCGCTGCTCGGGGTGCTGGTGCAGCGGCGCGAGCAGATCTCGTCGCTGCTGGTGAACGTGACAGCCGTCGCGAAACAACTCACCGGCCTGGTGGCCGACAACGAGAAGCAACTGGCACCCACACTGACACAACTCAATTCGGTGCTGGCCATGCTGGAGAAGAACCGTGACAACATCAGCAAGGCGCTGCCGCTGTTCGTGAAGGTCAGCACCACCCAGGGCGAGGCGGTCTCGGGCGGACCCTTCTACCAGGCGTACGTGGCCAACCTGATGCCCGGTCCGCTGTTCCAGCCGTTCATCGACCGCGCGTTCGGACTCAAACCGGAGGCCAAGATTCCCGGACTCGGTGGGGGCATTCCGTTGCCGGGGAATCGGGGTGGACGATGAGAAGGCGCATCATCGCGGCGGTGATCACCGCACTGCTGGCGATCGGGATCTTCACCGTGGCGTCGCTGGGCTACCGCGAGATCACCGGACCGCACTCGCTGACCGCCGTATTCCCCAAGACCACAGGTATTTACGTCGGCGACGACGTCCGGGTGGCCGGGGTCAAGGTGGGTACCATCACCGGAATCCACCCGCAGGGCACCACGGTGCGGATGACGATGGACATCGATCGCGGCGTCAAGGTGCCCACCGGGGCGAAAGCCGTGATCATCGCCCAGAATCTGGTGGCCAACCGCTACGTGCAACTCACGCCGTCCTATCGCGGCACGGGCACGACCCTGGCGGACGGCGCGATCATCCCCCTCGGGCGGACCGAGATTCCGGTGGAATGGGACGAGATCAAGAAGCAACTGACCCGTCTGGCCACCGATCTCGGCCCCGACGAGAAGGACGCGGCGAGAAACCCGGACAGCGTGGTGGGCCGATTCATCGGGGCAGCCGCCGACACCCTCGACGGCAACGGCGAATCCATGAGCAGCGCCCTGCGCGAACTCACCGACCTGTCCCGGCTGCTCGGCGAGAACACCGGCAACATCACCACCACCATCTCCAACCTGTCGCTCTTGGTGAAGGCGGTCAGCAGCAGCAGCGAGCAGATCACCTCCTTCGAACACCGGCTCGCCACCGTCAGCTCCGTCCTCGACGGCAGCCGCACCGACATCGACTCCGCCCTGACCACACTCGCCCGGGCGGTGGCCGATGTGCGCAGGTTTGTGGTGGCCAACCGTGACGGCGCCTCCGAACAGGTACGCAGACTCGCCGCGGTCACCCAGAACCTGGTGGACAGCGACGATTCGATCGAGCAACTGCTGCACGCGTTCCCCAACAACCTGTCGAACTTCTACAACATCTACAGCCCGGACACCGGAACCCAGGCCGGGGTGTTCGTGGTCAACAACTTCTCCAACCCGATCCAGTTCGTGTGCTCGTCGATCGCGAGCATCGAGAACCTGACGGCCGCCGAGGGAGCCGCGAAATGCCGCAAGTATCTCGGCCCGATCCTGTCGATGCTGAGCTTCAACTACCTGCCGTTCCCGCTGAACCCGGTGCTCGGACCGGACCCGGAGAACGTCATCTACAGCGAGAAGCGGCTGATCCCCGGCAACAGCGATTCCGGCGGGTCCACCAAGCCGGCCAAGTCGCGGCGCGAGCTGCTCCTGCCCGGACAGGGAGGCCGGTGATGCGGCGGCGGCACACCCGGGCGACGGCGCTCGGCGCGGCTCTGGTGAGCGTGACCCTGCTGGTCGGCGGCTGCCAGTGGGACGGCGTCAACTCACTGCCGCTGCCCGGCACCGTCGGCAACTCCTCGGACGACTACTCCATCACCGTCGAGGTGGCCAATGTCGGCACCCTGTCCCAGAATTCGCCGGTCTTCATCAACGACGTCGAGGTCGGCAGCATCGGCGAGATGCGGGTGCGCAACTGGCACGCGCAGGTCACCGTCAACCTCAAGAACGGCACCGTGGTGCCCGGCAACGCCGTCGCCAAGGTGGGACAGACCAGCCTGCTCGGGTCGATGCACATCGCGCTCGACCCGCCGGCCGGTGAGAAACCCACCGGGGCGCTGCCCGCGGGATCGGTGATCACCCTGGACCGGTCGTCGTCGTATCCGTCCACCGAGCAGACCCTGGCGGCGGTGTCGTCGGTGATCAACGGCGGCGGGCTCGGGCAGCTCGGTGAGATCGTCAAGTCGATGAACTCGGGGCTGGTGGGGCGCGAGAGCGACATCCGCCAACTGCTCGGCAGGTTGTCGAGGTTCGTGCGGACGCTGAACCGCCAGCGCGGCGACCTGGTGACGCTGATGCGGGAAACACAAAGACTGAGCAACACTTTCGCCGATCAGGATGAGGTGATCACCACGGCGCTGCGTAAGATCCCGCCGGCGCTGGCCGTGCTCGACGAACAGGCCCCCAAACTCACCACCGCGATGACCAAGCTGAAAGGGTTCAGCGACACCGCTACCGGCGTCATCGACGAGGTACAGGCCGACCTGCTGACCAACCTGCGGCATCTGGAACCGACACTCAAATCGATCGCCGACGTCGGACCGAAGATCGGGGACGCCGTCGCGTACGGGCTGGTGTACCCCTACGGGCAGCGCACCATCGACCGCGCCGTTCGCGGCGACTACATCAACCTGCACGCCACCGTCGACCTGACCGTGCCGCGGCTCAAGAAGGAACTGCTGCTCGGCACGCCGTTCGGCGACCCGAACGAAACCATCGCCTTCGCCCCCGGCGATCCGGGCTACAAGAGCAAGCCGACGCACAATCCGCTGTTTTTCCCGATCCAGCGGTCCAAGCGAGGTGGGCGATGATCCTGTCGAGATTCGTCAAGATCCAGCTCGCCGTGTTCGTGGTGCTGGCACTGGTCGCGAGCTGGCTGATGGTGTTCTCCTACATGCAGATTCAGACCCAGGCCGGTATCGGCCGGATCACCGTCACGATGGAGGCGCCGCGCACCGGTGGTCTCTACAGGTTCGCCAACGTCAGCTACCGCGGCGTGGACGTGGGACGCGTGTCCGAGGTGAAGCTGACAGATGACGGGGTGGCCGCCACCCTGTCGATCGAAGGTGACCGCAAGATCCCGAAGAACCTGCGCGCCAACATCCGCAGCATGTCGGCGATGGGTGAGCTGTATGTCGACCTGGTACCCGACACCGACAGCGGGCCATACCTGCGGGACGGGGAGCGGATCGCGGCGGACCGGGTGGATGTGCCCGAACCCGTCGCGCCGATGCTGGAGAAACTGAACGGCCTGGTCTCCAGCATTCCGAAGGACGACCTGTTCACCCTGGTCGACGAACTGAACAAGGGGATGGGCGGCCGTGGCTACGACCTGCAGTCCCTGATCAACTCGACGTCGACGCTGGCGTCGGGGCTCAAAGGCAACGGTGACGACACGGCGACGCTGCTGCGCGATTCGGTGCCGCTGGTGCGGTCACAGACCGACAGTCTCGATGCGATCAGAGAATGGGCATCGGGCCTCGACGGAGTCAGCGAACAGCTCTCGACCAATGTGCCGCAAATCCGGGACCTGATGTCCGCCGGACCGGGATTCGCCGACGAGGTGAACAAGACACTCGACTCGGTGAAACTGACGCTGCCGGTGCTGCTGTCGAATGTCACCAGCCTCGGGCAGCTCGCCGTCACCTACAACGCGGGTCTCGAACAGATCCTGGTGCTGCTGCCGGCGTCGATCGCGATGATCCAGACCGTGCAGCCCAACCGCAACGGAACACAATGGGGGCTGGGCACTTTCCGCATCAGCGGGGTGTCGGAGCCGCCTGCGTGCACCGTCGGGTTCCTCGATCCGTCGCAGTGGCGGCCGATGGAGGACACCACCACCATCGACACCCCCGACGGCCTGTACTGCAAACTGCCGCAGAACAGTCCGATCGGCCTGCGTGGGGTGCGCAACTTCCCGTGCCAGAACAAGCCCGGCAAACGCGCCCCCACCGCCGCGATGTGCAACAGCGACGAGGAGTACAAGCCGCTGGCCAACAGCCAGCCACTGTTCGGGAAGTACCCGAAGGACCCGAACCTGCTCAAGCAGGGGATCAGGCCGTCGTCGTACGGCAAGACCCCGGCAACCTCGAGTGCTTCACCGACGGTGGCGACTGCAACCTACAACCCGAGTGACGGCAGTTATGTGGGATCCGACGGAAACGTCTATCGCCAAACCGAACTCACCGGTAAGAGTCCCACGACGTGGCAGGCGATGATGCCGCGATGACCAGCACACGAAGCGATCGACCGAGGGAGTGCTCATGACCCGAACGCTGACGGGAACACTGACAGCCGGCGAATCGGTGGACACCGATGTCGCCGAACTCGAACTGGCGCAGGCCCAGGCCGCTGTCGCCGAGGCGGAGGCGGCGGCCGCCCGGGCGCGGGCCGAGGTAGCCCGGGCGCGCGCCAGAGCCGCCCGTGGCCGGGGCCCCGAACCGGCCGCCGCTGAGGTGGTTCCGGACGTTGAGGCGAAAGAGTCTGGGGCCGAGAGTGATACATCGATCGACAGCGCCGGGGTGGCTGAGCCGGAACCGGAACCTGTCGCCGAGTCAGTCGGGTCTGGCCCGGATGCCGCACCGGAAGTCAGGGAATCAGGGCGGCTACGACCGATTCTCGGTGGTGTGCTCCGGCGCCCGACCAGGCGGGGCATTGCGCTCACCGTCATCCTGCTGATCAGCGCCGCCGCCCTCGCGGGAGCGGCCGGCATCGGGTGGCAGCATCACCAGGCGGGCGAGGACACCGCGCGGACGCGGACGTTCGTCGACGCGGCCGAACTCGGGGTCGTGGCCATCACCTCCCTCGACTATCGCAACGCCGAACGCGACGTGAAGCGGATCGTGGAACGCTCGACCGGCGAGTTCGCCAAAGACTTCACCGACAGGTCCAAGGACTTCACGTCGGTGATCCAGAAATCACAGGTCACCACCAAGGGCAAGGTCACCGGGGCCGCCCTCGAATCGATCCAGGGTGACACCGCGACGGTCCTGGTGGCGGCGACGTCCGAGGTCACCAACGCGGCCGGAGCCAAACAGGAACCGCGCACCTGGCGGCTGCGGGTGTCGGTGACCGATGTCAATGGAACAGTCAAGGTTTCGAAGGTGGATTTTGTGCCATGACCCTCACAGACGAGACTCGCCCCGACACCGTGGACGATGCGGCCGACGACGTGGAGAACGCCGGAACTGTGGAGAGCGCCGTTCCGGACGCTGAGAGCGACGGCAAGACCGGCCCAGGATGGCGTTCCAGGCTGCGGCGGAACCTGACATTGCTCGTGGCGGCGGTGGTGATGGTCGCGGCAGTGGCGACGGCGGTGACCATGTACTTCACCGTCCATCAGGACGATCAGGCCACGGACGCCGCGGCCCGCAAGGACGTGGTCGCCGCCGCGAACGCGGGGACCACGGCACTGCTGTCGTACGCACCCAAGACGCTCGATGCCGATCTGGCGAAGGGACGCACCCACCTGACCGGCCAATTCCTCACCTACTACCGGGAATTCACCGACAAGGTGGTCAAGCCCGCCGCGCAGGAGAACCAGATCACCACCCGCGCCGTCGTGAGCCGGGCCGCGGTGGAGAAGATGTCGCCCGATGCGGCCACGGTGCTGGTGTTCGTGAACCAGTCGACCACCTCCAAGGACAAGCCGGAGGCCGAACTGACGTCGAGCAGTGTCCGGGTCGGGTTGCAGCGTGCGGGTGGGCGGTGGCTTATCTCCGCGTTTGATCCGGTGTGAGTTCGAGGTGGAGGCGTCAGGTGGCGAAAGGTTGGTGGTTGGTCTCGGGGGCAGGTTGTGGGGTCCCAAGTGGGTGCCAAGTGGGCTCCAAGGGGGTGGGCGCACGGTGTGGGCATGAACCTCGCACTCCTGTCCTGTCCGGCGGTGCAGATCGCGCGTCGCCTCGTGGTGATCGCCGCCACCTGCACCCTCATGCTCCTCGCCGCCTACCAGCCGACCCTGCTCCCATGACCTTCCCGCGTCGACAACGTCGTCCCGCTTATCGGATACCGCGATAACCGATAAGCGGGACGAGGTTTGTGACGCGGGAGGTCAGTAGACGTCGCGGACGTAGCGTTTCTCGGCGGCGAGGGCCTTGACGTAGGCTTCGGCGCTCTTGGGGGAGAGTTTGCCGTGCTGGGCGACGATGCCCTTGAGGGTGCGGTCGACGTCCTTGGCCATGCGGGAGGCGTCGCCGCAGACGTAGACGTGGGCGCCGTCGTGGAGCCAGCGGTACAGTTCGGCGCCGTGTTCCTCCATGCGGTGCTGGACGTAGATCTTGCGGTCCTGGTCGCGGGAGAACGCGACGTCGAGGCGGGTGAGCAGGCCGTCGGACAGCATCGAGGTGAGCTCGTCGCGGTAGTAGAAGTCGGTGGCCGAGACCTGTTCCCCGAAGAACAGCCAGTTGCGGCCGCCGTGTCCGAGGGCCTGGCGTTCGTGCAGGAATCCGCGGAACGGGGCGATGCCGGTGCCGGGGCCGATCATGATCATCGGGGTGTCGGGATCGGTCGGTGGCCCGAAATTGGCGGCATGGGTGACGAACACCCCGATGTCCTGGGTGTCGTCGGCGTGGTCGGCCAGGAACGTCGAACACACGCCGCCGCGTGGCTTGCCCCGATGGTCGTAGCGGACCGTCGACACCGTCAGCTGCACCTCATCGGGCCGCTCCTTCGGGCTCGACGAGATCGAATACTGGCGCGGAGTGAGAGATTTGAGCACGTCCACCCACTCCTCGGGCGATGCCTCGACGGGATACTCGGCGAGCACGTCGACGGGCTGGCGGCCCCACGCCCAGTCGTTCAGCTTCTGCTTGTTGCCTGGCGCGGCGAGGGCGTGCAGTTCGTCCGAGCCGTTGCGGTCGGCGGCGAAGCGCACGAAATCTGCCGAGATCTTGGCGAACTCGAGACGTTCGCGCAGGGCGCGGCGGAAGGTCATGTCGTCGCCCCACACATTCACGGGTTCGCCGCCGGACAGGCCGGTGACGTCGAGCCATTCGTCGATGAGGCCGTGATTGTTGAGCGGCCACACCCCGAGCGCGTCGCCGGTGGTGTACGGCAGGATGTCCGACGGCAGGTGGAAGGCGAAGTTGCGCACGTCCTTCGCCGAACCCTCGGCATTGAGGCGTACATTGCGGGTCAGCGTGGTGACGTACGGGTTCTTCCGGGAGAACGACCCGGTACGGATCGACGGCGCCGCCGACGAGTCGGCGGGTTCGCTGACCACGACCACCCGGTCGGCGGGCGCCTCCGGTGCGGGCGGGTGGTGGTGGCTCATCGCCTTGATGACGTTGTCGAGCCAGCCGCCGGCGGTGTCCTCGTAATCCGGTTCGCAGCTCGCGCGTTCGGTG
>NZ_BAED01000010.1 GCF_000241345.1 Gordonia amarae NBRC 15530
ATGGACAGCGCTATCGCCGCTGCCCGCAACGCCTTTGACAACACCGACTGGTCGAGCGATCACGCTCTGCGGGCCCGCTGCCTACGCCAGTTGCGCGACGCCCTGCTCGCCCACGCGGACGAGCTGCGCGAGCTGACCGTCGCCGAGGTCGGCTGCCCGGTGTTCCTCACCCACGGCCCGCAACTCGAAGGCCCGATCACCGACCTGGGCTACTTCGCCGACCTCGCCGAGAGCTACGACTGGGTCCAGGACCTGGGCGAGGCCAAGCCGATGGGCATCAAGAACCATCGCGAGCTGCGCTCGGAGGCCGTGGGTGTGGTCGGCGCGATCACCCCGTGGAACTTCCCGCACCAGATCAACTTCGCCAAGATCGGTCCCGCGCTCGCCGCCGGCTGCACCGTGGTGCTCAAGCCCGCCCCCGACACCCCGTGGTGCGCGGCGCTCGTCGGCAAGGTGATCGCCGAGGAGACCGACTTCCCGCCCGGCGTCATCAACATCGTCACCTCCTCCGATCACGGTGTGGGCGCGCAGCTTTCGTCCGACCCCCGGGTCGACATCGTCTCGTTCACCGGGTCCACGGCCACCGGCCGCAAGGTGATGGCAGCATCGGCAGAATCGCTCAAGAAGGTGTTCCTGGAGTTGGGCGGCAAGTCGGCGTTCATCGTCCTCGACGACGCCGACCTCGGTTCGGCCTGCTCGATGGCCGCGTTCGCGGTAGTCACCCACGCCGGTCAGGGCTGCGCCATCACCACCCGGCTGCTCGTGCCCCGCGCCAAGCTCGCCGACGCCATCAAGGCCACCGGCGATGCGATGGCCGGGCTGGCCGCCAACGACCCCACCAACCCCGGCACCATCTGCGGCCCGCTGATCTCGGCGACCCAGCGCGACCGGGTCGAGTCCTACATCAAGCTGGCCGTCGAGGAGGGCGGCACCATCGAGGTCGGCGGCAGCCGCCCCGCCGGCAAGGACAAGGGTTTCTATGTCGAGCCGACGCTGATCTCCGGCCTGGAGAACTCGGCCCGCGTCGCCCAGGAGGAGATCTTCGGTCCCGTCCTGGTGATCATCGCTCACGACGGCGACGACGACGCGATCCGCATCGCCAACGACTCCCCGTACGGGCTTTCCGGCATGGTGTACGGCACCGACGAGGCCCGCATCAACAAGGTCGTCGACGGTGTCCGCACCGGCACGATGGGCATCAACGGCGGCATCTGGTATTCCGCCGACGTCCCCTTCGGCGGCTACAAGGCCTCCGGCATCGGCCGCGAGATGGGTGTCCGCGGCTTCGAGGAGTACCTCGAGATCAAGGCCGTCGCCCGCCCGGTCTGACGCGGTCGGCTCGCAAGCTCGCGCGACATCCCAGAGGCCGAAGCGACGAAGGAGCGAGGGACGCGTCGGGTCCGGCGACCTTTCCACACCTGACGCATCCACCCCCACGCCGGTTGAGGTGCGAGGAGCGCAAGCGACGAACCTCGAAACCCCGCAAGACAACCGAGTCCCCCACCACCAACAGAAAGAAGACCCCCCATGAGTTCCGGACGTTTTGACGGCAAGAACATCATCGTGACCGGCGCCGCCGGCGGCATCGGCGAGGCCTACGCCCGCGGCCTCGCCGAGGAAGGCGCCGCCGTCGTGATCGCCGACCTCAACGACGAGGCCGGCGAGAAGGTGGCCGCCGACATCGGTGGCCGTTACATCCACACCGACGTCTCCGATCCCGAATCCGCCCTCGCCCTGGCCGAATTCGCTGCCGAGGCCGGCCCCGTGCACGGCCTGGTGAACAACGCCGCCATCTACGGCGGCATGAAGCTGGACTTCCTGATCACCGTCCCGTGGGACTACTACAAGAAGTTCATGTCGGTCAATCTCGACGGCGCGCTGAACGTGACCCGCGCGGTGTACCCGAAGATGACCGAGGGCGGCGCCATCATCAACCAGTCGTCAACGGCGGCGTACATGTACAGCGGCTTCTACGGCCTGGCCAAGGCCGGCATCAACAACCTCACCTTCCAGCTGGCAACCGAACTGGGCGGCAACAAGATCCGCGTCAACGCGATCGCTCCCGGCCCCACCGACACCGAGGCCACCCGCACCAGCACCCCGGAGGAGATCGTCAAGGACATGGTCAGCAAGCTGCCGATCAAGCGTTTCGGCAAGGCCGAGGATCACGTGGGCATGCTCAAGTTCCTGCTCTCGGATGAGGCGTCGTGGATCACCGGCCAGATCTTCAACGTCGACGGCGGCCAGGTGTACCGCGCATGAGCGAGAACACGATTCGCCTCGGCTATGTGGGCCTGGGCAACATCGGCGGCCCGATGGCCACCAGCCTGGCCAAGTGGGAGGGCGGCATGACCGTCTTCGACCTGGCCGACGACGCCGTCGCCAAGCTCGTCGACGCCGGTGCGGTCAAGGCGGATTCGCTTGCCGACCTCGCCGCGAAGGCCGACATCATCGGCATCTGCGTCCTCAACGACGCCCAGGTGCGCACCGTCATCGCCGGTGAGGGTGGTCTGCTGTCGGCGGCCGCCCCGGGCACGATCATCGCGATCCATTCGACGATCGGCCCGCAGACGGCGATCGATCTGGCCGCCGAAGCCGCCGAGAAGGGTGTCGTCGTGCTCGACGCCCCCATCTCGGGCGGCGCGATCGGCGCCCAGTCGGGACGGCTGGCGGTGATGGTCGGCGGTCCGCGCGAGGCGTATTCACGACTGAAGGAGCCGTACAAGCTGACCGCGGAGATGCTGGTGCATGCCGGCGACGAGGTGGGTGCGGGCACCAAGATGAAGCTGGCCCGTAATCTGCTCCATTTCATCGCGTTCACCGCCACCGCGGAGGCATCGCGCCTCGCCGAGGCCGCTGGTATCGATATCACCAAGCTGGGCAAGGTGGTTCGGCACACCGACTCGATCACCGGGGGCGCCGGCTCGATCATGTTGCGCGAGAACACCGCTCCGATCGAGTCCGACGATTTCTGGTACGGCATCTTCGCTCCGGTGCGTACATTGGGCGAGAAGGACCTGTCGCTGGCCCTGGAATTGGGCAAGGACCTGGGTGTCGACCTGCCGCTCGGCGAGATCGCCCTGCGTGATTTCGCCGCCGCTATCGGCGTCCCGCATACCGAAGGAGAATCCGCGTGAGCGAACCCGAGCAGACCGAGATCCGCAAGAAGGGTCTGGCGAAGATGTCGGAGGTGTACGGCTGGGAGATGTCCGACGGTCCGGGCGACTACTTCGAGCACACCTGCGACCAGGTGTTCGGCACTGTGTGGACGCGGGAGGGTCTGTCCAACCGCGACCGCCGGCTGCTGCTGTTCGGCGCGCTCGCAGCGTCGGGCCAGGAGGACGTGGCCGAGATCCAGGCGGGTGCGGCCCTGTCCAACGGTGAGCTGACCCCGCATCAGTTGGAGGAGATCTCCCTGTTCCTCTGCTACTACGTCGGCTGGCCCCAGGGCACCAAGATGCACTTCATGTTCGGCAAGGTCATCAAGAACTTCGAGAAGCAGCAGGCCAAGGCGGCCGAATAGCCACCACCCCAACCACCAGGAGAACAATGAAATTCGAACCGCTGTCCGGAGGCAAAGGGTGCTCATTGCTGAGCGCCGTCCCGGGCCCCGACCTGGCCGCGGCAGGCTACACCGAAACCGAGTACGCGGCTTCGGGTTCCGTCGAGGGCCTCACTCCCGACGGCCCGGTCGCGGCGGCGGATTTCACGACGCGGGTCCTGGTGCGGCGTCCGGCCGACGACGTGGCGTTCAACGGCACCGTGGTGGTGGAGTGGCTGAATGTGAGCAGCGGCAACGACGCCCCGGCCGAGTACACGTATGTGGCACCGGAATTGGTGCGCGGCGGGTACGCCTGGGTCGGGGTGTCGGCGCAGTTCACCGGCGTCGAAGGCGGTTCGGGGTCGGTGGGTATCGGCGGCGACAGCCTCGCCACCAAGGACCCGGACCGCTACGGGACGCTCCATCACCCCGGTGACGCCTACTGCCACAACATGTTCGCCGCCATCGCCGACGCGGTGCGCACCGCCGATCCTTTGGCGGGCCTGACCGTCGAGAAGGTGCTGGCGGTGGGTGAATCGCAGTCGGCGATGGCGCTTACCACCTACGTCAATACGTTCGCCGCGGCGCACGGCGTGTTCGACGGTTTCCTGATCCATTCCCGCGCGCTCGCCGGCCTCCCGTTGGGTCCGGTGGGTGCGGGTGTCGATGTCACCGACACCTTCAGGGGTGCGGCGACACCGATCCACGCGGGTGTGCGGGTGCCGGTGTTCACGGTGCAGACCGAAACCGATCTGCTCACCAACTTCCGCTACCACCGTGCCCGCCAACCGGATTCGGATCTGGTCCGCACGTGGGAGGTGGCCGGTTCGGCGCACGCCGACCTGCATCAGGTGGGTCCGTTCGAGGAGTACCTGGGCTGCTCCGATCCGGTGAACCGCGGCCAGCAGCGTTTCGTGCTGCGGGCGGCGCTGCGGCACCTGAACACCTGGGTGCGTGAGGGCACCGCTCCCCCGGTGGCCGCACCGCTGTCGGTGGGCACCACCCTGCTGGGCCAGGAGACGACCGAACCCTTCTTCGACGTCGACGACCTCGGCAATGTCGTCGGCGGCGTCCGCACGCCGTGCGTCGAGGCTCCCACGCAGGTCCTGTCCGGCATTGTCCCCGATGCGATCTCCCGCATCTGCATGCTGTTCGGCTCCACCGCCCCGATCCCCGACGACGCGCTGCTCGCCCGATACGGCACCCGCGAGGCGTACCTGGCCACCTATCGTTCCCACACCGACGCCGCGATCGCCGCCGGCTTCGCCCTCCTCGACGACCTGGACGAACTCCTCGCCGACGCCCGCCCCGATCTCATCCCGGAATGAGTCACGAGCCGGGGCTCACCTGATCCGAACGACGAAGCGACGAAGGAGCGAGGGTCACGAAGGGTCCGCCGACCTTTCGACACCTGACGCAACCACCCCGTCGTCGAGAAGGTCGAAACGGACGCCGAGGAGCCGCACCGGCCGGTCGAGCTCGAACTTCGCCAGCAACGCCTCGACCTCGGGGACGAGGTCGCCGGCACTGACGGTGGCCGCACGGAGTTTGTGGGATTTGGTGCGCGTGTAGAACGTGGTGGTGCGGACGGTGACGGCCACCCGGAACACCTCCCGCTTCTCGGCCACCACCTGCTCGAGGAGTTCGCGAGCGAGTTCGCCTGCCTCGTGGACGAGTTCGTCGGGGCCCGTGAGGTCGCGGGCGAAGGTGCGGGATTTGGAGTGCGACTTGGCCACCCACGGCTGCACGGCAATGCTCGGATCCCCGCCGCCCCGGCACAGCACGTACAGCCAATTACCCTGGTGCGGGCCGAAAATCGAGATCAGCCGGTCACGCGGCGTGCCGATGAGCTCGGCGACGGTGCCGATTCCGTGCGCGGCGAGTTTCTGCGCGGTCTTGGGGCCGACGCTCCACAGTTCACGGGTGTCGCGCTCGGCCATCAACGCAAGCCAGTTGCCGTCGTCGAGCAGGAACACCCGGTCGGGTGCGACCTCCGACCGGTCCCCGGTCTTGCTGACGGCCTTGGCAAACCCTGTCGCCATCTTGGCGCGCTGTTTGTTGTCGCTGATCCCGATGCAGCATTCGAGGCCGCACCGTGCAAGTACCGCCGTCCGCACTTCGATGGCGAATCGCTGGATCTCATCGGCCGCCAGACCCGGTTCGGCGACCGGTCCGACCCCGAGGAACGCCTCGTCCCACCCCCATACCTCGACGGGATGCCCGAATGCCCGCAACACGTCCATGACCTCGGCGGACACCGCGTCGTAGGCGGGTGCGTCGACGGGCAGATACACCGCGTCGGGGGCTTTGCGGTGGGCCGAGCGCAGCGGCATCCCCGCCCGCACCCCGAGCCCGCGTGCCTCGTACGACGCGCAGGTCACCACTTTGCGGGCCTCGGTGGGATCTCCGTTCCCACCGACGATCACCGTCTCCGAGGCCAGCTCGGGGCTACGTAACCGCTCGACGGCCACCTGGAACTGGTCGAGGTCGACATGCAGCAGCCACCGGTAACGGGGCGGCTCGGCGGTGGTCACGTTCCGAGACTAGCCGCCCCGTCCGGATACGAAGAGACAACAAAGTTATCTCACGAGGTTTCGAGGCTCGTCGCTAACGCTCCTCACACCTCAACCAGCAAGGGCGCAACCCGCAGCCAGCGCTCCGCACACCTCAACCAGCAGGGGCACAACCTGCGCCGGTTGAGGTGCGACGAGCCGCTGGGCGAGGAGCCTCGAAACCCGGTGAGACGACAATGTCCTCTTACGAGGTTTCGAGGCTCGTCGCTAACGCTCCTCACACCTCAACCGGCGGGGGGTGTTTGTCAGATCCCGGCGCCGTGTTCGGTGAAACGGCCGATGGATTCGGCGACGCACACCGGCTTCTCGATGCCCTCGGCCTCGAACACCTGGGTGGTGGTGATCTGCGCCGAGCCGGTGCCGGTGGGCTGGACGTCGGTGATGGTGGCCCGCATCCGCACCTTGGAGCCGACCGGAAGCGGGTGGGGGAAGCGGACTTTGCCGTAGCCGTAGTTGAGGCTGTGGGCGAAGCCGTCGAACGCGAGGAGTTCTTCGGTGAAGCCGGGCCCAAGCGACAGGGTGAGCAGCCCGTGGCCGATGGTGGTGCCGAACGGTCCGGCGGCGGCCTTCTCGGTGTCGACGTGGATCCACTGGTGGTCGTTGGTGACGTCGGCGAAGGTGTTGACCTCGTCCTGGGTCAGCTCATGCCATTCGGTGGGTCCGAGTTCGCGGCCTGTGAGGGCGACGAGGTCGTCGATGGTGGTGGGGCGCGGCTTGTCGGTCATGGTCAGTTCTCCGTTCCGACGGTGAGGACCACTTTGCCGGTGGCCGAACGCGATTCGAGGCACTGCAGCGCCTCGGTGGCCTTCTCCAGAGCGAACGTCGGTCCCAGGACGGGCTTGAGCGCACCACTGGCCAGGTGCGGTTCCATCGCCGCCCATTCGCCGGCGATGTGGCCGGGCCGCGGCAGGCAGTAGGCACCCCAGCCGACGCCGGTGACGGAGATGTTGTTGAGCAGCAACCGGTTCACGGCGACGGTGGGGATCTCACCGGCGGTGAAGCCGATGACCAGGAGGCGGCCGTGTTCGCGGAGGGTGCGCAGCGAGTCGGTGAAGCGGTCACCGCCTACCGGGTCGACGATGATGTCGACGTTCTTGCCGACGGCGTCTTTGAATCCGTCGGCGAGCACGAACTCGTCGGCGCCGGCGTCGACGGCGATCTTGCCCTTTTCCTCGGTGGACACGACGGCGATGACCCGGCCGGCGCCGAAGGCCTTGGCGACCTGGATGGCGCTGGTGCCGATGCCACCGGCGGCGCCGTGGATGAGCACGGTCTCACCTTTGGCGAGGTGGCCGCGTTCGATGAGCGCGAAGTAGGAGGTGCCGTAGTTGAACAGGAACGACGCGCCTTCCTCGAACGACACCGAGTCGGGCAGCTTGAACGTCAGATCGGTCTGTGCCACAACCTGTTCGGCGAATCCGCCGAGCAGCGGCAGCGCGCACACCCGGTCGCCCGCCACCAGTCCCGAGCCTTCGGGAGCGGAGACCACCACACCGGCCACTTCGGCGCCGGGGATGAACGGCAGCGGCGGCTTCACCTGGTACAGGCCCCGGGTCTGCAGCAGTTCGGGAAATGCCACACCCGCGGCCTTGACGTCGATGAGGACCTTGCTGTCGTCGGCCGGTGCGGGTACGTCGACGACCTCGATCGCCTCCGGCCCGTCGAGCTTGCTGATGTGGATCGCGCGCATATGTGCCTGTCACCCTTTCGGCGGAGGGCGCGGCGAATCCCGCGCCGTTCGCCACACCGTACCTGAATCAGCATTCAAGTTCAATGACGCCCGCGGCCCTGCTCGCCGAGTCAGTCGAAAACGTCGCCGATCTCCGCCGCCGTAGCGGCCCGGCTCAGCCACGTCTGGAGCACCTCGATGTCGTCGCAGCGCTGCACCCGCTCGCACACCGCGTCCGGTACCTCGATTCGCCGTGCGCGCAGGACCGTCAGCACAGCGACGGCTGCCTCCTCGGCTTTACCCTCGGCCTTGCCTTTCGCCTCACCCTCACCGAAATACTTCTGGGCAAATGGCGACTGATACTTGAAAGTCGTACTGGTCATAAGTCGCTCCCAACGTGCGCGGGCAGCCATCGGAAGCACCGCCCAGATCATCTCAGAATACACATGCCCATGCTCCAGATCAGTGATCACAGAGGCCGCCAACGCCTCTAAAACGCCTGGTACATTGTGGTGCGCCATCCCCGACAGCATCGCAAGCCCCGGGCTGGACCGGGCTGTGTCAACGTCGTCGACGACCGGCACCGCCCGCGGTCCGATCACGATCGGTGTAATGGAGTCGTCGCCCTGGCACAGGATGGTGCGATCGGAGGATCAACTCGGCGATCGCCTCATGCCGCATCGACACCATACCCGGAAGGATAGAGGGCACCTACGACAAATCGGGCCACCGATCGGACACCGCACAGCCATGCCCCGGCTACACCCTTCGGACGACACAAAAGTTAGGTTTGCATAAGGCGCACTGATGCGCCGTTCGACGAAGGAGACCGATCATGTCCACCAGCACCGTGCCTTTCCTGCGCCGCATCCTCGCAGCCTCCGCGATCACCGTCGTCGGCGTGTTCGGCCTGGCGGCCTGCGGCGACGACGAGTCGACCCCGGATTCGTCGACGTCTGTCGAGGTCACCGGCACCACCGAGACCGACAGCACCGACGCCTCCGACGACGCGGACGACAGCACCACCGACGACGCCGATGCCGATGCCGACGACACCGACAGCGACAACGACGGCGGGGTCAAGATCGACTCCGGCGACGGCAACAAGGTGGAGGTCGACGGCAGCGGCACCACCAAGATCGAGTCCAACGACGGCGCCAAGGTGGAGAAGGACGACGACGGCAACGTCAAGATCGACTCCGGCGACGGCAACTGCGTCAACATCAAGGACGGCACCATGACCACCGACTGCTGACCCACACCGCACAAACGGCGGCGGGCGGGAGTCCCCAAGAGATCTCCCGTCCGCCGCCGTTGTCATGACCGCCAGGCCCACCCCTCGCGGGTCAGGCCGGGCGGAGTGTCACTGCGCGGTACCGGTGCCGCTGCTACCCGCCTCGAACGGCGATGCGGTGCTCCCGGAGCCGAGGGAGGCGAGGAGCTTGGTGAGTTCCGCGACGACATCGAAACCCGCGCGCTGTGGCTGGATACGCATCCGTATCTCCGATCTTTGATAACCGAAATACAAAGAGCAAGAACAAATCTCCGACAAGTGCGTCGAGAAAGTCCCACACGGGCCTGGGCCCGATGAAACCATATACCGAGTCTCACTAAACGTCGACATGGAGGGGCAGTCCCGCGCACAGCGTGATCCGATCGCACCATGGCGGCTCTCCCTGGCTTCGCCAACCTGCGCCATGCCGGAAGCATGCCAGCCGGACGCATCCGGATGAACCTTCTCCTCTATTCGTGGTTGGGAACTGACGAATCGCAAAGCCTGTTGTCGCAGCTGAGGAATGCGAAAGGGCGGGAGTTCCGATGGAACTCCCGCCCTTCCTCTCGTCTGCCACGAAGTCGGCTTCAGGGCATCACACCGTGACGAATCGACCTAGGAACTAGGACAGCTCCGACAGACTGCCCGTGCTAACGGTGTCACCCTCGGTGATGGTGCCCTTGATGAAGTCGATCAGGATGCTGTCGGTGATTGATGCGCGAAGGTTATTGCGTGCCATGGTGTTTCTCCATTCATCTAGTGGTTCGAGCGGGACCCGTGCACCCGTTCGAGGATTTCCCAAATCGGGAGTCGTAATCTGGTGCCGGGAGCAGAAAGGGTGGGGTCCATCCATGTGAACACCCACCCCTTCATGCTTGCTTTGCGGGCGCCTATCAGCCGAGGCTGAACGGCTTGCCGTAGACGGTCACAACACCCTTAACGGCCTCGGTGTTGACTGTGACGCGCACCTTGGCCTTACCCTCGGCGAAGCCGGCGCAGCCATCGAGAACGAAGCGCTCGTCCTTGTATGCCGCGCCACCCTTCTTACCCGCGAAGCTGAACGAGTTGACGTTGTCGTCGTCGTCGTCGGTTTCCTGGATGATCGGGACAAAACCTGCCTGACCAGGGCCAAGCTCCAGTGCCGTGTCGTTGGTCACCGGGTCAACGGTCGCCGTGGCCGACACATCGAGGGTGCCGCTGGTGAAGCTCGGGGTCGCGGTGGTGGACACACCGCCGCCGATCTTGGAGGTGTTACCGATGCCGATGTTGATCTGGCAGCCGACGATGTAACCGGCTGCGATGTTGCCACCCTGGGCCTTGCCGCCGACCGTGACGCGCACCTTGCCCGACACCCACACCTCACGGGTCAGGTTGAAGGACTCGACGACCGAGTTCTTGTAGCGGACGTTCTGGTCGAACAGCTCGATCTTGACGGGAGTACCGTCGACGAGCCTCTTGGAAGCGGTGGTACCCGGCACCTTGCCGGCGACGGCGCCACCGGCACCGAGGGCGCTCAGGCCGATCGCGGAGACAGCGGCGAGGCTGACCCCGGCGACCACGCGGCGCGTGATGGTCTTGCTCATGATTCCCCTTCGTGGAATGTGAAGATCTGCGCTTGGGCAGATAAGTCTCAGTGGATTCTGGTTATCTGCGGAGCGTCAGCTCACGAAGAAGGTCTGGCCGAACAGGTTGGACTGCAGGATGGTGCCCGTACCGGTCACGACATCGTCGTCGCCGTTGATCTCGTAGCCCTTGGCGGCGATGACCTTGGTGAACGACCGAGCGGAGGCGTAGCCACCGCAGTTGGGGAACTCGATCTCGAAGTTGGAGATCTGGATCGCACCGGCCTTGCCCGCGGCGATGTCCTTGTCGGTGACCTTGTAGAGGTTCACCTGACCCGGCTTGAGCGGAACGCTGAGGCCACCGGTCAGACTGAGCGACGGCTGTGCCGAGATCGCCAGCGAGGCGACGGACGATGCGCTAAGCGAACTCACGTCGATCTGGCAGCCGGCCAGGACGTACTGCTGCAGGTTGCCGGAGACACCCTTGCTGAGCTTCGCGGTGTACACACCCGACAGCAGAGCGGTGCGGCCGAGGCCGTTGTAGGCGACGCGCTTGACCGAGAACTGCGACTCGTGCTGACGCCACAGGCTGACCTTCTCACCGTCAATACCGGTCAGAACCTTGTACCCGTTGCGCAGCGGCTTGGCATCGGCAGCGCTGGTGCCGATCGTGGTTCCCAGGCCCAGTGCCGCAACGGCGGCGAGAGCTGTCGCACCCGCGGCGCGACGCAGCCCAAGCTTGCTGAACTTGCTCATTCGTTCCCTCTCAGAGGATGTTCGGCTTCAAAAGACGTGGACTACGCCCACACCCCCGGCCACCGGCTGGGTCACTGTCCGCGACAATTGTGCGCCGACCCCCGCCTTTACGGGTCGTCATCACGAACATTGCATCTCCATGCCTTGGCCACCACGGTCTCCGGCGAGAAGGGGTCCTACTCAGCGGTAGACCGCAGGATCTCCCCGGCCCCCGTGGAATGGGAGCCGGTTACATCACCGCGAACGGTATCGGAGTTGTCTCAGGTGCGGCAACAGATGCGCTCAGGCCAGGCACAAATTGAGCTCAGAAAGTGACATATGCGCTGTATGGAACGTATGCGCGCGGATGTGTTAACAGAAGGAAAACACGCTGCATTACCCGTGTTGCCCAGCACCGCCACTACGAGTGGTGTGGCGGCCGGTTGGCGTCGTACCACTCACGGGTCATCGGATTGTGATCTTCGCCACAGTCGGCCGCTGCGGAGCGTCCGGTGCCCGAACCGAACACGGCGTCGAGCCTGCGGCGGCGTTTCCACTCCGGTTCGCGACCCGGCGAATCGGACATGTATACATCGCTGTCCGGTTCGGGCAGGTCAGACCCTGTCCGAACCGGCAGGTCGGTCGGTTCCGCGCCAGATGCGGAGGTCGCGGATTCAGAACTCACTGATCGACTCGATGACGTACTTGGCGAGCGGGGCGACCGTCGCCATGCCGTCGCGGACCGCCGCACGGGAACTTGCGATATTGACAACCAGCGTCTGACCTGACAATCCGGCCAGGCCCCGCGATAGTCCGCCGTCGGTGGCACCCGCGGCCAGGCCGGAACTGCGGACGGCCTCCTCGATGCCGCGCAGCCGGCGATCGAGGAGCGGTTCGGTGGCCTCGGGCGCCACATCGCGGGCACCCACACCCACCCCGCCCACCGACACCACCAGGTCGATGCCGCCGATCACGGCGGTGTTGACAGCGTTGCGGATCTCGATCTCGTCACCCGGCACCGTGACCGTGGCATCGACGTGGAAACCGGCCTCGGCCAGGAGTTCACGCACCAGCGGGCCCAGCGGGCTCGGGCGTTCGCCGTGGGCGGCGCGATCATCGATGACCACCACCAGTGCGCGCCCGATCTCATCGACCGGCGCCGCCACCGGATCGTCGTCACGATGGCGCTGCACAAACTCGCGGGCCGCCGCATCCGCGGCCACCACGTCCTCGGGATCGATCGTGGAACCCAGGTTGTTCATTGCTGTCTCCCTCACCGTGCGGCCGCCCCCGTCGCCGGTGACGCGCACGACGGGCGGATCGTTGCCTTTACTCATCAGACCAGTCCCGCCCGCCGCAGACCAGTCGTCCGGGCGGACTCTTGCGAACTCCTCAGGCTCGCGACACCTCGGTCAGCCGACCTTCAGTTCCTCGAGGGTGACCGTCGTGGTCTTGGCCTGGCCGTTCACCTCGTAGGTCACCTCCACCTGCTCGCCCGGCTCGTGCGAGCGCACCGCCGCCACCAGGGCGTCGCCCGAGGCGATGAGCCGGTCACCGAACTTGGTCACCACCGCGCCGCGCGGGATGCCGGCCTTGCCGGCCGGGCCACTCGCCTGCACGTCGGACAGCAACGCACCGGTCTGCCCGGTGCCGCCCGCCGACTGCCGCACCGACACCCCGAGCCCGGCGTGGGTGGCCGTCCCGTTCTCCTGCAACTGCTTGGCCACCCGGTACGCCTGGTCGATCGGGATCGCGAAACCGAGGCCGATGCTGCCGCTGCCCGCTTCCGAACTCGAACTGCCACCGAGCGTGGCGATGGCGGTGTTGATACCGATCAGCGCGCCCTTCGCGTTCACCAGCGCACCGCCCGAGTTGCCGGGGTTGATCGCGGCGTCGGTCTGGATGGCGTCGATCACCGAGGTGGTGCCCGACTCACGCGAGGTGGACACCGGACGGTTGAGCGCCGAGATGATGCCGGTGGTCACGGTGCCCGCCAGCCCCAGCGGCGCACCGATCGCGATCACATCCTGGCCCACGGCCAGATTCTTGGAGGTGCCCACCGAGATCGGCCGCAGGCCCGTCTTGTCGACCTTGAGGACGGCGATGTCGGAGATCGTGTCCGTGCCCAGCACCTTGGCCCTGGCCGACGTGCCGTCGGAAAAGTTGACCTGCACGGCGTCGGCGGGCGAACCGGTCAGGCTCACAACGTGATTGTTGGTCATGATGATGCCGTCCGCGCTCAGGACCACGCCCGAACCCTCGCCCTGCTGATTGCCCACCACCACGTCGATGGACACCACCGACGGCAGCACCCGCGTGGCGACATCCTGCACCGAGCCCTTGGGGGCGTCGACCTGCTGGGTGGCCTGGCTGTTCGGGTCGCCGCCGAGCGGGCCGTTGGTGGCAGTCGTCGACGCCGCCGGAGTGTCGTCGTCGGCGAGGTTGGCGCCCAGGACACCGCCGCCGACACCGGCCACCAGCGCCAGGGTCACCACACCGGCCGCGGCCAGCGCCTTGCGTCCGCCCTTCTTTTTGGGGGCCGGCTGCCCATTCGTGCGGGGATCCGGGGAGAGTGGCTGCTGCTGGGTGGTGGCCGGCCCGAACGGCGACGTCGCGGGCTGGGCACCGGGATAGCTCTGCTGCGACGGCGTGGCCGCGCCGTACGCCGGGTATCCGGCGGGTGCGTACGCACCGCCGTACGGCGACGGATTCGGTTGTCCCGAAACCTGTTGTCCCTGTACGTGTTGCGTTGAAACCGGCTGTCCCGCGGCGGGATTGGCCCAGGCCGACTGGGCCGGATTGGGTTGGGCTGCCGCGGGCTGCGCCGGGATCGAACCCGTGCCGAACTGTCCGGCAAAGGGATTGGGCACCGCGGTCGTCGGCTGCTCGCCGAACCCGCCCGCGCCGGGTGCGGGATTTCCCGGCGCGGAAGCACCGGGAGTGGAGACGCTGTCGCGGTCGATGCGGGTGGTGGCCGACGCCGGGTCCGGGGAACCGGCCTGGTTCTGCGAGTCGCCGACGCCGCCGGACGCGCCGGGGTCGCCGTATCCGGGAAAGCCGCTCTGCGAGCCACCACCGGTCATTGTTGTTCTCCTCATCCGTTCGCCCGTCGTCGGTCCCGGGTATCGGGCGATGATCACCCGAACCGCCGTCCCGACTCGTCGTGTGCCGACCGCCCTGTACTGGGGCGTCCGGCGCGCCGTCGTTGCTTGTTCTTGTCGACTCTATGTGTAGTACCGCAGGCTATCGGTGCACTGACGTAAACCTTGGGCGCGCCTATGAACTTCCCCGCACTACGCCGTCATGAAGACCAGCGCTTTTCAGTTCGTCCCCAGCACCGTGCCGCCCGGCCCGGTGTCCTTTCGGCGAACGACGGACCACCTGCCGGTGTGCCGCGCACACCTTACTGACGAATAACCTGCGGCGAAGGTTCCATCGGCACCGGATGGCCGGGCAGTGTCATCCTGATCAGCGCGCCGCCCGCGTCGGACTGCTCGGCCCGGATGGTGCCGCCCATCCGCAGCACCACCTGCCGCACGATCGCCAGGCCCAGCCCCGACCCCGGCATCGACCGGGCCTCCGCCGACCGGTAGAACCGCTCGAACACCAGCTCCCGGTCCTCGGCCGGGATACCCGGACCCGAATCGGCCACCGTCAGCTCCATCATCGTCGGCGCGATCTGGTCGAGCTTGACCTGCACCGCGTGACCGCGCGGACTCCACTTGGCCGCGTTGTCGAGCACGTTGAGGATGGCCCGGCTCAGTCCGTGCTCCTCGCCGAACACATACCAGGGCACCAGCGTGGTGACGAACTCGACGTCCGACCGTCGCCGGCGGGCCCGGTCCAGGGAACGTTCGATGATGTCCACCAGGTCGAGTTCCTCGACGATCACGTGTTTGGCGTCCTCGCGCGCCAGATCCACCAGGTCGCCGACCAGCGTCGAGAGTTCCTCGATCTGGGCGAGCACATCCGAACGCAGCTCGATCATGTCGGAGGCGTCCATCGCCGGGGCGCCCGGCGCGCTCGCCGCCATCAGCAGTTCCAGATTGGTGCGCAGCGACGTCAGCGGTGTTTTGAGTTCGTGACCGGCGTCGGCCACCAGCCGCGACTGCCGGTCCCGCGACTCGGCCAGCGCCGCCAGCATCGTGTTGAAACTCTCGGTGAGCCGGGCCAGCTCGTCCTTGCCGGTCACCGGGATCGGCGTCAGGTCCTGTGTCTTCGCGACGCGCTCGGTGGCGCTGGTGAGCCGGGCCACCGGCCGCAGCCCGGCCCGCGCCACCGCGGTGCCGGCGAGCGCGGCGAACGCCACCCCGCCGCCGCCCACCACCAGCAGCACCCACGCCAGCCGTTTGAGCACCCGATCGGTGTGCAGCAGGCTTTCGGCGAGGATCACCGTGTAGCCGTTGGACAGTTTGCGCGCCAGCACCCGCTTGCCCTCGATCGTGCGCACGCTCTGCATCGCCCGCACCGACCCCGGCGAGGCCATGATGGCGTTCTCCCGATTGCCCATCGGCACGTCGCCGATCCGCAATGCCAGCCCGCTCGGCGACACCACCATCACCGAGATGCTCGTGGAGAACACCGTGCCCTGCAGCAGCACCTCCGGCTGCTGATCGAGCAGCCCCACGCTCGCCATCGCCGTCAGACCGTCGGCCCGGGACTCCAACTGCTTGTCGATGTCGTTGTACATCGCCCGGTGCACCGTGAAATAGGCGGCCGCCGCCATCAGGCTGACCGACACCAGCACCACCGTCGCCGACAGGATAGTGACGCGGCTGCGCAGCGACACCGACCTGGTCAGCGGTATCGGTGCCCGCATCTCGTGCGGCCGGGCGCTCTCCGCCCTCAACGCCATCGGGCACCACCCGCCGCAGCCTCTCCGCCGGTTGAGGTGCGAGGAGCGCGAGCGACGAGCCTCGAAACCTCGCACGCCGACAATGCGATCGCACCGGGTTTCGACGCTCGTCGCACCTCGACCGGCGAAGAAGCCGACAACATGCTCCCGATCACGGCGGGGTCTCGCGCAGTACGTAACCCACGCCACGCACGGTGTGGATCAGCCGCGGCTCGTTCTCTGCCTCCGTCTTGCGGCGCAGGTAACCGACGTACACCTCCAGGGCGTTGCCCGACGTCGGGAAGTCATAACCCCACACCTCCTCGAGGATGCGGCTGCGTGAAAGCACCCGGCGCGGGTTGGCCATCAGCATCTCCAGCAGCGCGAATTCGGTGCGGGTCAGGCTGATCGACCGGTCGCCGCGCGTCACATCGCGCGTCACCGGGTCGAGGGTGAGATCGGAGAACGTCATCGCCTCCGACTCCTCCTCGCCGACCGCCGCCGACCGGCGCAGCAGTGCCCGCAGCCGGGCCAGCAGCTCTTCGAGCGCGAACGGTTTGGGCAGGTAGTCATCGGCGCCGGCGTCGAGGCCCGACACCCGCTCAGACACGGTGTCGCGGGCGGTGAGTACCAGGATCGGCAGGTCATCGCCCGCCGACCGCAGCCGCCGGCACACCTCCAGACCGTCGAGGCGAGGCATCATCACGTCGAGAATCGCCAGGTCGGGCCTGTCGGCGACAATCTTCTCGAGCGCTTCGAGCCCGTCCCCGGCGGTGTCGACGGTATAGCCGTTGAAGGTCAGCGACCTCCGCAACGACTCCCGAACGGCCCGATCATCGTCGACCACCAGAATTCGCATACCTACAGTCTTAATCAACCGGACTGTGAACCCGCTGAGACTCGCGGATGCCCATCACCTCAGGCGTCCGGTGACCTTTCGACACCTGACGCCACCACCTCGGCCATCACAACCCGGATCCGGCCTGTGAGGTCTGGTTGATAGTCGCGTAACCGGGGCAGCGCGGTTGGGAAACATGGCCACCCGACCCTGGACGACGTGACCACCACGACCGTGTCTTCGCTGTGCGCCTATTGCGGCGTGGGCTGTGGCGTGGATTACGTTGTCGCCAACGATGCGACGACCATCGGCAAGTCAGTGATCAACAAGACGGTGGGCACCAAGAATCACCCGGCGAACTTCGGCCGCCTGTGCACCAAGGGCACCACCACCGCCGACATGCTCAACGTCGGCGGCCGGCTGACCACCGCCCTGGTACGCCCGGCACGCGGCGCCGCCCCGCAACCCACCGCCGTCGATGAGGCCATCACCTCGTCGGCGCGGCAACTGCGCGCCATCATCGACGAGCACGGCCCCGACGCCGTCGCCCTGTACGTGTCGGGGCAGATGTCGCTGGAGGCGCAGTACCTCACCAACAAACTCGCCAAAGGGTTCATCGGCACCAACCAGATCGAATCCAACTCGCGGCTGTGCATGGCGAGCGCCGGCACCGGATACAAACAGTCCCTCGGTTCCGACGCCCCGCCCGGCTCGTATCAGGATTTCGATCACGCCGACGTGTTCCTGGTGATCGGCGCCAATATGGCCGACTGCCATCCGATCCTGTTCCTGCGCATGATGGACCGGGTGAAGGCGGGCGCCAAGCTGATCGTCGTCGATCCGCGGCGCACCGCCACCGCCGACAAGGCGGACCTGTTTCTGCAGGTCAACGGCGGCACCGACCTGGCTCTGCTCAACGGGATCCTGCATCTGCTGATCGAGAACGGCCACACCGATCCCGGGTTCATCGCCGACTTCACCGACGGTTTCGAGCAGCTGCCCGAGTTCGCCGCCCAATACCCACCCGATGCCGTCGCCGAGATCTGCGGTATCGACGCCGACGACCTGCGCCGCGCCGCCGAACTCATCGGCACCGCGGGCAACTGGATGTCGTGCTGGACAATGGGTTTGAACCAGTCCACGCACGGCACCTGGAACACCAACGCGCTCATCAACCTGCATCTGGCCACCGGGGCCATCTGCCGCACCGGCAGCGGCCCGTTCTCGCTGACCGGTCAGCCCAACGCGATGGGCGGGCGCGAAATGGGTTATATGGGGCCGGGATTGCCGGGCCAGCGGGCCGTGCTCTCCGACGACGACCGCGCGTTCTGCGAGAACGCCTGGGGTGTCCCCGAGGGCACCCTGCATACCCGTCTCGGTGGCGGCACCATCGACATGTTCAGCAAGATGGCCGCCGGCGACATCAAGGCGTGCTGGATCATCTGCACCAATCCCGTTGCGTCCGTGGCCAACCGAAAAACGGTAATCGAGGGCCTGGAACGCGCCGAGCTGGTGATCATGCAGGACGCGTTCGAAGGTGTGGAGACCGGCGGATACGCCGACGTGGTGCTCCCGGCGTCGCTGTGGAGCGAGTCGACCGGCGTGTTCATCAACTCCGAACGCAACCTCACCCTGTTCGAGCCGGTGCTCGGCGCCCCCGGCGAAGCCCTCCCCGACTGGCAGCTGATCGCAGCCATCGCCTGCGAGATGGGGTACGCCGACGCGTTCACCTATTCCTGCGCCGAGGAGATCTTCGACGAGATCAGGCAATTCCACAATCCGCGAACGGGTTACGACCTGCGCGGGGTCACCTACGAGCGGCTGCGCGCCACCCCTATGCAGTGGCCGTGCCCGCCGCCGTCGGACGAGCGCCCCGACCCCACCGCCGGCGGCGCCCGCAACCCGATCCGCTACCTCAACGACGGTGTGAGCCAGAGTCTGCACGTCGCCGGCGACGGCAGCATTCCGCGCCTGGCGTTCGCCACCGCCAACCGCCGGGCGCAGTTCTTCGCCCGCCCGCACGTCGATCCCGTCGAGATGCCCGACGACGATTATCCGGTGCTGCTCAACACCGGACGGCTGGCGCACCAGTGGCACACGATGACCAAGACGGGACGGGTCGCGAAGCTCAACAAGCTCAACCCGGGGCCCTTCGTCGAGATCCATCCCGATGATGCGGCGGGTCTCGGTGTGGCCGACGGTGATTCGGTGGAGGTGGCCTCCCGCCGGGGCCGCGCGGTGCTGCCCGCCTCGGTGAGCGACCGGGTGCGGCCCGGCAACTGCTTTGTTCCGTTCCACTGGAACGACGCCTTCGGTGAGCATCTGGCCATCAACGCCGTCACCTCCGACGCCATCGACGCCGCCTCGCAGCAGCCCGAGTTCAAGGTGTGCGCGGTGACCCTCACCAAGGTGGCCGTTCCCGCAGCCCCGGAGGCGCCGGCCTGTGCACCGTCCACGCTCGGAGAACCGTCTGGGACACAAGAGAAATGGAGTCCGGAGTTGCTCACCCTGCTCGCCGAATCGCTGGGGGTCACCGATGTCGCCGCCCCGCGGCCCGACGACGCCGAACGTCTCTACCTCGCAGGGCTCATCGCCGGACTCCGGGCCAATCCCACCGGTGTACCGACGGTTCCGCCGGACGCGCCGCTGCGTCCGGAGATCCGCAACTGGGTGGCCGGACTGCTGTCGGGGATGTTCGCGCGCAGCCACATCGCCGGCGCCTCCGCCGTGTCGCCGGACTCGTCGGCGCTCGCACCGTCGACGCCCGGCGAGGTGATCATCGACGCCGAGACCGACGCCGCGGCAACAGAAACCGTGACCGTCGCGTGGGCCTCCCAGACCGGCAACACCGAGGAGTTCGCGGACCTGGCCATCGCCAAACTCAAAGAGGCCGGGCGCGAGGTGATCTCGCGGCCGATGGACGAGTTCGACGTCCACGACCTGGGCGGCACCGTGCTGTTCCTGACCGCCACCACCGGGGACGGCGACCCGCCGGACAACGGCAGCTCGTTCTGGGATGCGCTGTCGGCCGACAGCGCCCCCGATCTGTCCGGCATCAAGTACTCGGTGCTCGGGTTCGGCGACTCCAACTACGACGACTTCTGCGGCCACGCCCGCAAACTCGACGAACGGATCGACGCGCTCGGTGGCTCGCGGAT
>NZ_BAED01000009.1 GCF_000241345.1 Gordonia amarae NBRC 15530
CTCGTCGGAGCCGGTATCGACCCATCTACCGTGCGTGACGTGGCATTGGCAAACCACCAGACCGCACGGGGATGCATGTGGGACTATGCAGGACATGCGCAGGGAGGCGTCGACCAGGCGACAGGCAACAAGCCGACTTTCGAGGAAAATATACTTGACCGAAAGTGGTACTCCCTTTCCTACGATCTGACCATCGCTGGACGCTTGGTCCTGGTCAACTCACGCGACCGCTTCACTTGCATGACGACAGTGAAGTCTGCGCACTCTCCAGTGCACACTGCCGTCACTCGCACTTCACACCCCCCCACCGGTCACCGAACTGTGCCGGAAGGCAATCGCTTTCACCAAACTGACGATCCCCAAGATGCCACCGCCGGCACCGTGAGTAACTATGACTTGTCGAGGTAGGCGACCTTCTGGGGAGCCAGGATGCCGTCAACGAGGTCGGCGAGAGGGCGGTGGTCGGCCAGCGGGAGGTCCATGGACACAACCTCTTCGGCGAGCTCACGGGCGTCGGCGATGACGTCGGCGTCGTCGAGGAGCGACAGGAAGTGCAGGGAGGATTTGCCGCCGGACTGCAGCGAGCCGAGCACGTCGCCCTCGCGGCGTTGCTGGAGGTCGATGCGGGCGAGTTCGAATCCGTCGTTGGATCCCGCGACGGCCTTGAGGCGTTCCATCGATTGCGACACCGGATTGGCCGTGGTCAGCAGCAGACACAGACCGGCGTGCTCTCCGCGGCCGACACGACCGCGGAGCTGATGCAGCTGCGACACACCGAACCGGTCGGCGTCGATGATGACCATCATGGTGGCGTTGGGAACATCGACGCCGACTTCGATGACGGTGGTGGAGACGACGATGTCGACGTCACCGGCGCCGAAGCGGTCCATCACGAAGTTCTTCTCGTCGGGCGGCATCCGCCCGTGCAGCATCTCGATGCTGTGCCCGCCGAGCGGCCCTGACGACAGTTCCTCGAACATGTCGAGCACCGAGGTGGTGCGCAGCGCCGGATCATCCTCGATCTTGCGCAGTTCCTCCTCGGGGCCGTCGTCGCCGATGCGTGAGCAGACAACGTACACCTGTCTGCCGGAGGCGATCTCCTCGGCGGCCCGCTCCCACACCCGGTCCACCCATTTGCTGCTGCCCATCGGCACGACGGTGGTGCTGATGGGTTGCCGACCGCGGGGCAGTTCCCGCAGCGTCGAGGTGTCGAGGTCACCGAACGCGGTCATCGCGACCGTACGCGGGATCGGGGTCGCCGTCATCACCAGAAAGTGCGGGTGCACACCATCTTTGCCGCGGCCCCGCAGTACATCACGCTGTTCCACACCGAACCGGTGCTGTTCGTCGACCACCACCATGCCGAGGTCGAAGAAGCTCACCTTCTCCTCGAGGAGAGCGTGGGTGCCGATGACGATGCCCGCCTCGCCGGTCACCACATCCAGGAGCGTCTGCCGCTTGCCCTTCGTCTTCATCGACCCGGTGAGTAGCGCGATCTTGGTGGCGCCTTCTGCGGCGGTCAGCTCCCCCGCCTCCGCGAGGTCGCCGAGCATCGACCGGATGGTCCGGTAATGCTGTGCGGCAAGCACTTCGGTCGGTGCCATGAGGACGCACTGATGGCCGTTGTCCACCACCCGGAGCATCGTGAGCAGCGAGACCAGAGTCTTACCCGAACCGACCTCGCCCTGCAGCAGCCTGCTCATCGGGGCGGTGCTCGCCAGGTCGTCGCCGATCTCGGCCACCACTTCCTTCTGCCCGTCGGTGAGTTCGAACGGAAGGCGTTGCAGCAGCTTGGCTTCCAGCCCATCGGACACCGGCGGGCAGGCCACGGACTGTTCGCGATGGCCGGCGATCCGTCGCTGTGCCAGCACCGTCTGGATCGCGAGGGCCTCGTCGAACTTCAGCCGTTCCCGCGCGGCGGTGATGTCGTCCTCAGTGTCGGGCAGATGGATCTTGCGCAGCGCCTCGTCGGCGGTGAGCAGGCCACGCGACCGGCGCCAGGCATCGTCGAGCACATCGGGTTGCGGCGGGAGCTGGGCGAGCACACGGCGGACCGCATTCCAGATGGTCCAGGTCTGAATCTCGCTGGAGGCCGGGTACATCGGGATGATCGGCCGGTCGAACGCGGCTGTCTCGTGACCTTCTTCGGCGAGTTCGGTGTCGGCCGTGTACATTTCGGCGGCCATCGCCGACCCGACGACCTTGCCGGCGTCCCCGTCCCCGTCGGGAATGACCGCCCACTGCGGATGCGAGAGCTGCACCTGCTCCCGGAAGTATTTCACCTTGCCCGCCAACATGACCCGCGCTCCGGGCTGCAGGGCGCGGCGGATGGCCCGCGGATTGAAGAACGTGGCCTCGACCCGTTGATGGCCGTCATCGACCACCACCTTGAGGAACTGGCCGTGCTTACGTTTCATCGAGATCATCTGCGAGGCGGTGATCGTGCCGACCACGGTGGTCCACTCACCGGCTTCGAGGCGTTCCCGCTGGTCGAGGTGGCCCTGCTGCATGTAGCGGCGCGGTGGATAGCGCAGCAACTCACCGACGGTGGTGATGTTGAGGGAGGCCAGACCGGCGGTGGTCTTCTTATCGAGAAGGACGCCCGGCGAGTCCTGCAACGACACCACTATTCGACTCCCACCTGGATCAGATCGCCCTGCTGCCCGGTCTGGTACACGAGCAGTTCGACACCAGGGTACGACCGCCGCAGGTGTTCGTCGATCACCGCGACGGTGTCGTCGGCGATCTGCGCACCTGCCAGGGCGGTCACCATCTCACCGCCGGTGGCCAGCATCAGATCGACGAGTGCCGTGGCGGCCTCGGACTGCTGGTTGGCCACGACCAGTACGTCGCTGCCGATGAGGCCGAGGATGTCACCCACCTCGCAGGTTCCGGCGAGCGTCATCATCTTGGTGTCGGCGATGGCCAGTGAACCCCAGCGAGCACCCGCGGCAGCCTCGGCCATCGCATAGGCATCGGCGTCCGGCGACTCGGACGGATCGTGAACAGCAAGCGCCGCAAGGCATTGCGTCATCGACAGCGTCGGCAGCGACACCACCGACCGCTGCGGGGACCGCAGTTCGGCCGTCACCGACACCAGGTCGGGCGAGGACATCGCACCGTTGGCCATCACCACCACATGCGCGCTGTCGGTGGCTCGGATCGCGTCGGCGAGCATGTCCGGGGTCAGGCCGTCGTCGGCACGCACCACCGACGCCCCCGCCTCGGCGAACAGTTCGGCGGCACCCTCACCGTGCACGACCGCCACCACCGCACGCTTGTGCCGGGGCGGTGGGCCGTCGTTGACGGTCTGCTTCTTGATCTCGTCGAGCGCGAAGCAGGAGATCCGGATGTCCGACAGGACGCCCCGGGCAATGCCTGCTTCCACGGCCAGACCGGGTTCGTTGGTGTGCACGTGAACCGAGAAGCGTTCTCCCGCATCGCCGGAGCTGTCTCCGACGATCACCACGGCGTCGCCGATCTCATCGAGCCGGGTCCGCAATGTCGCCACATGTTCACCGGCCGCGCCGTCAAGCAAGAACATCACCTCGTAGTCCATATCCGACGACGCGCACGCCTCGTCGGCGGAATGGCCCGGTTCCCCGCCGCCGGTGAGAATCCCGCGATATCGGCGACGCCGCTGCATCGCCCCGGTCAGCACGCCCACCAGCGCGTCGGTGAGCACTAGGAAACCGCGCGCACCGGCGTCCACCACTCCCGCGGACGCCAGCTCGGGCATCTGCTCGGGTGTCCGTTCAAGGGCCTCGGCCGTCTCGTCGGCGACGATCCGCGCCAGGTCGGCCGGCGAATCGCCGACGTGCTCGGCGGCCGTCTGCGCGGCCACCGCGATCACCGTCAGCACCGTGCCCTCACGAGGGTTGCTGACCGCCCGCATCGCCCCACGCGCGGCGAGCCGTAGCCCCGACGAGTACAGCTGGTTGAACGTCGAATCGGGATCGGCGATCAGCACGTCGGCCGCATCGGCGATACCGACCAGCACCTGCGACAGGATGATGCCCGAGTTCCCACGTGCCGACGACACCGCGCCGTCGGCCATCGCGCGGGTGACCACCGCCAGATTCGCGTCGTCGGGGGTCGTGCGCGCGGCGTCGGCGGCGGCCCGCATCGTGAACAGCATGTTGCTGCCTGTGTCCGAGTCCGGGATCGGGAAGACGTTGAGGTCGTTGATCTCCCCCCGCAGCTCGTCCAGTCCCGCGACGCACGCATCGGCCCAGTCGCGGACCACGTGCGGATTCACCGAGGCGACCGGGGGTCGGTCCGGGGTCGTCATCGGTGCACCTCTCCATCTGCCGGCCGTCGGTCACTGTCGCTGCCGACGGGTGGTCTGAGACTACCTGCGCATGCGCCGCACCCTGCCTGTTGGTGGCGGCGGCGCCGGACCGGTTACGTCGTCGATCTGTAGGCGCCCGGTGCGATCGTCCGCCGATCATGCCGTCGAGATGACTCCCGCGCAGCTCAGGCCCGAAATGTCGTAGGCGGATGCAATGCTCTGCGCAGAGTCGGGAGGCAAGCGGTTGCCCCATCCGACCACCGCCCTGAAAGGAGCGCGAGATGAAGTTCTCCGCAGCACTCGACGTCGACCTGGTGGCCTGCGAAGGCGACGACGAGGTGACGGTCCTGCTCGAGTTGCAGGCACCCGACGCCGCCACCACCGACCGGCCGGCGAGCGCCCTGCAGATCGTTCTCGATCGCAGCGGCTCCATGGGTGGGGCACCTCTCGAAGGGGCCAAGCGAGCGCTGGCCGGCACCGTCGCGCGCCTGGCTCCGTCGGATGTATTCGGCGTGGTGACCTTCGACGACTCGGCACAGGTCGTGGTGCCGGCGGCACCGCTGACCGACAAGCAGGCCGTGATCGACCGGATCATGGGCATCCGGGCCGGTGGTTGCACCGACCTGTCGTCGGGATATCTGCGCGGGCTCCGCGAGCTCAAACGCGCGTCGGTTCCGGCCGGTGGTGCGACGATGCTGGTGGTGTCCGACGGGCACGTCAACGCCGGCATCCGCGATGCCGGCGAGTTCGCCGGAATCGCGTCCAAGGCCGCAGCTGAGCGTGTGGTGACCTCGACACTCGGCTACGGCGAGGGGTACGACGAGACGCTGCTGTCGATTCTGGCGCGGGCGGGCAGCGGCAATCATGTGTTCGCCGCAGACCCCGACACCGCCGGCGCGGCCATCGCCGGTGAGGTGGACGGTCTGCTGTCCAAGGCCGCTCAGGCCGTCACGCTCACGGTCACCTGTGGACCGGAGGTGTCGGAGGTGTCCCTGTACAACGACATCCCCACGCACCAGCTCGATGACGGCAAGTTGATGGCCGAGTTGGGCGACCTGTACGCGGCCGAGGAGCGTCGACTGCTTCTGCGATTGCGGTTCTCGGATGTCGGCACATCCGGCCCGGCGCAGATCGCCACATTCGAACTGACCTACGTCGAGACGGCAACTCTCACCGAACACACCGTCACACTGCCGATTTCGGTGAACGTCGTACCCGGCGACGAGTTGTCCGGGCGGATCCGGGACCCGCGGGTGCAGTCCGAACGCCTCTTCCACGACGCCCAGGCCGGCGTTCTCAAGGCGTCTCAGGCGTTCGAGGAGGGCGACATGCTCACCGGACGCCGGTACCTGGCGATGACCTCACACATACTCGACGAGGCGGTCTCAGCGGCGCCTGCTGCCGAAGCCGACCGATACCGTTCGGAAATCGACAACGTCAAGCAGATGTTCGACGCGTCGATGGATTCGAGTTCGTCGCGAATGTCCAAGCGTACGCGCGACATGTACCACCAGAAGAACCGTAAGACCGGTCGTCGCGACCGCGACTACTGACCGGCCGCGCAGCGCCGACAGGGAGAGTCCGAGATCGGCATCCATCTCCGCCGTGCGCGTCTTCGGTACCAATTCATCTACACCGGAACATGTTCCGCACACCTCACCGCACAGGAGGACTCAGCGATGAGCACGAAAGCACCGCGTATCACCGACTTGGACGAGGACTTCGCAGGCGACCCGCTACGGCACCTGGCACGGTATTGCCTGCCCGACCACCTCGTGAACCTTCAGGGTCTGGCGTTTGTCGCCGGCTACAACGTCGACATCTCCAGCCGACTGCTCGACGACGGCGGTCTCACGTACCAGACTGTCGTTCACCGGGTTACAGCCGACGGCGAACTGCACGGCTCCGAGTACATCATCGGGATGGCCGAGTACCACGGTGCAGGTTGGACGATGATCCCGCAGGGCACCGGCACGCTGCCCGATGCCGCGGTGGGAGTCGAAGTGGCCGTCCGCCGGACGCCGATCACCACTCTCATTCGTCGCATCGGCTCCAACATCAACGACTGGGACTTCGCCGATTCCGGCGATCCACAGCAGGATCGGCGCATCCGTGCCGAACACGACGCGCGCCACGCCGGCGGTACCGTCGACCAGATCATCGAGGCGGAAACCGACCATCTCGTTCACGCCCGGCACTCCGACGAGTTCTATGACGTCCGCCTGGTGGCGGTTCTTTCCGGATTCGATGTCGAGGTGAAGAACCGTCTCGTCGGCGATGACCATGAGTGCACCCTGACGGCCCGCCGCGTCGATCAGGACGGCGACCCGGTCGGTCAGGCGATCGTCGTCGTGTCGGCCTACCGGAACGGCGAATGGACCATCGACCGGTCCCGGACCGGCATTCTCGAAGGAGATGCCGCACTGCGCCCGGCAGACACCGGTGAATTGGTGAACTTCCTCTTCGAGAGGATCAACGACTGGGACCTGGCCGACGAATTTATCGAGGAAGACATGACCGTCGACGACGTCACCGAACTGACCGAAACCCAACGAACGGCCATGCGCCGCAAGCTTGCACAGACCGCGAACCTGCCCGTCGACGATCTCCGGGATCTCATCCTCTCGTTGCCGGCTCGCCAGCCGGTCACCGACGAATATGAAGGCCCCTACTCAAGTTCGGCCCCGTACAGTTCACAGCGCGAGCATATCGCCGGCTGGCTTGAGGAATACTCCGGCCGTGGCTACTACAACCGCCAGAAGCCGACGACCAGTTCGAAGGCGTTCTACGGCCGGTTCAAGTGCGCACCTGGATTGCTGTGGCTGGCCGAGGCACTGGGCGAGAACCCGGACACCTGCCGCACCGCGATCGAACGCTCCGCCGAGTCCGGTTCCAACCCGGCGTCGCAATGCGGGGCGTTCCGCAAGGTGGTCTCGTGGCCCCGCATCGTCGAACTCCTCGACGCACGGTTGGCCGGGTAATACCTTTACGCGCAATCTATTCGGAATGCCGGTGCCAAATACCGGCACCTCCTTCCGAATAGATGTCTGCGCGCCGGTCAGCTCACCTGCGCCCGTCGGCTCGGCAGGATGTAGTGGTCGATGGCGGCGGGGCCGGACTTGACGAAGCCGACGGCGATGAGACCGGCGATGAGGGCGAGCGGGAACTCGTAGCCACCGTTCATGGACCAGAGGCCATGGTCGATGTGGGCGTAGAAGATGGCGCCGATCATGTCGGCGATGAGCAGGATCGCCACGAGCGGGAGGGCGAGCCCGACGATCAGGAGAACGCCGCCGATGAGCTCGACCCAGGTGGCGTAGTACGCGGCCAGGTCGGGAGCCGGCACGCCCATCTGGTCGAACATGCCTTTGGTGGCGTCGATGCCGTTGGTGGACAGCTTCTGCCAGCCGTGCATCACGAAGATGTAGCCGAGGATGACGCGCGCCACCAGGTGGGCGCCGCTGTTGATTCCGAGCACTGTGTTCTCCCAATCTCGTCGACAGTAGTCCCGACCAAACAAACGGACCGTAGTCCGCTTCGAGCCAGCGTAGCGGCTCTCACAAGACGCTGCCAACCGGCCGATTTTGTCCCGGCGAGGCAGTCCGGCTATTCTTGCAGGGTTGCCTTGCGACGTTCACGGTGTCTTCACCGTAGATGCGCCCGAGGCAGGAACACCGACCATTCATCTAACAAAGGGAGTTCGAACATGGCTGCCGTCTGCGATATCTGCGGCAAGGGCCCGGGCTTCGGCAAGTCCGTCTCGCACTCACACCGTCGCACCAACCGTCGGTGGAACCCGAACATCCAGTCCGTTCGCGTCGAGGTCGCCCCGGGCAACCGCAAGCGCAAGAACGTCTGCACCTCATGCCTGAAGGCCGGCAAGACCACCGTCTAGCCTGAGCTGACCGACATCGGCGGTCGCCCACACCTCGTGGGCGGGCCGTCGATGTTTGCGTTTGCCGACAACACGACCCGGCCGCCGACCGAGCATTCGCTCGTGCCCGACGGCCGGGTCGTTGTGTGTCCGGGATAGTGTTCTCGCTATGACCGCAACCACAGACGCCCCGTCGGGCAGCCTCGTCACACAGGACGGTCACGTCCTGATCGTCCCCGTCTCCGATCCCGGGGCCGGTACCGCGATGTCCCGCGACACCGTTCTCGACGGAACAGCCGCCCTGCAGGCCATCGCCCGCGGCGACCGCGACGCCCGGGTCCTGCTGCTCATCGGCCATGGCCCCAATTTCTGCGCCGGCGGCAATGTCCGCGCCTTCGCCGCCGCCGACGACCGTCCCGCTTTCCTGCGCGGCCTCGCAGACGACGCGCACGCCTTCGTCCGCGCCATCTACGAAGCCGACATCCCCGTGGTCGTCGCCGCCAAGAAGTGGGCCGCGGGCGTCGGTATGAGCTTCGTGCTGCACGGCGACATCGTCATCGGGGGACCGTCCACCAAACTCCAGCCCGCGTACGGTGGCATCGGCCTGTCTCCCGACGGCGGCATGAGCTGGACGTTGCCGCGCGCGATCGGTGCTGCCCGCGCCCGCAATGTCATCCTCACCAACCGCACCGTCACCGCCGACGAGGCTCTCGCCTGGGGCATCCTGTCAGAGATCGTCGACGACGACCAGGTAGATGCTGTGGCCCTCGAACGCGCCCACAAACTGGCCGCCGGACCGGCGAAGTCGATCAGGGCCACGCGCAAACTGCTCAGCGCGTCCGTCGGCAATTCGCTCAGCGACCAGCTCAACGCCGAAGCCCGGTCCATCTCTGTCCTGAGCGGACAGCCCGAAGGCATCGAGGGCGTCGACGCGTTCGTCGGCAAGCGCAAGCCCAACTGGGGCTGACGCCTACGGCAGCCGCCAGTCGACGGGATCGGCCCCCAGGTCCTCCAGCGCCTCGTTGGCCTTGCTGAAGGGCCGGGAGCCGAAGAACCCGCGACTGGCGGACAACGGCGACGGGTGCACGGACTTGATCACCGGCACATCCGGCAGCCACTCCTCCAGGCTTTGCGCGTCCCGGCCCCACAGGATCGCCACCAACGGCTCGCCCTCGCGCGCGACGAGGGCTTTGATGGCGCACTCGGTGACCTGCTCCCAGCCCTTCTTGCGGTGCGAACCGGGTTCGCCGGGCTGCACAGTGAGCACCCTGTTGAGGAGCAGCACGCCGTTGCTCGCCCACGGCGTGAGATCGCCGTTTGCGGGCATCGGATAGCCGAGGTCCTGGCAGTATTCGGTGTAGATGTTGGACAGCGACCGCGGGATCGGCGAAACCTCAGGCGCCACAGAGAAGCTCAGGCCCACAGCGTGCCCCGGCGTCGGATACGGGTCCTGCCCGACGATCAGCACCCGCACGTCGTCGAACGGATAGGTGAAGGCGCGCAACACATTCGCACCCGCCGGCAGGTACTTACGACCGGCCGCGACCTCGTCCCGAAGGAACTGGCCCATCTGCGTCACCAGCGGCTCAACGGGGGCCAGCGCCTCCGCCCACCCCGGATCGATCAGCTCCGACAGGGGTTTCGGGCTCAATCAAGTCTCCTGAGCTCGTTGCGGTAGAACTGGGCGTTCTCGTAGTACATATCGGCGTTCAGCGTCAGATGCCCTTCCGGCACCTCGTAGCCCTGCCTGATCTTCGCCGGCACCCCCAGCGCCATCTCGCGCGGGCCGACGGTGAAGCCGAAGGGGATCACCGCACCCGCACCGACGATCGCGCCGTCACCGATCACCGAGCCGTTGAGCACGATCGAGCCGGAGGCGATGAGGACGTCGTCGCCGATCGTCGCCCCTTCGATGTGGGCGTTGTGGCCGACGACGCAGCCCTCACCGATCACGGTGGCGTCGACCATCGTGCAGTGGATGACGGTGCCGTCCTGAATGTTGCTGCGGGCGCCGATGGTGATGTTGCCGTAGTCGCCGCGCAGGACCGCGCCCGGCCACACCGACACGCCGTCGCCGAGGGTCACCGCGCCGATCACGGTCGCGTCGGGGTGAACGTACGCGTCCTTACCCAGAACGGGTTCGCGGTCGCCGAGTGCATAGATCGCCATGTCCACGATCTAACCATCGAGACCGCTCACTCGGTTCCTAGGCTCCCGGCACCTCCTGGGCTCCCGTCACTCCTGGGCTCCCGGCCCGAACGACTGCCAGCCCCGCACCGCCCCCGCGGACACACCGTCGACGACAACTCCGTGGCCGGGAGGGTGGACCTCGCCGATGACGGTCCAGCCGTCAGGTACCTGCCCAGGCTGCGCGAACGCGGCCAGCAATTGGTGGTCCTCACCGCCCGCGAGCACCCAGTCGGTCGCATCGACCCCGAGTGCGGCGGCCGCCTCGGCGAGACCGGCCGGCCTGGGCACGGACCCCGAATCGACGGCCACCGAGACACCCGACTTATCCGCGAGGGTGATCAGTTCCTCGATCAGGCCGTCGGAGATATCTGTCATCGCCCGTGCGCCTGCCCGGGCCGCGACCACCCCCTGTGCCAGGTCCGGGCCGGGGACGCGGAACGCGGACACGAAAGCAGGAAAGGTCTCGCGCGGTCCGGGGCGGCCGGACAGAAGGATCGCCAGCCCCGCCGCCGACGCGCCCAGCGGCCCGCTGACCGCCAGCGTGTCTCCGGGCCGGGCACCGCCGAGGAGCACGGGTGCACGGCCGTCCATCGCGCCGAGCGCGGTCACCGTGATGACAATCTGGCTCGCGGCGACCAGATCACCGCCGAGCACGACCGCACCCAGGTCGCGGGCGGCTCCGGCGATACCGCGGTTGATCTCCGTCACCACCGCCACGTCCGTCGACCCAGGGACCGCGATCGACACCACGACCCCGGTGATCCGCGCACCCATCGCGGCGACGTCGGCGACCGACTGCACCACCGCCCGCGCACCGATCTCCCGGGGCGACGACAGGTCGAGCCGGAAGTGCCGCCCCTCAACGATCGTGTCGGTGCTGATGGCGGTGTCGCCCGACGCGGCGAAGACGGCGGCGTCGTCGCCGGTACCCACGACAGTGATATCGGACGCGCCGGCGCCCCGGGCGGCAGACTCGTCGACGGCACCGATCAGTTCGGCGAGTACGGCCCGTTCGCCCACGTCACCGACAGTCCGGCCGACCGGCCGGGACGTGCTCCGGCCGGGAACGGAAGATTCCACAGCTTCTCCTCGCCGGCGCGCTTGAGTCGCGCACACCTGCGTTGTCAGTGACAATATGGCGACAGTGTAAGGGTCGGTACAGCGCGTACCGGCGTCATGCCATGGCGGCAATGCTGCCGGTGCCGGGTGGTCACCACGGCGCCGTCGGTCGGACACAGCGCCGGTACCCTGGTGCCGGCAGAAGACGGAGGACGCGAGTGGTCCAGGCATACATCCTGATCCAGACCGAGGTGGGGCGGGCCGCACTGGCCGCCGCGGCGATCGCACAGATCAGTGGAGTGTCCTCATCCGAGGAGGTCAGCGGCCCCTACGACGTGATCGTTCGCGTCGAAACCACCGATGCGACCAGGCTCACCGACGACATCGTGCCGCAGATCCAGAAGGTCGACGGCATCACCCGGACCCTGACCTGCCCGGTCGTCGGCGCACGCTGACCCGGTCGATGGTGCGATCGGCAGACCACGGCCGCACCCGCGCCGGAGCAGCCCGCCCGCGGCGCGTTTAGCCTTGACGGTTGTGAACGACTCTGGATCCGAGCAGCCCGACGACGGCCCGGTGAGCGAAGGCGGCCACGCGTCCACATCGGGGCCGGAGAAATCCAGCCCGGCAATCACGTCCCACGACCGGGAACCGCGGCGCCTCAGCCCGGCGCTCGTGGCCACCCTCATCGCCATTCCGGTGATGGTGCTGACGTTCTTCGTCGTGGTGGCGGCCCTCAAACCCGACGGCGAATCGAATCCGGTCGAGTCGCTCGCCGCGCCGCAGTCTGATTCGCCCGACTGCGCGAAGCTGGTCGCCGCCCTGCCCGAACGCTTCGACGGGTTCTCCGACAAGAAGACCGGCGACGGGATCGTCCGCTACACCAGTGACGACGGTGACATCATCGTGCGGTGCGGGGTGGAGCGGCCCAAGGATCTCGCACCCACCAGCGCCCTGCAGGTGGTCAACCCGGTGCAGTGGTTCATGACCGACACCCGGGAGGGCTCCGGTCAGGCGTACGTGGCCGTCGACCGCCGCCCCTATGTGGCGCTGTGGCTCCCGATCACCGCCGGCAACGCGCCCATCACCGACGTCTCCACGGCCATCAGCAAGGCGTTGCCTGTGGCCCCGCTCGAGTTCGGCTGAGTGCGGGGGCGCCCCGGCCGATCAGGCGGTGGGGTGGCCGTAGGTCTCCGGCTTGCGGCTGCGGCCGAGCAGGAAGACACCCGCCTCGCGGGTCGACATCCCCTCGTGGCACACCGCCGCCACCGCGTCGGTCAGCGGCATCTCCACCCCGTACTTCTGGGCGAGCGCCCGCACCGAGACACACGACTTGACCCCCTCGGCAACCTGCCCGTTGGTGGCCGCCTGCGCCTCCTCCATAGTCGCCCCCTCCCCCAGCTTGGCGCCGAAGGTACGGTTGCGCGACAGCGGCGACGAGCAGGTGGCGACGAGATCGCCGATGCCGGCCAGGCCCGCGAAGGTCTCGGGCTGCGCGCCGAGCGCGAGCCCGAGCCGGATGGTCTCGGCCAGACCCCGCGTGATGATGGTGGCGAGCGTGTTCATGCCGAAACCCATGCCGCCGGCCATGCCGCATGCCAGCGCGATCACATTCTTGACGGCACCGCCGATCTCGACGCCCACGACGTCGGTGTTGGTGTACGGCCGGAAGTAGCCTGTGGAGAACGCGACCTGCAGTTGCTTGGCGCGTTCCTCGTCGGAGCAGGCGATCACAGTCGCGGCGGGCTGTTGCTCGGCCACCTCGCGGGCCAGATTGGGGCCGCTGAGGACGGCGATCTGCTCGGCCGGGAAACCGCTGACCTCACCGATCACCTCGGTCATCCGCAGCAGCGTGCTGGTCTCGACGCCTTTGGCCAGCGACACCAGAGACGCGGTGGGCTGCAGGTACTCACGCCAGTGGGCGAGGTTGGCGCGCAGTGACTGCGACGGCACCGCGCACACGACGATCTCGGCGCCCGCAAGCGCCTCAGAGACTGACGACGTCGCGGTCAGCGTCTCGGGCAGCACGATCCCCTGCAGATAGTCGGGGTTGGTGTGCGAGGCGTTGACGGCCTCGGCCAGCTCCGGGCGGCGTGCCCACATCGTGGTGTCGACCCCCGCGTCGACCAGCACTTTCGCGGTCGCCGTCCCCCACGATCCGGATCCCATCACCACGGCACGCACACGATGTCCTCTCGCCGGTCCACACACGTTCGGGCGGAGCCGGATTCCGGCCCCGCCATACCTACCGACACAGTAGCCGCCGGACGCCGGGGACCGGGCGGACATCTGCGCGCGGTCCGTTCGGTCCGGGCGGCGCCGTCGCGGACCCGCGCGGTGTCGGCCATGATGGAGGCCATGACCTTGCCAGCCGGCGCGATCCTGGCCGTGAAATCCCTGGCCGGCGCCAAGTCCCGCCTCACCGGCTGGGATGACGAGCGCAGGCGCGCACTCGTGACCGCGATGCTCGCCGACACCATCGCCGCGATCCACGCGGCCGGCTGCACCCGGGTCCTGGTGATCTCGCCCGACCCTGCGGTCCTCGAGGAGGCGGCGGCCTGCGGCGCGGCGGGAGTGCGCGAAGACGGCGACGGCCCCGGCGGACTCAACCGCGCGATGGCCGACGGGATCGCCGCCGCCCGCCGGCGCTGGCCAGAGGTGCGGCGCGTCGCTCTCGTCCAGGCAGACCTGCCCGCCGCCACCGGCACCCAGCTCCGCGCGGCCCTGGCCGCGGCCGCACCGTACCGCCAGGCCTTCGTCGCCGATCGCCGCGGCGACGGAACCGCACTGCTCGTCCGCGACGCCGACCTGGCCACACCGACCCGCTTCGGTCCTGATTCCGCCGCACTGCACCGCCGTGACGGCCTCACCGAACTCGATCCGGCACATACCCTCTGGGCGGGTCTGCGCAACGATGTCGACACCGCCGACGATCTGGACGCGGCCCTCGAACTCGGGGTGGGTGAGCGCACCGCCGCGGTCGTCGGTGACCTGCCGGGTGACCACAGTGCCGCCGACGCCGGACAAAGTTCACCCACCGCACGCCGCCCCGCGCGCGGATGCGTCATGATTGACAGGTGAGCCCTGCCGACGACACCGCAAGCCCCGACAGCGTCAACACACTTCCCTCCGCACCCGTGGACGGTGCGGTGACCTCGATCCCCGGAGCACCGCCGGCGGCGACGCTCAGTCCCGATGAACTCACCGATCTCCCCGACGATCGTTACCTCAACCGGGAATTGAGTTGGCTGGACTTCAACTCCAGGGTGCTGGCGCTCGCCGAGGACACGTCGCAGCCGCTGCTGGAGCGGGCCAAGTTCCTGGCGATTTTCGCGTCGAATCTCGACGAGTTCTTCATGGTGCGCGTGGCCGGCCTCAAACGTCGCGACGAGACCGGGCTGTCGGTGCGTTCGGCGGACGGCCTGTCACCGCGGGAACAGTTGCAGCGCATCGCCGGACGCACCCAGACCATCGCCGACCGGCATGCGCGCGTGTTCCTCGACATGGTGCAACCGGAGTTGGCGGAGAACAACATTCATGTGGTCGGCTGGAAGGACCTGTCGCCACAGCAGCGCGAACGCCTCGTGGAACACTTCCACGAGGAGGTGTTCCCCGTGCTCACCCCGCTGGCCGTCGACCCTGCCCACCCGTTCCCCTACATCAGCAGCCTGAGCCTGAACCTTGCTGTGACGGTGCGGGATTCACCTGAGGGCCCCGAGCACTTCGCGCGTGTGAAGGTGCCCGACAATGTGAAGCGATTCGTCCGTGTCGACGACCTGATCCCCGATCCCGACGCCTCGGACGAGGTGCCCGCGAAGGCTGTCTTCCTGCCCACCGAACGGTTGATCGCGGCCAACCTCGAGCACCTGTTCCCTGGCATGGAGATCGCCGACTGTCACGCGTTCCGCGTCACCCGCAACGCCGATTTCGAGGTCGACGAGGACCGCGACGAGGATCTGCTGCAGGCCCTCGAACGGGAGCTCGCCCGCAGGCGTTTCGGCTCCCCGGTGCGGCTCGAGGTGGCCGACGACATGAGCGAGCACATGCTCGAACTCCTGCTTCGTGAGCTCGATGTCAACCCCGCCGACGTGATCCAGGTGCCCGGCCTGCTCGATCTGACCGCGCTGTTCGAAATCTACGGCGTCGACCGTCCTCAGTTGAAGGACCGCCCGTTCGTTCCCGCCACCCACCCCGCCTTCGGCGAGCGCGAGACACCGCGCAGTATCTTCGCCACGCTCAATGAGGGCGACGTCCTGGTCCACCACCCGTACGACTCGTTCTCCACCAGCGTCCAGCGGTTCATCGAGCAGGCCGCGGCCGACCCGCAGGTGCTGGCCATCAAGCAAACCCTGTACCGCACGTCCGGCGCATCGGGCGATTCGCCGATCGTCAACGCGCTCATCGACGCCGCGGAGGCCGGCAAACAGGTTGTGGCGCTGGTGGAGCTGAAGGCCCGCTTCGACGAACAGGCCAATATCCGCTGGGCCCGCAAACTCGAACAGGCGGGCGTGCACGTCGTGTACGGTCTCGTCGGACTCAAAACCCACTGCAAGACCTGCCTTGTGGTGCGCCGCGAGGGCTCGACGATCAAACGCTACTGCCACATCGGCACCGGAAACTACAATCCCAAGACAGCCCGCCTGTATGAAGACATGGGCCTGTTCACGGCCGCACCGGATGTGGGCGCCGACCTCACCGACCTGTTCAATACGCTCACCGGCTACTCCCGCAAGACCGAGTACCGCAACATCCTGGTGGCGCCGAACGGGATCCGGTCGGGCATCATCGACCGCATCAATGTCGAGATCGAGCGGGGCCGGGCCGGCGACGAGCGCGCCCGGGTGCAGTTGAAGGCCAACGCCCTGGTCGACGAGCAGATCATCGACGCGCTCTACCGTGCCTCGCAGGCCGGCGTGCCCGTCGAGGTGATGGTCCGGGGCATCTGCGCGCTGCGGCCCGGCATGCCGGGGATCAGCGACAACATCGTCGTGCGCTCCATTCTCGGCCAGTTCCTGGAACATTCGCGCATCCTGCATTTCGGCGCCGCGAACGAATACTGGATCGGGTCGGCCGACATGATGCACCGCAATCTCGACCGCCGCGTCGAGGTGATGGTGCAGGTGCGCGACGCGCACTCGGTCGCCGAGATCCGGGACATGTTCGAGTCCGCCTTCGACGCCCGCACCCGATGCTGGGCGTTGCAGTCGGACGGCAGCTGGGTGGCCTCCCCCGCTGCGGGTGAGGAAGTCCGCGACCATCAGCTGCAGATGATCAAGCGGCACCGGCGCAGGCCCGAACGGTCCGCCTGAGCCGCCATGTCGAAGAACACCACACCCGTGTGGGCCGCCGGGGGCGTGCTGTGGCGCAAGGGTTCCGGGGACCGGCCCGTCGAGGTGGGGCTGGTGCACCGGCCCCGCTACGACGACTGGTCACTGCCCAAGGGCAAGCTCAACCACGGTGAGACGCTCGCCGACACCGCGGTCCGTGAACTCGCCGAGGAAACCGGTTACGTTGTGCACCTCGGACGTTGGCTGCGCGACGTCGGTTACCGACTGCCCAAGGGTGACGACAAACGGGTCCGCTACTGGTCGGCACACGCGATCTCAGGCTCCTTCGAACCCAATCACGAGGTCGACCGGGTGTGCTGGTTCCCGGTCGGCACCGCGCGCGAACGCCTCAGTTACCGGCTCGACCGGGAGGTGCTCGACGAGTTCGCCCGGCTCCCCGCCGATCTGCACACCCTGCTGCTGGTGCGTCATGCGAAGGCCGGCAGCCGGTCGGAGTACACGGGCGACGACCGGATGCGGCCCCTCGACGGCACCGGGCGCGAGCAGGCAGCGGCGATGACGGCACTGCTGGCGGCTTTCGGGGCGCAGCAGCTGCACGCCGCGGATCGGCTGCGCTGCAGGCAAACCCTCGAACCGCTCGCCGAACGCCTGAATGTCCCGGTTCGGGACGAGCCCACGCTGTCGGAGGAAAGCTACCGCACCGGTCCCGATGCGGCGCTCGCCCGCATCACCGAGATCGCCACCGACCGTAAGCATGTCCATGCGGTGTGCAGCCAGGGCAAGGTGGTGCCGCCACTGCTTGCCGAATGGGCACGGCTCAGCGAGATCGCCCTGCCCGATGTCGGCAATCACAAGGGCAGCGTGTGGGTATTGACCCTCGACGGCCGGAATCTGGTGTCGGCCGACTACTTTGACAGCCCCCTGCCAGGTGCCGATCGTGCGCCCGACGGGTTCGCCTCGGGCGCTGTGTCTTCGATGACCCCGACCCCTGCCCCCTGAACACATACCTGCGCTGACGCGGCCCCTACCCTGACATGGTCCTGCCCCCGACGGGGGAAGTCCGTCGGAGGCAGGAAGGGGCTGACGTATTCAGACCAGGGCTGTGATCAGCGGGCGGTGCGGCGAGTGGTCTTGGCCGGCGCCTTCTTGGCCGCGGTGGTCTTCTTGGCCGCGGTCGTCTTCTTCGCCGCTGCGGTGGTCTTCTTGGCCGCGGTGGTGGTCTTCTTCGCGGCGGTGGTCTTCTTGGCCGCTGCCGCCGTAGTGGTCTTCTTCGCCGCCGCGGTGGTCTTCTTCGCCGCTGCCGCAGTGGTCTTCTTGGCCGCGGTGGTGGTCTTCTTCGCCGCGGTGGTCTTCTTCGCCGCGGCGGCCTTCTTCGCTGCCGCGGTGCTGGCCGCACTGCCGCGCTTGACGGCCGGGCCGTTGGCCGAAAGCTTCTGCTTTCCGGCGACGACGGCCTTGAACTGCGCGCCGGGACGGAAGGCCGGGACCGAGGTGGCGCGAACCTTCACGGTCTCGCCGGTGCGCGGGTTACGGGCCACACGCGGTGCGCGCTTGCGCTTCTCGAAGACGCCGAAGCCGGTGATGGTGACGCTCTCGCCGCGATGGACGGCGCGCACGATCGTGTCGACGACCAGTTCCACCGCCTCGGTGGCGGTCTTACGATCCGCGTCGAGCTTCTTGGTCAGCTCGTCAATGAGCTCTGCCTTGTTCATGGGGATACCTCCGCAAGCCGTTGTGAACCATGGGAATATGGTCAGCTAACCACACACGGTAAACGTCAGAACCGAAAAGGTCCATCTTCCACACGAATTAGTGAGGCGTGTCCCGAAAGATCAAGGGGTGTGCGGCTTACCGGAAACCGCGTTCAAGACCCTCGGGTATGGCACCCGAAGGTGCCACACCCGAGGCGCTCAGCTCAGGGCCGCAGCGTCGTCGGCTTCCACGACGGACGCGACTTCTCGTACGCGGAAATCGCTTCTACCTGGCGCAATGTCAGACCGATGTCGTCCAGACCCTCCATCAGACGCCACCGGGTGTAGTCATCAATCGCCAACGGCACCACGAGGTCTCCGGCGGTCACCGTCTTATCCTCAAGGCTCACGGTCAGTTCCAGACCGGGCTCCTGCTCCAGACGCTTCCACAGGAGTTCCACATCGGACTGCTCGACCTGTGCGGCCACCAGACCCGCCTTGCCGGCGTTGCCGCGGAAGATGTCCGCGAAGCGGGAGGAGATGACCACCCGAAAGCCGAAGTCGGACAGCGCCCACACCGCGTGCTCACGGGAGGAGCCGGTGCCGAAGTCGGGGCCGGCGACCAGAACCGAACCGCGGCTCCAAGGTTCGTTGTTCAGGATGAAGTCGGGGTCGGCACGCCAGCCGGCGAACAGTCCGTCCTCGAACCCGGTCCGGGTGACCCGCTTGAGGTACACGGCGGGGATGATCTGGTCGGTGTCGACGTTGCTGCGGCGCAGCGGCACACCGATGCCGGTGTGGGTGATAAAAGGTTGCATGTCAAAGCTTTCGGTTGTCTAACGAGTTCGGGAAAGGCTGCGGTCAGGCCAGATCGGCCGGTGCGGCGAGCGTGCCGCGCACCGCGGTGGCGGCGGCCACCAGCGGTGACACCAGGTGTGTCCGGCCGCCCTTGCCCTGTCGCCCTTCGAAGTTGCGGTTGGAGGTCGACGCGCAGCGCTCCCCCGGTGCGAGCTGGTCGGGGTTCATCCCGAGGCACATCGAGCAGCCCGCCTGACGCCATTCGGCCCCAGCTGCGGTGAAGATCTCACCGAGACCCTCGTCTTCGGCCTGCGCCCGCACCCGCATCGAACCCGGCACGATCAGCATCCGCATGCCGTCGGCGACGTGGCGCCCCTTGAGGATTCCGGCGACCGCGCGCAGATCCTCGATGCGGCCGTTGGTGCACGAACCGACGAACACGGTGTCGATCTTGACCTCGCGCAGCGGAGTCCCCGCTTCCAGGCCCATGTAGTCCAGGGCCTTCGCCGCGGCGAGCGACTCGTTCTCGTCCGGGATGAGCGCGGGGTCGGGCACCCGATCCCCAAGCGGCGCACCCTGACCCGGGTTGGTGCCCCAGGTCACAAACGGGGTCAGCTCGGAGGCGTTGATGTGCACCTCGGCGTCGAACTGTGCGTCGGGATCGGTACGCAGCGAATCCCAGTACGCCACAGCGGCGTCCCAGTCCTCGCCCTGCGGCGCGTGATCGCGGCCCTTGAGGTATTCGTAGGTGGTCTCGTCCGGCGCGATCATGCCGGCACGGGCACCGGCCTCGATCGACATGTTGCAGATGGTCATCCGGGCTTCCATCGACAGCTTCTCGATGGCCGGGCCGCGGTACTCCAGCACATAGCCCTGACCGCCGCCGGTACCGATCTTGGCAATGACGGCCAGGATCAGGTCCTTGCTGGTGACGCCGGGACCGAGTTCGCCCTCGACGTTGATGGCCATGGTGCGGAACGGTTTGAGCGACAACGTCTGGGTCGCCATCACGTGCTCGACCTCGGAGGTGCCGATACCCATGGCGATGGCGCCGAACGCCCCATGCGTGGAGGTGTGGCTGTCACCGCAGACCACCGTCATGCCGGGCTGGGTGAGGCCGAGCTGCGGACCGACGACGTGCACGATGCCCTGTTCCCGGTTTCCCATCGGGTACAGGCGAACACCGAACTCCTCGCAGTTGCGGCGCAACGTGTCGACCTGCAGGCGGGAGACCTCGTCGGCGATCGGTTTGTCGATGTCGACCGTGGGAACGTTGTGATCCTCGGTCGCGATGGTCAGGTCCACGCGCCGCAGCGGCCGGCCGGCCGTCCGTAGACCATCGAACGCCTGGGGACTGGTCACCTCGTGCACGAGGTGCAGGTCGATGTAGATCAGGTCCGGATTGCGGTTGCCCGCGTCGTCGACCTCGCCGCGCACGACAACGTGGTCGTCCCAGACCTTTTCGGCCAGCGTCCGCGGCCGGGTCCCGGAGTCACGCCGCGCTTCTTCGATTCGCTCACTGCTCATGACTTTTCTCGCATCTACTCATTCACCAAGCCGAACGGGGGCTGCTCCGCACGGCGCCTTGCGATACCTGCGCCCATCACCGGGACTTCCGCCCGATTTGGATATCCCACTATATGGACAGCTAGTATCGTCCTATGGGAAAGGATAGCGCACCCGAGGTCACCAGCGGAATCGGTGTCCTTGATAAGGCGGTCACCGTGCTGCGGGCGGTTGCCGACGCCCCGTGCAATCTCGGCGAACTGTGCGAGCGCACCAGCCTGCCCCGCGCCACCGCGCACCGTCTGGCCGTCGGGCTGGAGTCACACAGATTGTTGGCGCGCAACGCATCCGGCAGGTGGTATCCGGGACCGGCCCTGGGCGAACTGGCGTCCTCGGCCCACGACCCCGTCCGCGAAGCCTCGCTGATGGTGCTGCCCCGGCTGCGCGAGATCACCGGCGAATCAGTGCAGATCTATCGGCGCGAGGGCACCGAGCGAGTCTGTATCGCCGCGATGGAACCGCCCACCGGCCTGCGTGACACCGTCCCGGTGGGCACCCGCTTCCCGATGAATGCGGGTTCGGCGGCCAAGGTCCTGGCCGCCTGGACGGAGGGCGCCACGCAGCGAGCGCTGCTGGCCGACAGCGTTTTCGGAGAACGCGCGCTGCATGAGATCCGCCGCCGCGGCTGGGCGCAGAGCGCGGGCGAACGCGCCGCCGGCGTCGCCAGCGTGTCGGCACCGGTGCGCGATGCCGCCGGTGAGGTGATCGCCGCGATCTCGGTGTCGGGACCGATCGACAGGATGGGCCGGCGCCCGGGCGCGCGCTGGGCCGCGGACCTGCTCGCCGCCGCCGACGCGATCCAGAAACGCCTGGCGCACGAGGAATCCTGACAGCCGGAACACTCCGTTCGGCCGCGAGTATCCCCAGTGGCCGGTATCGCCCGCCCTACGCATAGCCGGTGTTGCGCGGCCGCACAATAATTCAGGCGGATGGCGCTTTGTCCGGTCTGCGCCTTCCGGGTGCGCTCCTCGTGCGAGGATCAGTGACAACACTGAATATCTGAGAGGACCTGGGACATTGGGCTACCCATACGACCCGAACCAGCCGGGCGACCCGCAGCAGCAGTATCCGGGCGGTCAGCAGTGGCCGCAGAATCCGCAGCAGAACTGGCAGACCCAGCAGGCCGGCCAGCCGCAGCAGGGGTGGCCCGGCCAGGCCGGTTACGGGACACCGGCAGGAACCCCGCCCGCTCCCCCGTCCGGCGGTTCCAAGAAGGTGTTGTGGCTCGGCCTCGGCGTGGCCGCACTGGTGGTCGTCGCCATCGTCGCGCTGGTTCTCGCGCTCACCACCGGTGGCGGTGACTCCGACGACGGCAAGAAGCCGCCCACGGCCGCTGCCAAAGATCTGGTGCTGCCCGAGTCCGGTTTCCCGAGTTCCGTGGGCGGCGAGTTCTCCACCTCCGAGGGCAACGACGATGATGATGACGACGACAACATCACGGTCGACAACGCGGCCTGCAACAGCATCGTGAACGCCGAGGACAAGAACACCGGCAGCGAGAAGGCGTCCCGGGAGCTCAAGATCTCCAACTCCGGCAGCACCTCGTTCTCCGAGCGCACCTACGAAGCGGAACTGACCAAGCCCGTCGACAAGGCCGATCTCGACTCGTTCGACGACACTGTGTCGAAGTGCTCGAACTTCAACATGACCATCGACAACGACGGCACGCCGGTCACGGCGAAGATGACGATGTCCAAGGCATCGCTACCGGGCATCACCGGCAAGTACAAGGCCGCCAAGGTGACCGGTGCGTTCGAAATGAGCGGGTTCAAGGTCAACTTCGTGATGCACGTGGTGCTCGGCATCGAACGGGAGGTCGGTATCGAGATCAACCACGGTCTGGTCAGCACGAGCAACGAGGCCGCATCGGGCGTCGAGTCCGATCTGACGTCGATGTTCAACCAGCAGCGTGAGCTGATCGCCAAGGCGTCCTGAGCATCGAAACCGAGGAAGGGGTGTCCACCGGGCCGGTGGACACCCCCTTTCTCTTTTGTGTTCATCATGGGCGACAAGCTGGGCGGGACATCCAGCGGCCATCAAGAAAAAGAGTTCGACCCCCACCTGCTCGGTGAGGGTCGAACTCGTTGTAGCCCCGACGGGATTCGAACCCGCGCTACCGCCTTGAGAGGGCGGCGTCCTAGGCCGCTAGACGACGGGGCCCTAGGTGTTTCTCTCGCTGAGAGACTGTAACAGTGTGTAACCGAACAGCGTCAGTGACTATACAGTCTGCGGGAGAAACCGCATATTCAGTTCTGAACTCTCACTCACCGTCGTGAGCGATCGCTCGCTGGGGTACCAGGACTCGAACCTAGAATGGCTGAACCAGAATCAGCTGTGTTGCCAATTACACCATACCCCAAGGGGTTTACCCTCTCGGCCCCGTTCAGGGCCGAGAAGAACAATAGCAAAGGTATACCCCTAAACTACAAATCGCCAGGTCAGGGGCACTATTTCGCGTAATTCGCGCGTGCCGAGCGCAGCCGGGCGAGGGTCTTGTCGCGGCCCAGCAGTTCCATCGACTCGAACAGCGGCGGGCTGACGGCCGAACCGGTGACCCCGACGCGGACCGGGCCGAACGCCTTACGCGGTTTGAGCTCCAGCCCGTCCACCAGTGCCGCCTGGAGTGCCTCCTGGATGGCGTCGGTGGTCCAGTCGGCCGATTCGAGCGCAGCAACCGCAGCGTCGAGCACGGGGGCCGCGTCGGCGCCGAGATTCTTGGCCGCCGACTTCTCGTCGACGGTGAACTCGTCGTCGGACACGTACAGGAACGACATCAGGCCCCAGGCGTCGCCGAGCACCTGGATCCGGGTCTGCACGAGGTCTGCGAGGACGGCGAACTTCTCGTCGTCGGCGCCGGCGGGCAGCAGTCCGTGGCCGGTGAGGTACGCCTTGAGCCGGCCGGCGAAGTCCTCCGGGGTCAGCCGCCGGATGTGTTCGGCGTTGATCGCGTCGGCCTTCTTCTGGTCGAAGCGGGCCGGGTTGGAGTTCACGTCGCGCACATCGAAGGCCTCGATCATCTCGTCGAGGGTGAACACGTCGACGTCGGCCTTGTAGCCCCAGCCCAGGAGCGCGAGGTAGTTGAGCAGGCCCTCGGGCAGAAAGCCGCGGTCGCGGTGGTGCAGCAGGTTCGATTCGGGATCGCGCTTGGAAAGCTTCTTGTTGCCCTCCCCCATCACGAACGGCAGATGCCCGAACTCGGGTACCCGCTCGGCGATCCCGATCCGGATCAGCGCCTCGTACAGCGCGATCTGCCGGGGCGTCGACGAGAGCAGGTCCTCACCGCGCAGCACGTGTGTGATCTTCATCATGGCGTCGTCGACCGGGTTGACGAGCGTATACAGCGGTTTGCCGTTGGCCCGGGTCAGCGCGAAGTCTGGGACTGTGCCCGCTTTGATGGTGGTGGTACCGCGGACCAGATCGTCCCAGGCGATGTCGCGATCGGGCATCCGCAGGCGCACAACCCGATCGCGCCCCTCGGCCCGGTAGGCGGCGCGCTGATCGTCGGTGAGGTCGCGGTCGAAGTTGTCGTAGCCCAGCTTCGGATCGCGTCCGGCCGCACGGTGGCGCGCCTCGACCTCCTCGGGGGTCGAGAATGCCTCGTAGGCCTCGCCCGCGTCGAGGAGCTTGCCGACGACGTCGAGGTGAATGTCGGCCCGCTCGGACTGCCGGTACGGTCCGTACGGTCCGCCCACCTCGGGGCCCTCGTCCCAGTGCAAGCCGAGCCAGCGCAGCGAATCGAGGATCGCCTCATACGACTCTTCGCTGTCGCGGGCGGCGTCGGTGTCTTCGATGCGAAACACGAAGGTGCCCTTGTCGTGGCGCGCCTGCGCGAAGTTGAACAGCGCGGTGCGCACCATCCCCACGTGCGGGGTACCGGTCGGCGACGGACAGAAACGAACACGAACCTGATCAGGACTGGACATGCCGATCAGGGTATCGAATCACCTTTCAGAGGCTTCTTGCGAAGTCGATTAGTAGGGCGTTGACCTTTTCCGGCTGTTCCAGATAGCCGAAGTGGCCTGCCTTCTCGACGACCTCGTAGCGCGAGCCGGGGATGGCGTCGGCGACTTCCTTGGCGAGTTTCACCGGGAGGGTGCGGTCGTCGGCGAAGCCGATCACCATCGACGGCACCGTGATGCCGCGGTAAGCGGCCAGCCGGTTGCCCTCGTGTTCGTGGATGCCGTACTGGGCGCGCACACCGGGGGTGACCTTCTGCGGCGAGAAGCCGATGATGTCGAGCCAGTCCTGCGCGGAACGGTCGTCGTCGAGGGTGTGCGGGGACAGGTTGAGGTGCGCGGTGATGGCGGCCTCGTAGTCGGGTGGCAGAGTGATACCGCTGTCGTAGAGGGCGCGCTCACCTGCCGAGATCGCCCGCTGCAGTGGGGTGTTGCGACCGTAGGTCGCGATCATCACGGCACCGCGCACCACGTCGGGCCGCGCGAGGGCGAGTTCCTGGGTGATGTGGGCGCCGAGCGAGGTGCCGACGACGATGGCCGGGCCTTCACCGAGATGCTCGATGAGGCCGGCGGTGTCGGCGACCATGTCGCCGATGGTGAATCCGCCGGGGCATTCCGAACTCGGGGCGATGCCGCGGTTGTCGAAAAGCGCGACACGGAATCCGGCTTTGACGAGGGCGGGCTGCTGGTTGGCCTTCCAGACCCGGCCGGGGCTGCCGGTGCCCATCACCATCACGATCAGCGGCCCGGTGCCGGAGACCTCGTAGGAGATGTCGATGCCGTTGATGCGTGCGATCTCGGGTTTCTTCATGCTTTGTCCACCACGGGGTTCGAGAGTGTGCCGAGGCCGGAGACCGTGACCGACACCCTCTGGCCCGCGGTCATCGGGCCGATGCCTTCGGGGGTTCCGGTGAGGATGACATCGCCGGGCAGCAGGGTCATCACGCGGGAGATCCATTCGACGATCTCGCCGATGCCGTGGATCATCAACGAGGCCCGCGAACGCTGCTTGATCTCGCCGTCGAGTTCGGTGGTGAGTTCGGCGTCGGACGGGTCGAAGTCGGTTTCGATCCAGGGGCCCAGCGGGCAGAAGGTGTCGTAGCCCTTGCCGCGGGTCCATTGGCCGTCGGACTGCTGATGGTCGCGGGCGGTGACGTCGTTGGCGACGGTGTAGCCGAGAATCACGCTCGCCGCCTTGGCCGCGGGAACGTCTTTGCAAGGCTTGCCGATGACGACGGCGAGCTCGCCTTCGTAGTCGACGCGCTGCGACGACGGGGGACGCACGATGGGCACCTCGGGACCGATGATCGAGGTGTTGGGTTTGATGAAGATGACCGGGTCCTCGGGCGCGTCACCACCCATCTCGGCGACGTGCGCGGCGTAGTTCTTGCCGATGCAGATCACCTTGGAGGCCAGGATCGGTGCCAGCAGCCGCACGTCGGCCAGTGGCCACGAGCGGCCGGTGAATGTCGGTGTGCCGAACGGGTGCTCCGCGATCTCCTTGGCGACGGACACGCCGTCGGCTTCTTCGATGGAGACGAAGGCGACGCCGTCGGGGCTGGCGATTCGACCTAAACGCATGCGAGCAGATTACCGACTCCCCGCTCCGTCCATGCACCCCGGCTCCAGACGCCACCCGTGCCGTACTAGAATATGGAACAGCGTTCCCAAATAATGAGACACTGTGAGATGGTCAGGAGGGCTCCACATGCACGACGACATAAGCGACGCCCGGCGGTGGACGATGCTCGTCTGCTCGATGATCGCCGCGATGACCACCACCTGCGTGGTCAGCGGTGTGCCCTATCTCATCCCGACACTGCACACCGGTGAGGGACTCTCGCTCACCACCGCCTCCGTCATCGCCACCGTGCCGACCATCGGACTGATGATCGGCATCATTCCGTGGGGCGTGCTGCTCGACCGCTACGGCGAACGGCTGGTGCTGACGGTATCGCTGTCGGGAACGCTGGTGGGTGCCGTCGCCTCGGCGGCAGCGGCGCTCGGCGACGCACCGACGGCGGCGCTGGCGGCGTGCCTGTTCGTCGGCGGGCTGTCGTCGGGGGCGGCGAACGGCGCGAGCGGGCGGATCGTGGTCGGCTGGTTCCCGGCGAACCAGCGCGGCACGGCGATGGGTTTCCGGCAGATGGCGCAGCCGCTCGGCATGGGATTGTGCGCGCTGACCATGCCGGTGATCGCCGCGGCCCACGGAGTCGGTGCCGCACTGATCGTTCCGGCCGTCGTGACCGCAATCGGTCTGGCGTGCTGTGTCTTCGGGATCAAGGATCCGCCGATGCGGACAGAACCCGCCGGCGCCACGGGCGCCGCCCAGCCGGTCACCCCGGCGGAGAACCCCTACCGGGCAAGCAGTTTCCTGGCGCGGGTGCACGCCGTCAGCGTGGCACTGGTGATTCCGCAGTCGATGCTGTGGACGTTCGTCCCCACGTGGCTGATCGTGGACCGCGGCTGGGCCCCGGCCACGGCGGGAACCCTCATCACCGCAACGCAGATCGTTGGCGCGCTGGGCCGGATCGGAGCCGGGCGGCTGTCGGATGTGATGGGGTCGCGGATGCGTCCCGTCCGGCTCATCGCGATCACCGCGGGCATCGCGACGGGGGCGCTGGCTCTGCTCGACGCCGTCGGATCGCCTGTCGCCGTGGCGATCATGGTGGTGGCGTCGGTGGCATCCGTCGCCGACAACGGGCTCGCTTTCACGGCTATCGCCGAATACGCCGGCCCCCGCTGGAGTGGCCGCGGCCTCGGAATCCAGAACACCGCACAGCATCTCGCGACAGCCGTCACCACACCGCTCATCGGTGCCACGGTCTCGCACCTCGGTTTCGCCGCCGCCTTCGGCCTGACCGCGCTCGCCCCACTGGTCGCCCTCCCCCTGGTCCCCCGCGACGCCACGTCGGTCTCCGACCTCGAAACCGATAGGAGCCGTGTGTCACCGGACAGATCCACCCCGAACCCCTGAGACGACGATGCCCGCGACCATCGCAACGATGGTCGCGGACATCGTGATCGGGGTCAGACGCGGGCGAGGATCCGGTCGCCGATCTCAGCGGTGCTCAGCGTCTCGTCGCCACGGGCTGCCACATCGGCGGCCACGGCGGCCTCGACGCGGGCGGCGTCGGTGTCGCGGCCGAGATGACGGAACAGCAGCGCCAACGACAGGATGGCGGCCGTCGGATCGGCCTTGCCCTGGCCGGCGATGTCGGGTGCGCTGCCGTGCACCGGCTCGAACATCGACGGGTTGGTGCCGGTGGCGTCGATGTTGCCCGATGCCGCCAGCCCGATACCACCGGTCACCGCGGCGGCGAGGTCGGTGATGATGTCGCCGAACAGATTGTCGGTGACGATCACGTCGAACCGCGACGGGTCGGTGACCAGGTAGATGGTGGCGGCGTCGACGTGGCAGTAGTCGGTGGTGACGTCGGGGAACTCTACGCCCACCTCCGCCACGGTCCGCGCCCACATCGACCCGGCGAAGGTGAGCACATTGTTCTTGTGCACCAGCGTCAGCTTCTTGCCACGCGCCTGCGCCCGCGCGAACGCATCGCGCACCACGCGCTCGATGCCGAAGCGGGTGTTGACGCTGACCTCGGTGGCCACCTCGTGCGGGGTCCCGACGCGGATCGCGCCACCGTTACCGGTGTACGGACCCTCGGTGCCCTCGCGGACGACGACGAAGTCGATCTTCGGGTTACCGGCCAGCGGCGACTGCACACCGTCGAACAGGATCGACGGGCGCAGGTTGACGTGGTGGTCCATCGCGAACCGCAACTTCAGTAGGAAGCCGCGTTCGAGCACACCCGACGGCACCGACGGGTCGCCGATCGCGCCGAGCAGGATCGCGTCGTGCTCGCGCAGCGAGGCCAGGTCGGCGTCGGTGAGCAGCTCGCCGGTGGCATGGTAACGCCGCGCACCGAAATCGTAGTCGGTGGTGGTCAGCTCCGGTTCGAGCTTGCGGGCCACCCGCAGCGCCTGGTCGATGACCTCGGGTCCGATGCCGTCGCCGGCGATCACTGCCAGTTTCATGCCAGATCCACCTGTTCGATCAGGGTGGCGTCCACGGCGTCGCGGATCTCGGCGACCAAGTCGTCGCCGAGTTCACGGTCGACGCGCAGGATCAGGGTGGCGCCGTCGCCCTCGACGTCCTGCGACAGCGCGGCTGCGAGGATGTCGACACCTGCGTTGCCCAGCAGGGTGCCGACCTTGCCCAGCGAGCCGGGCTGATCGGAGTAGCTGACGATCAGGTTCAGGCCCTCGGCCCGCAGGTCGATGTTCCGGCCGTTGATGTTGACGATCTTCTGCACCAGACGCGGCTCGGTGAGCGTGCCCGACACGTTGGCGACCGAGCCGTCGGCGAACACCGCCTTGACGTCGACGACGCTGCGGTGGTTGGGGCTCTCGGTGGCGGTGGTGACCTCGCTGGTCACGCCGCGCGCCTGCGCGACCGCGGGCGCATTGACGAAGGTGATCGGCTCGTCGAGCACCGCGGAGAACAGGCCACGCAGCGCCGACAGGCCCAGCACGTCGACATTGCCGGCGGCCAGTTCGCCGAGCACCTCGACGTTGAGCGACGTCGGCACATCGGTGGTGATGGCGCCGATGAGCACGCCGAGCTTGCGTGCCACCTCCAGCCAGGGGGCGACCTCTTCATCGACGGCACCGCCGGTGATATTGACCGCGTCGGGCACGAAGTGGCCGGCCAGGGCCAGGCGCACGCTCTTGGCGACGTCGGTGCCGGCCCGGTCCTGCGCTTCGCTGGTGGAGGCACCCAGGTGCGGGGTCACCACGACCTGCGGCAGGTCGAACAGCGGCGAATCGGTGCACGGTTCGGTGTTGAACACGTCCAGGCCGGCGCCGCGGACCTGGCCGGAGTTGATGGCGTCGGCCAGAGCCTGCTCGTCGATCAGTCCGCCGCGGGCGGCGTTGACGATGACCACACCCTTCTTCGTGCGGGCCAGCTGCTCGGCACCGATCAGGCCGAGGGTCTCAGGGGTCTTGGGCAGGTGCACGGTGATGAAGTCGGCGCGCTCGAGCAGCTCGTCGAGGCTGACCAGTTCGATGCCGAGTTGTGCGGCGCGGGCGGCCGACACGTAGGGGTCGTAGGCGATGATGTGGGTTTCGAACGCGGCCAGGCGGGCGGCGACGAGCTGGCCGATCCGGCCCAGGCCCACCACGCCGACGGTCTTGTCGAAGATTTCGACGCCGTTGAACGAGGACCGCTTCCAGGTGTGCTCGCGCAGGGTCGCGTCGGCTGCGGGGATCTGCCGCGAGGCGGCCATCAGCAGCGCGATCGCGTGCTCGGCGGCGGTGTGAATGTTGGAGGTGGGCGCGTTGACGACCATGACGCCGCGCTCGGTGGCCGCGGGGACGTCGACGTTGTCCAGGCCGACCCCGGCGCGGGCGATGATCTTGAGGTTCTTGCCTGCCTCAAGCACCTCCGCGTCGACGGTGGTGGCCGACCTGACGAGGATCGCGTCGGCGTCGACGACGGCCTCCAGCAGCTTGGGACGGTCGGGGCCGTCTACCCAGCGGACCTCTACACCGTCGCCGAGAGCCTCGACGGTCGAGGGGGCCAGTTTGTCAGCGATCAAGACGACCGGACGTCCTGCAGAGGTCACAGTTCTCTTCTCCAGTATTTCGGTTTGGGATCCACCCGACACCATGGTGCCGACCGGCGGAAACGGTACGTGCGCACCCGCTAGCTTAGAGGTCGCCGGAATGTACGGGACCAGCGGATCTGCCACACGTAGAGGCTGAACACATCGGTGTGTACATTGTGGTCGGTGTTACATGCCGTATGGTCTGTGCACGATTGGGACTTTTCGGACCCGATCGCGCCGAACGGACCACGACGGAACCAAACGGACCCGATCGGGACCCTATTGGCCCGGTACCGGGCATCATGAACTCCGGGAGAACCACTGCCGACGGTCGGTGGTGCGCACTGAAGACGAAGCGGGAGCGCGAATGGTGCAGAGACTGACGGCACTGGTGGCTGTGCTGGCCACGATGGTGCTGGCAGGTTGGGGGGCAGGCCCGGCGAGCGCGGCACCGGCGAAGATCCCCCTCGGCGGGGGGTCGGGCATCTATGTGATGAAGAGCAAGGACATGGCCTCGTCCTGCACCCTGACCACGATCGGCCGCACCAAGACCAACAAGCTGATCGGATTCACGGCCGGTCACTGCGGTGAACGCGGGCAGTACGTGCTGTCGGAGAAGTACACCGACCGGGGCATCGCCGGCATCGTCACCCGCTCCTTCGATGACCTCGACCTCGCCATCATCGAGTTCGACCAGAAGATGGTCACCCCGCTGCGCAAGGTTGCGGGCGTGACCATCAACGGTGTCGACACCCGGCCGCTGTCGTTCCCGACCATCGCCTGCAAACAGGGCCGGACCACCGGCAACACCTGCGGCATCGCCTGGTTCTCCCAGGGCCACGAGCACTACAGCCAGATGTGCATTGTGGAAGGCGATTCCGGTTCCCCCGTCGTCGTCGGCGACAAGCTCGCAGGAATGGTCAACGCCTACTACACCTTCGGCTGCATCGGCACCGAGACCGGCACCAATATCGGCCCCATCCTCAAGCGGGTCGCATCCATACCCGCATACAAGGGCTTCAAGACCATCTGATGATGCCATCAACCCCATCGATAGCCTGCGGCAGATAGGCACGGCAGGTCTATCGGTGGGGGCTATGGCCTCACACGTGGCGGCGAGTGCTTTCGACGAGTGACCCGTCCCTGATCCGGCGCAGCACTCTCACGTCACCGAGTTCGTCACGCAGTGACGGGTGTCGCGCGTAGAAGTCGAGGAGCCAGAACGCGGTGGGCGACCCGGTCGCCAGGTGGGACACGTCAAACGTCATCGCCGACGGCCCTTTTCCGACAGCCACCTTCGTCGATCCCCGCGTGCGCCGGCACGGCACGATCTCGTTGACCTGACCCCATCTGATGTGGACCGGTTTACCGTCGAGTGACCGCGCCACAACTCCATGCGCCGAAAGCACCAGTACATCGCGGGAACCACGCCCGATAACCAGGACACGTTCAATTATTACGCCGACAGCACAAATAATTCCCGTACTATACCATTTCGATTCATCAGACCCGTAGCCACATAATTGAAGGATCACCACTGCCACCAAGGAGATAATAAACGATATCACCGCTATCACATAAAGGTCCCACAATGGTTGATCCACTGGTATCGACAAGGATCTGTCGATGATACGTACACTGCCTTCTCGTGCCCGACGCTTGACAACCAGCACCTGAGCCCGCCAACTCGTCGCAGCCAAGAACAAGAACGGAAAGAAGAATAGGCTCCCCATAGCCACTTGCGCTATGCCCCCATAAAGACAGCAGACGACGAAAAATGTCAGCAGAATTAGCAAGACAATAATCTGCGTGACCACGAGTCCGCGAAAGTATCTGTCCCAGTTCTCCGGCACAGGAACATCCATCACAACCACCTCTCGACCAGCGCCATTTCGTCGGGAGAAAATTCAGTCACAGTACCTCCGGTTCGATACTCTTGGAGCAGCCGGCTCCTGAACACCTCTAATTCACCTTTGAGTGACTCGCGCACGTCCGCACCAATACTTTCGGTCTCTGACACGGGTATACGCCCGGTGCGCCACCCGCAATGCTGGTCATACCACCGGCTGATCGCCCTTCTGGTTCGCCGTTCCGCTTCCGCCTCAGCGACACGCGGATCAAGCCAGAAAAGCAGGTAGTCGTCCGATCTCCACTGCTTGGGCAGGGGAACAATCTCAGCGGCGAGAGTGCAATCGGCAAGTTCGTTCACTACGGCCAGAACTTGGGCACGAGAGTCCGGCATTTGGGCCATTTGATGTATGACACGAAAATACTCACAAGGCAATCCCTCCGACAATGATCCGCCTTTCAACGGGTACACACCCACGGCGCCATCTTCCCGCCGAGGTAGCTTCCTACCGTTCCACCTACCATTGATTTCGCAAACGCAGTCCAGCCATCCGGCATTACCATATTGGCCAGTACGGATCCGATCCCACCACCTGTTCCCCTGAGTCCGGCTTCACATGCTTCGTAGTAATTATCTGCCGTAGCAACGTAGTATGCGGTCGACAGCACTGTGATTGTGGCACTGGCCATATCAGCACCTAGCGCCAAACGCCCGACCCTCCTGGCATCAAGAAATGGAGTACTTCCTTTTCTCAATGAATCCGCATACTGGTCAATGTGCGGAGTCCCCGACATGAAAGTCGATTTCGCGGAATCCCATAAGTCGTTGACCTCGGAGACGACGAGGTTCTTGCCGTCCACACTGGCGACTGCATCCTTACCCGGCCTCTTCGTGACAGTGATCGGCGATTTCCCTTCCCGCTGCAAGGTCGTGATCACTGTTCCATCGTCCTGTTTGACCGAGTGTGAGACCAACGCGCCCTTCGGATCGTACAGATCAAACGACACTGGACGGTTACCATTGTCCGCAGAGGTGTGTACTTGACGACTACCATCGAGCATTTGTAGCTCGGTGATCACCTTGTCACCGTCATGGGAAATTTTCTTGCCGACAACGGTCCCGAACATATGTTTTTCCAGTGCTTGCTGCTGTTTCTCCCGCTCTCCTTCATCGTATGGTGCACCCGTGACATTCTTCGGACTGCCGGGTTGGTCCATCTCTTCCGAAAGGTTGATACCTAGCCAGGAACTGTTGGTATTCCGACGCACCGCCGCTGCGAACTCATTGTCCGCGTTACCCAAATTGCGCAGATGGGAATTCAACTGGTCCTGAAATCCCTGGGCTGCGAGCGCCATCAGTTTCGCCATATCTGGTGTCATCTTCTCCACCCGGACCAGTACCTGCCACTCGTCGGTGACGTACAGGCTTCCTTTCTCGATCACTCCCACCAGCTGATCGATCTTGGTGCGCTCGGATGCGACAAGAGTGCCGTACACGTCGAAGCTCTGCGCAATGCTTGTCCCGATGCAGCCGAGGCAATCGGCGAAGAAGCCGACGCGATCGGCAGCACTCGCCGCGGCGGGCTGAGAATCACCACCCCAGGCCGACCAGTGCTTCAGGGAGGCGATCTGCTGCCCGACTTTGTCGCCGGCCGTGCAGACCGCATTGCCGTCCGTACGAAACGATTCACCGAGCTCGGCGAGTTCGGTTGTCCGCCAGGTCGCGAGCACGCTGCGTGCGGGGATCACGACTTCGGCTCGATCTTGTCGAGCGCGGCCGACAGTTCCTCGTCGGTTGCCTCGTATTCGCCGGCCGCGTTGCGTACGGCACCGGCCATCGCTTCGTACTGCACGGCAACCTTTTTCGCCACCCGTTGAATCTCGGACATCCCGCCCGAGGCCATGAACGCCGTCCTCGAACCCGGTAACAGCCCGCTCAGTTCCTTCATCCTGTCCGGGATCGTGGTGTTCTTGATCGATGATGCTGTCGCATCCACAGTTTCGGCGTACTGCCGCAGGATGGCCGGATTGACCAGTACCCCCATGAATCCCCCTTGTCCACAACGACTGTGATGTGTCCCCCTGCCTCAGGTGCGAGGCAAGTGGCCGACAGAGTAGGACACACTACGGGGTATGGTCCACCACGTTGTCCACAGGCACACACGAACACACCCCCGCGTCCGGGACGCGGGGGTGTGTCGGGTGGCGAGTATGCCGGAGGTGGTTCGCTATTGGGCGCCGGCCAGCGACAGCCAGGTCTGCACGACGGTGTCGGGGGTCAAGGACATCGACTCGATGCCCTGCTGTACCAACCAGGCCGCGAGGTCCGGGTGGTCGGACGGGCCCTGGCCGCAAATGCCGACGTATTTGCCCCGGCGGACACAGGTTTCGATGACCGAGCCCAGCACCTTGAGGACCGCCGGATTGCGTTCGTCGAAGTCGTGGGCGACCAGGCCCGAGTCGCGGTCGACGCCGAGGATCAGCTGGGTCATGTCGTTGGAGCCGATGGAGAAGCCGTCGACGCGGTCGAGGAATTCGTCGGCGAGCAGGTAGTTCACCGGAACTTCGCACATCATGACGATCTGCAGGCCGTTCTCGCCGCGGCGCAGGCCGTGTGAGGCCATGATCTCCAGCACCTGGTCGAGTTCGTCGACGGTCCGCACGAACGGAATCATGATCTTCACGTTGCGCAGGCCCATGTCGTCCCGGACCCGGCGCAGCGCCTCACATTCGAGGGCGAAACAATCCCGGAAATCCGCGGAGACATAGCGGGCCGCGCCGCGGTAGCCGATCATCGGGTTCTCTTCGTCGGGTTCGTAGATATCGCCGGCGAGGAGGTTGGCGTATTCGTTGGACTTGAAGTCCGACAGCCGTACGATCACCGGTTTCGGGTCGAACGCGGCGGCGATCGTCGACACACCTTCGGCGACGCGCCGGATGAAGAACTCGGTGGGCGACGAGTAGGCGGCGGTGGTCTGGTCGACCTGCGCCTGTAGCTCCGGCGCCAGCTCATCGCGGTGAATAAGCGCCTTCGGGTGCACCCCGATCTGCCGGTTGATGATGAATTCCATCCGCGCCAGACCCACCCCGCTGTTGGGCAGTGCGGCGAACGCGAACGCCTGATCCGGGGTGGCGACGTTCATCATCAGCTTCACCGGGATCTCCGGCATCTCGTCGAGCGACGTGCGCTTCTCCTCGAACGGCACCAGCCCCCGGTACACACGGCCGGTGTCGCCCTCGGCGCACGACACGGTGACATCCTGGCCGTCGGTGAGCGCGGTGGTGGCGTCACCGGTACCGACGATCGCGGGCACACCCAGCTCGCGAGCGATGATCGCCGCGTGGCAAGTGCGTCCACCGCGCTCGGTGATGATCGCGGCGGCACGCTTCATCACCGGCTCCCAGTCCGGGTCGGTGATGGCCGCGACCAGCACGTCGCCGGGCTGCACCCGGTCCATCTCCTTGATCGAGCGCAAAACACGTACCGGGCCGGACCCGATCTTCTGCCCGATGGAGCGGCCTTCGACGAGCACGTCGGTGGCATCGGCGGCGGAGCGGTCGATCTCGAAGCGCGACAACGACTGTCCGTCCTCACCGCGGCGGGAGACCACGGTTTCGGGGCGGGCCTGCAGGATGTAGAGCTTGCCGTCGAGGCCGTCGCGGCCCCATTCGATATCCATCGGCCTGCCGTAGTGCTTCTCGATGGCGATGGCGTGCCGGGCGAGTTCGGTGACCTCGTCGTCGTCGATGGAGAACCGCAGCCGTGCCTGGGCGTCGACGTCCTCCCAGCGGGTGGCCGAGTCGATGCCGGTGCCCTCCGCGTAGCGCATCGCCACCGCCTTCTCGCCGACGGTGCGCGACAGGATGGCGTCACGCCCGCTCTTGCCCTCCTCGATGGCGGGTTTGTACACGTAGAACTCGTCCGGGTTCACCGCACCCTGCACCACGGCCTCACCGAGACCGTATGCGGCGGTGATGAAGACGGCACGTTCGAATCCGGATTCGGTATCGACGGTGAACATGACACCTGAGGCCCCGATGTCGGTGCGGACCATCCGCTGCACACCCGCAGACAGGGCTACCTCGTCGTGGATGAAGCCGTTGTGGACGCGGTAGGCGATGGCGCGATCGTTGTACAGCGAGGCGAACACCGACTTGACCGCTTCGAGGATGTTCTCGATGCCACCGATGTTGAGGTAGGTTTCCTGCTGACCGGCGAACGACGCGTCGGGCAGGTCCTCGGCGGTGGCGCTCGACCGGACCGCCCACGTCACCTCGTCGGGGTGGATGTCGGCGGCCACCAGCTTGTCGTATGCGGCGCGGATTTCGTGCTCGAGTTTCTCGGGGAACGGATGATCGAGGATGAGCCTGCGGATCTGCTCACCGCGTTTGGCCAGTTCGGTGACGTCTTCGACGTCAAGACCGTCGAGGATGCCCCGGATTGTCGCATCCAGGCCACCGTGGGCGAGGAAATCCCGGTACGCGTCGGCCGTGGTGGCGAAACCGCCGGGGACCCGGACACCGGCGTCGGCGAGGTTGACAACCATCTCTCCGAGTGAGGCGTTCTTACCTCCGACCTGCGGAACATCGGACATGCCGATTTCGGTGAACCAGAGAATCGTCGACATCGAAAAGCCTTTCGGGTGGTGTGCGTGACCTGTCAGCGGTGGCGCAGATTCATCGTTGTGAGAATGACACTGGCCATCTCTTCCACGCTCATGGCGTGGGAGTTTATGAACGGAATCCCGTTGTCCCGATAGAGGGTTTCGGCGTCCCGCAGCTCGGTGCGGCAGCGTGCGAGGCTGGCGTAACCGCTGCCCGGCCGGCGTTCACCGCGTACCTGACTGAGTCGTTGCGGTGTGGTGGTCAGCCCGAACAGCCGATCCCGATACGGCTTGATGGCCTCGGGCAGGACACCCGGGCGGTCGTCGTCGGTGAGTGGATAATTGGCCACCCGCAGACCGTACTGCAGGGCCAGATACATCGCGGTGGGCGTCTTGCCACAGCGTGAGGGCGCGACGATGATCAGGTCGGCCCGGTCGACATGCCGCAGGGACTGTGCGTCGTCGTGGGCGAAGGTGTACTCCACCGCGTCGATACGGTCGTGGTAGCGGGCGAGGTCGCCGACGCGGTGATACTCGGTGGCATCCCCGGTGCGGGTGGCGTCCAGGGCTTCCTCGAGGTGCGTGAGGTGCGGACCGAGAAGGTCGATGATCTCCCCCGGTGCGTCCTGGAACTCTTCGGCCACACCGGCGGCACGGACGGTGACGAACACGATCGGCTTCACCGCCGACCCGGCGGCGGCCGCACGGATGATGCCGACGGCGCGCCGGGCCGCCTCCACCGAGTCGGTGAACGGCAGGACGTGCCGTTCGAACTCGAAATCCGGGAACTGCACGAGCAGCGCGTTACCCAGTGTCTCCGCCGTGATACCGGTGCTGTCGGAGACGAAGAACACCGGCCGCTGCTTCGGACTCACCAGGCCCCCTGTCGACGTTGACCGTATCCGTCAAGATATCAACCGGGCCGATCCACACCGCGAGGTGATGCCTGATTCAGGTGCCCATAACGCAGCCGGCCCCGCGTCCGGCGGACGCGGGGCCGACGATGTGCGAGCCGAAAGGCCGCCTGGAATGGATGGCGCGCATGCGCTCCTTGGTGTCGGCGTCGATGACCCGCGGACCCGACAGGTAACCACCGAACTCGGCGGTGTCGGACACCGAGTAGTTCATGCGGGCGATACCACCCTCATACATGAGGTCCACGATCAGCTTCAGCTCGTGCAGCACCTCGAAGTAGGCCATCTCCGGGGCGTAGCCGGCCTCCACCATGACCTCGAAACCGGTCTTGACCAATTCCTCGGTACCACCGCACAGCACGGCCTGCTCACCGAACAGGTCGGTCTCGGTCTCCTCCTTGAAGGTGGTCTTGATGACACCGGCACGGCCACCACCGATCGCGGAGGCGTAGCTCAGCGCCAGCGCCTGACCCTCACCCTTGGGATCCTGATCGACGGCGATCAGACACGGCACACCCTTGCCGTCGACATACTGACGACGCACCAGGTGACCGGGGCCCTTCGGCGCGACCATACCGATGGTCACATTCGCCGGCGGCTTGATCAGGCCGAATTGACCGAAGAACAGTGCATCGCCACCATTGAGATACGAGATCTGCCATAGCATTTCCCATCAGCATCGTTGCATAACCTGACTGAATCAGGTAAATAAGGGCAATGAGTTCCATCACATGGCCCAGGAAAATTGTGCCTTTCGCAGTCGCCACCGCAGTGATCGCCGGGATAATACTTATTGGATGCCAAGCATGGGAGGAGTTCTGGGACCCACCAAGCCAGGTTAACCTCGACGCCGATGCAGCAAGGGAAATGCTGGCTAACACATCCATCCCTCCCGGTTTCCACTTCGTACGCGGCCGAAAATGGCCACCCGCGATGGCCGGAACTGCTCGGTACGCCATTCGTTACAACGGTCCTGCGAGTAGCTACAGGAATCTACAAAGCGGGTCGGTCTCGGACAGTCTGGCAGAATTCAAAGAGACTGATTGCGACAAAGCGACGCTCCCTTGGGAGACGCACGACCTCGACTGGATAGGGCTAGTTTGCCCGCCCGGAACCACGGTGCGCATCGCCCGATGGCCCGGCAGAACTCCCGAAGACTCGCTGGGTATCAGCGAAACAGCATTGGTCCTTGCACGTAACCACGATGAGACCCGACTCATCTTTCTATACGCTGGAACATAGACCCCAGCGATCAGTCGATCAACGAAGACCTTCCCATTTGATTTGGCTACCGTGCCCAAATACCTGGAACCACTTGATGATGCCGAGCTTGAATCCCTCCACCGCAACGGCGGCCGCAACGTCCCCATAGCCATCACCATTGTTGTTTTCGCTGTAGTCGTAGATATCGTAGATGTGCGCTTGCTGCGCAAGCCGGACGGGATGATTCCCCACAGTCCCGGGCTTCACAATCACCGACATCGAATGATGACCCAAGGAGAAATAATAGTCGTCCTTCGCTCCGGTGACAGTTTCCCATGAAAGTTTGTTCTTCCGGTTGACGGACATGAGGATCGCATTGAACGGACGATTCTGCATATCAGCCATCCGGATCGCAACAGCCACCGTGTTGTCCCGATTCTTTGCTCGCACTTCCACTGGGGTAGGAAACTGGGAATCATGCGGACTTGTCTCATTCATCCAGTCATTTACTGTACTGGCATCCAAAGTCACATCAATGCCCGGATGCTGGTACAGCCTCTTCCAAAGATACCGAGCATTATCCAATCCTCCTACGGCAATCATCCCCCCATCAACTGCAGCCGCCGCGTTACGGTTGTCCTCCTTCTGATCCCCAGAAGGATCCTCGATCGTGTTCCATTTTGCCCACAGATCGGCAAAGTCCTCATCCTCACGTCGGGGTCGTGGGTATTCAGGATACTCAGGAAAGACCCAGGTGTCGTCGTCACCGATTTCGTCGTCGGCGTAGTCGACCTGGTGCACACCACCCAACTGGCCATCCCACAGGACAATCTGGCCCTTCTCGAAGTCCTGCGACACATCGTCGCCGTCGTAGGTCGGTTCGTCGATCGGATACCCATAAACACCCGCTTCACGCCCCGCCAATGCCCAGAACCACTCGATCGGCCCGAACACCGCGTGCGCACCGGTGTCGGGCGACCAATAGATTGAACCATTCTGGAATGTGTTGAACCGACCTACACCGTCCGGCGTCCTGGTTTCATCCGAGGTCGGAAAGCCGAGCGTACCCGTCTCACCTCCGAGCGCCAGCCACTTGTCGAGGATCTCACCCCCGATACTGTGCGCCCATGTCACCGGGTTCCAGTAGATTCGGCCACCCTGGAACTCCTGTCGACGACTGACACCGTCATCCAGGACGATCTCGTCCGTCGTCGGATACCGCAAGAACCCCTGCTCATAGCTGTGATCCCCGTACTTGGTGAGGAAGTCGTGAGCCACAGGGTGAGCCCCTGACGCGGCAGACCAGTAGATGCTGCCACCGAAGAAATCGGACCTCTTTCCTGTGTTCCCGGGATTCGCCTTCTCAGCGCTCTTCGGGAACAGCAAGAAGCTCGTCGGCCCCCCCATCTGGTTGTATTTGTCCCGGATGGCACCGCATACCGAGAACGGCGATGGCGGATATGCCTGGCACCCACTCTGTGTGGCCATGTCAGCTCCTTCGTCAGGCGCAAGACCCTACGCTGCGCCACAGAGACGCGCACGCGAATCACCCAAATAGCCCACACCGCCATCCGCACTGTTCACTCCGACGCCACGCAAAAAGGGCTGCCCGGGTCCCCATCCACATGGATGCGAACCCGGGCAGCCCCGAAGAAGCGCTACGGATCAGGCGGTTTCGGTGATCGGGCGATCCACCCAGCTCATCAGGTCACGCAGCTTCTTACCGGTCACCTCGATCGGGTGCTCGGCATTGGCCTTCCGCAGACCCTCCAGCTCCTTGTTGCCACCCTCGACGTTGGCGACCAGACGCTTGACGAAGGTACCGTCCTGGATGTCGGTGAGGATGGCGCGCATGCGCTCCTTGGTGTCGGCGTCGATGACCCGCGGACCCGACAGGTAACCACCGAACTCGGCGGTGTCGGACACCGAGTAGTTCATGCGGGCGATACCACCCTCATACATGAGGTCCACGATCAGCTTCAGCTCGTGCAGCACCTCGAAGTAGGCCATCTCCGGGGCGTAGCCGGCCTCCACCATGACCTCGAAACCGGTCTTGACCAATTCCTCGGTACCACCGCACAGCACGGCCTGCTCACCGAACAGGTCGGTCTCGGTCTCCTCCTTGAAGGTGGTCTTGATGACACCGGCACGGCCACCACCGATCGCAGAGGCGTAGCTCAGCGCCAGCGCCTGACCTTCACCCTTGGGGTCCTGGTCGACGGCGATCAGACACGGCACACCCTTGCCGTCGACGTACTGACGGCGCACCAGGTGACCGGGACCCTTCGGGGCGACCATACCGATGGTGACATTGGCCGGCGGCTTGATCAGGCCGAAGTGGATGTTCAGGCCGTGACCGAAGAACAGCGCGTCGCCGTCCTTGAGGTTGGGCTCGATGTCCTCGGTGAAGATGGTGGCCTGGCTGGTGTCGGGGGCCAGCAGCATGATGACGTCGGCCCAGGCGGCGGCCTCGGCGTTGGTGAGCACCTTCAGGCCCTGCTCCTCCGCCTTCTCCCGCGACTTGCTGCCCTCGCGCAGGCCGATCGCGACCTCCACGCCGGAGTCGCGCAGCGACAGCGAGTGCGCATGTCCCTGGCTGCCGTAGCCGATGACAGCGACCTTGCGGCCCTGGATGATCGACAGATCAGCGTCGTCGTCGTAGAAAAGTTCGATCGCCACAGTGGTTCCCTTCGATATGTGGCCCGCGGAGAAACTCGGCGTTCCTCACGGAGTGGGTATTGCTATCAGTCTTAGCCGATCGGCCCGGAACGAATCCCGGTGGGCCGGTCAGCGGTTGTCAGCGGTTTGTCGACATGCTCTTGGGACCGCGGCCCAGCGCCACGGCACCGGACTGCGCGATCTCCCGGATACCGTACGGGTCGAGCATCCGCAGCAGCGCCTCGAGCTTCTCCGAAGTGCCGGTGGCCTCGATGGTCAGCGACTCGGGCGAGACGTCGATCACCTTGGCGCGGAACAGATTCACCACTTCGAGAACCTCGCTGCGCACCGTCGCATCCGAACGCACCTTGATCAGCATCAGCTCACGCGCCACCGACGACGACGGATCCTGCTCGACGATCTTGATGACGTTGATGAGCTTGTTGAGCTGCTTGGTGACCTGTTCGAGCGGGAAGTCCTCGACGCTGACCATGATGGTCATCCGCGAGACGCCCTTGAGTTCGGTCGGACCCACCGCGAGCGACTCGATGTTGAAGCCGCGCCGCGAGAACAGCGAGGACACACGGGCCAGAACGCCCGGCAGGTCCTCGACCAGCACGCTGAGGGTATGTGTGGTGCTCACTGCTCGTCCTTCTTGCCTGTGGCGGCCGCGTCCGGGCGGGCCATCGTTTCGTGGATGTCGACGGGATCGGACACCGAGTCCTCCTCGTCGAACAGCGGCCGGATGTCGCGGGCGGCCATGATCTCGTCGTTGCTGGTGCCGGCGGCGACCATCGGCCACACCTGGGCGTCCTTGCCGACGATGAAGTCGACGACCACTGGACGGTCGTTGATGGCGCGGGCCTGCGCGATCACCTCGTCGACGTCGGCCTCGTTCTCCACCCGGAACGCCGCGCAGCCCAGGGCCTCGGCGAGCTTGACGAAGTCGGGGATCATCTTCGAATGCGTCGACAGGTCGGTGTTGGAGTACCGCTGGTCGTAGAACAGGGTCTGCCACTGGCGGACCATGCCCAGGTTGCCGTTGTTGATGAGCGCGACCTTGATCGGGATGCCCTCGATGGCGCAGGTGGCCAGTTCCTGATTGGTCATCTGGAAGCAGCCGTCGCCGTCGATCGCCCACACCTCGGTCTCCGGGGAGGCCATCTTGGCGCCCATCGCGGCCGGCACGGCGTAGCCCATGGTGCCCAGACCGCCCGAGTTGAGCCAGCTGCGCGACTTCTCGTACGAGATGAACTGCGCGGCCCACATCTGGTGCTGGCCGACACCCGCGACATACACGGCGTCGGGTCCGGCGGCCTTGCCGATGGACGAGATGACGAACTCCGGCGACATCGAACCATCGGACTGGCGGTCGTAGCTCAGCGGATAGGTGCTGCGCATCTTGTTCAGGTATGCCCACCACTCGCTGATATCGGGGACAGCCGGGTTGGTCGCACGCTCGCTGCGCAGAGTCTCGATCAGGTCGACGATGACAGCCTGGCAGTCACCGACGATCGGCACGTCGACGGCACGGTTCTTGCCGATCTCGGCCGGATCGATGTCGGCGTGGATGACCTTGGCGTCGGGCGCGAACGAATCGAGCTGGCCGGTGACGCGGTCGTCGAAACGGGCACCGAGCGTGATCAGCAGGTCGCTGCGCTGCAGGGCGGCCACCGCGGCGACGGTGCCGTGCATGCCGGGCATACCCAGGTGCTGCTGGTGGCTGTCGGGGAACGCACCGCGCGCCATCAGGGTGGTGACCACCGGAATGCCGGTCAGCTCGGCAAGTTCCAGCAGTTCGGCCGACGCGTTGGCCTTGATGACACCACCGCCGACGTAGAGGACGGGGGCTTTGGCGGCGTTGATCAGCCGCGCGGCCTCACGCACCTGCTTGCCGTGCGGCTTGGTGACCGGCCGATAGCCGGGCAGGTCGATCTGCGGCGGCCACGAGAAGGTGGTCTGCGCCTGCAGGATGTCCTTGGGGATGTCGACGAGAACCGCACCGGGACGGCCACTTTCGGCGATATGGAACGCCTCGGCCATCACCTTCGGGATGTCGGCGGCGGCCTTCACCAGGAAGTTGTGCTTGGTGACCGGCATCGTGATACCCGAGATGTCGGCTTCCTGGAAGCCGTCGGTGCCGATGAGATGGCGGGCCACCTGACCGGTGATCGCGACCACCGGGACCGAGTCCATCTGGGCGTCGGCGAGCGGGGTCACCAGGTTGGTGGCACCCGGACCCGAAGTGGCCATCATGACACCCGCACGGCCCGCGACCTGGGCGTAACCGGTGGCAGCGTGACCCGCGCCCTGCTCGTGCCGGACCAAGACGTGCCGCACCTTGGTGGAATCGAGCAGCGGATCGTAGACCGGGAGGACCGCACCGCCGGGGATACCGAAGACCACGTCGACGCCGAGCTCCTCAAGCGAACGGACCACCGACTGTGCTCCGCTGACCCGCTCGGGGGCCACGACGTTCTGGGAGATGGCACGGAGGTTGCCGGCCGCGGGCGACGGCTGCCGGCCGCGTGCCGCGCCTGCTGCGATATCTGAGACTGGCGCTTCGCCCGCCCCACTGCGTGCTGTTGGTGCGCTCACTGCACGATCCTCATCTGATTTGACTGAACTGCTGCTGACAACAAAAAACCCTCGACAGCTGTGCTGTGCGAGGGTGGCGCGTCGATGCTTTGGGTCTACGAAGTGACCGGTCAGGCGACGACGCGCCGGCCGATTACTACGAGAAACTCAAACTGCATCACGGCAAACACCGTAGAACTGTTGCTACCGCAGAGTCAAACTCCGTCCCAAATGGTCCCATATTCTGAGAATGCGCAGGTTGACTGCCGTCATCGCGACCCGCTACCCGGACGACGTGAACCGATCCCCCACAATGGACGCCGTGGAAAAGAACCCGGCCGACCCCTCGCGCAACACGGCGGAACCGACAGACACCGAGCCCACGGCAGCCGACCCGACGGACACCGCGGCAGCCCCCGAGATCGAGCTGCCGGTCTCCTTCCGCATCAGCAAACTCGCCTACTTCTCCGTGCCACCTACCCTGATCGTCGCGGTGATCCTCGCCGGCGCCTCCATCGCCTGGCTGAGCTGGACCCTGATCATCCCCGTCCTCCTCGCCCTGTGGATCCACCGCCTGCGCACCGACATCACCGAGACCGGCCTGCACGTCGTCCACACCTTCGGCACCCAAAACCTGGCCTGGGACAGCATCGAGGGCCTGCAGTTCCCCAAGTGGTCGGCGGTACGCGCCGTCCTCGAGGACGGATCCCGGGTCCGGCTGCCCGCGATCGCCTTCCGCGACCTGCCACTCCTGTCGGCAGCGAGTGCGGGGCGCATTCCCAACCCGTATGACAAGTGAGCTTTTGTTGAGGTCGGCGGGCTGGGCGTAATCTTGCTGGGTGTGACGCTCACAGCATGGAGCGAATAACAGCCCACCGCCCGGTGTTGAACCAGAACGCCGAGCGCCGGCCGGCCAGCGGGAAACACCTCTGCCCTCGCCCCGACCGGCATCACCCACCGCACCAGAGGCCTTGAGAGTTCCACTCTCTCAAGGAGATTCAGAGGACATTGCAATGCCAGCCCTGAGATCACGAACCACCACCTTCGGTCGCGAAGCCGCCGGCGCACGCTCACTGTGGCGCGCCACCGGCATGACCGACGACGATTTCGGCAAGCCGATCGTGGCCATCGCCAACTCGTTCACCCAGTTCGTGCCCGGGCATGTGCACCTGCGCAATGTCGGTGAGATCGTCGCCGAGGCCGTGCGCGCCGCAGGTGGCGTGGCCAAGGAGTTCAACACCATCGCCGTCGACGACGGCATCGCCATGGGTCACGGCGGCATGCTGTACTCGCTGCCCAGCCGCGAGATCATCGCCGACTCCGTCGAATACATGGTCAACGCGCACACCGCCGACGCCCTGGTCTGCATCTCCAACTGCGACAAGATCACCCCGGGCATGCTGAACGCCGCGATGCGGCTCAACATCCCCACCGTGTTCGTCTCCGGCGGCCCGATGGAGGCCGGCAAGGCGGTCGTCGTCGGTGACATCGCGCACCCGTCGTCGGACCTGATCACCACCATCTCGGCGTCGGCCAACAGCGACGTCGACGATGACGGCCTCGACGAGGTCGAGCGCTCCGCGTGCCCCACCTGCGGTTCGTGTTCGGGCATGTTCACCGCCAACTCGATGAACTGCCTCACCGAAGCCCTCGGCCTCGCCCTGCCCGGCAACGGTTCGACGCTGGCCACCCACGAGGCGCGGCGCGCGCTGTTCGAGAAGGCCGGACGCATCGTCGTCGAAGCCGCCAACCGCTGGTACCGCAGCGACGACGCGTCGGTGCTGCCGCGCAACGTCGCCACCGGCACCGCCTTCCGCAACGCGATGGCGCTCGATGTGGCGATGGGCGGCTCCACCAACACCGTGCTGCACATCCTTGCCGCGGCGCAGGAGGGGGAGGTCGGCGACTTCGACCTGGCCACCATCGATGAGATCAGCCGCCGCGTGCCCTGCCTGTCGAAGGTGTCCCCCAACTCCGACTACCACATGGAGGACGTGCACCGTGCCGGCGGCATCCCCGCGATCCTCGGCGAACTCCGCCGTGCGGGCCTGATCGACGACTCGGCGAGCACCGTCCACAGCCCCAGCCTCGCGCAGGCGCTCGACGACTGGGACATCCGCGGCGGCAAGGCCGTCGACGAGGCGTTCGAGCTGTTCCACGCCGCCCCCGGCGGTGTGCGCACCACCGAACCGTTCTCCACCGCCAACCGGTGGAGCAGCCTCGACACCGACGCCGCGGGCGGCTGCATCCGTGACCTCGCACACGCCTACACCGTCGAAGGCGGCCTGTGCGTGCTGCGCGGCAACGTCGCCCCCGACGGCGCCGTCCTCAAGACCGCCGGCATCGACGAGGACCTGTGGACCTTCGAGGGCCCGGCCCGCGTCGTCGAAAGCCAGGAGGAGGCCGTGCAGGTCATCCTGTCCAAGACCATCCAGGCCGGTGAGGTGCTGGTGGTCCGCTACGAGGGCCCCGCGGGCGGTCCGGGAATGCAGGAGATGCTGCACCCGACCGCGTTCATGAAGGGCACCGGTATGGGCAAGAAGTGCGCGCTCATCACCGACGGCCGCTTCTCCGGCGGATCGTCGGGCCTGTCCGTCGGGCACATCTCCCCCGAGGCCGCCTCCGGCGGCACGATCGGCCTCATCGAAGACGGCGACCGCATCTTCATCGACGTCAAAACCCGGGCCCTGAAGGTGCTCGTCGACGACGAGGTCCTCGCCGAACGGCGCGCCAAGATGGAAGCCTCCGAGCGGCCGTGGCAGCCGAAGGACCGGGTTCGTCCGGTCACCATGGCGCTGCGCGCCTACGCCAAGATGGCCACCTCCGCCGACAAGGGTGCGGTGCGACAGGTCGACTGACACCGCAGTTCCTGTTGGTTGAGGTGCGAGCTCGCGAGCCTCGAAGCCTGACGAGACGACATTGTCGGCTCGCGGGGTTTCGAGGCTCGTCGCTTGCGCTCCCCGCACCTCAACCGGCAGGGTGGAAGGCTTGCGCGATCAGGGAATCGGGTTGCCCGGGGAGTTCAGCGGGTTGGTCCCGTTGAACAGCACCCAGATCGCGGCCGCGGCCGCCACGCTGACCAGGATCAGGCCCAACGAGCCCCATTTGGGGTGAGTGGTCCAGCCCCTGCCGTAGTCCAGCGCGATCCGTCCCGGACCGGTGAGCAGGATCGCCAGCGCCGCGCAGATCAGCAGTAGCTCGTACTCGATGCCCACACCGGCGCCGGTGAAGTACCACAGGCCACCGGCGAGGGTGACCTTGTAGGTGGCGGCGACCAGCATCACGCCGAGTTCCGCCGACGCCGCGATCGGGGTGAGCAGCCCGAGGATCAGCAGCGCGCCGCCCGCGGTTTCGCTGACCGCGCCCAGGATCGACAGCCAGCCCGTCGCCGACCCATCGAAACCGATCGACGGATTGGCCGCGTTGGTGAGGAAGGCCTCGAACCCGTCGAGTCCGGGTCCATTCCACCAGCCGAAAAGTTTCTGCAACCCGTGTGCCAGCGCCGCGGCGCCGACCGCGACGCGCAACACCAGCAGACCGATGTCGGTGGTGCCGCGCCGGGCGGGCGCCGGTTCGGCGAGCGCGGTGTCGTCGGCGGCAGCCGGATCGAATGTGTCGCGCGGATCCGCGCCGTCGACCACGTCCGGAAGGCCGTACGGTTCCGCGGGGCCGGCCGCCGAATACGCCATCGACGGTTCCGGCGTCAGCTCGTCGGTCGGCCGCACCGTGGCCAGATTGTCCTGCTCGTCGACGCCGGGATCGACGGGTGCCGGATTCCGGGAAGCAGCCAACTGAACGGTCGCCGCATCGGAATCGGTTGCGGTGGACTCCTCCAACGCGGGCACCTCGGGGTCCGTGTCGACATCGCCGGACGCGACCGACGGATATGCGGCGGTCGCGTCCGGATCACCCGGATCGGGTTCGGCCGGCTCGCGTTCGGCAGGCTCGTCGCCCCGGACACCGCCACCCGAGCGGAAGCCCGCCCACCGGGACTTCTTCGCCGGTCCGACCCGTTGCGGTACCGCGCGGCCCGTAGGACGCGCGATGACCTCCGTGACCTCCGACCCGTCAGGAACCGCAGGCGTGGGTTCGGGCACCGGAGCCGGTGCGGCCGTCGCAGCAGGTCCCGGGGCCGGCGCCTGCCCCTGCGCCGCGATCCCCGGCGCCTCGGGAGTCTGCCTCGGCGCACGGGCAACGGGAGCAAGCCGTTCCACGGGCGCCGGCGGCGGACCGGGCCGGGCCGGAGCGCTCCACCGCCGGTCCGCGGCCGGCGGGGGTACCGGTGCGCCCGGCGCCGACGGATCCTGTCGCCTGCCACGCACACTGGGTGTGACTCCGTCCACCTCCCCGGGGTCAAGATCATCGAGGTCATCGACCCGGCGCAGGCCCGGCCGCGCATGCCGCTCGTAGAAGTTGTCCCGGTCGCCGCCGGCCCGGGGACCTTGGGAAGGGGCGGCCGGGGGCCGCAGGCCCTCCGGAACCGGAATCGCTCCCGTCGGCTCGTCGTACGGGCTTGCGCCGTTGCCGTCGTCGCTGTCACCGCTCACAGAATTGACTCTAGGCATTTCCGGCCATCGTCTGCCGGATGACGCGGCGGCGAGTCGGCCACAGCTGAACCCGGACCCCGCTCCGGTCAGGTCGGTACTGCTCGGGGCCGTCAGCCCGGGTTGCCCGGCGAACCCAGCGGATTGGTCCCGTTGAACACCACCCAGAGGGCCACCGCAGCACCGATGCCCAGCACCGCCAGTGCCCACGAACCCCACTTCGGGTGCGTCGTCCACCCTCTGCCGTAGTCCAAGGCGAACCGTCCCGGGCCGAGAAGCAGGATCACCAGCGACGCGCCGATCAACAGCACCGAGTACTCGATGCCGCCGTGGCCGTCGGCGAAGTACCACAGGCCACCCGCCAGCGTCACCCTGTAGAGCGCACCGACCACCAGCACGCCCAGCACCGTCGACGCTGCCACCGGCGACACCAACCCGACGATGAGGAGCGCACCACCCGCGGTCTCGGCGATGGCGCCCAACGGCGCCAGCCATCCGGTCGCCGATCCGTCGAACCCGATAGACGGATCGGGCGCATTGGCAAGGATGCTCTCGAATCCGTTCAGGCCGGGACCGTCCCACACGCCGACCAGTTTCTGCAGACCGTGCATGAGGGCCGCCGCACCGACGGCCACCCGGAGGATGAGCAACCCGATATCGAGCGCCCGCCGTGGGGGCGTATGAACGGGATCGGCCTCCTCCTGCGCGGCTGTCTCCTGCTCAGCGTCAGCCTCGTTCTCGGCATCAGCGGAGTCCGCCGGTTCGTTCCCTCCAACCGGTGCAGACTCTTCGGCGGTCTCGGGCGCAGCGGCTACGGGCATCGGACTGGTCACCGCGACCGCGGGAGGCACCTCCGGTTCGGCCGGAAACTCGTATACGACAGGCTCCGCCCACGCCCACTCCCCGGAATAGTCCACAGGCGTGGAGTACTGCGACTGCTCCGCCTGCGCGGGTTGCTCCGCCGACTCACCGGGAACGGACTGCTCGACCTGCTCCGCAGGGACCGATTCCATCACCGGCTCGACCTGCACGAACTGCTCCACCTGATCATCAGACGCGGGCCCCTCCACCTGCTCGACCGGTATGGACCCGGCCGACTCAACCGGCGAACAACAGTCCACTGCGTCGGTCGGGTCAGCCACACCGGCAGGGTCCGACAGGCCGGGTACTTCGGCGGGTTCGGTGGGCCCGGGTGGCATGTCCCGGGTGAGCTGCTCGGCCGAATCGGGTACCTCCACCAACGGCTCGTCGGTATCGGCACGCTCAGGTGTGACGAGGGCCGCCGACGAGGCCCGCGTCGTGAGCGGTGCCGCGACCGGCGGCATCCCCCGGACGGAGCGCCGGTTCATCAATCGCGCCACGACCGGAGCCCAGCGTGACCACCTGCCCTGCGACGCCACCGCTGCCGGCGCGGGCGGTCCGGTCATGGCCGACGGCGGAGCGGCCCCCTCGTCGGTTGCCGAAGGACGCTCCTCTTCCCGGTCTTCCACCCGATCCGGCCCTGCCTCCGGATGCGGTCGCCCGTCATCCACCGAGACGGCTCCGATCCTCTGATCGTTTGCGCTGCACATGATTCCATCCTCGTGATTGCTACCCTGCCTCTCTGAGTACACGGATCCGATACGGTTCTCAGCCGTAGGCGCGATAACCACCCGTTGGGTCTAGGCCCAGATCGGACTCGGGCCCGGGACCGGCAGATCGCTACTGTGGGGGCATGCGAGATCGGTATGCCACCAAGGCCCACGGTGCCGGGGATCGGGCCGCGACGACATCACCGAAACCTCGCCGGGCACTACTCGGCGTCGTGGCGGTGCTCGGCGCGGCGATGCTGACCCTGTCCGGCTGCGTCAGCTTCAGCGATCAGGACCAGACCCGGGAGGCCGGGAAGTTCAGCAACAATCCCGTTCCCGACATCATCGCTCCCAAAACTCCCGACACACCGGCCGAACCCAGCGAGGACCAGCAGGGCCCGCCACCCACCGGGCCGTGCGTCGACCCCGACAACGCGGTGATCGCCACGTGCCTCGCCTCCACCGGTGGCGTGCATCCCGCCGACTCCGAGGGCAAGACCACTTACGTCGCCGAACGCACCACCGGCAAGATCATCGTATCCAAAAGGTATGGGCCGCAACGTGTTCTGGCCACCATCCCGGTCGACGCCAGCGGCGACGGCGGGCTGATCGACTTCGCCTTCTCTCCCACCTACGGCCAGGACGGACTGATCTTCGCGCTGATCACCACCGGCAGCGACAACCGCGTCGTGCGGGTGGCCGCCGGCGACGTCCCCAAACCGATCCTCACCGGAATCCCCAAGGGCGCAGGCGGAAACATGGGATCGATGTACTTCCAGTCGGCCACCGAACTGATCGTCGCCACCGGTGACGCGGGCAGCCGGGCGGCCGCCTCGGACCCGTCGTCGCTCGCGGGCAAGATCCTGAAGGTATCCCCGTTCCGTGACGCCGGCCGCCCCCAAGTCGTCGCGAGCGGATTCGGCGGCAACGTCGCGCTGTGCCCCGACTCCGAAAGCAAGACCCTCTATGTCGCCGACCACGGCGAGGCCGGCGACCGGTTGTTCTCCGTCGACAAGAACGGCCCCAAGAAGCTGTGGCAGTGGGACGACAACCCGCAGATCGGCGGCTGCGCGGCCTCCGGTGGCGTCATCTATGTCGCGATGACCCGCGCGCGGCGCATCGACTCCATCGCCGCCCCCACCGCGCAGAAACCGACCGTCACCAACCCGGCACCCGCCGACGTCGCCAAACGATTCGGCCACGTGGCCCGCCTGGCCCCCATCCCCGGCGGCGTCCAGCTCGCCACCGTCAACAAGTCCGTCCCCCGGGCGGACGTGAAGACCTACGACGACCGCGTCGCCATCTTCAACCCGCCGCAGCCCACCGAAGACCGTATGTAACCCGGTAAGGCCGGATTCAGCGATCCTCGGGCCTCATTGGGTCCGACCGACTTGGGTGGCCAGGATGTTGCGCCCGGCGCCTCAGAGGACCAGACGGTATCCCATTCCCGCTTCGGTGAGCAGGTGCCGCGGGTGGGTGGGATCGGCTTCGAGCTTGCGACGCAGGCCGGCCAGATACACGCGCAGGTAGTTGGTTTGCGTCCTGTAGGACGGTCCCCACACGTGGGTGAGGATGTCACTCTGGCTCACCAGGTTGCCCTGATGTCGGGCCAGCAATTCCAGGATCCCCCATTCGGTCGGGGTCAGGTGTACGTCGGTTCCGGCGCGGGTCACCTTCTTCGCACGCAGGTCGACGGTGAACTCGCTGGTTTCGATCACCGGGTCACCGCCGTCAGCGACGGTACTTCCGCGGCGCACCGCGGCGCGCAGCCGGGCCAGGAACTCCTCCATCCCAAAGGGTTTGGTTACGTAGTCATCGGCGCCCGCGTCCAGGGCCTGGACCTTGTCGGAGGCGTCGGTGCGCGCTGAAAGCACGATCACCGGGACGTTGGTCCAGCCACGCAGACCCGCGAGGACGGTGAAGCCGTCGATGTCGGGTAGCCCGAGGTCGAGCACGATCACATGCGGATTGGTCCGGGCGGCGGCCGCAAGTGCATCCGAACCCGCGGCAACAGTGGTGACGTCGAAGCCGCGGGCATTGAGGTTGATGCGCAGGGTGCGCAGCATCTGGGGTTCATCGTCGACGACCAGGACCCGGACCTTGTCGCTCATGATGACGCGTTGGGTTCGGGGGACGTCGGGAGGTCGATGACCATCGTCAAACCCCCACCTCGGGTGTCGCGGGGCGTTATCGTACCGTGCATAGCGTTGACAAATCCTTGCGCGACCGAGAGTCCCAACCCGACACCGATACCCGCATTCTGATCACCGAGTCGCTGGAACGCGGCAAAGATCCTGTCTCGCTCCTCCGCAGGTATTCCGATGCCGTGATCGGTCACGCAGATCAACGCTCGCGGCGGATCGGCTGCGGTGAGGTGAGCGGTGATCCGGATCGGCGAGGATGTGCGGCTGTGCCGCAGTGCGTTGTCGATCACATTCGCGAGCGCCCGTTCGAGCAGGCCGGGATCTGCGTAGACGAGCAGTTGGTCCACATCGATCTCGAGCCGGCTCACCACGGCCGAGTCGAACCGGGAAATGCCGACGGTAGCCCGGTCAATGATTTCGGTCAGGTACACGACCTGCAGGTCCGGGCGCACGGCGCCGGCGGCGAGCCGCGACGAGTCGAGGAGGTTGCCGACGAGGGCGGTGAGGTGATCGGTGGATTCCTCGATGGTGGCCAGCAGTTCTGCTGTGTCCCCGGGCGAGAATGTCACGTCGGTTCCGCGAAGGCTCGACACCGAGGCCTTGACCGCCGCCAGCGGGGTGCGCAGATCATGGCTCACCGCCGTCAACAACGCTCTTCGGAGGTGATCTGTCTCGGCGAGAACCCTCGCCTCCGCAGCTTCGGCAGCGAGTTGCCGACGCTGAACCACACCGGCGGCCTGGGTTGCGACCGCTGCCAGCGGACGACGGTCCCGGCCTTCGAGGGTCTTGCCGCGTAATAACATCTCGAACTCGCCTCCGGGTACCGGGCACACCGTATCGGCCTCATCGGCCGTGCGGGGTGGCCGGGCCCCGACCGATCCCTCTATGGTGTTCGGCTTGCGATGACCGACCCGCACGAACGACACCGCCTCCTGCTCGTAGGTTTCGCAGACCTGTGCCAGCAGACCGTCGAGGCCTTCGCCGCTCAGTACGGCGCCGGCGAAGGTCGCCATCAGTTCGGCGTCGCGTGCGGCGCGTTGGGCCTGCACCCGCCGGACTGCGGCCGAATCAACCAGCGCAGCAACGGCTATCGCGACCACCAGCAATACGATGATGGTGATGAGATTGTCTACCTCCTTGATCGTGAACGAGTGGCGTGGCGAGGTGAAGAAGTAGTTGAGGAGCAGCCCGGACACAATCGCGGACAACGCCGCCGGACCGATACCGCCCAGCATCGACACCGCGAGCACGACGACGAAGAACAGGGCCGATTCACTCGCGATCCCGAGCCGACTGTCGAGCAGACCGACGAATACTGCCGCTACCGCCGGGACCCCAACCGCACACATCCAGCTCCGCCGACGGTAAAATCGGTTGTGCCTGATGTCAAGCCGACGGGTCTTCTTGGTCTCCTCGTGGGTGACCATGTGCACATCGATCTTGCCCGATTCCCGGACCACGGTGTTGCCCACACCTTCGTCGAACAGCCGCTGCCACCGTGAGCGGCGCGAGGTACCGAGCACGAGTTGAGTGGCGTTCACTCCACGTGCGAACTCAAGCAGCGCGGTGGGCACGTCGTCGCCGGCAATGGTGTGGACCCGCGTACCGAGCCCTTGTGCCAGTTCTGTGATCGCGCTGAGATCCACCGTCGTCGGATCGGCCAGGCCATCGCCACGCACAATGTGCACCACGCTCAGTTCCGCGCTCGACCGAGAGGCGATCCGGCTGGCGCGCCGGAGCAATGTCGCCGACTCCGGTCCCCCGGTGATGGCAACGAGCACCCGTTCGCGTGCCTCCCACGTAGCGGTGATTGCATGTGCTGATCGATAGTCGGCGAGGTTGTCGTCGACCTGGTCGGCCAACCAGAGCAGGGCGAGCTCGCGCAATGCTGTGAGGTTGCCTTGCCGGAAGTAGTTGGCCAGTGCGCCGCCGATCCGGTCGCCGGGGTACACCTTGCCGGCCGAGAGTCGTTGTCGCAGAGCCTCCGGGGCGATGTCGACCAGTTGGATCTGGTCGGCGTCGCGGACGACGTCGTCGGGAACCGTCTCGCGTTGGACGATTCCCGTGATCTGTTGAACAACGTCGTTCAAGCTCTCCAGATGCTGGATGTTGATCGTGGAGAGTACGTCGATTCCGGCGTCGCGCAGCGCCTCGATATCCTGCCAGCGTTTGGCGTTGCGGGATCCGGGCGCGTTGGTGTGGGCCAGCTCGTCCACCAACGCCACCCGCGGTGCACGTGCCAAAACGGCATCGAGGTCCATCTCCTCAAGAATCGTGCCGCCGTGATCGACAGGCCGTCGGGGAACGATTTCGAGGTCGGCAGTCATCGCAGCGGTGTGGACGCGTCCATGTGATTCGACCACCGCGACGACAACATCGACGCCCTCGGCGATCAATGCGTGGGCCTGGGCCAGCATCTCGTACGTCTTGCCCACGCCGGGGGCACACCCGAGGTAGACCTCGAGCGTGCCCCGGTTCTGCGTGGCTTTCACCATGGTGTCGACGTTAATCGCAGTTCGGCGCGGTCAGGCCCAGGCCCACGTTGACCTGGAGAACATTCACTCCCGGTTGACCGAGGAACCCGAGCTGACGCCCGTCCGTGTGGGCCTTGATCAACGCACGGACGCGCTCCTGGCTGATCTGGTTCTCCCGGGCGATCCGTGGCACCTGCAGTTCCGCGTAGGCCTGACTGATATCCGGATCCAGTCCCGACCCCGACCCGGTCACGGCGTCCGGCGGGACCTGGGCCGGAGTGACACCTTCCCGGGTTGCGATGATCAGCCGGCGGGCGTCGATCCAGCCGGCCAGTTTGTCGCTGCCGGGTCCCTGGTTGCTCGCCGCGGACGCGGACGGGTCCCCGGGTGCCATCGGATCGTCTACCGACCCCAGTACCCGGGCGTGCAGGTACTTGTCGGGCTGGCCGGCCTGAACCCGGGGGTCGACACCGATCAGGCTCGAGCCCACCGCGCATCCGCCGGCGTCGGTTACCTGCGATCCTTCGGCGGATGTCGAGCCTACCCGCGACACGGCCCACACAAGAGCCGGATACCCTGCACCCAGGATGAGGGTCATGGCCAACAGGATCGATAGGCCGACGACGCACTGCCTGAGCCACGAACTGACGGTATTCATAATGCTCTACCCCATTCCCGGGAGAAAACGAACGACGAGGTCGATCAGCCAGATCCCGATGAACGGGGTGATCACACCGCCCACTCCGTAGATGAGCAGGTTGCGGCCCAACAACGTCGATGCCGCACCGGGCTGGTACCGCACACCCCGCAATGCCAACGGAATGAGCGCGACGATGACCAGCGCGTTGAAGATGACTGCAGATACGATCGCCGACTGCGGCGAGGACAAACCCAGAACGTTGAGATTGTCGAGTTGCGGGTAGACCCCGGCGAACAGCGCGGGCAACACCGCGAAGTACTTCGCCAGGTCGTTGGCCAGTGAGAAGGTCGTCAGCGCACCACGGGTGATCAGCAATTGCTTGCCGATCGCGACCACGTCGATCAGCTTGGTCGGATCGGAATCCAGGTCGACCATGTTGCCTGCCTCTTTCGCCGCCGACGTGCCGGTGTTCATCGTCAGCCCGACGTCGGCTTGAGCCAGCGCAGGTGCGTCGTTGGTCCCGTCGCCGGTCATCGCGACAAGTCGGCCACCGGACTGCTCTTTGCGGATCAACGCGAGCTTGTCCTCCGGGGTGGCTTCGGCCACGAAATCGTCGACGCCGGCCTCCTCGGCAATCGCCCGGGCGGTGCGCGGGTTGTCGCCGGTCACCATTACGGTCTTGATGCCCATCGCCCGGAGCTGGGCGAAGCGTGCGGCCATACCCGGTTTGACGACATCCGAGAGTGCGATGGTTCCGAGGATCTGTGGTGGTTCCGCGTCGATGCGGACACCGACGACCAGGGGCGTACCGCCGGCGGCGGATATGCGGTCTACCTCATCGGACACCTCAACCCCGGGCCGTCCGCCGGCCTCGTCGGCCCACCGCAGCATGGCGTCGGCGGCACCCTTGCGGATGCACCGCACGCCGGCCGCGGTGGTGATATCCATGCCCGACATGCGGTTCTGCGCGGTGAACGGCACAATCTCGCGCTGCCCCTGCCCTGCGGCCTCGAGTGCGTGCGGGTCCTGCCCGTACTCGTCGCGGCACAGGTCGATGATGCTGCGGCCTTCCGGTGTGTCGTCGGCGAGACTCGACTGGCACGCCTCTCGAGCCAGTTCGCCGATCGTGACTCCCGTTGCCGGAATCAGGTTGGTCGCGCGGCGATTGCCGAAGGTGATCGTGCCGGTCTTGTCCATCAGAAGGGTGTCGATGTCGCCGGCGGCTTCCACCGCACGTCCCGACATCGCCAGTACATTGCGCTGGACCAGTCGGTCCATGCCCGCGATACCGATCGACGACAGAAGTGCGCCGATTGTCGTCGGGATCAAACACACCAGCAGCGCAATGAGTTTCACCGGCTCCGGCGCTTGGCCGGCGTACTGTTGCATCGGTCCGATCGCCACCACGGCGAGCAGGAAGATGACGGTCAGACTTGCCAGCAGGATGTTCAGGGCAATCTCGTTGGGGGTCTTCTTCCGCGATGACCCTTCCACCAGGGCGATCATCCGGTCAACGAACGATTCACCGGGTGATGTGGTGATCCGGACGATGATCCTGTCCGACAACACGACTGTGCCACCGGTCACCGCACTGCGATCACCGCCGGATTCCCGGACGACGGGCGCAGATTCGCCGGTGATGGCCGACTCGTCCACGGTGGCGATTCCCTCGACCACATCGCCGTCGCCGGCGATGACCTCGCCTGCTTCGACAACGATCTTGTCGCCCACGGCCAGGTCGCCGCCCGAGGTCTCGGTGATCGATCCGTCGGCGTCAAGTCGGCGTGCCATGGTGTCTTGCCTGACCGTGCGCAAGCTCGCCGCCTGCGCCCGACCGCGACCCTCTGCGACAGCTTCGGCCAGGTTCGCGAACAACACCGTAAACCACAACCAAAACACCACGGCGAAGGAGAACCAGGACGGTTCGCGGACGGCGAGGACAGTGGTGATGATCGCGCCGAGATAGACGACGAGCATCACCGGATTGCGCGCCTGACCACGGGGATCGAGCTTGCGGAGTGCCTCCGGTAGGGAGGTTATGAGCTGGCGTGGCGCGAAAGCGCCACTGCGGACAATATCGGCGGAGTCGTCGGTCAGGCGATCTTCGCGTGCAACCCCTGTGGTCATGACAGTGCCTCTGCTATCGGTCCCAGCGCCATCGCCGGAAAGAAGGTGAGTCCGGCGACCAGCAGCACGGTGCCCGTCAGCAGGCCGCCGTAAAGAAGACCGTGTGTCGGGAGAGTCGCTGTGGTTGTCGTTCGGGTCTTTTGCGTCGCCAGCAAACCGGCGATCGCGAGGATAAAGATGATTGGCAGGAGCCGTCCGAGCAGCATCGCCACGCCCAGTGATGTCTGGAACCAATCACTGGTGACGGTCAGGCCGCCGAAAGCACTGCCGTTGTTATTGGCAGCGGATGCGAAGGCGTACAGCACCTCGGAGAATCCGTGGATGGATCCGGGCGTGCCCGGATCACCGCCGTTGCCCTGAAAGTCCTTGGTAGAGGGCAGAATCACGGTTATCGCCGTGCCGACCAGCACCAGTACCGGCATCACCAGGATCGACAGGGCGGCCATCGTGATCACGTGCCGGCCGATCTGCTTTCCGAGAAACTCAGGCGTACGACCCACGAGCAGGCCACCGACGAAGACCGCGATGATCGCCAGTACCAGCATCCCGTACAGGCCGGTTCCGGCACCGCCGGGCGCCACCTCGCCGAGCAACATGTTCCAGATCATCGCCCCACCGGCGCCGGCGGAGAAACTGTCGTGTGCCGAGTTGACCGCGCCTGTCGAGGTTCCGGTCGTCGACACTGCCCACAGCACCGATCCCGCGACACCGAATCGTTGTTCTTTGCCCTCCATCATCGTGCCCGCGGCCTGCGCTGCGACACCATTGGTGTGCGATTCGAACACCCACATCACCGCCAGCATCCCAGCCCAGATGGTCGCCATGACGCCGAGAATCGTCAGCCCCTGACGACGGTCGGCCACCAGCGTGCCGTAGGTGCGGGTCAAACACACCGGAATGATCAGTAGGGCAACGATTTCCACAACATTGCTGAGCGGCGTCGGGTTGGAGAACGGGTGAGCCGAGTTGGCCGACAACGTTCCGCCGCCATTGGTGCCCAGTTCCTTGATTGCTTCCTGAGAGGCGAACGGTCCGACCACACTCGAGCCATTCCTCCCGTCGATACCGATGAAGTCGAAGCCGCTCTTGAACGATTGGACAGCACCCTGGGTGAGCAACACGATCGCAACGATGATGCTCAGAGGCAACAGGATACGCAGGGTCGCCCGGATCAGGTCGACCCAGAAGTTGCCGAGTCGCCCATCGCCCTTCGTCGCCACGATCCCCCGCACCAGGGCGACCGCTACGGCGATGCCGACCGCTGCGGACAGGAAGTTCTGCACCGCCAGGCCAAGCATCTGGGTCAGGTTACTCATCACCAGCTCGGGCGAGTACGACTGCCAATTGGTGTTGGTGACAAAGGAAACGGCGGTATTGAACGCCATCGCCGGGCTGACCGCGGCGCGTCCGTCACTCCACGGCAACACTCCTTGACACCGTTGCAGCAGATACAGGAACAGAACGCTGACGAAGGAGAAGGCGATGACGGCCATCGCATAGCCGGTCCACGTCTGTTCGCGGCGAGGGTCGACGCGCGCAAGCCGGTAGAGAAGTCGCTCGGGCAACAGGTCACGGCCACCGGAGAACACCCGCGCCATGTAGTCACCCAGCGGGACGTACGCCGCGGTCAGAACGACGACCACCACGCAGACCTGCAGGGCGGCAGCAAGAGAACTATTCACGTGCCCTAGAACCTTTCGGGAAAGATCAGGGCTGCGAGTAGATACACCGCCACGGCGACTGCGATGACCACCAACACCACGTTGGTGGTGCCGGCCGCGGTCACCGGCGGACCCCCGCGCCGACTCCCCGCAAGACAAGCAGGCAGATCACAAACCCGCCCAGAATTGCCAGCACGAACCACAAATCCGTCACGCCCACTCCTGAAGACACCCCGGGACTACTCCATCGAGCCCGGGCCGATCTTCACAGCATGCGGACCATTTGCGGGTTCAGGCACCGCTCTTAACGACACTCATACGTCTGGTCAACGGATTTATACGCAATCTTCACACCGGGTCGGCCGGCGGTGCCGGCTACCCGGCATTCACTGCGGCCAGGACCAACTCCTGGACGCGGGCGGCGTCGGCCTGGCCGCGGGTGGCCTTCATGACGTCGCCGACGATCTTGCCGGCGGCCTTCACCTTGCCGCCCTTGATCTTCTCGACGATGTCGGGGTTGGCGGCCAGGGCGTCGTCGACGGCCTTCTGCAGCGCCGAATCGTCGCGCACCACCTCAAGGCCGCGGTCGGCGACGATCTGCTCCGGTTCACCCTCGCCGTCGAGAACGGCGACCGCGACCTGCTGACCGAGTTTGGTGGTGAGTTTGCCCTCGTCGACGAGGCCGATGATGGTGGCGACCTGGGCGGGGGTGATCGGCAGGTCGGCGAGCTCGGTGCCGCGGGCGTTGGCCTGCTGCGCCAGGAACGACACCCACCAGCTGCGGGCGGCGTCGGCCTTGGCGCCGGCGTCGGTGGTGGCGATGATCAGATCGACCGCACCCACGTTCACCAGGTCGCGCATCACCTCGTCGGAGACACCCCACTCCTCCTGGATGCGGGCGCGCCGCACCCACGGGAGCTCGGGCAGGGTGCCGCGCAGTTCCTCCACCCATTCGGCGGCCGGCTGCACCGGCGGCAGATCGGGTTCGGGGAAGTACCGGTAGTCCTCGGCGGTCTCCTTGCGACGGCCGGCGGAGGTGGTGCCGTCGGTTTCGTGGAAGTGCCGGGTCTCCTGCACGATCTCACCGCCGTCGGTGAGGATGGCGCCCTGCCTGCTCATCTCGTACCGGACGGCGACTTCGACGCTCTTGAGGGAGTTGACGTTCTTGGTCTCGGTGCGGGTGCCGAACTCGGCGGCATCCTTGGCCATCAGCGACAGGTTCACATCGCAACGCATGGAGCCCTGGTCCATGCGGACATCGGAGACACCGAGCGCCTTGAGCAGGTCACGCAGCGCGGTCACGTACGCGCGCGCCACCTCGGGCGCGCGCTCGCCGGCGCCGACGATCGGCTTGGTCACGATCTCCACCAGCGGCACACCGGCCCGGTTGTAGTCGAGCAGTGAGTGGCTCGCGCCGTGGATGCGGCCGGTGGCACCGCCGATGTGCAGCGACTTACCGGTGTCCTCCTCCATGTGTGCGCGTTCGATGTCCACCCGCCACGGGGTGCCGTCGGGCAGCACCACGTCGAGATGACCGTCGTAGGCGATCGGGTCGTCGTACTGGGAGATCTGGTAGTTCTTCGGCTGATCGGGATAGAAGTAGTTCTTGCGCGCGAACAGGCTCGACGGCCGGATCGAGCAGTTCAGCGCCAGGCCGATGCGGATGGCCGACTCGATGGCCTTGCCGTTGGCGACGGGCAGCGAACCCGGGAAACCGAGACACACCGGGCACACCTGGGTGTTGGGTTCGGCACCGAACGCCGTGGGGCAGCCGCAGAACATCTTGGTCTCGGTGCCGAGTTCGACGTGGACCTCCAGGCCCATCACCGGATCGAAATCCGCGATGACCTGGTCGTAGTCGAGAAGTTCAGTCGTAGCCGAAGTCATGACCGACAGTTTATGCGGAGCTGTCCCGGCGCACCGGTGCGGGCCGAAGTCCGGGACAAGATCAGGGCGTACCCCGATGCCGGGTGCCGTTGCCATCCATAGCGTGGATGAGGACGAAAGGACGCAGCGATGAGCGCACCCGAACTGAACAAGTCCACCCCCGGCCCTGCCGGCGACACGCTGCCGGAGCACACCTCTGCGCCGGCCGGCGATGCCGTGGACACCGGACCGACGGCCGGCCCCGGGCCGACCCCCGCACAGCAGCTCGGCGCACAGGCGACCGCCACACAGCAGCCCGGCGAGCCGACGCGGATCCCCGACCCGGCGGAGGTATTCCCCGAATTAGGCCGGCCGACCACCTTCGCCGGGTATATCCCCCCGAACCTGGGCGCCGGCAGCGCGAGCTACACCCCGGAATCGTTCGGACAGGGCCCGGAGCAGCCCTACCCCGCCGTAGCCGGCGCACCCCAGCAGTATCCACCCCGGCCGTACGGATCGCCGTCACCCGAATCCCGGCGTCTCCTGCGTTCACGGCAGGACCGGTGGATCGGCGGTGTGTGCGGCGGTCTCGGCGAATACTTCGGCTGGGACCCGAACCTGGTCCGCCTCGCGTTCGCGCTGTCGATCCTGCTGCCCGGCCCGCAGTTCCTGGTCTATCTGGTCCTGTGGGTGGTGATCCCCCGCGCCTCGGCGTGAGAGCGGGAGTCAGCCGAAAATGACGCGGGCTTCCTGATACTGGTCCTGCGGAACCTGTTTGAGCTTGCCGAGCGCCTCGTCGAAGGTGATGCGGGCGATCTCGGTGCCGTGCAGCGCCACCAGGTGCCCCCACGCGCTGTCGGCGACGAGATCGGCGACGGCCATGCCCATGCGGGTGGCGAGCACCCGGTCCCAGGCGCTCGGCACACCGCCGCGCTGAATGTGCCCGAGAACCGTTGCGCGCGTTTCGATTCCGGTGCGATCCTCGATCAGCGGAGCCAGCACCTCACCGATGCCGCCCAGGCGGGGCCGATTGAATCCGTCCAGCCCCTTCACCGCATGCGCCTCCTTCATGTCGGGGAGGGTGAATCCTTCGGCGACCACCACCATCGGGGCACGGCCACGGTTCTTGACGCTGGTGACCCACGCGCAGATCTGATTCAGGCTCTCGGGCTGCTCAGGGATCAGGATCGCGTGGGCGCCGCCGGCGATCCCCGAATGCAGGGCGATCCAGCCGGCGTGGCGGCCCATCACCTCCAGCACCATGCAACGCCGGTGCGAGTTGCCGGTGGTGCGCAGCCGGTCGATGGCCTCGGTGGCGATCTCGACGGCCGTGTTGAACCCGAACGTGTAGTCGGTGGCGTCGATGTCGTTGTCGATCGTCTTGGGGACGCCGACGATGTTGATGCCGTCGTTGAACAACCGGTTGGCCGCGGTGGCGGTGCCGTCGCCACCGATCGCGATCACCCCGGCGAGGTCCAGGTCGGCGAGCACGTTCTTGATGTTCTCCGGCCCGCCGTCGGGTTCGGTGTACGGGCCGAAGCGGCTGGTGCCCAGGATGGTGCCGCCCTGGTTGGACAGGCCGCGCACCGTGGAGCGGTCCAGTTCCATGACATCGCCGTAGACCAGGCCACGCCAGCCGTCGCGGAAGCCGACGAAGGTGTGGCCGTAGACGGTTTCACCCTTGAGGACGGCACCCCGGATCACCGCGTTGAGGCCGGGGCAGTCGCCGCCGGAGGTGAGAATGCCGAACCGCTTGCCCATCGCCTGCCCGCCCTTCTTCTGGGGATATCCCCGTCGGTGTCCTCAAGTCGGCGTCAGTGGTGCCCACAACGACCACCAATCTAGGACACTTGACGCGCTCCCGCCGGGTTCGCCGAGATCGCGTCCGGGCGCCCTACTTGAGGCCGTTCTCGTAGGCGAACACGACCGCCTGCGCCCGGTCCCGCAGCGACAGTTTGGTCAGCATGCTGCTCACATGGGTTTTCACGGTCTGCTCGGACACGAACAGCGCGGCGGCGATCTCGGCATTGGACTTGCCGTCGGAGACCAGCTCCAGCACCTCACGTTCGCGGGGTGTGAGGGCACTCACCGCCGACGACCGCGGCGATCGCGACCGGCGCGCGGTGACCTCCTCGATGAGCCGCCGGGTGATCGACGGCGCCAGCAGCGCCTCCCCCGCCGCCACCACCCGCACCGCCCGTACCAGTTCGTCGGCGGGTGCGTCCTTGAGCATGAACCCGGACGCGCCGATGCGCAGCGCCTCGTACACGTAGTCGTCGATGTCGAAGGTGGTCAGCATCAGGACCTTGGTGCCGGCACCACTGCCGATGACCTGTTGCGCCGCCCACAGGCCGTCGCGGCGCGGCATCCGCACGTCCATGAGCACGACATCGGGACGCAGCCGCACACACACCTCCACCGCCTCGACCCCGTCGGAGGCGTCGCCGAGCACCGAGATGTCGGGCTGGGCGGCGAGCAGCGCCGAGAATCCCTGCCGGACCATCGCCTGGTCGTCGACGACGACGACGGTGACCGGACCCGGACGTGGCGACGGTGACGCCGGTCGTGGTGAGGCTGGCACGCTCTCGAGCGTAATCGGTCGCTACCCGTCGATCGTGCCGGTTCCGGCGCTCAGCGTTGCCCGCGGTCCGTCGGGGATGTGGGCCCGGACCTCGAAACCGCCGTCGACGCGCGGCCCGGTGCTCACACTGCCACCGACGATGCCGGCCCGCTCGGCCATCCCGGCCAGCCCGGTCCCCTGCCCGTCCAGTTGCAGTGGTGCGCCGCGTGCGGGCCCGTTGGTGATCACCACGTCGGTCGCGTCACCACGGGCCGGACTCAGCCGCACGCTGATCGCCGCCCCGGGGGCGTGCCGGGTGGCATTGGCCAGCGACTCCTGCACGATCCGGTAGATGACCAGTGCCGAAGCCTCGCCGACGGCATCTCGGTCGGCGGTGTCGTCGACGAGGACGTCGACGCCGGTGCGGCTCGTCTGAGCCACCAGTTCCGCGATATCGCCGAGGCCCGGATTGGGTGCGGCCGCATAGGATCCCGCGCCGTCGTCGAGGCGCAGCACACCGAGCATCTGCCGCACCTCGTCGAGGGAGGCGCGCGCCGCGTCCGCGATCGCGTCGAATTCGGCGGCTGCCTCGTCGCTGACGTCGCCGAGCCGGTAGCGGGCGGTCTGTGCCATCACCACCACCACCGACATCCGATGCGCGACAACGTCGTGCAGGTCACGCGCGATGCGGGCGCGTTCTTCGAGTACCGCCTTCTGGGATTCGGCGAGCTCGGTCTCCTCGGTGCTGGCCCGCAGTTTGGTGCTGACCCGCAGGAGTCCGCGGATCAGGGCGGTCACGACGGCCAGGAACGTCAGGCCCACCGCCCAGCCGACCTTGCCGTCGTCGGGCGCGGTGAGTACGAAGATCGCGACGGTGCACAACCAGACGAGCGGCAGCCTGACGAGTGGTCCGCGCGTGAACGCGAAGAACGTCAGCACGAGCAGCGCGATGATGTGAACGACCTGGATGTCCCAGTACCACCCGTTGGTCGTGGGCACGGTGAGTGCGATCAGATACGCCGACACCACCGACACCGCCCACCCGACGATAGGAGCCGACCAGGCCAGCGCCACCGGCAGCGCCGCGAACGCGGAGACGATGGGCAGCATGTAGGCCGGCAGGTCGTGGGTCAGCGGCAGCGTCGGCCAGGCCACGGCGAACATGATGAGCGCGACCAGCAGGAAGAACCAGTTGCCCTTGGACGAGAAGTAGTGCCGCACAAAGGGGTCCCGGATCGCCGGATGATCGGACACCTCGCGGGCGAGTGCGGTGCCCACCGACCGGAGGCCGTCGCGAACCTTGTCCTGCATGTTGTTCCATTCCTCACCTCACCGGCTGAGCGTGTGGTCGCCGCCGGGTATGTGCCCGAGGCTATCGGCGCCGGTCTCGTCAGTCCTCATACTTTTGGGTGAGATTGCGGCCCGTCGCGAGAGGGACGGTCCGGGTCCGGGCGGTCCGCGCGGGTGACGGGAAGGCCCCTCATTCGCCCGATGTGGGCCGGTGTCGCAGGTTCATAGCTTGGGCCACATGGTTATTCACCGACTTTCCGAGATGAACGAGCCCACCGAATCGGGCCCGACCGCGCCCCTGGCACCCGTCGGCGACCAACCGGCTTCGCCGTGGGCCACGGTCGCGGCCCTCACCCTGCTGGTGGGGCTGGCCGCCGTACTCGGGCTCTTCACGGGAGCCGGCCGCACCAGCGCACTCGGAAATCCGGTTCGTTCAGGTGAATCCCCGGCCGCACAAACGATCCTGGTGCTCACCGGAGACCATCCCGACCGGGCCGCGGCCGTGGTCCCCGCCGAATTCGCCGCGGTGATGGGCTATCACCCGACGGTGTCCGGCGGACTGACGATCAACCCCACCGGCTCGTGCTCGTCTTCCATCGACCTGCCCGATCGTTTTGAACCATTCTGCCGCGCACATGATTTCGGCTACGACCTGCTGCGGTACGCCGATCGCTCGGGGCGGCCGCTCGGGGGCTGGGCGCGGCGCACGCTCGACCAGACCCTGGTCCGGCAGATGCATGCCTCGTGCACCGCCCCCGCCTGCCATGCCGCGGCCGAGACCGCTCGGGCCGGGTTGGGCCTGAACTCGTGGCGTCAGCACTTCGGGCCACCGACGAGATCGGAATCGATACTGTCGATCGGGACGTCGCTGGCCGGCACTGTGGCGAGTCTGTGGACCGCACCCGCGCGCGAGCTGATCGGGGCACTGCGATGAGCATTCCCCGGCTCCCGGCTCCCCATCCCGCGCTCCCGGTCGCGGGGGCCGCCGCGATCCTCATCGCCTCCTATCCATCCACGTTGCCGCGCTCGCCTGTCGTCGCCGCTGTGGTGACCGCCGTGTTGTGTGTTGTGGCGACGGTGCCGGCGGCGTTCGCGACCCGGCGCCGCATCCGGCAGGACAACGATTCGTCGCCGGACCGCACCGGCAGGGTCGTGGTCGCCGCCGCCGCGGCGGTGTCGGTGGTGGCCGTGATCGGCAGCGGGTACTGGCAGGCGCTACTGCGCGATCAACTGGCCGCGGCGGCCGGTACCGAGCCGGCGGGTGCCCTGTTCGCCTGGCAATGGGCGGCCGTGGTGGCCGGGCCCGCGCTCGCACTGGCCGCGGCCGTCATCTGGTGCCCGCGCGTGACCGCGGTCGCCGCGGCGATGGTCACCGCGCTGGCCTGTGGCTATCTGCCGGCCGCCGGTGCCGCGGACACCCCGGACCGCACCGACGACCAGGTGCTCTACAGCGCACTGCCGCAGGGTGAGTACGTGAGCACAATCGAGCGGCGCGCCCAGACTCTGGCCGAACGCTGGAGGGACGCCCGTACCGATAGGGACGCTCCCATCGTGATCGCGGTACCGACAGGGTCGGGCTGGGTCGATCCGGATGCCGTCGAGGGCGTGCGGATGCGCTGGGGTTCACGGGTGACGGTGCTGGCGTTGCAATACGCGGACGCGCCGTCGTGGCGGGTGTTCGCAGGCGATCGAGACGGAGCCGGCCGCAGCGCCACCGCACTTCTGCGTGCTCTGATCACCACGGTGCCACGCGACGAGCTGCCACCCGTGTATCTGTACGGGCAGAGCCTGGGCGCCATCGGCGCCGACGATGCCCGCGAGTGGGCGCGGACCCACGCACCGGGCGTGGTCGCCGGCACGGTACTGGCCGGGCCTCCCGACGGATCCGTGGCCCGCCGCAGCGACACACCGCGCACGATCATCGCCAACCGGTCCGATCCCGTCGCGCGCTGGTCGCCGGCGTTGCTGTGGCGTCCCGCGGCCGACGCCGAGGGGACGATCAGGACCGGTGTCCGGTTGTCGCGGCCACCGTGGCTGCCGGTGGTCTCGTTCCTGCAGACCACCGTCGACCTGGCCGGATCGCTCGACGGACCGAAGGGCACGGGGCACCGGTACGGCACCGAACAGGGCCTGTGGATCGGCCGGACGGTCGACCGGACAAACGACAATTCGGTCCGATGACCAGTACTGACTGATAACAATCCGCCTCGCCGCGTTGGTGCATGCCCGCCAGACATATAGCATCGCAGGCGTGCCTTCCCTCTCACCACGTAAAACGCTCCGCGCACGTGTTGCGGTTGCAGGGATCGGTCTCGGGGTCGTCGTTTCCGGCGCTGTCGTGGCCGCACCGGCGACTGCCGCACAGCCGTGCGACACGCAATGGCAGTACGCCATGGACATCCAGCGTCAGATCAAGTCGCACAACGCGCAACCGCGTACGTTCACACTGCCCACCCAGCAGGCTCAGTTCGACGCGTACAACGCACGTGCGGCCCGGCTCAACTCGGAGATGAAGACCGCCCGCGACAACTACAACAACTGCCGTGATGCGATCAAATCGCTGAAAGACGGTCAGGAGCTGCCCGATCCCGAGGCCACCATGATCGCGAAGATCAAGGATGCCGCGGCCAAGATCCCAGCCGGCTACACGCCTCCGGCGCTGTCGAAGCCCACGCGGTCGACCACCGTGGTGGCGGTTGCCACCGAATTGCAGCCGCTGTACGACGCACTCGGCGACAGTCCCATCACCGATACGGACGCCATGCGGCTGCAGAGCGCGGCGAAGCCGTCCGAAGGCGAGCGTGATCCGGCCTACCCGTCCAAGAGCGGCCGCACCATTGTCAAGGGCACCGACGGCAAGGCCGCGGTGACCGTCGACCGGGTGGTACCGCTGTCGCGACTGCTCTCGATCGAGGGTTTCACCAAGCTCAGCCCGGAGTCGATGTACTACGTCTCGCGCGCGCCACTCAATCTGCAGTGGCTCTCGCGGAATGCGGCACTGTCGAAGACATCCGGCAGCGTGGCGGCCGTGACCGGCACCGATGAAACCTGGTTTGACAAGCAGATCGACCTGCAGAACACCGTCGAGCAGAGGCTCAAGACCCTGATCGCCCAACTGATCGCGAGCGAGAAGAAGTGACGACCATCGCCCGAGCAGCGGGTGCGGAGAGACTATGACGCAGCCACCCGAAGGACCCCAGCAGCCCGGCGACGAGCAGGCCGGACACGAAGCCCCGGAACCTCAGCAGGTCGCGGATACCCCGACAGCTCAGAAGAGCCCTGCCGCCCCGGAGCCACCGGCCGCACCCGAAGCTCTGCCGACGCCGGACGCCCCGGCTGCCGAGCAGCAGTCGGGCGGACCGGAGCCGGATGCCCAGGCACCGGATGTCCAGCCGTCGAGCGGACCGCTGCCCGGTGCCCAGTGGTCGAACGATCCGGTGGACAACGAGACCACCACGATCTCGTCGCCCCAAAATCCGGTGCCACAAAACCCGGTCTCACCGAGTCCGTATCCCCAGAATTCTTATCCACAGAATCCGTATCTGCAGGCACCGGTCCCACCGGCGGCTCCGGGCTCGGGCGGGTACTCGTCGAATCCGCAGAATCCCGTTCCGGCTGCCCCGGTTCCCGGAGCCCAGTACGACCCGGCGGGCAACTACGACCGGACGATGGTCGGTCAGCCGACGTTCGGGATGCCCGAACAGCCCGGCGCACAGCAGCCCGTTCCCCAGCAGGCCTACAGCCAGCAGCCCTACGGTGTGCCCGCATCCGGAGCCACGCCGTCCGGAACAGCGCCATTCGGATCCCAGCAGCCGTACAGGCAGCCCGGCCCGGATTCGCAGGGTTTCCCGGCACAGCCCTACCAGCAGCCGTCCACCGGTGGGCAGGCACCCTACGGGACGTACGGCCAGCCCGGCTCGGGTACGCAGCCGTTCCAGGGGCAGCCCGATTCCCCCGCGAAACCGGCCAAGAGCAAGAAAGGTCTCAAGGTCGGACTCATCGCGCTCGGGGTGATCGTGTTGCTCGCCCTCATCGGCGGCGGCGTGTTCTGGTTCCTCAACCGCGGTGAGAGCGACGACGAGGCCATCAAGCGGGTGAGCTCGGAGTTCGCCAAGGCGGTCGCGACCCAGGACACCGCCGGGATGACCAAGGTCATGTGCAAGGCGGAGGCCGAACGCATCGGCACCGAGGACACCGCCACCCCTACTTCGGGTGAGGGTGACAACAGTGCCGCCGAACCCGAGAAGTTCGACGTGAAGAAGACCGAGGTCTCCGGTGACAACGCGAAGGCCGAACTGACGTTCCCGTCGGATGGCCGGACCACGGCGCTGTACTTCACCAAGGAAGACGGCAACTGGGTGGTGTGCGACTCCGCCGCGGAGAACTTCACTCCCGGCTCCTGACGAGCCGCCCGCCGGCGCACCACATCACGAACGCCCCGCGAACCGAGAGGCTCGCGGGGCGTTCGTGCGTCGATCGTGGCGCGGAAGTCAGCCGATCGGGCCGCGCGCGGCCTCGTACGCCGCACCCACCCGGTACAGCCGGTCGTCGGCGAGCGCGGGCGCCATGATCTGCAGACCCACCGGCAGCCCGTCGTCGGCCGACACGCCGGACGGCACCGACATCGCACCCACGCCGGCGAGGTTCACGGGCAGGGTGCACAGGTCGAACAGGTACATCGCGAGCGGGTCGTCGACCTTCTCGCCGAGCTTGAACGCCGTGGTGGGCGTGGTGGGCGAGATCAGCACGTCCACCTGCTCGAACGCGGCCGCGAAGTCGCGGGCGATGAGCGTGCGTACCTTCTGGGCCTGGCCGTAGTAGGCGTCGTAGTAGCCCGATGACAGCGCGTAGGTGCCGATCATGATGCGGCGCTTGACCTCCGGGCCGAACCCGGCATCACGCGTGAGTGCCATGACCTCCTCGGCGCTGTGCGAGCCGTCGTCGCCGACGCGCAGGCCGTACCGCATCGCGTCGAAGCGGGCGAGGTTGCTCGACACCTCCGACGGCAGGATCAGGTAGTAGGCACCGAGTGCGTAGGTGAACTTGGGGCAGGACACCTCGATCACCTCGGCGCCGCGGTCGGTGAGCACCTTGACGGCCGCGGCGAACGAATCGAGCACGCCGCTCTGGTAGCCCTCACCCTGCAGTTCCTTGACGACGCCGATCTTCACCCCGGTCAGGTCGCCCTGGGCACCTGCCTTCGCGGCGGCCACGACGTCGGGCACCGGGGCGTCGATGGAGGTGGAGTCGCGCGGATCGTGTCCGGCGATGACCTCGTGCAGCAGCGCGGTGTCCAGGACGGTCCGGGCGCACGGGCCACCCTGGTCCAGCGACGACGCGCACGCGACGAGGCCGTACCGGGAGACGGTGCCGTAGGTGGGTTTGACGCCGACGGTCGCGGTGACGGCGGCGGGCTGGCGGATCGAGCCGCCGGTGTCGGTGCCGATGGCCAGCGGCGCCTGATACGACGCGAGTGCCGCCGCGCTGCCGCCACCGGAACCACCGGGGATGCGGTCGGTATCCCACGGGTTGCGGGTGACCTGGTAGGCGGAGTTCTCGGTGGACGAGCCCATCGCGAACTCGTCCATGTTGGTCTTGCCCAGGATCGGGATGCCCGCGGCGCGCAGCCGGGCGGTGACCGTGGCGTCGTACGGCGGTACCCAGCCCTCGAGGATCTTCGAACCGCAGGTCGTGGGTGCGTCGGTGGTGGTGAACACGTCCTTGAGCGCGAGCGGCACACCGGCCAGCGCCGACGGTGCCGCACCGGCGGCGATGGCGTCGTCGGCGGCCTTGGCGGCCACCAGTGCCTCCGCACCGCTGACATGCAGGAAGGCACCGAGCTTGTCGTCGATCGCGGCGATGCGGTCGAGGTGGGCCTGGGTGACCTCCACCGACGACAGCTCGCGGGCGGCGATCTTGCCGGCCAGCTCGGCCGCGGTCAGACCGGTGATCTCACCGGCGGCACGCGTGTCAGTGCTCACTGCTCTTCTCCCAGGATCTGCGGAACGGCGAACCGGTCCTGTTCGACGGCCGGCGCACCCGAGAGCGCCTCGTCGGTGGTCAGGCCCGGCACCACCGCGTCGGCGCGCAGCACATTGGCCAGCTGCGCGGGGTGCGCGGTGGGCGGTACGTCGTCGGCGGCGACCTCGGACACCTGCGCCACGTGGGCCAGGATCGAGTCGAGCTGGGCCGCGTACTGGTCGAGTTCGTCGTCGGTCAACGCCAGCCGCGACAGGCGCGCGAGATGCTCGACCTCCGCACGCGATATCGACTGCGGTTCTGCTGCCACCGAGCCGTCCTTTCTCACCGGGGACACAATTCCCTGACCAGCCTAGGCGAACACCGGTCATGAGCCGTGGCCGGCCTTGCTTGCCCGGATAACGACCTTGGCGGTCATACCAGACCGGTTCGCCTGTGCCGGACACCACTCGTCGCACACCCGCATGCACCCGGTGCGACAATGTGCGCGTGTCGTATCTGCTGCGCGTCTCTCTGCAGGATCGTCCGGGCAGTCTCGGACTGCTCGCGGTCCAGCTCGGTTCCGTCGGGGCCGACATCCTCTCCCTCGAGGTCGTCGAACGCGGCGACGGATTCGCCGTCGACGACCTGGTCGTCGAGGTGGCGCCGGGCGGTCTGCCCGACAGTCTGATCACCGCGGCGGAAAAGGTGAAGGGGGTCCGGGTCGACTCGATCCGCCCCTACTCGGGCGTGCTCGACACCCATCGGGAGCTGGAACTGATCGATCAGGTCGCCACCGCCGACGACAAGCTGCAGGTTCTCGTCGACAACACACCCCGGGTGCTGCGGGTGTCGTGGGCGACGGTGATCACCGAGGGCGCCAGCGGCGTCATGCAATTGTTCGGCTCCGCCGGTGCACCGGAGACCCCGCTGGAGGAGGTCGACTGGCTGCCGCTGTCGGCGTCCAGACAACTCGATTCCGACGGCGACTGGGTGCCGGAGGCCTGGAAGGACATGGACACCCGGATGGCCGCAGCACCGTTGGGCCGCGGCGACAAGGCGATCCTGCTGGGCCGGATCGGCGGCCCCGACTTCCGGCCGTCCGAGGTGGCCCGGCTCGGCTATCTCGCCGGCATCGTGAGCACCGTACTGCGGTCATCCCTCTGAACGGTCGATACCCGTCACGGTGACGGGTTGCCGGCCGGCAGCGACAGGTCCAGCCGGAAGCCGCCGGTGACGTTCTCGGCGCGGACGTCGCCGCCGTGCGCCTCAACGATGCCACGCACGATGGCCAGCCCGAGTCCCGCCGACGACGAACCGATCTCCGGTGCCTGCCCGGCGGTCGACGGAGTGCGGGCGGCGTCGGCCCGCCAGCCCACCTCGAAGATGTTGGGCAGATCGGCGTCAGGAACACCCGGCCCTTGGTCGGTGACGCTGACCACGGTGCGGCCGGTACCGTCGTCGGCGTGCGCCGAGATCAGGATCTCGGTTCCGCCCGGTGCGTACTTGATGCTATTGGTGAGCAGGTTCACCACGACACGGGTCAATTCGTGCGGGTCCGCCCAGACCGTGATCCCCGCAACCCCCGAATGGGTGATGCGCATGCCGCGTTCGGCTGCGGCGACTCGCACGTCGGAGACCGCGTCCGAAACCACATCCACCAGTTCGAGCGGTTCGCAGCGCAACCGCAAACCCCCTTCAGTGAGCCGGGACAGTTCGAAAAGGTCGTCGACGAGGCGGGTCATCGTGCCCACCTGCAGACGGATACGACGAATGTAGTCGCCAGGATCACCGGCCACACCATCCTCCAGAACTTCCGCCATGGCCTGCAGGCCCGTCAGCGGTGTACGCAGATCGTGGGATATCCAGGCGAAGAACTGGCGCCGCGACGCGTCGAGTTCTTCGATCTCCTTGCGGGCTGCGGCAAGTCGCCGCGACGTATCCGACAATTGCGCAGATACCTCGGCGAATTCCTTCCACCCCGCACCGTCGGTGCCGATGACGTCGCCGTCACCGATCCGGCGCACGGAGTCGCGCAGCGTCATCATCGAGGACCGCGCTGTGCGGCCGACGACGGTGGCAGCGAGCGCGCTCATCGCCGCCGACACCCCGAGAACCCAGAGCAGCACCTGAAAGTCGTGCTGCGAGACGTACATCTGGACGGCGATCACCGTCACCGAGGCGACCACCGACAGTGGCGAGGCGATCGCCATCAGCCAGATCTGGGAGGTTATCGAGCCATGTGCGTTGTACCGGATCAGTCCGATGCAGGCCGCGGTCACCAGGACCGTGCATCCCGCGGCGATCGCGACGATCTGGGCGATGTCCCAGGCGTGCAACATCATCGGGCGCTCCCTCCGGCTCTGCCGGCCCCGCTTGCCCTGCCGGCCCCGCCGGCGACGGTGAATCGGTACCCCGCACCCCACTCGGTGAGCAGGTACCGCGGATAACGCGGCTCGGGTTCGATCTTCTCGCGCAACCGCCGCACATGTACCGTCACCGTCGAAGCCTCGCCGAACGTCCATCCCCAGACCTCGCGGAGGATGTCGTCGCGGGTGAACACCTCCTCGGGATGCCGGGCGAAGAAAAGCAACAATTCGTACTCGCGGGTGGTGAGCGGAATCGTCGCATTGTTCAGGAATGCGATCCGCCGGGCGGGGTCGATCCGGAAGGGTCCGATTTCCATCGGCACCAGAGGACTTTTCTGTCCGCGGCGCAGCAGGGTTTCGATTCGTAGTTGCAGTTCCCGCATCGAGAACGGTTTCACCAGATAGTCGTCGGCGCCGCGTTCGAGACCGCTGATGCGCTGGGCCACCGAATCGAGCGCGGTCAGCATGATCACCATGACCTGCGGGGAGTTCTTCCGGATCTCCCCGCACAACACGTCGCCGCCCACGATCGGCAGCATCCGGTCGAGAACCACCACGTCAGGAGTCTGTCCGGCGAGCTCATCCCGGGCCCGGCCGCCGTCGGCGACGGCGGTCACCGTGTAGCCCGCCGCGCGCAGGTAGTCGCCGACAGCGGTCCGCACCGCGGCGTCGTCCTCCACGATCATCACCGTCGCATTCACCCTGCCGACGATAGTCGCCGCCATGGCCCGGGCGGCGACTTCTTACGCTGCTGAAATGTTTGGTCCCGCCGAGGCTGCGCGCGGTTACGTTCGTGTCCGTAGCCGATTGCCGCTACCTCAACATTTCCCTCAACCGAAAAGGTGACCATCGTGCATACCAAGATCTTTTCCGGAATCGTCGGCGCGGGAATCGTGGCCGCCGCCCTGACCCTGAGCGCCTGCGGCGATTCCGACACCGAATCCACACCCACCGCATCGATGTCCATGGCCCCCACGTCAGCTCCGATGATGGCGTCGATGAAGGGCACGTTCACCGGCATGGGCGGCAAGAACGTCAGTGGTTCGGCCACCGTCGCCGACGGCAAGCTCATGCTGTCCGGCTTCCGGACCGACGAGGGCCCCGATCTGCACGTGTACCTGACCAACGGCACCGACGAGGCGGCGGTCATGGCCGGCAAGCAGATCAGTGCCATCGACCTGAACGCGATGTCGCAGTCCTTCTCCCTCGACGGCATCGACACGAGCATGTACCACAACGTCGTCATCCACTGTGACAAAGCCAAAGTGGTGTTCGGCGCCGCGATGCTGAGCTGACCGGAATGACTACCGTGACCCCACCGGTCCTGAGCCCGTCGCGAACAGCATCCCGGCGGCGCCGTGGTGCGACCGTCCTGACGGGGGTTGTCGGACTCACGCTCGGGGTGTTGTGGATCCGGGAGAGCGCGATCAAGTACCACGCCGGGTTCGGTGCCGCCGACATTCATCTCGTCGCCGATGGAGCCGCACAGAATTCCCGGGTGCCGGGATTCTTCCAGGAGTTCTGTGCGCACATCCTCGGACCGAACGCCGGTCTGTTCGGATATGCCATGCCCGCACTCGAAATGGGGCTCGGCGTCGGGTTCATTGCTGTCATCATCGCGGCACTTGCCGATTCACAGTGGTCGGCGGTGCTGACCCGTCTCGTGGCCGGCGGTTCGGTGTTCACGCTGATGACGTACTGGCTGTCCGATCAACTGATCTGGGAGTACCCGATCATGGTGCTGCTGTCGGCGTGCTTGCTCGCGACTGCGTCATCACGCGGGACGTGATCCCGGAATCCAGGTGCTACTCCTGGGTGGCACCTGGATTCGGGTCTGCGTCGGCCTCCGCGTCTGCCTCTGCCTCGCCCGGTGCGGCACCGGTGTCGAGCAGGATTTTGAAGGCGTCCTCGTCGAGGATCGGTACGCCGAGTTGTTCGGCCTTGGCAGCCTTGGAACCCGGTGAATCCCCTACCACCACATAGTCGGTCTTCTTCGACACCGACCCCGATGCCTTGCCGCCGCGGGACAGGATGGCCTCCTTGGCTCCGTCACGGGAGAAGTCCTGCAATGAGCCGGTGACGACGATCGTCTTGCCCTCCAGGGTGCGGGCGATGGTTTCGTCGCGTTCATCGGCCATGGAAACACCTGCCGTACGCCACTTCTCGACGATCGTCCGGTGCCAGTCGACGGCGAACCAGTCGACGATGCTCTGCGCCAGGGTCGCGCCAAGTCCGTCGACCTGAGCCAGATCGTCGACGGAAGCATCCTCGACGGCCTGCAGTGAACCGAAATGCGTTGCCAGCGAACGTGCCGCCGACGGTCCGACGTGGCGGATCGACAGGGCCACCAGCACCCGCCACAACGGCACCTGCTTGGCCTTGTCCAGATTGGTGATCAGCCACTGCCCATTGGCCGACAACTCCCCCTTCTGATTGGTGAACAACGGCACCTTGAGCAGGTCGTCGGCGGTGAGGGAGAACAGGTCACCCTCGTTGTGGATCACTCCGGCTTCCAGAAGTGCCTGTGCCGCTTTGTAACCCAGGGCCTCGATGTCGAAGGAGCCACGGCCGGCGAGGAAGAACAGACGTTCACGCAGCTGCGCCGGGCAAGACTCGCTGTTGGGGCAACGGATGTCGGCGTCGCCCTCCTTCTCGGGACGCAGTCCGGCACCGCATTCGGGGCATGTCACCGGCATCACGAAGTCGGTTTCGGTGCCCTCCCGCAGGTCGACGACCGGTCCGAGCACCTCGGGGATCACGTCGCCGGCCTTGCGAATGGTGACGGTGTCGCCGATCTTGACGCCTTTGCGTTTCACCTCCGACTGATTGTGCAGGGTGGCGCGGGCGACGGTGGAACCGGCGACCGGCACCGGTTCGAGCACCGCGTACGGGGTGACGCGCCCGGTTCGGCCCACCCCCACCTCGATTCCGAGCAGCTTGGTGGTGACCTCCTCGGGCGGATACTTGTAGGCGATCGCCCAGCGCGGGGCGCGGGAGGTGGCTCCGAGACGCCGCTGGACGGCGAAGTCGTCGACCTTGACGACGATGCCGTCGATCTCGTGCTCGACGTCGTGGCGATGTTCGCCCCAGTAGCTGATCTTGTCCAGCACCTGCGCACCGGAGGTCGCCTTCGCGGTGTGCGTGGACACCGGCAGGCCCCACGCCCCGAGCGCCAGGTACGCGTGGTGCAGAGAGTCGGGCCGCCAGCCCTCCACCTTGCCGATGCCGTGGCAGATCATCCGCAGCCGGCGACGTGCGGTGACCTGCGGGTTCTTCTGCCGCAGCGAGCCGGCCGCCGAGTTGCGGGGGTTGGCGAACGGCGCCTTGCCGTCCTCGATGAGGGAGGCGTTGAGGTTGGCGAAGTCCTCCAGCCGGAAGAACACCTCGCCGCGCACCTCTAACAGGTTCGGGATCGGGTACTCGTCGGTGCCGGTGAGCTTGGCCGGGATGTCCTCGATGGTGCGGGCGTTGAGGGTGACGTCCTCACCGGTGCGACCGTCGCCGCGCGTCACTCCCCGGACCAGGTTCCCGTTCTCGTACACGAGGCTGAGCGCGACCCCGTCGATCTTCAGCTCGCACAGGAACTCGACGGCCGCCCCGGCGTCGTCGTCGACCTTCTGCACCCACCCGGTCATCTCGTCGTAGTCGAAGACGTTGTCCAGCGACATCATCCGTTCGAGGTGATCGACCGGCGTGAATGCGGTGGAGAATCCCCCACCCACCAGTTTGGTGGGCGAATCGGCCACCGCCAGTTCGGGGTAGCGGTCCTCCAGCTCCTGCAGCTCCCGCAGCAGGGTGTCGAACTCGCCGTCGCTGATGATCGGCGAGTCCCGCACGTAGTACCGGAACTGGTGGTCGCGGATCTCGTCGGCCAGCTGCGACCACCGCTCATGGGTGGCCGTGTCCGCGCGGCCCGCGCCGGTCGCCACGGGTTCGATCACATCGGCATCATCCGGGGTCGTGTTGTCCTCTGCCACGCCGTCGAGGTTAGCCCAGACGCACGACAGCGCCGTCACCACGAATGCCCGGCCTGTCACAAACATCAGCCGTCGTGCTGGGCCAGATTGTCGCGCAGGGTGGTGCCGCTGTACTCGCGGCGATGCACGCCACGTTTCCACAGGTGCGGCACGATGTGCTCGGCGAACTGCGGTAACGACTCCACGAACACCGTGTATCCGTCGGCGGCACCCCGGTCCGTCCAGCCGACGAGATCGTCTGTGATCGATTCCGGAGTGCCGAACACCCGGCGATGCCCGCCACCACCGAGCGCGATGAACCTGCGCAACGTGAGACCGGGTTCGGCCGCGGCGAGATCGACACCGCCCTGCGCGAAGCCGATCGAGCGGGACCCGTCGTGGGCGCTCACCTCAGACGGGACCGGTCCGTCCAGATCGAGTCCGCCGGGGTCGAGGTTGAACCTGTGGGCGAACCGGCGCAGCACCGTCGTGTTGTCGAGCGCGTTCTCCGCCTCGTCGAGCAGTCGCGCCACCTCGTCCTCGGTGCTGCCGACAGTGAAGAAGATGCCCGGCAGCACCAGAACCCGGCCCGACGGGCCACGCCGGGCCCGGGCCGCGGCGTTCAGCTTGTCGCGGTAGTCGCGCGAGGCCGCTTCGGTGATCCCCACCGAG
>NZ_BAED01000008.1 GCF_000241345.1 Gordonia amarae NBRC 15530
GCCCGCCACCGGTGTAGGTGAACGTCGTGGTCTCCGCCGGCCGCGACAACCTTGTGCGGCGATGCCCGACCATCTGCCCGGCCCGGTCATACCGGTACCGGGTACGGCCCTGCCCAGTCACCACCGTCCCGCGCACAGTGATCTTGTCCTGACCCCGCACCTGCGCCGGACCAGTACGCGGGCTCGACGCCACACCCTGCTCACGTTCGAGACCACCACCAGCAGCGAACGCCAACACACCCGAAGCGGTGTACCCGTAGGATTCGACCACCTCACCCGAACCCGACGACACCTGACCCATCGACCTCACCGGCGAAGTCGTGCCTCCTGGTTGACCTGGCCGACGATCAGCTGACGGCCCGGTAGCGCGGGCGGCTCTGGTGGCGGTCACCCGGCCGAGCGCGTCCAGATCGAACCGGCGCCCGCCTCGCAGATGGTCGGCGATACCGGTGACATACCCATCAGCGCGGTAATCCCATTGCCTGCCCGCGACCACACCCGACGGGCCACTGGCCTGCTGCGCGACCAACTGCGAACGCCGATCATAACGGGACAAGGTCACCGCAACCCCGGTGCGGCGCGCGGTTTCCCGACCCGACCGGTCATAGGTGAACACGGTCGGTGCGCCCGGAGCCTGCGGATGATCGGTGACCACCGACCCCACCGACCCCACCAACCCACCACGCTGATAGTCGATCAACGTCTGCCACGAACCACCTCAGAGTGGCTACCCCGTCCTCACACCCGGCCGGGTCCGTTGGCCTGCGCTATTGCTACCACTGTATGACACTGCCGACGACTATAACACTCAGTTACTTCTCTCCACGGGACCTTGTCCCAATAGTTGACAATCCAGCGCGATCAAATCCGTCTTCAAGAACCTGATAGCCCCGAAGAACCTGTGGTATCCCGTAACAATAGTTTCGCCAGCTCAGCTCTGAACGCCCCGTCGTCCAGAGCGTCTTCGGTGAAGATAATTCTCCAGCTACCGCTATCGAAGGCTTCGATATACACGCCTGAGATGTCGAGGTACTCATGTCCGAGTATTGCGGATACATGCGGTAAATCCAGAGGATGGAGACTGCCTAAGAATCGACCATCCAGGACTTGAGGAAGTTCTCTGGAAACTTCTGTCAGCAACCGCCATGACAGGCAAATGGGTTCGTCGTCTGTGCTGTCAACCAGGTAGGTTGGAACTCCACCTATAAACTCGACGTCTCCTACATACCAATGTACTGCTGTTGTTCCCTTCATAAGATTCACAACGTCGCTTAGTAAGATGCATTCGCCTGCAATCCACATCGGGAATGAATACGATTTCATGGCATAATCAGGGGTTCGGGTCCAGGATGTTTAGGTGTACCTCCCGTTGGGTTGGGTTCGTAGCGATGCTGGTGTGGATTCGTGTGTTCCATCGGCCGACCATGGTCAGTCCAGTGAATATCTTTCACAATGTTCCCGTCTCGATCGAACTCGCGTGCGACTGGATAGGTATCCCTCCTACCGTGAGCAATGCCAAGCTGCGAATGCGGATACGGAGAGTCTGGAATAGGGTTACCATGCCTGTCACGCGGCAATCCACCTTTGAGATTGTTGCCAGCAGCGTCTCGACGGCCCTCGGCGTGACGGTCTGGAAAGCCTCCTGGGCGATCTCCCTTGTCGTTGTTTCCAACGTGGTTTCGATTGAGTCCGAGTGGGTCGATCCACGTGAGCGGGTTGTGAACATAAGCTGTGGCGGTGGCCGGGTTCGGGGCGACACCGAGAGGATCGGCGCTGGTGTAGGTGGCGGTATGCGGGTTGTAGTGGCGGTGATGGTTGTAGTGTAGCCCGCTCTCCCGGTCGTATTGTTGGCCGGCGAACCGCAAATCCGTACCGGTCCCGGACCACACGGTCGCACCCCACAGGGTGCTCGACGCACGGCCGGTGACCTGCCCGGTATGCGGATCGAGCAGTTCGGTCGGGGCGTCGGCCAGGTCGGCGATGATGGCGTGGAATTCGGTGTCGATCCGCGATTGCGACCACGACCGAACATCACCACCACTGCCCCCACTCCCGCTCCTGCTGGTGGTGGTGTGTTGGGTGAGGGGTTGATCGGTGCCCGGGTGGTAGGTCCACACCGTGCTCCGCTGGTCACCGGTGCCGTGATCGGTGTGGTGTTGGCCGATCAGCTGGTCACCGTCCCACGCAAGCACTGTTGATGCCAGGATGGTGCCGACACGGCGGGTGTGGGTTTTACCGACCCGCCGCCCGAACGGGTCCCCGCGCGGACCGGGCAAGTAGGCCGGTCCAGGTGCCGGTGGCGAGACCGGGGTGCGGCATACCGAATCAGCGATTCGTGTGACGCAATCGGGGTGTGCTGCGGCAGTACTCGCCGAGTGAGGCTGACGATCCTGACCGGTACGATAGGGGCCGGTCAGTCCGCGACGGCCGGCCGCGTACCCGTCGGCCTCGAACCCCCGGGGACGGCCGCCTCAAGCGATTGGATCTGCGATGTCACTCCCCGACCACTCACAGCCACCGCCTTGGCTCCGTGCCGTCGACGGCGGGGCAGCGCCATCCGGCGACACACCGGACAGCGACATCCCAGGCAGCGACATCCCAGGCAGCGACGACATCTCAGACAGCGGCATCCCGGGGAACGACGTCCCGGGCCAGGACACCTCCGGCAGCGAGGCCTCCGGGAGGGCCCCCTCCGGCGGACCCGAGACGCCGGCCGCCGACGAACTCGATGACGACGAACTCGACGACGCCGTATCGATGACAGCGCCGATCCAGCCGACGACCGACACGCCCGCCTATGCCGATCCCGACGCGCAACCGACCTACGGTCCCGGGACCCGGCATCGGCAGATGGACGCCGGACCGGCCGGGTATCCCCCTATGCCGGCACCGCCTGGCCCGCAGATCCCCTCGCCCGGCATCATCCCGCCCGGTCAGGAATATGCTGTGCCGCAGCAGTTCGCGGGGCGACAGCAATTCACCGGGCCACAGCCGTACGCTCAGGCTTCGCAGACCGAGCTCTCGGGACCGCAGCGGGCACCGTTCACTCCCCCGCCGTACCCGGCCGCGCCGCCGTATCCGGCGCCCCACGAGTTCGCCGGGTCCCCGCAGTACCCGGGCCCGCAACCCACCGGACCGCAGTACCCAGGCCCGCAATACCCAGGCCCGCAATACACCGAACAGCACGACCCCTCACCCCAACAGCAGTACGGTGCAGCACCACAACACACGGGGCCGCACCACACCGGGCCCGGGCAGTACCCGCCGGCCCCGGCCTACGACCCACGGCAGGGCCACCCCGGCACGCCCGGGCAGGTCACCGGCGCACCGCCCTATCCGGTGCCACCGGTCCCCGGCTCTTCAACCCGGCAACCTCCCCTCCCACCGGCTCCGGCACCGGCCGGGCAGCAGGTGCCCGAACCGCAGACCGGCCGGCTGCCGCACGATCCGCTGCCCACCGATCTCCGGACCCCCGTACGGCGTGGTAAACACGCCGGCGGCTGGCGGGAGAAGCTCCGCGCCGCGTCGGGCGGGCTGATCACCTTCGGCGCCAGCCGGACCGACGAGCAGCTCTCGATGCTGGTGCGCCGCGCCCGTACCCCGATCCAGGGTGATTTCCGGCTGGCCGTGCTGTCGGTGAAGGGTGGGGTCGGAAAGACCACCACCACAGTGGGATTGGGATCGGCGTTCGCGTCGTTGCGGGGAGACAGGGTGATCGCCGTCGACGCCAACCCCGACTTCGGGACGCTCGCGCGCCGGATTCCCGTACAGTCCACGGCCACCGTCCGCACCCTGCTCAACGACCCCGAGCTGAACCGGTACACCGACGTCCGGCGGCACACCAACCAGGCGTCGAGCCGGCTGGAAGTGATCGCGTCCGAACGGAATCCGGCGATCTCCGAATCGTTCAGCGCGGACGACTACCGCCGCGTCATCGCCATCCTGGAGGCGTACTACAACATCATCATGACCGACTGCGGCACGGGCGTGGTGCACTCGGCGATGGAGGGTGTGCTTGAACTGGCCAACGCCATAATCGTGGTCACCACCCCCGCCGTCGACGGTGCACAGAGCGCCTCGGCGACACTGGATTGGCTTGAGGCGCACGGCTATCAGCGACTCGTGCAGGAGTCGGTGGTGGTGATCTCCGCAGCCCGCCCGGGCGGGGCCGCCATCGACATCAACGCGCTCACCGAACATTTCCTGGGCCGGGTGCGCGCGGTTCAGGTGATCCCGTACGACGAGCATCTGGCGACCGGGTCGTACATCGACCTCGACCAGATGGACCGGCGCACCCGCACCGCCTTCCTCGAACTCGCGGCCACCGTGGCGGATTCGTTCTGGCCGGGCGGGCACCCACCGGAACCGGCGGGGTGGTAGCGCACAGGTGCACGAGGGTGCGGGGCGCGCACCGAGCTCCGGCAACCGGATAGATTCGATTCCAGCACAGACAGCACCGGGCAGCACCGGCATATGAGGGGGAACGATTCCATGGGCACACCAGACGATGCGGCCACCGGGCCGGAGGGGCCGGGAGATCCCGAACAGCCACCGCATGCGGACGCGCCGCAGCGCTTCGGTCCGGTGAACTTCCCGGATCTCCCGCCGGTCCCGGAACCGCGGCCCCTACCGGGTCCCATGCCCGAGCCCGGTCCCCTGCCAGAACCGGGTCCCCTGCCAGAACATGGCCTGTTCCCGCAGGCGGCGGGGTATGACCAGCGCGGCCGTGGCGAGAACGCCGCGGCCGACGACATCTGGGGACGCGACCGGAGTTGGCGCCGGGCCCAGATCCCGGAACCCCAGACCCCAGAAACCCACACCCCGGCACAGGGCACCCCAGAGCAGAACGCCCCAGCACAGAACACCGCGGCACCGGACCAGGGCACGGGACCGGGTCAGTATCGGCCGCCCGGCCCGTTCCCCTCGATCCCCCAGATCCCGTTCCGCGACCAGCCGCCCGCCCCCGACCAGGGCCTGCCCAGCTGGGTGCCGCGGGGCGACGATGCCGATGTTCCGCCGGCCGCGTACGCGCCGCCCTGGGCCGGTCCGGTCCACCGCGCGGTACCACCCGCCGCACCCCCGTACGACGCACCCGTTCCCGCGGTGCCTCCGGTGTCCCCTTTCGGCGCTCCCCCGATCGACGACGCCCACGTCCCCGCACCGTTCTCCGATCCGCACCCGAATATCAGTGGTCCAGAAGGGTTCTTGGGTGGACCGGCCCACAGTGAGACGGCGCATGCGGTCCGGCCCCTGCCGGTCGGATCGACCTGTCCCGGTCCGGCCCCCGTCGCACCACCGCCCGCACCCGAGCAGCCCGATCCGGTTCCCGAGACGTACCCACCAGGCGGTGCGACGGTGCGGGTCGAGGTGCCACCGCAGCCGGAGCCACCGCGGCCGGAGCTACCGCACGCCGGTACCGACCACGTGAATCCCGGCTATGTGAATCCCGGGTACCGGCCAAACCCGTACCCGGAGAACAGATACCCCGGACCCCACTACCCGGATGTCGCGTACCCGGGTCCCGGGACCGCCGATCCGCAGCAGATCGGACCCCGGCCCGGGCCGCCGGCTCCCCCGGTGCCGCCTTATCCGGGCGGACCCGATCAGACGATGTACCGGCCGCCGCTCGCTCCCCCGGCCGGTTACCGTCCCACCGCAACCGGCTCCGGACAGGTCATCCCTGGTGCTCCACAAGAGGATTCGCGGCCACTGGACGACGTCACCCTCGTCAAGCGCGACCGGAAAACTCCCCGGAAGGGCTGGCGGCGAGCCGTATACAAGGCGAGCGGCGGCACCATCAAACCGCGCACCCCGCGCTCGGAGCTCCACCGCGAGGAGTTGGTGGCGGCGATCAACCAGCCGCTGACCGGCGACTACCGCATCGCGGTGCTCTCCCTCAAGGGTGGCGTCGGAAAGACCACCACCGCAGTCACTTTGGGTGCCACCCTGGCGTATTTGCGCGGCGACCGGGTGATCGCCGTCGACGCCAACCCCGACCTGGGTACGCTGGCGCAGCGGGTGCCGCGGCAGACCGAGTCAACGGTGCGCGACCTGCTCGCCGACGGCAACCTCACCCGGTACTCCGATGTCCGCGCGCACACCTCGCAGGCCCCGAGCCGTCTGGAAGTTCTTGCTTCCGAACGTGATCCGGCCGCATCAGAGGCTTTCAGCGACGACGAGTACCGGGGTGTGCTGGGCATTCTGCAGCGCTTCTACAACATCATCATCACCGACTGCGGCACCGGTCTGAGTCACTCGGCGATGAAAGGTGTTCTGGAAACGGCGGATTCGATCATCCTGGTGTCCTCCCCCGCCATCGACGGGGCCCGCAGCGCGGCGTCGACCCTCGACTGGCTCGACGCACACGGCTTCGGGCGGCTGGTGTCGTCGGCCATCGTCGTGGTCAGTTCACCGCGGCCGGGATCGTCGAACGTCGACACCGAGCAACTGACCCAATACTTCTCCTCCCGCTGCCGTGCCATCCAGCGTATCGGGTTCGACGATCACCTCGCCGAGGGCTCCGAAGTGGATCTGAAGCTGGTCGGCAAGTCGACGCGGCTGGCGTTCATGGAACTGGCGGCCACCGTCGCCGCCGACTTCCCGAACCCCCGGCAACGGTCCGCCGAGCCGGTACCGCCGAGCGCCTGACCTGCACAATCCCATCAGGCCGTTGGTCCCGCACATCCGGGACCAACGGCCTGTTTCGGTGTGGTCAACTGCAGATTCACTCAGATTCTCGCAGTACAACCCCTTGCAACTGTTGCGGCGCCCTGGTCGATGGCGTGCACTGGAGACGTGGCCGGCGAGTGGCCCACACCATTCGTCCCACCCGGACCAGCACCCCCACCCGGACCAGCACCTCACGAACGGAGCCACTCCCATGCGGGCAGCACGCTACTACGATCGCGGCGACATCCGAATCGAAGACATCCCCGAACCCGCCGTCGGTCCCGGACAGGTCGGCATCGACGTCGCCTGGTGCGGCATCTGCGGCACCGACCTGCACGAGTACGCCGACGGACCCATCTTCGTCCCACCCGCCGGACACCCGCACCCCATCAGCCACGAGGACGCACCCATCACCCTCGGCCACGAGATGTCGGGCGTGGTGACCTCCCTCGGTGCGGGCGTCGACGATCTCACCGTGGGCGACCACGTGGTCGTCGAACCGTACATCCTCTACGACGACGTCGACACCGGACCCACCAGCACCGACTACCACCTGTCCAAGGACATGAACTTCATCGGCCTCGGCGGCTGCGGTGGGGGACTGGGGGAGAAGATCGCGGTGAAACGCCGTTGGGTGCACAAGATCTCGTCGGACATCCCACTCGACCAGGCCGCGCTCATCGAGCCGCTGTCGGTGGGCTATCACGCCGTCGACCGCAGCGACGCCATCGCCGGGGACACCGTTCTCATCACCGGTGCCGGACCGATCGGTCTGCTCACCGCCGCCGTCTGTAAGGCCCGCGGACTGACCACCATCATCAGTGAACCGAGCCCGTTGCGCCGGCAGAAGGCCGCCGATACCGGTGTGGGAGACCATATCCTGGATCCGACATCGCAGGACGTGGTGGCCGAGACGTTCGCGCTCACCGGTGGCCGGGGAGCCGACGCCGGTTTCGAATGCACCTCGGTGCAGCCCGCGCTCGACACCCTGTTCGATGCCCTCAAGCCGACGGGAGTTCTTGTGGTGGTGTCGATCTGGGGCCACCCCGGCACCCTCGACATGCAGAAGCTGGTGCTCAAGGAAATCGACATGCGCGGCACCATCGCCTACGTCAACTCCCATCCCGACACCATCAAACTCGTCGAGGAGGGCAAAGTGGATCTGGCGCCGTTCATCACCGGCAAGATCGGCCTCGACCACCTCATCGACGAGGGCTTCGACACCCTCATCCACCGCAACGAGACAGCGGTGAAGATCCTGGTGTCGCCGTCGGGTGCGGGGCTGTGATCTCTCCGATCGGAGAGCCTCAGAATTCTTAGGGCACAACATATGTCGGTGACACGCGGCTGCTGAGCTTCGCGGTTGCGGGTGCCGGCTTGAAAGTGGCTTCCCCTGTCGGTTGAGGTGCGAGCCTGCGAGCCTCGAAACCTGGTAAGACGAACAGTGTTCTCTCACTGGGTTTCGAGGCTCGTCGCCAGCGCTCCTCACACCTCAACCGGCGAAGGGTCGGCTTGCGGGGAAGAAGCTCAGATGACGCCGAGGGCGAGCATCGCGTCGGCGACCTGGATGAAGCCGGCGATGTTGGCGCCGACCACGTAATTGCCCGGGGCGCCGTATTCTTCGGCGGTGTGCAGGCAGCGGTCGTGGATACCGCGCATGATGTCGGCGAGGCGCTCCTCGGTGTGCTCGAAACTCCACGAATCGCGAGATGCGTTCTGCTGCATCTCCAATGCGCTGGTGGCCACACCACCGGCGTTGGCGGCCTTACCCGGCGCGAACAGCACACCGGCGTCGGTGAACAGGCGGATGGCATCGGGGGAGCAGGGCATGTTGGCGCCCTCGGCGACGATCGTGCAGCCGTGGTCGATGAGTTGCTTGGCGTCGTTGCCGTCGAGCTCGTTCTGGGTGGCACACGGGATCGCGATGTCGGCGGGCACATCCCAGATGCTGCCGCCGCCGACGAACTTCACGTTCTCCCCGCGCAGGCGCGCGTAGTCGACGATACGGCCACGCTGAATCTCCTTGACCTCCTTGAGGACCTCGAGGTCGATGCCCTTTTCGTCGACGACATAGCCGGACGAATCCGAGCAGGCGACGACGGTGCCGCCGAGTTCATGCACCTTCTCGATGGCGTAGGTGGCCACATTGCCCGACCCGGACACCACCACGCGCTTGCCCTCGAGCGAATCACCCTTGGCCTTGAGCATCTCGTTCACGAAGAAGACCGCACCGAAACCCGTTGCCTCCGTACGCACCTGGGAACCACCCCAGGCCAGGCCCTTGCCGGTGAGCACACCGGACTCGTACCGGTTGGTGATGCGCTTGTACTGGCCGAACAGGTAGCCGATCTCGCGGCCGCCGACACCGATGTCACCGGCCGGGACGTCGGTGTACTCACCGATGTGCCGGTACAACTCGGTCATGAACGACTGACAGAACCGCATCACCTCGGCGTCGGAACGGCCCTTGGGGTCGAAATCCGAACCGCCCTTACCGCCGCCGATCGGCAGGCCGGTGAGCGCGTTCTTGAAGATCTGCTCGAAACCCAGGAATTTGACGATGCCCAGATATACGCTCGGATGGAATCGCAGACCGCCCTTGTACGGGCCGAGCGCCGAATTGAATTCGACGCGGAAACCGCGGTTGACGTGAATCTGGCCGGCGTCGTCGATCCACGGCACACGGAAGATGATCTGCCGTTCGGGCTCGCACAGGCGGGTGATGACCGCGGCGTCGGCGTAGTGCGGGTGTTTGTCGACGACGGGGGAGAGGCTGTCGAACACCTCGGTGACGGCCTGATGGAACTCGGCCTCGCCAGGATTGCGCTGAAGTACCTGCTCGTACAGATTCTGGAGTTTCGCGTGCACCGTTGATCCTTTCCGAATCGCCCCGCTCGTCCGTGTCTTGCCCACGGATGGTCAGGTTTTACCGGGTGTTTACACAGCGGTGACTCCGAGGTTACATCTGTATACAGTTTCGATTGCGGCAGGCTACTCGTTTCCAGAGCTTCGGGCCGCCCACCACCTGAGCAGTTCGGCCTCGGCCTCCTCGCGGGGGAGCGGACCGCGGTCGAGGCGCAGCTCCTTGAGGTACTTCCAGGCCTCGCCGACCTCGCGGCCGGGCCGCAGACCGAGCAGTTCCATGATCGCGTTGCCGTCGAGGTCCGGACGGACGCGGCCGAGGTCCTCGGCGGCCTTGAGTTCGGCGATGCGTCGCTCGAGGTCGTCGTAGTTCTCCTGCAGCCGTCGGGCGCGACGCTTGTTGCGGGTGGTGCAGTCGGCGCGGACGAGCTTGTTGAGCCGCTCGAGCAGGTCACCGGCGTCGGTGACGTAGCGACGCACCGCCGAATCGGTCCACGCGCCGTCGCCGTAGCCGTGGAACCGCAGATGCAGGAACACCAGCGTCGCCACGTCCTCGACCATCGCCTTCGGGTACTTGAGCGCCCGCATGCGCTTGCGCACCATCTTGGCGCCCACCACCTCGTGATGGTGGAAGCTCACACCGCCGCCGACCTCGTGCCTGCGGGTGGCCGGTTTGCCGATGTCGTGCAGGAGCGCCGCCCAGCGCAGCACCGGGTCGGGATCGGACTCCTCGAGGTCGATCGCCTGCCGCAGCACGGTGAGGGAGTGCTGGTAGACGTCCTTGTGCTGGTGATGCTCGTCGATGGTGAGCTTCATGCCGGGGATCTCCGGCATGACGCGGTCGGCGAGGCCGGTGTCGACCATGATCTCCAGGCCATCGATCGGATGCTCACCGCAGATCAGTTTGTCCAGCTCGACTCGGACCCGTTCGGCGGTGATCCGCTCGATCTGACCGTTCATCTCCGTGATGGCGTCGACGACGCGGGGAGCGAGCCGGAAACCGAGCTGGGAGACAAACCGCACCGCGCGCAGCATCCGCAGCGGATCGTCGTCGAACGACTCCTGCGGGGTGGCGGGGGTATCGATGATCCCGGCGAGCAGGGCGCTCAAGCCGTCGAGCGGGTCGCAGAACTCCTGCGCGCCGTCGGGACCGATGCGCACGGCCATCGCGTTGACGGTGAAATCGCGCCGGATGAGGTCGCCGTCGAGGGTGTCGCCGAAGGTGACCACCGGGTTGCGGCCCACGCGGTCATAGGCCTCGGCGCGGTAGGTGGTGATCTCGATGATCAGGTCGGCCTTGCGGATGCTGACGGTGCCGAACTCGATACCGGCATCCCAGATCGCATCGGCCCAGCCGGTGACCAGCGCGATCACCTCGTCGGGGCGGGCATCGGTGGTGAAGTCGAGGTCGTTGGAGAGCCGCCCGAGGACGGCGTCGCGCACCGAGCCGCCGACGAGGAACAGGTCGCGTCCGGCTGTGGTGAACAGTTTGCCGAGCGGCACCAGGATGTCGGAGTATCCGCGCAGCGAGATCGCCGCGGCGGCCAGGAGCCTGGTGCGGCGCTCGTCGGGGTCAGCCTGAGCTGAACCTGTATGCGCGCGATCGGGGTGTTCGGGACCTGTCACGTCTGGTCAGACTACCGGTGCCGGGCAATAGGTTTTCCCTGCGGGTTTTCCCGGTGAGCGGCCACGACACGCCCGATCGCGAAGAAGGATTCATCACGCAACACGATGCCCAAATGTCACTTGTGTCACATAAGTAACAGCTGTGGGTTGCTCACCTTTTGTCCACAGGCGGAGCCATCCAACCAAACGGCGGGTGACCAGCGGCTAGCATCAGGAACGTGTCCACCGATTCGTCTACCCGCCGTCACGACGGCCCCGCCGACACCGTCGGCCGCGGGCCGAGTCCGGCGACCCTCGCCCTGCGGGCGGGTAGCGCGACCCGGCCGGCCACCTCGATTTCACCCGCACATACCCTTCAACCTGCGACAACACCTCTCGCTGATGCTCTCGGGGCGGCCCGCACACCCGTCTCGAACGGCCACTCCGGCGATGCGGAAAGTGTCCACCGCAACGGGGGCGAAGGCAAGAGGACGAACGGCTCGCCCGGAGATCCGGCACCGCCCGCCGTGACGGGTGGGCAGATTCCTGCTGGGCAGACTCAGGACGGGGGACAAGCTGCGGGCGAACCGCGGGGTGAGGCACCGGCGGGCCGCAGGTCGCGCCGCTCACGCCGCGGCAGGCGCCGGGGACGACGGCCCGCCGACCAGGCCGGGCCCGATCGGACCAGCGGCGCGACGGCCGATGCCGCTGCCACGGAATCAGCCGGGACACCGAACGGTGGCTCCGGCGACGCGCCCGCCCCGCGCCCGAAACCCGGACCGCGCAACACCCGAGAACGCAACACCCCCGAGCCCACCGGCCCAGAACCCGACAGCACAGAACCCGACACGCAGGAATCAAGCAGCACCGACAGCACCGCGGGCCGGCCCGACGGGTCCGCCTCACCGGCCGCACCGCAGCAGGCCGGTGGTCCGGCGCGTGACCAGCCCCAGCCGCGCAGGCGGAAGGGCCGCCGGCCGTCGCCGTCGTCGATGCCGCGGCGCACCGGACCAGTCAGCTACACCACCGAAACCGCCATCGATGACGAGCGTGCCGTCGAGCACGTCCAGTCGGCCGTCACCCCGGCCCAGCCGGTGTCGCAGGCCAGACACGGACCCGCGAACAACGCCGGCGGGAACAGCACTGCCCGGCCCAAGCCGGGTCCGAAACCCGCACGCCCCGCGCGCGGGGACAGCACCGGAGCGACGCCGCCGGTGTCCGACGACGCCGGGCGACGTCCGGCCGACACCAAGCCGGGCGGCTCATCCCGGCGGACCAAGCCGTCGGACCTGGTGACCCGGGTGGCCGCGATCACCAAGAAGGGGCTGGTCCCCGACGCCGGCACCGCGGAAAGCCCAACTCCCGGGACCCCCGAGAACCCCGACCGCAAGCAGGACGAGAATAACGCCCGGCCCGAAGGGAAGGGTGGCCGCAACCGGCGCCGGGCCGGTGCCCACCCGGCGAACGACCAGGGTGTGGGCAAGCTGCGCACCGTGCGGGAGACCTCGGCCGGTGGCCTGGTGATCTCCGGCAGCGTCGACAACCCCGTCGACGATCTGTGCGCCGTTCTCATCGGCCGCGTCGACCGGCGGGGACGGATGATGTGGTCGCTGCCCAAGGGTCACATCGAGACCGGTGAGACAGCGGAGCAGACCGCGATCCGCGAAGTCGCGGAGGAAACCGGCATCGCCGGAACAGTCGTCGCGCCGCTCGGGAAGATCGACTACTGGTTCGTCAGCGAGGGCAGGCGCATCCACAAAACGGTGCATCACTACCTGTTGCGCAGCATCGGTGGCGAGCTGTCGGACGCCGACTACGAGGTGAGCGAGGTGGCGTGGGTCCCACTGCGCGAACTCCCGCGCCGGCTCACGTACTCTGACGAGCGTCGGCTCGCCCGGATGGCCCGCGGCGTCATCGCCGACCTCGCGGCCGACCCGTTCCGGCTGGCCAAGTCCGAGGCCGAGAGCGTCCGCACCGAACCCAACGCTTATGAGAAAGCCGCAGCCGCCCGCAATCAGCGCCGCAACGACCCGACACCGTCGACGCGGTCACGGCGTCGGCGCAGACGGGCGCGGCGCCCCGCGGCCGACGATGCCTGACCGGACTCATCCCCGTGCGCGCACCGGTCTTCCGTGGCTGCTCGGCACCCTCCTGACACTGCTGCTGGTCGTTCTTGCCACCCCGCCGGTCCAGGCCGAACCGTCCGGGTCCGCGACCCCGGGTTCCGGTGCACCCGAGTCGACGAGGAGCACCCAGAGCACGACAAGCCGGAGCACGACAACCCAGAGCACACCGAGCACGCCGACGCCCCGGACACCGGGGGAGACCTCCGACATCCCCGACGTCGACACCTCCGACGGCGACAGGTCCGGTGGGCACGGCCCGCGGACGAGCGACGACACCGCCACGTTCGCCCGCATCGACATCAGCTCGATCACCCCGACACTGGTCACCACCTCGGGTCCGGCGACGGTGTCCGTCAGCGGCGTCATCCGCAACATCGGGGACCGGCCGCTGCATACCGTCGCGGCCCGGCTCGAACGCGGTGACCGCATCACCGACGCGGCCGGGCTGCGCACCGCCCCGGCGGCCGATCTGCTGCCGGTGAGTGTGGCCGGACCGTTCCGGCAGGTCACCGACGTTCTGCAGCCCGGCGGGCAGTCCGGTTTCACCCTGACGCTGCCGCTGTCGTGGAACGGGCTGGAGATCGCCGCGGCCGGGGTGTACCCGCTCACCGTGAACGTCAACGCGACCCCCGACTACGGTGCGGTCGCCCGCGTCGCCCGCTCGACGACGCTGTTGCCGGTGCTGTCGCTGCCGGCGGACCGGAACCGGGCCGCGCGGTACGTGCCTCCGCAGCCCGACGCGCCGACGCCCGATCCGGGGACGATCGACGCCTCGATCACCGGCCCGGTACCCGCCCGTGACGGATCCATTCCGGCCAACACGTCCAATCCGTCGCGGATGACGATGCTGTGGCCGCTGGCCGCACCCCCGCAGCTCGCGCCCGGAACACTGGGTGGGCGGACCGAACCGGTCCGGCTCATCGGCGACGACCTGGCCGTGTCGCTGGCACCGGGCGGCAGGCTGCACCGCAACCTCGACGTCCTGCGCTCCCTGCTGCCCGCCAAGACGCCGGGGGCCACCGCCCCCAGCTCGGCGGCCCCGCCGTCCACCCCGCCCGCGACGAGTGCACCGCCCTCATCGACGGCACCGCCACCGTCGGGGTCCGCCACCACATCCGCACCGGCCCGCTCCGGAACCGCCACGACGTCGCCAACCGATTCGGAGTCGGACACCCGGGCCACGCTGCGCAAGAGCATGTGCCTGGCCGTCGATCCCGACCTGCTGATCACGGTGCGCGTGATGTCCACCGGGTACGTCATCTCGCGCGACCCGTCGTCACCCACATCGGAGACGACCCCCGGCAAGGGCACCGACGCGGCCACCCGCTGGCTGGCGACCCTCAAGCAGATCGCCGGCGAGATGTGCGTGGTGGCGCTGCCGTTCGCGTCGGCCGATCTGGATTCGCTGGCCCGGGTCGACAACACCGGCCTCACCCTGGCAGCACTGACCAGCCCCGCCGATATCGTCGACTCGATCCTCGGGATCAAGAGCGTGCGCGGCATCACCATCCCAGCGATCGGCACGCTTGACACCACCGGTGCCGGTGTCCTCAAGTCGGCGACCGTGACGAAGGCGGTGTCGTCGGCGTCGACGCTGAGCCCGGACCGCGACCCCGACCCGAGCGGCCGCTACCAGGTGGGCGACATCCGGGTGCAGACCACCGACACCCCGGTGACCGCCGCGCTGGCCGCGATGGGCACCGCCCCGTCGACGCCGGTGCTGACGCCACGCTCGCAGATCGTCGACCTGCGCCGGGAGTCGGCGGTGAGCAGGAGGCAGTCCGCGGCGGCGGCGTTGGCCTTCGCCGCGCTCACCCCGCCGCGCAGCCACGCCACGGCCGTCGAACTGCAGGACACGCGGCTGCCGGTGGCGGGGCGCAGCCAGTTCATCGTGCCGCCGCTGTACTGGTCACCCACCGACGCCGACACCGACGCCCTGCTCACCACAGCGTCCACCCTGCTCGATTCCGGCGCGGCCAGGCCCGAGGGTCTGGAGACGGTGGTCTCCGAACTCGACTCGGCCCGCCGGCCAGGCAGACTGCACGCCCCGCCCGGCAAACCGGGACTCGCGCGTGGCTGGTGGCTGGTGTCCCGGGCGCAGGCCGCGGCCATCAGCACGCACTCCGACCTGACGTTGCAGCTCCAGGCGTCGCTGGTGCGGTCGGTCGACGTCGAGGCGACCTCCGAGCGCTACCTGGCGCCGTTGCGCGAGGATCTGCTGCGGGCGTTGCGCAGCCCGGACCGGGACACGCCGGCCGACCGGGCCGCGCTCGGCGCCCACCGCGACCGCTGGGTGTCGGCGGTCAACTCGACGCTGACCCGGATGCGCGGGTCGGTCACCATGCTCGACCCGGGTGGCCGGTATACGCTGGCGTCCGAACGCAGCCCGATCCTGCTGGTCGTCCGCAACGAGCTGGCGCTGCCGATCAAGGTGCGGCTGGAGATCCGGGCCCCGGAAGAACTCAACATCGGCGACGTCGGGGTGATGGAGATCCCGGCGCGCGGCACCCGGCAGATCCAGCTGCCGGCGAACGCCGACTCGTCCGAGGCCACGTCGGTGTCGATCGGCCTGGCCACCGACACCGACCTCGCGCTCGGGCAGCCGATCACCATCTCGGTGCACTCCAACGCCTACGGCAAGCCGCTGTTCTACGTGACGATCGTGGCGGCGGTTCTGCTGGTGGGTCTGGTGGGGCGCCGGCTGTGGCACCGGTTCCGGGGTCAGCCCGACCCGGCCGACGCCGACCGGCCCGAGGCCGACGACCACGATCGGGAGCTCGCGGCGAGCACATACGAGTTCCGCCGCGAGTCGTCCGAGCACTCCGGGGGTATCGATCAGTACCGTCAAGAGGACAACACCGACGAGTCAGAGCCCGGACCGCCGGATCCCGACGAGACCGGCCCGGAGCCGGCCGATGACCAACCCTCCGAAGATCGTGGAGACGACGCGTGACCCCTCAACGACCCATCCCGCCCGCCGGAGGTCCTGACCGGACCCCGGGCGAGCAGCACAGCGGGCAACCCGGACCCCGGCAGGGGCAGCCGGGTTCGCGGCAGGGTCCGGCGGGGGACGGTCAGGCCATCCGGGGACGCGGGGGTTCGGACCAGCGCCCCGGGCAACGGCCGGGGCCGGACGAAACCCGCAGGACCGACCCCATCCACAGGCCCGGGCCTCCTCCGGAGGCACAGCGCGGCCCCGGCCCGATCCGCGCAGCGTGCGGCCGCAGGACCGGCTGCCCGGCCCCGTCCGCAGACCGGCCGCCCGCC